>JAWSVC010000055.1:0-2558 GCA_033852075.1 Gammaproteobacteria bacterium | reverse complement strand
GGAATGATGCGTTACTTAGGCTGCCATCCAGAAGTTTTTTACCGTTAAATGTTGTTGATTCCGCAATGCGGCTTAACTCTGATTTAAGCTGGTTAACCTCTGCTTGCAGTGATTTTCTGTCTGAAGCACTGTTGGTATCGTTCGCTGACTGAATAGCCAGCTCACGAATACGTTGTAGAATGTTTGTTGATTCTTGTAGCGCACCCTCTGCAGTTTGCGCTAGCGAGATCGCATCGTTCGCATTTCTTGCTGCTTGGTCAAGACCGCGAATCTGTGATGTCATACGATTGGAAATTGCAAGACCTGCAGCATCGTCCTTCGCGCTATTAATACGAAGACCGGATGATAGGCGTTGCATTGCTGTATTAGTTGTTCTTTGTGCACCGTTAATACTACGTTGCGCATTCAACGACATAATATTGGTATTAATGACTTGTGGCATGGTTCTCACTCCTATGTCTAATAAATCAGTCTAATAAATCAATAATTAAATAAATTTTATTTGTTTGACTTTGTTGAACTAATTAACGGCGTAGGAGTGAGGAACTTTAATTTTTTTATTGATTTTTTTAAATTATTTTGATTTTAAAGGAATTTTGGCCGAAAGAAGCCGCTGAGCTTATTTTAAAGCTCAAAAATTATAATTATATTTTTCAGTTACTTAACAGATTGCAATTAGGTTGCTGGCAAATAATCTTTGAGAGTTATTTCTTTCCAATATTAGCGTCGCGCTGCAAAATTTTGTTTGCTGGATTCCCGCCTTCGCGGGAATGACGTATCGCCTTTTTTCTGGATACCGGCCTGCGCCCACTACTGTCCGGGGAAATTAATACCGTTCGTGCTGAGCGCGAAGCAGTCGAAGTATGAAACGGTATTAATCAAAGGTTTACAAGCACCCTTCGACTGTTCGTACCTCACGCTCAGGATGAACGGAATTTTAAGTTTTAAATTCCATTAATCCTTAATCGCATTACCCAGTCTTTTTGTTGGGCTTCGCAAGCTCAGCGCCAACCTACACTTTCTCTCAATTAATGCTTTGTTAACCACTAAGCCCTTCAACCTATTTTATGACCCTTCGGCTACGCTCAGGGATCTTGTTTGGCTCAAGGATCTTGTGGTTATGCCTTGGCATTAAATAGCAGACCATTGGTCTCCTTTAGATTTTTTGCCAGTTCTAATACCTCTTCATTTGGTATTTGCCTAATAAGTTCTTCTGTTTTTGAGTCATAGACTCTTATAACTGTTTTGCCTGTATCGTCATCAACCGAAAATTCTAGATCTCTTTGAATATCTTGAACAAAGTCATTAAGTTGTTTAACCGCCTGACTAAGTTCAGCCTCATCGACTTCTTTTACCTCTTGCTGAACAGGAGGTGATTTTACGGTTTGACTTACAGTCTGATATTTTGCAATTTGATCAGACTTGGCAGACTTTGCAGTTGCAGAAACACTCACGCCCGATTTGGACGTTTGTACTGCATCTACTTTTGGCATATTTACGTTAATCATATCAGCCTACCTTATAACATTCTTCTCTAGCACTTGCGCCCGGGGAGATATTCTCACCGGGCGTGTGGTTTATGCTTTTAACTTTCATTCTTTTGCGAGGATACCTTTACATTTTTTCTGATAACCCTTCGGCTACGCTCAGGGATCTTTAAATTTGCTCAGTGTCCTTGCATATTTCTACCTATTATTGAAGTAGAGATAGAACGTTTTGGTTAGAAGCATTAGCCTGTGCAAGCATTGACATACCAGCTTGAGACAGGATTTGACCACGTGCCAGCGATGCAGTTTCAGTTGCGAAGTCAGCGTCACGTACTCGAGAGCGCGCAGCTGATACGTTTTCTGATACTGAAGATAGGTTAGCAATTGTTGATTCAAACCTACTTTGTACCGCACCCAAGTCACCACGAGCAGAGTCGATCTGTGATAGAGCTGCTGTCGCAATTTCGATCGCTTCATTAGCACCATCTGCTGTGGATATATCCATGGTATTTACTGCAGCAAGGGTACTTACATTTGCAATACTGGCATCGGTTGAGAAGATTGACGCCCCTGCACCCAAAGAAGCCTCATTAGCACCTTCGATGCTTGAGCTAACCTGGAAATCAGAGATTGCATTAAACTTCACTGTTCCACCAACAACTGTTGAGTCAGTAGTACCAGCACCATCATCAGTTAACACTGTTTCATTTCCTAACGCGCCAGTTACTGAGATATTTTCTGATGAACTAGCACTGTGACTAAAGTCAGCAATTGCGATATCATATCCATCACTATTTGTTAAAGTGATCTCACCAGTATCGCTTGTTACCGCTGCTGTAACACCTGTATTACCAGTTTGCTCATTAATAGCAGTTACTAATGCTGATAAATCACCTGTTTTTACAGTTGCGGAAATTGTTACAGCCTCAGAGTTTTGACTACTTAAATCAAAGGTAATAGTACCATCGCTTGATAGGTCATTAATTGTGACCTCAGTACTAGCTGTTGCAGTAATACCAGTAGATGCTGATTCTGCATTAACCGCCTGGGCAATTGTATATGCGGTTGCAT
>JAWSVC010000025.1:0-26928 GCA_033852075.1 Gammaproteobacteria bacterium | reverse complement strand
CGGTATTAATCAAAGGCTTACAGCACCCTTCGACTGCTCGTACCTCGCGCTCAGGATGAACGGGATTTTGAGTTTCAAATACTTTTCACCCCTTAATAACATTACCCAATAACGCTTTGCAACAAATAGCAATATTTTCCCCGAACAGTAGTGGGCCTGCGCCGGTATGACGTTCATTTAACCATTCTCAGCAATTCGCGCTAAGCCTTGCAGTATCAGGTCATTTACCAATTGATACCGTGATGGTAGATATTGCACCAACTGCAATGCATCTCCACCTGTTATAAAATAGTCGATCTTGCTGTTTTGATCCATACCTAATTCTTGTTCTGTCTGCAGAATATTGCCTATCAGAGACCACATAGTTCCACTCGCGATAGCATCCTGGGTATTATCGGCGACGGCCTTAATATCTGCATCTTCTACCAGCATCAGGCGCTGAGTATTTTTGTTAAGTGCGCTACGCATAAGTTCCAGTCCCGGCGCTATCGTGCCACCAAGATGCCATCCATTTGCATCAATGGCATCGATAGTTATTGCGGTTCCGGCATCGACTACTATCACACCATGCTCTGATTGAGTCTTGGAGTAAGCACCAATCATGGCAATCCAACGATCTACGCCAAGCAGATCCGGCTGTTTGTAGCCGTTTTTTATACCGAAACCTTCCGCCTGAGATTTAACCATCAGCACCGGCGCATCATGTAGTTCCTGCAATTGACGTTTTATGCGCTGAGAATTGAGATCATCGGTTACGGCGCTAACATAGATTGCCGATAGCCCCGCAGGAGCCTCGACCTGTTTTAGAACTTCGATACCCAGCTGCTTATTGTGCTGCACATAACCATGACCAGATAGAATTCTGGTTTTTGGGTCTTGCATATGTGCCCACTTAACGCGGGTATTGCCTATGTCGATTAAGAGTTTGGTCATAATTAATCACTAAGCAAGTCGGTTGAGCGTAGTCGAAACCACTTGATTACTGCTTAGTCTCTGGCGCCTTATGTTTATTACCATCATTAAAAAGATATTCAATATCTATGGTATCGAAAATGTATTTTTCACGGCAGTATTCGCAATCCACCTCAACATTGCCTTTTTCTTCGATAAGTCTTTTCAGATCATCGTAACCAATCGATTTTAAAACACCTTCCAACTTTTCCCGCGAACAGGAACATTTGAACTGGATTGTTGTTGGTTCAAATAAGCGAATATCTTCCTGGTGAAACAAACGCTGCACTATGTCTTGTGCCGAAAGTTGCAATAACTCTTCCGAAGTTATAGTTGATGCGAGTTGCGACATGCGATCCCAGGCATCTTCATCCTGAGAGTTTTCGCTTTCCGGCAGTTTTTGCAGGAACAAACCAGCAGCACTTTTGTCATTAGCAGTTAGATAAACTTTGGTAGCGAGTTGCTCGGAGCTGTTAAAATATTCTTCAAACGCGTCTTCAATCTTATTACCGTGCAATTGGACCACTCCTTGATAACGCTCTTTGTCACCATCTGGCTCAATGGTTATTGCCATGTAGGCCTTACCCATCATCTGTGTGATATCTGCAGCAGTAATATCACCGTCATACTTGGCCATGCTGCGAATTTCATGATCACTACTACATTGAACCAGGACTAGCGACACCGGACCATCACCCTGAGCCTGCACGGTTAACTTGCCCTTGATCTTTACCGTCGCTGCGAGTAGGGCGGTAGCAGCCATCATTTGTCCAATCAATTCTTTTAATGGCTGCGGATAGTTGCTGTTTTTTACGGCACTGATGTATGAATCATCAAGATGCACGATCTCACCACGAACATCGGTGTTTTCGAAGATAAAACGCTGTAGATTGTCTTTTTGTCTTTGGGTCATGTTTACTCTGTAATTTACATTTGAATCAATGGGGGGCGGAAATTTATGCAACCAAACTCAGATGCGCGTCAATTACATCCCATGGAGCTCTTAGCTCTCCATTTTCATCTCTATCAATAAGGCTTACTTCCTCTAGCGCACCGACATCAGTATGTACATTCTTATAATCACGCTCTAATTTTTTTGATAACGCTCTGACGCTTAGCGGACCGCTTTGACGCAGAAATTTTAATAACTCAAGCCTTTTGGGAGTAAGAACAGATAAAAGCATTGATAAGTCTTCAAAATTCAGATGCACTTCTTGCCGCTCTTGCTCTATATCAATTGCATTATTCCAAGCATTAACAAAACGGTCAAAACCTTTGTCGGGACTTTCTACTCCGGCATGTATATGCTGTTTAACCATCGCTTTCACCCCTTAATGTTTCAATATCATTTCTGAAATCAGCCACTAACTTTTCTACTGATTCCCAAAAATAATCATTTTCCAGATCAAGATAATGACGGTGATCGCCCTTACCCTGTTCATTATCATATCTCACCAGACATTTCCCTGGATAACCATAATACAACCTGTACTTTAAACCATGCGGGCGTTCATTGCTGGTTACAGGCAGTTGCCACAGAACCATTTCACGAATGGCTCCGTCTTTATAAATGTATTTATCCTTAAAAATCAATCTGGCACTCATATGGCTATATTTACCATATGGCATTGCATTTTTCAATTATGCATTTCGCAAAATCAATGAAGGAGGGGGTCAGAGTCTTTGATTCTGCCTTCGCTATCGCTCAGAATCAACAGATTCTTAGGGCGAAAGATTTTTCGCCCCTACGGGATTTCCCACTAAACTGGTTTAAAGCACAGAACCATGTAGGGGCTAATAATATTAGCCCTTGATACGGTTTCATATTTATGAAAGCTTTGCCTTCAACAATTGATTAACCTGAGCCGGATCAGCCTGACCTTTGGTAGCCTTCATCACCTGTCCAACGAAGAAGCCGAATACCTTGTCCTTACCGGAACGATATTGCTCTACCTGCCCTGGATTATTGGCGATGATCTCGTCGATAATTGGCTCCACCTCAGATGCATCTGCCGGTTTCCAGCCATATTTTTCAACGACCTCATCAGCTGTACCTTCACCGTTCCACATCGCCTCGAATACCTTTTTCGCGATCTTGCTGGTTACTGACTTGTCTTTGATCTTTTTGACTAGGCCACCAAGCAGTTCCGAGGTTACCGGAGATTCATCCAGCTCTTTATCTTCCCGATTCAAGCTGGCCTGTAGTTCACCCATGATCCAGTTGGCACATAGTTTTCCTTCACCGCCAGATGCTTCTACCGCCTTTTCAAAATAGGTGGCACTTTCCAGACTTGAGGAGAGGAGGCTAGCGTCATAGGAACCAAGCTCAAACTGTTCCATAAAGCGTGCCTTTTTCTCATCCGGTAGTTCTGGCATTGAGCCTTTGATCTCTGCCACAGTTTCATCAGAAATAACAACCGGCAATAGGTCTGGGCACGGGAAGTAACGATAGTCGTTAGCTTCTTCTTTGGTGCGCATTGAGCGGGTTTCGTTTTTCTCGGAATCATAAAGGCGGGTCTCTTGAACTACTTCTCCACCAGCTTCAATCAAATCAATCTGACGTTCGATCTCAACATTGATTGCCTTTTCAATAAACTTGAATGAGTTAAGATTTTTGATCTCGGCACGAGTTCCGAACTCTTCCTGCCCCTTTGGCCTTACCGATACGTTGGCGTCGCAACGAAAGGAACCTTCCTGCATATTGCCATCACTAATGCCCAGATAGCGAACCAATGAGTGGATCTTACGCATGTATGCAACTGCTTCTTTGGCACTGCGCATATCTGGCTCGGATACAATCTCAAGTAGTGGGGTTCCGGCACGGTTCAAGTCGATTCCGGTCATACCGGCGAAATCTTCGTGCAAGGATTTCCCGGCATCCTCTTCCATATGCGCGCGGGTAATACCGACTACCTTGGTGGTGTTCTCATCTACCTGAATTTCAAGATGGCCTTTACCTACGATTGGTATCTCGAATTGACTGGTCTGATACCCTTTGGGCAAGTCAGGATAAAAGTAATTTTTACGCGCAAAGATTGAGCGCTGCGCAATCTCGCAATCACAAGCAAAACCAAACTTGATCGCCATCTTTGCTGCCTGTCCATTAAACACCGGCAACACACCAGGAAGACCAAGGTCTACAGCACATGCCTGAGTATTTGGCTCGGCACCAAATGCAGTTGATGCGCCTGAAAAAATCTTACTTTTGGTTGCCAACTGGACGTGAATTTCCAAGCCGATTACTACTTCCCATTCCATCTTAGAATCCCTCCGGCATTTGCTGGTGCCAATCGGTCACCTGTTGATATTTATGCGCTGCATTCAGCAGTTTTGCCTCATCAAAGTAATTGCCCATAAGCTGCAGACCTACCGGTTTACCCTGTGCCATTCCCGCCGGAATCGACATCGCCGGAATACCTGCAAGATTAATTGCAATGGTATAGATATCAGACATATACATGGTGATTGGATCATCGGTCTTGGCACCGATACCAAATGCAGTAGTTGGAGATGTTGGCCCCAGAATCAGATCTACATCGGCAAATGCCTTTTTGAAATCTTCACTAATTAAACGACGCGTTTTTTGTGCCTTCAGGTAATAAGCATCATAATAACCAGCAGACAGCGCATAGGTTCCAACCAGAATACGACGAATTACCTCAACCCCAAAGCCTTCACCACGAGATCTTTTATACATGTCTTCCAGATCTTGTGGATCTTCACAGCGATGCCCAAAACGCGCGCCATCAAAACGAGATAAGTTGGAGGAACACTCTGCCGGTGCCACTACATAATAAGCAGGCACTGAAAGATGCGTATTTGGCAGGCTGACCTCGACGATCTCTGCGCCTAGTTTTTTATACTCTTCAACCGCTGTTTCGATAACCTTGGCGACCTCGGCATCCAGACCTTCACCGAAGTACTCCTTCGGCAAACCTATCTTCATTCCTTCCAGTGAATCATTCAGAGATGCACTATACTGAGGTACGTCTTTTTCTGCAGATGTTGAATCCTTTGGATCAAAACCCGCCATAACTTCTAACATTAATGCCAGATCTTCAGCATTTTGCGCCATTGGACCACCTTGATCCAAACTGGATGCATAGGCGATCATGCCATAACGCGATACGCGACCATAGGTTGGTTTGATGCCGGAGATGCCACAGAAAGACGCGGGTTGGCGAATCGAACCACCTGTGTCGGTTCCCGTTGCTGCCGCCGCCAAACGTGCCGCAACAATCGCTGCCGAACCACCGGACGAACCACCGGGAACACAGCTTAGATCCCATGGATTTTTCACCGGACCGTAATAACTGTTCTCATTTGACGAGCCCATCGCGAACTCATCCATATTTGCCTTACCTAAAGTTACTGCACCAGCGGCATTAAATTTTTCGATTACCGTTGCATTGTACGGGGCGATAAAGTTATCCAGCATCTTAGAACCACAGCTGGTTTTCACTCCGTCGGTACAGAAGATATCTTTATGCGCCAAAGGGATACCGGTAAGTGCCTGTACATCACCTGCTGCTATTCTGGCATCCGCATCTTTCGCCTGAGCCAAAGCTAAATCTTCGGTAATGGTAATATAAGCATTGGTTTGTTCGTTATACTGCTTGGCACGCGCCAGAAACTCCTGTGTTAATTCAACACTGGAGATCTCCTTCGCCTGCAATGCAGCAGATAGTTGTGCTAATGATTTCTTGTGCATTGTTATTCCTGATTAACTTTGCTTTAGTTAATAAATAACTATATTGAATACTTGTGCATTTAAAGCGTAATGAGCGAATCTTAGTCAAGGCGAAAGTCAAATATAAAAGCGGAGTTTACTTATTGCTAAATGAGTATTTTATATTTGGCTTTCAACACAGAATAAGAGAGCGCAATAGCTTTAAATTTACTCTATGACTTTCGGGACTAGGAAAAGTCCTGCTTCCACCTTTGGCGCAACTGCCTGTAGCTTCTCGCGTAGATTCTCCTCGGTCACCTCATCCACACGCAACCTTTGCGCCATATCCAGCGGATGTGCCATTGGCTCTATACCATCGGTATCTGCCTGATTTAATTGATCTACAAAATCGAGGATCTTTGACAAATTCTTTGCATATTCAGGAATATCATTTTCATCAATGGCAATGCGTGCCAGATGGGCGATATTCTTAACGTCATCTGCCTGTAAAGACATTCTTTTCTCCGTCATTAATTAATAACAAGTCGGCTGAGAGCAGTCGAAACCATCTTGTTTTATTCATTTTTCCACTACCCTTCGGCCTTGATTTATCTCGAGCGTAGTCGAGAGGCTCAGGGGGCTTGAAAATATATTACCTTTAATACCGTCATTCCCGCGCAGGCGGGAACCCAGAGAATACACGCACCCCAGTTAATATACGCTGGAGATTCCCGATCAAGTCGGGAATGACGAATATACTTTGCGCTACGAGCATTCCTTAACTGCATGTGAAACTTACCATATCCAGGGTAGTTGATAAATCCATTGACGCTTTTTTTATTATTTTCCATAAATTGTTCTATCATTATTGATATTGAAAGGGAGGTTTAATTCACCGCAAGATACTGATTATGCGTTCATTGATTCGAACAAAACTATCTTGTGATATTATTAACAGCTGCTTGCTTATAAATATTCACTTGCCGATACGTGCTGCCATTGCTAAAGTACGTCGATTAAGCTGAATGTTTTTATATATGAGCAAACCTTAATTCAGGGATCTTGAGGAAAAGAAGGTATGATCTTCAAAAGAATTCGCGGGATGTTTTCTAACGATCTATCGATCGATCTTGGAACTGCAAACACCCTAATCTATTGTCGTGGCCAGGGAATCGTTTTGGATGAGCCTTCCGTGGTTGCTATCAGACATGACGGACGCGGCAAAAGCATCGCCGCCGTTGGTGCCGAAGCTAAACTTATGCTTGGCAGAACCCCAAACAATATTACAGCAGAGCGCCCAATGAAAGATGGCGTGATCGCTGATTTCACCAAAACCGAAAAGATGCTACAACACTTTATACGTAAGGTGCATGAAAGCAGATTTTTTGCTCCAAGCCCTCGTGTACTTATCTGCGTGCCTTGTGGTTCTACTCAGGTTGAACGCAGAGCGATTAAAGAATCAGCTGCCGGAGCCGGAGCCAGAGAAGTATTTTTGATTGAAGAACCAATGGCTGCTGCAATTGGCGCATCCATGCCAGTTGAAGAAGCGCGTGGTTCAATGGTGCTTGATATTGGCGGCGGAACCTCCGAAGTTGCCGTTTTATCACTTAACGGCATTGTATATTCTGCTTCTGTGCGTATTGGTGGTGACCGTTTCGATGAAGCAATCATGGCCTACGTACGTCGCAATTACGGCACATTGATCGGCGAAGCAACTGCAGAGATGATCAAGCATGAGATCGGCTCCGCATTTCCTCTTAGCGAAGTAAGAGAAGTTGAAGTAAAAGGTCGTAACTTAGCGCAAGGTATTCCTCGTAGTTTCACTCTGAACAGCAACGAGATCCTTGAAGCACTTCAGGAGCCATTAACCGGAATCGTTGGTGCGGTTAAGACCGCATTGGAACAAACTCCACCAGAACTTGGTGCAGACGTTGCCGAACGAGGCATTGTTCTAACCGGTGGAGGTGCTCTATTGCGTAACCTAGACAAATTGATCATGGAAGAAACTGGCTTACCAGTTGTTATTGCGGATGATCCATTAACCTGTGTTGCCCGTGGTGGTGGTAGAGCACTTGAATTAATGGAAGAGCACGGCTCTGATATTTTTGCAACTGAGTAAGTTTTTCTGGATACCGGCCTACGCTGGTATGACGCTGCATTAATTTATTTGTCATTCCCGCTTTCGCGGGAATGACAAATTATCACAAGGATTGTAAAGGCCAGATCCCGCTGACCTAAGAACAGAAAACATAGGGAGATGTAACCATCAAACGTATATTCAGTACAGGTCCTACCGCTACTGCCCGCTTGATTGTTCTTGTTGTAGTCTCTCTGATCTTCATCACCCTTGATCACAAGAGAAACGCCTTCGATTTCCTGCGTTCACCTTTGAACATGGGCATATATCCGATCCAACAATTAGTAAACATCCCTTCTGCAACTAGCGATATTATTGATGACAATTTGGTATCACGTAGCACTTTGCTGGAACGCATTGAAGAACTCAAAACAGAAAACACCCTTAATAGCGCACGTCTGCTTAAGCTCGAAGCACTTGAACATGAAAATATTCGCCTGCGAGCACTATTAGATTCTTCATTTAAGGTTGGTGAAAAGGTATCAATTGCAGAAATTATCCGTGTTGATATGGATCCATACAAGCACCATGTTCTAATCAACAAGGGAAGTTGGGATAATGTATTTCGTCTACAACCTATACTCGATTCCAATGGTGTTTTAGGGCAAGTAGTTAATGTCGCACCAAAAACATCTCAGGTAATCCTGATATCTGATCCTGACCATGCAATCCCGGTTCAAATCAACCGCACAGGGTTCCGTTCTATAGCTCTTGGCACCGGCACTACCAGCAAACTTGATTTACCATATATTCCTAATAATACCGATATCAAAAAAGGGGATTTGCTTATCACCTCTGGTCTTGGAGGACGCTTTCCTTCTGGCTATCCTGTTGCAAAAGTCACCGAAGTTATAACTAATCCGGGAAAACCATTTGCAACAGTTAGCGCAGAACCTACCGCAAAACTAGATCATATCAAAGAGATTCTTCTGGTTTGGCGTGGCGGCCCTAAACAACAGGACCCAACGTTCAATTACAGTCTTAAAGATCAATTTAACGATAACAATAATCACCAGGATGGAGAGCAATAGATGTCCATTATCAAACATCAATCAGGTTGGGTGATCATTGCTTCGATAATCATTGCTTTTGCACTATTGATTGTTCCTCTACCTGAAGAGTTTGGTTATGCCAGACCGGAATTTGCACTATTAGTTATGATCTATTGGTGTATTGCCATTCCAGAAAGAATTGGCGTTATCTCTGCATGGACTGTTGGACTGTTTCAAGATGCGCTACAAGGCACTATGATCGGATTACATGCGCTTACATTTGCCATTGTTGCCTATATTGCGGTTACATTTTATCATCGCATCCGCGTTTCACCGCTTTGGAGCCAATGCTTAACCGTTCTGGTGTTAATGTTATTGCATCAATTACTTTTCCGTTGGATTTACGGCTTTGCCGGCAGACCAATAAGCGATCTTTATTATTGGTCGGCATCTGTATTTAGCGCGGTAATGTGGCCAGTGGTATTCTCTGCCTTACGGGCTATGCGTCGCCGATTTGAAGTAAGCTAAGAATACTGAGTTGTCATGGAGATTAAAGATAATCTTAAAGAAAAAAGACTCTTTACCAACCGCACTATAGTCGCGGTGATTGTTGTTTTTTTAATGCTGATGATTCTGGTTGCACAGATGGTAAATCTACAAATCATCAAGTATGAAAAATATCGCACCAAATCTGTAAATAATCGAATAAAAGTTGAACCGGAACCTCCTCGTCGCGGCCTTATTTTTGATCGCAATGGGGTAATCCTGGCTGATAACATCCCTTCGTTTCAATTAACCATAATTCCTGAAGAGGTAAAAAATTTATCTGATACCACAACCCGTCTACGTCATATATTGGAGATATCTGATGAAGAGATGGAGCGTTTTGAAAACCTAATGCAGAACCTGTGGAGCAATAACTTGCACAGGTTCGACCATATCCCTATCAAATTCCAACTTACAGAAACTGAGGTAGCAAGTTTTGCTATCAATCGTCACTTGTTCCCAGGGGTTTATGTAAAAGCACATATCGCCAGGCGCTACCCACTAAAAGAAGTTGCTTCGCATATCATAGGTTATGTTGGACGCATAAATGAAAAAGAGCTAAAGACTTTAGACTACTTTGATTACGCAGGATCAACTCATGTGGGCAAAACCGGAATCGAAAAATATTACGAAGACATTCTCCATGGCGACGTTGGTGAGATCAAGGTAGAAAAAAACGTTAGTGGCCGCTATATCCGCACTATTGAAGAAACTCCTCCAAAACCCGGAAATGACATATACCTTACCATCGATTCAACACTGCAAATGGAAATTGAGAAGGCATTCGGCGAATATAGCGGGGCCGTGGTTGCAATTGAACCATCATCCGGAGAAATCCTGGCCATGGTTAGTCAGCCCGGCTTTGATCTGAATCTGTTTGTAAACGGCATATCTACAAAAAAATACAAGGAACTAAAAGATGACAAGATGCAGCCGTTATTTAACCGCTTAACCCGTGGCCAGTATCCTCCCGGATCAACCACCAAGCCATTAATTGGTCTTGCAGGATTGCACTATGGTGTAGTCAAACCGGAAGATGAGGTATTCTGCCCTGAATATTACACACTACCCAATGTTGACCACAAATACCGATGCTGGAAAAAATGGGGGCATGGCAAGGTAAACCTTAACCACGGAATAGCTCACTCTTGTGACGTATATTTTTACGATCTGGCATACAAACTTGGTATCGACCGCATGTCTACTTTTCTGGATCGTTTTGGTTTGGGGCACAAAACCGGAATTGATTTGCCCGGTGAAAAATCAGGGATTCTGCCATCACGCGAATGGAAGCGCCGGGTGAAAAAAGAACCGTGGTACCATGGAGAAACCCTGATCTCAGGGATTGGCCAGGGTTTTACCCTTACCACACCATTACAATTAGCTCAGGCAACCGCATTAATCGCCAATCGAGGCAAATATATCAAACCGCATCTCTTAAAACACCATATTGATCCGGCAACAAAAACCAAAGAACAACCCGAATTTGACCAATCCAGTAAAAATATTGATGACGTATCTACAGCAGATTGGGAAACTGTAATTCAGGCAATGCATAATGTAGTTCAAAGCGAATATGGTACCGCACGTAAGATTGGCCTGGATGCCCCTTATAATTTTGCAGGTAAAACCGGAACTGCTCAGGTATTTGGTGTCAAACAGGATGAAAAGGCAAAAAAGAACGAGGAGCTGGCATTTGAACTTAGAGACCATGCCTTATTTATCGCATTTGCTCCTCTTGATAAACCTAAGATCGCTGTTGCAGTGATTGTAGAACATGGCGGTGGCGGTAGTTCTGTTGCTGCACCTGTTGCTAGAAAAGTATTAGATAGATACCTACTTGGAGAAAACCATTTAGGGAAAGAGCATGAGGCAACTGAATAATTATGGAACTTAATAGCTACAGCTCTCCACAACACTTAAGAGGGTCTCAGATAAGACAACTTAGTTTTATCGAAAAAACCCTACACTTGGACACTATGCTATTAATAGGGCTGTTGATTATGTCTTGTATAGGTCTGGTAGTTTTATATAGCTCCGGCAATCAAAACATGGGGCTGATTTACAAACAACTGGTAAGAATGGCAATAGCATTCACTATTATGGTGATTCTAGCCAGAATATCACCAGACCGACTACTACGCTGGGCACCCTGGCTATATGGAGTTGGTATTATCCTTCTGGTAGCGGTTCTTATTGCCGGCACTAAAAGTAAAGGCGCACAACGCTGGCTTAATTTCGGCTTATTTCGTTTTCAGCCTTCAGAGATAATGAAAATAGCTGTACCAATGATGGTTAGTTACTATTATTCCAGAAAAAAACTCCCCCCCACCTTTAAACAGATTATTATTGGCTTACTATTAATACTTATTCCAACCGGACTCATCATCAAACAGCCAGATCTTGGAACATCATTATTAATAGCAAGCTCTGGTTTTTTTGTTATTTATTTAGCAGGAATTTCCTGGCGTCTGCTTTTATCTGCAACCGCAGCTATAGCCGCTGCAGCCCCCATATTCTGGATCTATTTTATGCATGGTTATCAAAAACAGAGGGTGCTTACCTTTCTGGATCCCGAAAAAGATCCTCGTGGGGCCGGATATCACATCATCCAATCCCAAACCGCGATCGGTTCTGGCGGAACTTTTGGCAAAGGCTGGCTTAATGGTACTCAATCGCAACTGGATTTCTTACCTGAACGCTCAACAGATTTTGTTTTTAGTGCCTTTAGCGAAGAATTTGGATTAATGGGAATTTCAATACTGCTGTTGATCTATTTTATGATAATCATCCGCGGACTTTACATATCTACCCAGGCCCAAGACACCTTTTCCAGATTATTATGTGGTAGTCTAACCTTAACATTTTTTGTATATATTTTTGTAAACATCGGCATGGTTTCCGGACTATTACCTGTTGTAGGAGCCCCCCTTCCTCTGGTAAGTTATGGAGGAACATCTATGGTGACCATTATGGCTGGATTCGGTATGATGATGGCAGTACATACTCACCGCAAGCTCTATTCTTCTTAGAATAACCGAGCTAAGTGTGCAATTAAATATGGGATAGCGAGGCGTGAACAATGAAACGGATTTTACTTAACACCCTTTTGATCATAGGAATAATCTGCTCTGCTCAGGTAATGGCCGAATCGACAGATATATTTGAACAAGAATTACTTGAGCGCAAGTCAGTAAATGAATTTATAGACCGCATGGTAAGCGAACATAAATTTGAGCGCCAATGGGTAATTGACTTGTTCAAGGCGATGAAACCTCGCAAAAAGGTCGTCAAAGCGATATCCAATCCAGCTGAAAAGAAAAAGTGGTTTCAATACAAGCCGATATTTATTCGCAAAGATAGAGTATTAGGAGGCATCGGTTTCAAAAAAATTCATGGTGGCACTCTTGAAAGAGCATATAAAGAATACGGCGTCCCAGCAGAAATTATCACTGCCATTATTGGCATAGAAACCAAATACGGAATGAATACCGGCAATTTCCGCGTTATCGATTCTCTTGCCACCCTTGCTTTTAACTACCCCAAACGCAGCAAATTTTTCCTAGGACAACTTGAACATTTTCTACTTTTAACAAGAGAAGAAGGGCTGGATCCTTATAAAGTCCGCGGTTCTTACGCGGGAGCAATGGGCAAGCCCCAGTTTATCTCCAGCAGTTATCGCGATTACGCAGTAGATTACGATGGCGATAAAAAACGCGATCTTTGGCATAGTAACTCGGACATAATTGGCAGCGTAGCCAACTACTTCAGTCGTCATAAGTGGAAATCTAATGAACCAATTGCAGTTAAAGCCAAAGTAAGCGGCAAAGAATGGAAAAAAGCTGCAACGAATCAGCTAAAACCACAATATACAGTTGGCGATCTGCGCTTGATGGGAATAAATCCAACTCAAACACTTGATGACAGCATGCCTGCCAATTTACTGGTGCTAGACACAAAAAAAGGAAAAGAGTATTGGATAACTCTGCATAATTTTTATGTAATAACCCGCTATAATCACAGCTCAATGTATGCAATGGCGGCATTCCAGTTAAGCCAGCTAATCAGTGGTAAAACCACCCTAGAGCAGTAAGATGTTTTTTATAAAGAGGTTACTGGTAATATTAGTTGCTGCAATAATCCTGCATGGATGCGGTATAGGATATCGCAACCCCCACAAACCGGAACAATTTCCACCAGCAAATCCAACTCCTCACCAACTTCCAATTAGCCGCTATGGCAACCCATCTTCATACGAAGTACATGGCAAAACTTATCACTTGCTTCCAACTAATCAAGGTTACACCGAAAGAGGAGTGGCTTCCTGGTATGGCGAAAAATTCCATGGCCGCCGCGCATCATGCGGAGAAACCTATAATATGTATGCAATGACCGCAGCCCACAAAACTCTTCCAATTCCGGTTTATGCCCAGGTAACCAACCTGGAAAACGGTCGCAAGATAATAGTAAAGATTAACGACCGAGGACCTTTCGTTAAAAATCGTCTGATTGATCTTTCATATGCAGCAGCAACCAAACTTGGCATAGTAGGGAAGGGAACCGCACCAGTTGAGGTAACAACCATTATTCCTGATACATCCAGCATTGCACAATCAACACCTGCTCCACAAGAAACAGTTAAACCAAAGCTTGTAAACATACCTAAACCGCCAACAAACATTAATACCAAGGCAATTACTCCTCTGACACAAGCAACCAAAATAGAAATCAATTCTGTTTCCGACGACGCAAACACCTCAGCCTCACCCTCCAGCAAGATTAAGAACAAACCAGAACAAAATAACGCGCAATCAGCACAAAATATCGCATATTTCCTGCAAATAGGCGCTTTTGGCGACAAAAACAACGCTTTGCGCCTTATAGACCGGGTAAAAGTTCATCTAAACGAAAACTTTACGATAGATAGCGTCACCAACGGAACAAATCTTATTCATAAAGTGAAAATAGGCCCAATTGAAACTATAAAAAAAGCCGATCTATTAATTGATGAGCTGGAAGGATTTGAACTAGGTACACCACGGTTAATTATTGCTAATTAATAGAATCAAGATAGCTAAGACCGAAGAGCTCAGGGAGCTTCAAAAATTTAAGTATATTTATGCAACGTTTTTCTAAAGCCAATTCATATCAATACTTTTAAAAGGCGCTATACGTTTTTTCTATGAACAGTTATATGCCTTCGCGGCAATGACACACTTTTAATATTTTACCTATCATCATTACTCTTCAGCCCTTTATTTTATAAGCAAAAAACTGGTATCATTTACTTATGAACTTATTGCATTATCATGCATCAAATAGTTATCATTAATTTTCGTTACGTTACCGGATATATCATGAGATTTATAAGACAGGGTTTGTTTTTCGTTTTTCTTTTAATTGGATTTTCTACCATCACCAGCGCGATGAAGCGTCCGGTACCCGCTCCTCCTAAAATCGGAGCAAATAGTTATATTTTGATTGATTATCACAGCGGCAAAATTTTAGCTGAACGCATACCTGATACCAAAGTTGCACCTGCAAGTATCACCAAACTTATGACTGCCTATGTAGTTTTTAATGAAATCAAATCCGGCAATATCTCTTTGGATGAGGAAGTAACCATAAGCGAAAAGGCGTGGCGCACCAGCGGCTCACGCATGTTTGTTGAAGTAGGCAAAAAGGTTCCGGTAAAACTACTATTGCAAGGAATGATCATCCAGTCTGGAAATGATGCGAGCGTTGCTTTAGCTGAGCACGTAGCTGGCGGCGAAGACACCTTTGCGCAATTTATGAATCAATATGCTAAAAAGCTGGGCATGAAAAATACCCACTTTATGAATTGCACTGGATTACCCAATAAAAATCATTATACAACCGCCCGCGATATCAGCATCCTGGCACGCAACCTAATCAATAACTTCCCTGAGTTTTACAAATTATATTCACAAAAAGATTTTACCTACAACAATATCACTCAACATAACCGTAACAAACTGTTATGGCAGGATAAATACGTTGATGGTTTAAAAACCGGTTATACCGAAGATGCAGGATATTGCCTGGCTGCTTCAGCTGAAAAAGAGGGCATGCGCCTGGTATCTGTTGTACTCGGCACCGACAGCCCTAATGCTAGAGCGAAACAGAGCCAACAACTTCTTAATTATGGTTTTCGCTTCTATGAAACCAAGCTACTATATGCAGGCAATGAAGCACGTCTGTCTGCAAATATTTGGAAAGGGGAAAAAGAAAAATTTCAACTGGGTATTAAAGATGATTTGTTCATCACTATACCTCGTGGACAATATAAATCCCTTAAGGCTTCTACAACACTAGAAAACAAAATTATTGCGCCAATCAATAAAGGACAAAAATTTGGTGAAGTAACCATAAAACTTGATGATGAAATAATTGCCCAAAAAGACCTTATCTCCCTGGAAGATGTCAAGGATGGAGGAATCTGGCGAGGGATGGTTGATAGCGTAAAACTCTGGTTCGAATAAAAATATGACAACACAAGAAACTCTACTTGAATTCCCATGTGAATTCCCAATTAAGGCCATGGGCAAAGCTCGTGACGATCTGGATAAAATTGTCCATGAAATCATATGTCAATTTGCCCCGGAAACCCCTTATAGCAATGTAAAAATCACTCAAAGCAAAAAGGGTAATTATCTATCAATAACCACAGTGATAACCGCTACCAGCAAAGAGCAACTGGACAATATATACCACGCTTTAACAGCTAGCGAACACATTTCGATGGCCCTTTGATATACTTACTTCACATTTTTTACAAAAACAATAACGACAAACCACAGATAACAGTGGAAGAATTAAACAAACTAGTGCACAATTTAGTAAAAGGTGTATAAAAAATAATAATTATAGGATGGTACTTCAACACATAAGCCCATTTCCCCGCAGTAAATATGGAGCTATTTAAAACCAGGACACAAAAAAAGTGTTGTACAAAAAGTATCAACTAAAACAAGATGGAAACAGATTATGTTAACCAAGATAATTGAGTGGGCATTATTACCACCAGGCATAACATGTATATTAGTCCTACTAGGCCTGATATTTAGTCTATCCTGGCGTCGCTTAGGCCATACCCTTATTGGTATTGGTTTGGTATTGCTTTATCTTGGCAGTATTCCATTCACTACAGCTATATTAGCCAGAATTATTGAACCTGCAGAGGTTTTGACTATAGATGTTGCCAAACAACTTAACGCTGAAGCTATTATTGTTATCGGCAGTAAACGCAACCTAACCGCTAATGAATACGGAAATGTTAACCCACAAGACAATACCTTAAGCAACACTGAATCTGTTGATAATAAAACCTTAAACCGTTTACGTTATACCGCAAAATTAATACGGGCGATAAACTCTAAAAAACAAAACAATGAAATTGAAATAATCCTTAGCGGTGGACAATCCCACCCCAAAGGCCCTTCGCGTGCACAATTAATGGCAGCAACACTAAAAAATGATTTCAATATAGAACAAGAACCTCTTTTAGAAACCCGAAGTATTACAATGTATGAAAGCGCAATGTTCACTTCAGATCTGCTTTCTGACAAGAAGATAAACAAAGTGATTTTGATTGGTGATGCATGGGAACTTCCCCGAGCTACAGACGCATTCCAACATACATTTGCAAGCAGTAACGATGGTAAACTCGAGATTATTCCTGCGCCAGTTGGTTTCAAGGATTTAAAACATCTTGGACTTGGGCTTTGGCTTCCTCAAGGAGAAGCTATAGATCAAAACAATAAGGCCCTAGGCGAGATTATATCAAGAATCGTTTATCGTTATTTCTATCTATAGCTTTAACCTGTAACTTTAAAATAGCTTCGATTTAACTATCTTCCCATATCTTTCTTAACAACTGATTATTCCTGTTGGTATAAATCAGATCGCGCATATATTCATCAAATGGTAATAGCAAGCTATCCTGCATTTGCTGCGCTCTTAGCAAAAGGTTTTCCTGACTTGGATAACTGAAAGGACTTTTAAACGCGAACAATAATATATTATCGTGAGACGGAACCGTAAGACACAAGGTTTGACGTTCAAAAACCTTACGCACTAAATTAATAAAATCAGTAAATTGTTGCGCTTTAACCGCCAATATATTAAAGATTAATACCCCTGAATCATTCAATACTTCATAACAATTATTAACAAAGTTCTCACTGTAGATTTCATGTACTGGCTCATCACCGGCAAATAGGTCAACAAAAACTGTGTCGGCATTATAATCGATGCTTTGCTCGATATAACAAAAAGCATCGGCATTTCTAACCCGAACATTTTCACTTTCAGGTATACCAAAATACTCTGTAGCAATAGCAATCATATCCTGGTCAATATCAACTGCGTCAATTTGCACATCTGGCCAAGATTCATGGATCGCCCGTACCATAGCACCACCCCCAAGACCCAATATTAGCACTCTTCCCATTCGGTTTTGCCGCAAAGGAAGAAAGGCTAACATACGCCGCATATATTCCAGACACAAACGGTTGGGATATTGTATATAGCTTGCTGTTTGCACCGAACCACTACCAAAATGAACCCAACGATATTTATCACTTTCACGCACCTGAATACCGCCACAATTGTTATCTATAGCGTAGATTTCTCGGCCCAGATCCTGGGACATTATTGATGAGATGCTTGCTGAATTATCTACTAAGCTCACTTTACTCTGCGAATGCCTTTAAATTTATTTTGTTGGTCATATTCCAAAACGAATGTGCCATGAATTCCATCATGGGCTACGAACGGGCGCAGTATATTTGCAGGAAAACGCAAAGTTCTACCGTCGTGGCTAAGTACCTGTACATTCTTTACAGTGCCGCGATAATATGGCAAATATTCGTCTGCGGTTAGGCTTAATGAAAAAAGAATATCCGTCATCGTTCCATGATTTGTTTGTTGTGATAATTTGAAAATAACTCAATTTATAGACGTTTTCAAATATAAATATCCTTCATTCCACCTTTGCACATCGGTGGTCGGGGAAAATATTGCGAACCTTNNTAGACTTAAATTTTTCAAGCTCCCTGAGCCCTTCGGCTACGCTCAGGATAAACCAAGGCCGAAGGGTCAATAAAAATTTAATAGAATCAATGAGACTTCGACTACGCTCAGCCATCTTGATTCTATTAAATTACTTTCCCCGGACAGCAGTGGGCCTTCGCCGGCATGACGTTTTATATTTAATTTCCGCATGTTACTTAAGCAAGTGCCATTCAGGAATGACAAATTATTTTTGCCAAATCAAACCTCTTGCAACTGCTCCGGTACTGGCCCTTTAGCGGCCTTTTTCGATTCATACAATGCAGTTGCAATGATAATCCCTCCGCCAATTATTACCTTAACTTCCGGTATCTCTCCAATCGCAATAGCAGCTATCAAGATACTATAAAATGGTTGCATACATGAGATTAAACCAACCGTGGTCGCGCGCAGACTTTTTAAACTTGCAACAATCAAGGAGTGCGGAATTGCAGTAAAAAATATTCCCAATAAAATCAAATACCACAACCTGTTATCTTCAAGCAAATCATATTCAAACGAAATAAACGGAAGAAGCATCAAAAAGGTTATTAACAACTGATACCACATACATACAATACTAGGAATATGCTTAAGTTTTTTGCGTACAATAATATTTCGCGCGGTTAACCCTGCAGCAGCCAAACTCCCCCACAACAAACCAAGCACGATATTATTTTCAATAGTAAATTCAGGAACAATCAGAACAATTCCGGCTAATACCGCCAACGCACAAAAGAAATCCGATAGTTTGTATTTTTCTTTATCTACCAACGGTTCAATCAAGGCTGTCATTACCGGAAAGGTAAACATAGCTACAATACCAATCGCTACTGTTGATATCTGCATAGAGTGAAAAAATGACACCCAATGCATCCCCATCAGCAAACCGATAAAAACCACCCAAAAATACTCTTGCCAACTTTGCAGTCGAAACTTTTCTTTGGAGACCAAAATAATGATAACAAGGGCAATACAACCAATTAACGCTCGAAAAAAGGTTATATTGCTCGCTGGCAATGAAATCAATTTGGAAAATAGGGTAGTGCCACCAAATAGGATTACGGCGATATTAATTTGGATCAGACTTTGTTTTGCTGGTGTCATGTTTGCTCTTTGTTAATTTTTCTGGATACCGGCCTTCATCGCACTAGTGTCCGAAGAACTTATTAAACCGTTCGTGCTGAGCTCGTCGAAGTATAAAACGGTTTATAAGTTCAGTAGTTACTACACCCTTCGACTGTTCGTACCTCACGCTCAGGATGAACGGGTATTTTAAGTCCTAAATGACTAAGAATCCTGAATAACTTTTGCTGATTGTGCTTTCCAGCCATTTACATTATTTCCCCCGGACAGCAGTGCGCCTTCGCGGGAATGACGCATTCCATTATTTATTCGACCGTTCTCATTGGCAAAAAAATGCCGGCGCTAGGCCGGCATCCTTTCCAACTTTTAAAGTAAGTCGACTTATTTGGCCCTTACGTAAGATCCCGGAGCATCTTCAATGGCCTTATACTTGGCATTATCGATCTTGCGAGCAGGGACTTTTTCACCATCCTGACTGCTGACCCACTTATCCCAATCAACCCACCAAGAACCTTGTTGCTCTTTAGCTCCTTTTAGCCACTCATCGGATGTTGCTGGAAGCTTCGTATTAGTCCAGTGATTATATTTACCTGGATTTACAGGATTAACGATACCAGCAATATGACCCGATCCACCAAGAACAAATTTAACCGGTCCTGAGAACAGGGTAGCACCCTGATAGGTAGATTTCCAAGGAGCAATATGATCTTCAACTGTAGATACGAAGTAACTAGGAACCTTGATCTTGGTTACATCAATATCAACCCCACCAATATTAAGTCCACCCGGATCTTTCAAAAGATTACGCTGATACATATTTCTTAGATAATAACTATGCATACGTGCAGGCAGATTAGTTGAATCACTGTTCCAATATAGAATATCAAATGGAAGTGGCTCACGACCTAGAAGATAGTTATTTACAAAATATGACCAGATCAGATCATTTGCGCGCAACATATTGAAAGTTGTCGCCATGGTTTTCCCTTCCAGGAATCCCTTCTTGCTCATTTTCTTTTCTAAATTTTGAATTTGCTCTTCATCAATAAACACCTCTAGCTCACCAGGGAATTCAAAATTGATTAATGAAGTGAAGAAGGTTGAAGATTTAACTTTATCTTCTTTTTTAGCAGAAAGATAAGCAAGCATTGTTGCTTGCAAGGTTCCGCCAAGACAATAGCCAATGGTATGAACCTGCTTCTCACCGGTAACCTCTTCAATAATATCCATTGCGGTCAGAGGACCTTCTTTCATATAGGCATCAAAACCTTTGTCCTGATGTCTTTCATCTGGATTAACCCAGGAAATAAGGAATACGGTATAGCCCTGATCGACCATCCATTTTACATATGATTTCTTTTCATTCAGATCAAGAATGTAATAACGGTTAATCCAAGGTGGAATGATTAATACAGGAATCTTATTCACATCCTTAGTGGTTGGGGTATATTGAATAAGCTGCATCATATCATTTTGAAAGATTACCTTACCTGGGGTTGTTGCGATATTTTTACCAACCTCAAATGCAGATGTATCTGTCATTTTGATCTTTAGCTGGCCTTCACCTTTTTCAAGATCTTCAAGGATGTTTTTAAATCCCTTAAGCAAGTTTTTGCCTTTAGATTCTAAAGTCTCACGCACTACATCAGGGTTTGTCGCAAGAAAATTGGTTGGCGACATCGCATCAACAAATTGCTCTGTATAAAACTCAAGTTTTTTTGCAGTTTGCTCATCAAGCCCTTCAGTGTCTTTTACCAAAGCACGCAGATAATCTGCCGATATCAAATATGTTTGTTTTATATAATCAAACAGAGGATTTTGTTCCCATGCTTGTGATTTAAATCTTCTATCTGATTTTGCTGGTTCAACAACTGCCGGTGCAGATTGACCAAAAAATCTGTAAGTTAGGTTTCTCATAAGAGAAGCGTAGTTGTTCCAAAAGGCCATTTGCGCGCCAACTATCTTAGTTGGGTCCATCATGCTTCTGGAAACAAATGCCTGAAACATTCTGGAAAAGTGCATAGCCTCTCCCATGGAAATGTGATGCGCCGCCTGCTCACGACTTAAAAATCCCTTTAATAACTGCATACTAGAATCAGCTATGCCCGATACAGTTTTTGCTAACTCAGCTGGATCAAACGTTTTCTTGTCATCCATATCAGCTTTTTTTGAAGTCATAAATACCACCCTAGGTAATTCTTCTGCCCCACTTGGGACAATACACAACAAATCAAATAGATAAAACACAGCCATAATACTACTGCAAAGCAACATAACAACACAAGAAACCAATTGATAAAAAGTGAAGCTATTATTACAAAATCACCAAATCGATTAATTTTTATACACCATTTGGTTGAACGTGGCAGATATAAAATATACGAACATGCTTTAACGCTATTTAGTATAGCGGGATATTTAAGATTAAAAGTAGCCAACTCGCAGTTATGTGAAATGGGTCTAACGCTAACAATACGTGCATAATATTTATTTACTTAGGTTATTATGGCAATATGCTTTTTAGACGAATGATATACCTATATTTTTCATTGAAACCAAACCGCTATCTTTCAAGTAAAAGTGATATTCCCTATTAATAAAAAAATCATGAATATTGGAATTTTTATTCTGGACACAGACTCAACGCAAAAAGCTGAAGAAATCAGCAATAAACTTGGTTTGCCAATAATCAGTGAACGCATTTCCAAACCATTAGTTATTGAAGTTAGCAACAACCTGATCGCTTTGACATATACAGCGCCTAAATCTCCCGGCGCAACACTAGTAGATTTTGTTGGCGGCAAGATGGGATATCGCAGCAAGAACTCCGGATTTAAGGACCAGGATATCATTAAGGCATGTGGTATCAAAAAAGGGATGCGTCCATCAATATTAGATGCAACTGCCGGCCTTGGACGCGATGGTTTTGTATTAGCGGGAACCGGTTGTAAGGTAACAATGGTTGAGCGTAATCCGATTATTGCCTTGTTACTTGAAGATGGGATTCGCCGTGCACTTGCTGCGCCTGAGACTGCAGATGCCGCGGCAAATATTAGCGCACACAACATGGATTCAACCGAATTTATTAACTCTATTAATGACCCTGACAGGCCAGAAGTAATCTACTTAGACCCCATGTATCCACACCGCACCAAATCATCTTTGGTAAAAAAAGAGATGCGGGCTCTGCGAGATGTAGTAGGGGATGATTTTGATTCTGACGGGCTATTAATTGCAGCTCTGAAAAAAGCATCCAAAAGGGTAGTGGTAAAACGCCCCAAAGGAGCGGAGTATTTAGCTGATAAAAAACCATCAATGAGCTTTGATGGTAAGTCGACTAGATTTGATGTTTATTTGGTGGGGTAGCTGCTTTATGAATTGCGCGAGCAAAACGCTGTCATACCGGCGAAGGCCCACTGCTGTCCGGGGAAAGTAATTTAATAGAATCAAGATGGCTGAGCGTAGCCGAAGTCTCATTGATTCTATTAAATTTTTCTTGACCCTTCGGCCTTGGTTTATCCTGAGCGTAGCCGAAGGGCTCAGGGAGCTTGAAAAATTTAAGTCTAAAATCACCAGCTTCATTCCAGAACCTTGCTCAACATTGCTTTCCTAAGGTTCGCAATATTTTACCCGGACAGCAGTGATCCTTCGCTGGCATGACATACTTTCTTACTATCTCTTTAATAATCTTACTTCCCAAATAACCCCTTCAATTTGCCACCCAGTTTATCACCGACCTTTTCCTGGAGTTTTTTCTCTACCTTATCCTTAACCTCTTGTGTTTTCTTCTCACCAACCAGTTTCATTGCCTCTTCGAAATCAAGGCCAATCTCCGGCTTGGCAATATCACCTTTGATCTTAAGTGGAATTGGTGCTTTTTTCAGATCCATAAGCTCTTTCCCACCTTGTCCTTTAGAGGTTGCCACCAAGGCAACAACAGCCACATAGTCCACCTGATTTTGTGGCAGATCAACCTTACCTTTGCCGGTAACCCTAAGAAGTGGGGATTGCGCCTTTAGATCATTATTTTGCACTATGCCGTTCACGATTTTGGCTGTTCCAGAGATCTCGGCAAAATCAGTTTGCTCCTGCTCACTGGCTTCACCTCCTCTAAGTACGGCCTGACCTTCACGGATCATTTTGCCAAGATTGATCCCTTTAACCGCACCATCAAGAAACTTAAAGGATACGTCTCCATTTAAGGTTTTTTTAACCTCCTCAGGATCCATACCCGCAGCAGTAATATCTGCATTCACATTGGCATTCCCCGAGATACGTTCCTTCTCCATCAGATCTTTAGTAAATGGTCCGGCCTGGAAATCTATAAGTTTTTCTTTTATGGCAATCTTTGGATTATCGGTTCTGGCATCAAGCTTAAAATTGGCATCAAGCTTTCCCTGATACAAATCAGCATTTACCGGATTAGCCTGAATGATTCCATCCTTTGCCTTGATGGTTACCTTGATATTTTCCGCCTTTAGATTCTGAACTATCACCTCACCAACATTGATAACACCATTAAGATTTAGTTTTCTTAACGGTTCTAAATCAACTTTTTCTTTCTTGGCTGCAGCCTGAACTTGCTGCTGTTGCTCTACCTTTTCAGATTTTGGAGGGAGGTAATTATCGATATTGATCTTATCTACGTTAAGAGTAAAGGTAGTTGCCGGATCCATTAAATTATTAACGACCGCATTACCATCAACATTGGTTTGATCCAGAATCACCTTTAGCTCTTTTAGCTCTAGCTTTTTCAAGGTGCCAACTATTGCTGCCTTTAATTCAATAGCGCTCAAAGCATCCTTACCCTGCATCTCTGGCAATTCAATATTAAGTTTTTTAACTAGATCACGAGGATTAAATCGTGCCAATTCAATATTGGCATCTAAAGCTGGATTCGCAGCTAGATTTTTAGCATTGATATTTGCCTTTAACATTAGATCTAAAAGTTTCAATTTTAGATCTTTCACTACAACTGCCATCTGAGCCAAATCTAAATCAACCTCGGTTTGCAGCTGTGTTTCAAGCTTTGTTGGCAAAATATCTGGCGCGTCGGCATTCAATTTTGCCACCAAATCTTCAAGCTTAATCTGCTTCAGATCTTTGCTTAGTGTTACCAGTGTTTTAAGATCAAAATCAGCTGTTGCCTTAGGTTTTTCATTGGCCATTTGCGCAGAAAACTTCACTAAAAATGGCTTAGACAGCTCTTCTAGTTCGGTAGTAAGATTTATCTTATCCAATACCACCTTTTGTCCCGATTGTTTATCGACAAATGTCAGACTGGCATCAACGATTTCCATACCCTCGAACTGAAACTTGCCTGTATCTAGCTCTTTAGCTGATGTATCTTTTTGCTTGTCTTTCTTGTCTTTGTCATCACCTTTAGCAGACTGAGCAAGCACCTCCCAGTTAGCCTTGCCTGCACCATTTTTTTCTAGGTTGATCTTTGCACCCTGCAAAAGCACCGTATCCGCAATAATCTTGCCACTAAATAACGGCATTAAGCTGATACTTACACTAACACGCTCTAGTTGCGCAAAATTTTCTGCCTCGTAACCACTGGGGTTTTTCAGAGCAACCGCACCGATATTAACCCCAAGATTTGGGTAGATGGATTTTTCAATATTTCCGGAAATAACCAGCTCTTGCCCGGTTTTTTCTTTAACTATAGCGCTGATCTCTTGCTTAAAATCGTTTGGATCAAGCATCATGTATCCAACAACCAAAAGACCGATAAATGACACTAATGCGATAACAACAATAAGCAACGCAAGTTTGAGTTTTTTATTCATGACTAATCCCCAGCAATGAGACTATTTTGCTCGTCCGTTTAGCAAAACAGATAAAAAATAGGATCCTATATTAAAAATGTAGTTCGCCCCAGTGTAAAGAGCAAATGAATTGTTGTGACACAGGCGTTTGTATAAGGATTATTTGGGCGGATGTTGGATGTTCCAGCCCTTTTTTCTGGATACCGGCCTACGCCCACTACTGCCCGGGGAAAGTAATTTAATAGAATCAAGATGGCTGAGCGTAGCCGAAGNNCTCAGGGAGCTTGAAAAATTTATGCCTAAAATCACCAGCTTCAAGGCTATCTTATTTTTTTATAACGGCTAATTTTTCAACATCTGTATTTTTTAGTGCTTCCATAATCTGATTCAATATTTCCTCAGGTGCTCCTTTATCTACCGTTATAGTTGCAGAAACTGGTGACTGTAATTCTAAACTAGAAATTACTTTATTAAACTCAATTCCAGTAGTATTTCTTACCAAAGAGTCATTTACTACAACATCACCAGAAGCAGAGATGTTGATTATTAAAGAGCTTTGCTTAGGCTCTATTTTGGGAGTAATCCTCTCAAATTTCACACTATAAAACTCTTTATATGCTGGACACTCCCATAGCTCTCCTGTAAAGGCTTGTATTTTTTCTTGGGCGCTAGGATACAGTTTCTTTACGAATTTTATTTCATCCAGGTCATTAATAATTTTTTGAAATTCGTTAGAAAATTTAACCTCAGATACTTTTTGATCAAGTATTGATTTTAACTCCGCATTTGAGGCCCTACGCGCCCCACCTTCCCAGTTTTCTACATCATGCAGGTCACAAAAAACTTTTGCTTCTTGGTCATATAAAAGCGTAGCTTTGCTACAACCAAAAAAAGTTATCGTTATAAATATTATTGATGCTAATTTAATTTTCAATTGAAAGCCTTTTCTATAAAAGTTATTTAACTGCCAATACAAACTCATTAATTGATTTACTAATATCTACTATTATTTTCCTCAATTCAGATGAGTTTCCTTTAACCTCACCAATAATTTTGTAAACTTCATCTCTGGTAAGATTAACCTGAGACTCTTTTAAAATTGATATTAATCTTTCTGCTGCCTTTTGCTTTTGCTGAGGATTTGCCCAATTTGATTCTATTAACTCTTTAATGATTGGTTGATATCTATCTTTGAAAACCTGCCCATAGGCTTCAGGTGTTTTCGTCACAGACTTAATAGCTAACGAGCTTAAAACTGTAAGAAAGGCTGCCCAACCAGTTAATGCCTTAGGCGATATAACAGCTTTTCCAACCAATATCCCAGATAGCTGAGCCTGAGTTTTCTCATCTTTAGCAATTGTTACAGGTAATTGCTTGCCATGCTCCTTCCATTTGACTTTCTTTTCAGACTCTACAAATTCCATAAACTTATTATATAAAGTAGGACTAAGAGATCTTAGCTTCTGGCTATGAGCAGATAAATCTGAACTTGATTTTTTAACTGCGTTAAATTTATTAAGAGCAACAGAAGAGTTATAGGTTATATCTGATCCGGTAACAACAATTAGCATTGGAATGCTAACGGTTGAAATCAAGCCTAGCAAAAAATATATGCTTGTTAGATCATATTTAAAATAATCTATTTTATTCAATGCAATTCATACTAGTTGTAACCATATCCTTAGCCCACTACTGTCCGGGGAA
>JAWSVC010000024.1:0-15922 GCA_033852075.1 Gammaproteobacteria bacterium | reverse complement strand
CAGTTGGTGCTGGTGTTGTTTCTAAAATTATAGAATAATACGTAAGCCAAAAGATCAAGCGGCACCTGTTAGGCAGGTGTCGCTGTTGTTTTCTTGAAATTAAGATTAAAGAAATAGGCCAGTAGCTCAATTGGCAGAGCAGCGGTCTCCAAAACCGCAGGTTGGGGGTTCGATTCCCTCCTGGCCTGCCACTTTCAGGATGAAGTGGTAGATAAAATAAGCAAATGGTAGCACCAATGAATGTAAACGCAGAACAAAGCAGCTCTTCCCTAGATACAATCAAATGGTTGGTTTCGTTGGCCATGTTGGTGGCGGGTATCGGTGGATATTACTATTTTGAAGCTGAATCGGCCGCTCTTAGAATAATTGGATTGCTTGCTGCTGTAGGTGTTGCAGTTGCAGTTGCCTATATGACTCAGCAAGGTAAGGCGCTTTGGAGTTTTGCTCAGGAGTCTAGAAAAGAGGTTCGTAAAGTTGTTTGGCCAACAAAGCAAGAAACTGTTCAGACCACAATAATTGTGTTGGTTATGGTTTTGCTTGTTGGTATTGCTCTTTGGCTTATCGATATGTTTTTTGCTTGGGGCTATACCGTAATAACTGGCCAGGGAGCGTAGTCTGATGGCAAAACGTTGGTATGTTGTCCAGGCTTATTCTGGTTATGAAAATAAAGTAAAGCTTGCTGTTGAAGAGCGGGTTCAGCGCCTTGGTATGCAGGATTTGTTTGAAGATATCCTGGTTCCTACTGAAGAAGTTGTTGAAATGCGTGAAGGGCAAAAACGTAAGAGTGAGCGCAAGTTTTTCCCAGGTTATGTCTTAGTTAAGATGGAAATGAATGATGATTCATGGCATCTGATAAAAGATACTCCGCGTGTCCTTGGTTTTATTGGGGGGTCTTCTGATAGACCTGCTCCAATTACCGAGAAAGAGGTGGAGAATATTCTACAGCGTGTTCAAGATGGCGTTGAAAAACCAAGACCTAAGACTCTATTTGAAGTTGGAGAAGTTGTTCGTGTTATTGATGGACCATTTAATGACTTTAATGGAGCAGTTGAAGAGGTTAACTACGAAAAAAATAGGCTGCGGGTTGCGGTTTTGATTTTTGGTAGATCAACTCCGGTTGAGTTAGATTTTGGTCAAGTAGAAAAGACCTAAAATCAAATAAGAATTTTTCAAAACGAATCGGTAGATGTATGTCTGCCGATTTCTTGTCTGGGGAGCTGAAAGGCGTTCGAACCCAAAGGAGAGTAAAATGGCTAAAAAAATTGAAGCGTATATTAAGCTGCAAGTAAAGGCTGGCCAAGCCAATCCAAGTCCACCTGTTGGTCCTGCTCTAGGTCAACATGGTGTAAATATCATGGAATTCTGTAAGGCATTTAATGCGCAGACTCAAAGTCTTGAGCCGGGGATGCCTGTTCCTGTTGTTATCTCAGTTTACAATGACAGAAGCTTTACCTTTATCACCAAGACCCCTCCTGCATCAATTCTTCTTAAGAAGGCTGCGGGCATCAAAAGTGGTAGCAGCGTTCCTAATGTTACAAAGGTTGGCAAAGTAACTCGCGCGCAATTAGAAGAAATTGCGAAGACTAAAGAACCTGACCTAACAGCTGCTTCGCTTGATGCTGCTGTACGTACTATTGCTGGTAGTGCGCGTAGTATGGGTATTGAAACTGAGGGGGTTGAATAATGGCTAAATTAAGTAAAAGAGCAAAGCTAATCAACGAAAAAGTTGATAGAGAAAAAAGCTATGCGCCAGTTGAGGCATTTCAACTTCTAAAAGACGTTTCGTCTGTTAAATTTACAGAAACTGTAGAGGTTGCTGTAAAGCTTGGTGTAGATCCAAGAAAATCTGACCAGGTAGTAAGGGGTTCAACTTTACTTCCAAATGGATCTGGTAAAGAAGTACGTGTTGCTGTATTTACCCAAGGTCCTAACGCCGATGCAGCTAAAGAAGCTGGTGCAGACGTTGTTGGTATGGATGAGCTTGCTGCTGAAATGAAAGGCGGCGATCTTAACTATGACGTAGTTATTGCTAGTCCAGATGCTATGCGTGTTGTTGGTCAACTTGGTCAAATCCTTGGTCCAAGAGGTCTTATGCCAAACCCTAAAGTGGGTACTGTTACACCTGATGTTGCTACTGCTGTTAAAAATGCTAAGGCAGGTCAGGCTCGTTTCAGAACTGACAAGGCGGGTATTATTCATTGTGCAATTGGTACAGTTGCGTTTGGTCCAGAAGCTTTGTTGGAAAATATGAAGGCATTACTTGTTGATCTTAATAAGGCAAAGCCTGCTGCTGCTAAGGGTGTTTACCTTAAGAAGGTGGCGGTTTCTTCAACAATGGGGCCTGGTATAACTGTTGATATTCCGGCCATTGGATTGTAAGAAATAAATTTAAGTAGAACAGGATGTTCTGCTGTAAAGACTTTGAGTTGCATGGTTTAAGTCTGAAAGAATAGATCATGCAAACGTCAAAGACCGCAGGTGTCAGTCTTGTGACTTAGCTTAAAAGCTGAGAAACAAAGGAGGCTTAATTTCCTGCGCAGACGGTGTAGCTCATACAGGATACCCTGAGCAGCCGTAAGCCGAAAGGCAAGGGTGGGCAGAAATGCTCAAATTGTAAGTGTCGACGACGCTTTTTGTTAAGCGTTCCAGGAGGTAATCCACTATGGCGTTAAATCTGGAACAGAAACAAGCGGTAGTTAAAGAAGTTGCAGAGGTAGCAGCTGAAGCTCTTTCAGCAGTTGCATCAGAATATCGTGGTCTTACTGTGTGTGAGATGGATGAACTTCGAGTAGCTGCAAGAAAGCAAGGCGTTTATTTACGCGTTGTCAAAAACTCTTTGGCCAAAAGAGCATTCGAAGGAACTGAATTTGAATGCATGAATGAAGGCCTTGTAGGACCAATGATCCTTGCGTTATCGCAAGAAGACCCTGGTGCTGCTGGTAGAGTTATTAAAGACTTCGCTAAAGAACACGACAAACTGATTCCAAAGCTATTAGCTGTTGGTGGTCAGGCATTACCAGGTAGTGAAATCGATAGATTGGCTAAGCTACCTACTAAGGATCAGGCTATTGCTATGATGATGTCGGTAATGAAGGCTCCAATTGAGAAGTTTGTTCGTACTCTTAATGAACCTCATGCGAAACTTGTGCGTACTATTGCTGCTGTTCGCGATCAAAAGGATGCAGCATAATTAGCTGTATTGGTAATTAATTAAGTTTGGGTTTTGTCCCATTTACTTAGGAGTAAAAAAATGGCTGTTTCAAAAGAAGATATCTTAGAAGCAATTGCTGAAATGTCAGTAATGGATGTTGTAGACCTAGTATCTGCAATGGAAGAAAAATTCGGCGTATCTGCTGCGGCTGCTGTAGCTGTAGCTCCTGCTGCTGGTGGTGATGCTGGCGCTGCGGCTGCTGAGCAAACTGAGTTTGACGTAGTTCTTAAGAGCTTCGGTGCAAATAAAGTTGGCGTAATTAAAGCTGTACGTGGTATCACAGGTCTTGGCCTGAAAGAAGCTAAAGAGCTTGTAGAAGGCGCTCCATCTCCTCTAAAAGAAGGTGTTTCTAAAGAGGAAGCAGAGGACGTTAAAAAGCAGCTTGAAGAAGCTGGCGCTGAAGTAGAAGTTAAGTAATAGCTTGCGCATTGAGTGCGACTTTTATTTACAGCGAATGTGAAATGGCTGGTGACAAATGTCGCTGGCCTTTTCCTGTTATATAAAGATATGATTCAAATCATAATAGTTAAATGTATAAGGTGAGGAAAATCCATGACCTATAGTTTCACCGAGAAAAAGCGAATCAGAAAGGATTTCGGGAAGCAGGCTAACGTTTTGCAGACTCCGTATTTACTACAAATTCAAGTAGAGTCGTTTAAAAGCTTTTTGCAGGAAGGCATAAGTGCAGATTCAAGATTAGACGTAGGCCTTCACGCAGCTTTTTCTTCAGTATTCCCTATCGTAAGTTATTCCGGTAATGCTGAGCTTGAATATGTAAGCTATAGGATCGGTGAGCCAGCCTTTGATGTTAAAGAATGTCAAATGCGAGGTCTTACTTATGCGGCTCCTTTAAGAGTTTTAATTAGATTGATCCTTAAAGATAAGGATTCTGGTGCTGTTAAGGATATTAAAGAACAAGAAGTTTACATGGGTGAACTTCCTTTGATGACAGAAACAGGCACTTTCGTTATTAACGGAACCGAGCGTGTTATTGTATCTCAGTTACATAGATCTCCTGGCGTATTCTTTGATCACGATAAAGGTAAAACCCATTCGTCTAAGAAACTATTGTACTCAGCACGTGTTATCCCTTATCGCGGTTCCTGGTTAGATTTTGAGTTCGATCCTAAAGATACTATATTTACAAGAATTGATAGAAGAAGAAAATTACCTGCGACCATTCTTCTACGTGCTCTTGGTTATGAAACCGAAGAGATTCTGGATCTGTTCTTTGAAAGTGAGCATTACACTGCTGGTGAAAACGATACATTTATATGCGATCTTATTCCTGACAGACTTAGAGGTGAAACTCTTAACTTTGATATAGCGGTAGATGGAAAGGTATTTGTTGAGGCAGGAAAGAGAATAACTGCTAGACATATACGTGAGCTTGCCAAAGACGATGTTAAGCGAATCGAGGTGCCAAGTAGTTATGTTTGTGGTCGTATTTTATTTAAAAATATTGTTGATAGTGAGTCTGGTGAAGTTGTTGCGAAGGCAAATGACATTATCACTGAAGAATTATTGGAAAAACTATCTGCTGCAAGTATAAGCGAATTTGAAACTCTATATGTGAGTGATTTGGATCATGGTGGGTATATTTCTGATACGTTAAGAGTTGATCCAACCTCAAGTCAAACTGAGGCTCTGATAGAAATCTATCGCATGATGCGTCCTGGTGAGCCTCCTACAAAAGAAGCAGCAGAAGCATTATTTAATAACCTGTTCTTCTCCGAAGAACGTTATGATCTTTCTGTTGTTGGACGTATGAAATTCAATAGAAGAATTGGTCGCGACGAAGATACTGGTGAAGGTACCTTATCCAAAGATGATATTTTGTCAGTATTTAAGCAATTAATTGATATTCGTGATGGTAAAGATCAGGTTGATGATATCGATCACTTAGGTAACAGACGTATTCGTTGCGTAGGTGAGATGGCTGAAAATGTATTCAGAATTGGTTTAGTGCGTGTTGAGCGTGCGGTCAAAGAAAGACTAACAATGGCTGAGTCTGAAGGTTTGATGCCTCAAGAGCTTATCAATGCTAAGCCTGTTGTTGCTGCGATCAAAGAGTTCTTTGGATCAAGTCAACTTTCTCAATTTATGGATCAAAATAATCCACTTTCAGAGATTACGCATAAACGTCGTGTTTCTGCGCTTGGCCCTGGTGGACTTACTCGTGAAAGAGCTGGTTTTGAGGTGCGCGACGTACATCCAACTCATTACGGCCGCGTATGTCCTATTGAAACACCTGAGGGGCCAAATATTGGCCTTATTAATTCGCTGGCGGTATATGCAAAAACCAATGAGTATGGTTTTCTTGAAACTCCATATCGTAAAGTGGTTGACGGTGTTTCTACCGACGAGGTTCATTACCTTTCTGCAATTGAAGAAGGTAAATATGTAATTGCTCAGGCGAATGCCAAACTAAATGATGATGGAACATTTGCCGATGACTTGATCTCTTGTCGTTGGAAAAATGAATTCTCGCTATTTACCTCTGATCGCGTTCAATATATGGATGTATCTCCTAGACAGGTGGTTTCTGTTGCGGCCGCACTTATCCCGTTCCTTGAGCACGATGATGCTAACCGTGCATTGATGGGATCAAACATGCAACGCCAGGCTGTTCCGACTCTACGTTCTGAAAAACCTGTTGTGGGTACTGGTATCGAACGTACTGTTGCCATTGACTCCGGTGTAACATTGGTTGCTCGTCGTGGTGGTATTGTTGATAGCGTTGATGCTGGACGTATCGTAATTCGAGTTAACGATGCTGAGACTGAGCCAGGTGATGCGGGTGTTGATATCTATAATCTTATCAAATATACACGCTCTAATCAGAATACTTGTATCAATCAGCGTCCGCTAGTGTCCCCAGGTGATATTCTAGAAAAAGGAGATGTGCTTGCAGATGGCCCTTCTACAGATTTGGGTGAATTAGCTCTTGGTCAGAATATGCGTGTTGCATTTATGCCTTGGAATGGATACAACTTTGAGGATTCAATTCTTATCTCTGAGCGTGTAGCTCAACAGGATAGATTTACTACTATTCATATCGAAGAGCTGACAGCAGTTGCTCGAGATACTAAACTTGGGCCTGAAGAGATTACAGCTGATATTCCTAATGTTGGTGAATCTGCTCTATCTAAGCTGGATGACTCAGGTATTGTATATATTGGTGCTGAGGTTAAAGCTGGTGATATTCTTGTTGGTAAAGTAACTCCAAAAGGTGAATCACAGTTAACACCAGAAGAAAAACTGCTCAGAGCGATCTTTGGTGAAAAGGCATCTGATGTTAAAGATACATCGCTTCGAGTGCCATCGGGTATGGATGGTGTGATTATCGGTGTTCAGGTATTTACTCGTGATGGTGTTGAGAAAGATCAACGTGCTATAGCTAACGAAGAAGAGCAGTTAGCATCGGTTCGTAAAGACCTTAATGATCAATTCCGTATCGTTGCAGGTGATACTTATGAAAGATTGCAGAAGTTACTAATAGGTAAGGTGGCAGATGGTGGTCCAAATAAGTTGAAAGCTGGAACAGAAATTACTGCTGAATATTTGGAAGAGATCGGTCGTGATAAATGGTTTGAAATCCGTATGCGCGACGAGGATCTTAATGTTCAACTTGAAAAGGTTCAAGAACAGCTTAAATCTTTACGTTCTCACTATGATGATATGTTTGAAGAGAAAAAACGTAAGATCGTTAGTGGTGATGATCTGGCTCCAGGTGTACTTAAGATGGTTAAAGTACAGATGGCTGTTAAGCGTAGACTTCAGCCTGGTGATAAGATGGCTGGACGTCATGGTAATAAAGGTGTTATATCACTTGTTGTGCCAGAAGAAGATATGCCATATTTGGAAGATGGTTCTCCAGTAGATGTGGTTCTTAATCCGCTAGGTGTACCTTCGCGTATGAATGTTGGTCAGATTCTAGAAACCCATTTAGGATGGGCTGCAATGGGTCTGGGTGATAGGATAGAAGAGATGCTTGAACAGCAACAAAGCGTTGCTAAATTGCGTGAATTCCTTAATGCTATCTACAATAACACCGGTAAAAAAGAAGATTTTGATAGTTTCACAGATCAAGAGATTATCAAACTATGTGAAAACCTCTCAAGTGGTGTGCCTATGGCTACACCAGTATTTGATGGTGTGGATGAAGAAGAGATTAAACGTCTACTTAAACTAGCTGGTAGATGTGAGTCCGGACAGTCTAATCTTTGGGATGGAAGAACTGGTGAGAAATTCGATAGACCTGTAACAGTAGGTTACATGTATATGTTGAAACTTAATCACCTTGTTGATGATAAGATGCATGCCAGATCTACTGGTCCATACAGTTTGGTTACTCAGCAACCTCTTGGTGGTAAGGCTCAATTTGGTGGCCAGCGTTTTGGAGAGATGGAGGTGTGGGCTCTTGAAGCTTACGGTGCTTCTTATACTCTTCAAGAAATGCTTACCGTTAAATCAGATGATGTTAACGGTAGAACTAAGATGTATAAAAACATTGTCGACGGAGACCATAGAATGGAAGCAGGAATGCCGGAATCTTTCAATGTATTGATTAAAGAGATCCGCTCCTTGGGTATCAATATTGAACTTGAGCAGGATTAATCTTAAGTACTTTGATAGTTTGGCTTTAAATTACAGAATTAGGTAGCAAAAAGATGAAAGACTTATTGGATCTTTTTAAACAACGCGACAATATCGACGACTTTGATGCCATCCGTATTGGCTTGGCATCACCTGACATGATTCGTTCATGGTCATTTGGTGAGGTTAAAAAACCTGAAACCATTAACTACAGAACTTTTAAGCCAGAGCGTGATGGTTTGTTCTGTGCCAAGATCTTTGGCCCAGTAAAAGATTACGAGTGCCTGTGTGGAAAGTACAAAAGATTAAAGCACCGCGGTGTTGTATGTGAAAAGTGTGGGGTAGAGGTGACTCTATCTAAGGTGCGTCGTGAGAGAATGGGACATATCGATCTTGCTAGTCCAACTGCTCACATCTGGTTCCTTAAATCATTGCCTTCAAGAATTGGTCTTCTTTTGGATATGACTCTAAGAGAGATCGAAAGAATCTTATACTTTGAGGCATTTGTAGTTATTGATCCAGGTCTGACCACTCTTGAGCGTGGTCAGCTTATGACTGATGAGATGTATCTTGATGCAGTTGAGGAATATGGTGATGAGTTTGATGCTAAAATGGGTGCTGAGGCAATTCAGCATCTTTTGAAGAATCTTGATCTTCGTGGTGAAATGACCAAGATCAGAGAGGATATCGATGGCACAAATTCAGAAACTAAGATCAAGCGCCTAACCAAAAGACTTAAACTAATCGAGTCTTTTGTTGAATCTGGCAATAAACCAGAGTGGATGGTAATGACGGTTCTTCCTGTATTACCACCGGATCTACGTCCACTAGTTCCTCTTGATGGTGGCCGCTTTGCAACGTCTGATCTAAATGATTTATATAGAAGAGTAATTAACAGAAACAATCGTCTGAAAAGACTGCTTGAGTTAAATGCTCCGGATATTATTGTTCGTAACGAAAAAAGAATGCTGCAAGAATCAGTTGATGCTTTGTTAGATAATGGTCGTCGTGGCCGTGCTATTACCGGCACCAACAAGCGTCCATTAAAATCTCTTGCAGATATGATTAAAGGTAAGCAAGGACGTTTCAGACAAAACTTACTCGGTAAACGTGTTGATTATTCTGGTCGTTCAGTAATTGTGGTAGGTCCTACTTTAAGATTGCATCAATGCGGTCTTCCAAAAAGAATGGGACTTGAATTATTTAAACCATTTATCTTTAGTAAGTTACAGCTTCGTGGATTGGCAACAACAATTAAAGCTGCCAAGAAGATGGTTGAAAAAGAGGGTGCTGAGGTTTGGGATATCCTTGATGAGGTTATTCGTGAACACCCTGTTATGCTTAACCGTGCTCCAACTCTTCATAGGCTTGGTATTCAGGCATTTGAACCGGTACTAATTGAAGGTAAAGCGATTCAGTTGCATCCGTTAGTATGTACAGCCTTTAACGCTGACTTTGACGGTGACCAGATGGCGGTACACGTGCCGCTTTCTATCGAAGCACAGCTTGAAGCACGTGCGCTAATGATGTCAACCAATAATGTGCTATCTCCAGCGAGTGGTGAGCCAATTATTGTGCCGAGTCAGGACGTGGTTTTGGGACTTTACTATATGACTAGAGAGTTAGTTAACTCTCGTGGTGAAGGTATGATGTTTACAGATATCGATGAAGTTCATCGTGCTTATAATTCAGGTAATATCGATATCCATGCCAAGGTAAAAGTTCGTTTTGAAAGAACTGTTGAAGATGAGGAAGGTGTAAGGTCTCAAAAGTACGAGTTATTTGAGACAACCGTTGGCCGTGTTCTTGTTAGTGAGATTTTGCCAAAAGGTTTGCCATTTGATTTGGTTAATCGAGACCTTACCAAAAAAGCAATCTCAAATCTTATCAATACCAGTTATCGTAAGATAGGTCTGAAAGAGACGGTTATCTTTGCGGATAAGTTGCTCTACATGGGATTCAGGATGGCGACCAAAGCATCTGTATCCGTTGGTGTTAATGATATGGTTATCCCAGAAGAGAAGGCAACCATTATTGCGGCAGCAGAAGAAGAGATTAAAGAGATTGAAGATCAATATGCTTCAGGTCTGGTGACTGATGGTGAAAGATACAACAAAGTGGTTGATATCTGGTCGCGCACCAATGATCAGGTTGCTTCTGCAATGATGAAGTGTATGGGTACAGATATTGTAAAAGATTCTGAAGGTAATGATGTAGAACAAAAATCGATGAACTCGATTTTTGTTATGGCTGACTCAGGTGCTAGGGGTTCTGCAGCGCAGATTAGACAGCTTGCTGGTATGCGTGGTCTGATGGCTAAGCCGGATGGATCTATTATTGAAAATGCGATTACAGCGAATTTCCGGGAAGGTTTGGATGTAAACCAATACTTTATTTCAACTCACGGTGCGCGTAAGGGATTGGCTGATACAGCTCTTAAGACAGCTAACTCAGGTTACTTGACTCGTCGTTTAGTTGATGTTGCTCAAGACCTTGTTGTTATCGATGATGATTGTGGAACAAGTCGCGGTCTGGATATGAATCCTATTGTAGAGGGGGGTGATATCGTTGAACCTCTACGTGAGCGTGTGCTTGGTCGTGTTGTCGCTGAAGATGTTCTTCTACCGGGAGTTGATGATGTTATTGTTGAAGCAGGTACTCTTCTGGATGAAGGTTTAGTTGATAAGCTGGAAGAGCTAGGTGTTGATCATATCAAGGTGAGATCACCAATTACTTGTGAGTCTCGATATGGTTTGTGCGCGGCGTGTTATGGTCGTGACCTTGCTCGCGGTCATCGGGTTAACAAGGGTGAGGCAGTTGGTGTAATTGCTGCGCAATCAATCGGTGAACCAGGAACGCAGCTTACTATGCGTACTTTCCACATTGGTGGTGCAGCGTCAAGAGCAGCAGCAGTAAGTGATATTGAGATTAAGAGTGATGGTGTAGCTAAGCTGCATAACATTAAGCTTATTAAACACAATAAAGGACACTATGTTGCGGTATCACGTTCCGGCGAATTGACAGTTATGGATGATTTTGGCCGTGAGCGTGAGCGTTATAAGATTCCATACGGTGCTAATATCTTGGTGGCGGATGGTGATGCTGTTAAGGCTGGTGATATTCTGGCTAACTGGGATCCGCATACGCATCCAGTTGTTACAGAGGTAGCAGGTAAGCTTAAATTCTTTGACTTTGTAGAAGGTATCAGTGTTGAGAAAGAGACTGATGAAGTTACAGGTCTGAGTCGTATGGTTGTTACTGATCCAAACGGAAGAGGTAATGGTGAATACAGAAGAACTGTTATCGATGCCAAAGGTAAACGAGTTGAAGAGGTTGTAGCTTATAAAGAGCTGCGTCCAATGGTGAAACTTGTAGACGAGAATGGTGATGATCTGCTGATACCAGGAACTGATGTTCCTGCTAAGTACTATCTACCAACAGGAGCGATCGTTAATAACCAAGACGGAACTGATGTAGATGTTGGTGACGTACTGGCAAGAATCCCGCAAGAATCTAGTAAGACTCGTGATATTACGGGTGGTCTTCCGAGAGTTGCTGACTTATTTGAGGCAAGAAAGCCAAAAGAATCATCTATTCGAGCTGAGAAGACAGGTACAGTGAGCTTTGGTAAAGAAACCAAGGGTAAGCAACGCTTGGTAATTACTGATACTGATGGTGGAACCTATGAAGAATTGATTCCAAAGTGGAGAACAATCAATGTATTCGAAGGTGAGCATGTTGAAAAGGGTGAGGTTATAGCCGATGGTGAGGCTAATCCGCATGACATATTGCGTCTACTTGGAGTGCCTGCATTGGCATCTTATTTGGTTCAGGAGATTCAGGATGTATATAGGCTCCAGGGTGTAAAGATCAATGATAAGCATATCGAAACGATTATCAGGCAGATGATTCGTAAGGTTGAGATCACTGATGCAGGTGATACCAAGTTTATGAAAGGTGAGCAGGTAGAGCTTGCGCGTGCTCTAGATGCTAATGACCGTATTAAAGATGGTGAACTGCCTGCAACATTTGAATATGTACTGCTTGGTATTACTAAGGCATCGTTATCAACAGAGTCATTTATTTCTGCTGCATCATTCCAGGAAACTACGAGGGTTCTTACAGAAGCTGCTGTTCGTGGTTTAAGGGATGATTTGAGAGGCCTGAAAGAGAATGTTATTGTTGGAAGACTGATTCCTGCAGGAACTGGCCTTGCGTATCATAACGAGAGACGTCGTAAGAGAGTGTCTGCTGAAGATGCGCTCGTAGCAGAGTTGGCTTCAGAGCTTTCGGCAGCTAGTGAAATCAATGATCTATAGGTGAAAAACAGCTAAAAATGTAAAAAGGCTCGAACAACCGAGCCTTTTTTTATGCGGTATCAGTTTGTCATATCGGTAAAGGCCGACTGCTGTCAGTGAAAACAAATTAATAGAATTAAGATGGTTGAGCTCTTCGGCTACGCTCAGGATAAACCAAGGCCGAAGTCTCATTGATTCTATTAATTTTTTCTGACTCTTCGGTTACGCTCAAGGATCTTGAATAATTAAATGAGTATAAAATCTGCTGTTGTGAGAAAAGAGATAAAAAATATAAAAAACACCCCTTTTTTTATATGATTAAGCGATCAAGTTAAAATAAATAAATAAATATAGAAAAAATATAAAGATAATAGGTGACAAGCGTCTAAAAATATGGTCAAATACCGCCCTACTTGAGACAGGGGTGAGATCAATTATTCCTGATAAATCAAAGTTTTCGATCATATAGGCGCAAATAATAACAGCGATGACTATATGGTTTTGATGAAGCCAGTAGCAAATGGCAGCAATAATTATTGGGTGGCTCCCAGATAATTTAGCCCTTTTGTACGGTTTTTAAATTTATTTCAAGTATCTGTATGGCAGGGCTTGACACTGGTTGTGTCTGCGCCTAAAATGCCCGTCCCTTCTCGTAGGTGCGGGCAGGGAATACCGTAAAAAAGTGGAGAAAAAGTAGCAAAATGGCAACTATTAATCAGCTTGTAAGAAAGCCACGCGTTGCGCAGAAGAAAAAGAGTAATGTACCTGCGTTGATGGCTTGTCCTCAAAGGCGTGGTGTTTGCACCCGTGTTTATACTACAACCCCTAAGAAACCTAACTCGGCGCTTAGAAAAGTGGCTCGTGTGCGTTTGACTAGTGGTTTTGAGGTTACTTCCTATATCGGTGGTGAAGGCCACAACCTTCAAGAGCACTCTGTTGTGCTAATTCGTGGTGGTCGTGTGAAGGATTTGCCTGGTGTTCGTTATCACACTGTTCGTGGAACATTGGATACTTCAGGTGTTGAAGGTCGTATGCAGGCGCGTTCTAAATATGGAACCAAGCGTCCTAAGAAGTAACAATTTAATTACATTTTTTATATAAGAGTTGGAAAAAAGCAATGGCGAGAAGAAGAGAGATTCCAGAGCGTGTCATATTACCCGATCCTAAGTTCGGGAGTATCGTACTTGCAAAGTTTATGAATATGGTTATGAAAAGCGGCAAAAAATCGATCGCAGAAAAGATCGTTTATGGCGCTTTGGATGTGATTGCTGAAAAAGGCAAAGGCGAATCAATGGAGGTGTTTGAAAAAGCGCTTGAAAATATTCGTCCGCTTGTAGAGGTTAAGTCACGTCGTGTTGGTGGTGCTACTTATCAGGTTCCTGTAGAGGTTAGAGCTAAGCGTCGCAACACATTGGCAATGCGTTGGTTGATTGATGCTGCGAGAAAGCGTGGCGAGAAGTCAATGCCAAATAGATTGGCAGGTGAGATTCTTGATGCGGCTGAAAATCGTGGGACAGCTGTTAAGAAGCGTGAAGATACGCATAAGATGGCTGAGGCTAATAAGGCGTTCTCTCACTACCGTTGGTAGTTGTTGTAAAGAGATAGGGTAAGCAAGGTATAGGGCAGTGGCACGTAAGACTCCAATTGAGCGTTATAGAAATATCGGCATTATGGCTCACATTGATGCTGGTAAAACTACAACGACAGAGCGAGTACTGTTCTATACCGGTATATCACACAAAATAGGAGAGGTTCATGATGGTGCTGCCGTTATGGACTGGATGGAGCAGGAACAGGAGCGTGGGATAACCATTACTTCTGCTGCTACCACCACATTTTGGAGTGGTATGGATAAACAGTACCAAGAGCATCGAGTTAATATTATTGATACTCCTGGGCACGTAGATTTTACGATTGAGGTTGAGAGGTCTCTTCGTGTGCTTGATGGAAGTGTTGCTGTTTTTTGTGCGGTCGGAGGTGTAGAGCCTCAGTCAGAAACAGTATGGCGTCAAGCTGATAAATATGGCGTTCCAAGAATTTGCTTTGTTAACAAAATGGATCGTGCAGGTGCCGATTTTTTAAGAGTTGTAGAGCAGATCGAAGATAGGTTGGGTGCGACCCCGGTTCCGGTTCAGATGGCAATAGGTGCTGAAGAGGAATTCAAGGGAGTGGTTGACCTGGTTCGAATGAAGGCTATTTACTGGAATGAAGCTGATTTAGGTACTACCTACGAAGCTAAAGAAATTCCGGAAGATCTTGTGGGGATCTGTACCGAGCTGCGTGAAGCGATGATTGAAGCTGCAGCTGAATCTGATGATGCTTTGATGGAAAAGTATTTTGAAACTGGAGAGTTGTCAGAAGAAGAGATTAAACAAGGTCTAAGAGCAAGAGTTATCTCAAATGAAATAGTTGTTGCTCTGTGTGGGTCTGCATTTAAGAATAAAGGTGTGCAGGCCATGTTGGATGCGGTGATTGATTATTTGCCGTCTCCTGTTGATGTTCCTTCTATCAAAGGTCATCTGGATGATGCAGATGAAACTGAGGCGGAAAGACATTCTTCGGATGATGAGCCGTTTGCGGCTCTGGCATTCAAGATAGCCACAGATCCTTTTGTTGGAACACTTACATTCTTCAGAGTTTACTCTGGGAAGCTTAGCTCAGGTGATGCGATTTTTAACTCAGTTAAGCAAAAGCGCGAACGTGTAGGGCGCATGGTGCAAATGCACTCAAACTCACGTGAAGAGATCAAAGAAGTGTTGGCTGGCGATATAGCGGCTGCGGTAGGGCTTAAAGATGTAACTACTGGTGATACTCTTTGTGATCAGGAAAACAAGATTATTTTGGAAAGAATGGAGTTTCCTGAGCCTGTGATCTCAGTTGCAGTTGAGCCAAAAACTTTGGCTGACCAGGAAAAAATGGCAATTGCTTTGGGTAAATTGGCGCAAGAAGATCCTTCTTTTAGAGTGCAGACAGACGAAGAGTCTGGGCAGACCATTATTTCGGGAATGGGAGAGCTGCACTTGGATATTATTGTTGACCGTATGAAGCGAGAGTTTTCGGTAGAAGCAAATGTGGGTAAGCCGCAGGTTGCGTACAGAGAAACGATCAAAACTGTGGTTCAGCAAGAAGGCAAATTTGTAAAACAGTCGGGTGGTCGTGGACAATACGGTCATGTGTGGTTAAAACTAGAGCCGCAAGAGCCTGGGGCTGGTTACGAATTTGTAAATGAAATTGTTGGTGGAGTGATTCCAAAAGAATACATTCCTTCTGTTGATAAAGGTGTGCAAGACAGAATGGAAATGGGCATCCTTGGTGGATATCCAATGGTAGATGTAAAGGTAACTCTTTACGATGGATCATTTCATGATGTTGATTCAAGTGAGATGGCATTTAAAAGCGCTGGGTCGCTAGCCTTCCGTGAGGGAGCGATGAAGGCTTCGCCGATATTGCTTGAACCAATAATGAAGGTTGAGGTTGTAACCCCTGAAGATTACATGGGTGATGTGATGGGAGATCTCAATCGAAGAAGAGGAATTGTGCAAGGTATGGATGATACGCCTGCGGGTAAAGTTATCCGAGCAGAGGTTCCTCTAAAAGAGATGTTTGGCTATGCAACAGACCTGCGTTCGATGTCGCAAGGGCGCGCGGTATATTCGATGGAGTTTGAAAAATATTCAGAAACTCCTGTGAACGTTGCAGATGAGGTTATAAATAGAACTTCGTAACCAATTGAACTATTAAATTGGATTTAACTTAAATAAACATAGATAAAGTAGAGGTAAGGCAGTGTCTAAGGAAAAATTTGAACGTAATA
>JAWSVC010000023.1:0-100137 GCA_033852075.1 Gammaproteobacteria bacterium | reverse complement strand
CGGTTCCATTAGACCAGTACATCCTATGTTAGAAATTACCTTAAGGAAAAGGTGGTCAAAGCCTGTTTTTGCAGGATTTTTTGCTGTTTTCTTTATAATGAGCGTGGCTGCTGCATATGAAATCATTGAGTGGTGGTATGCCGCAGCGGAAGGAGGCAAAGCTGGAACGGAATTTCTAGGTTCGCAAGGTGATATTTGGGATGCTCAAAAAGATATGTTGGCTGATACTTTAGGTGCAATATTTTCTGTTATTCTTTTTTATTTCATTAGACCAGATAAAAAGCTAAGTAATCTCTGAGTCTTAACTTCATTCAGCATAAAAAAATACCTTTCCGTTATCTGCGGTAAAAGTATTAACATGCACATCATAAACCTCTGATATATTGGTCCTGGATAGAGTGTCGCATGAACTTCCTTGGCAATATACCTCTCCATTCTTAAACATTATAACTTGGTCAGCTATTGCTGTTATAAGATTTGGGTCATGAGTGGTGGTAATTATCGTTTTTTGTTCTTCAATACATATTCTTTTAAGCAGCTTCAAAAGTAGTGACTTACGACTAAAATCCAAATGATTAGTTGGCTCATCTAAAAGAATTATCTGGCTGTTTTGAACCAAAGCCCTTGCTATTAATGCTATTTGTCTTTCACCTCCAGATATCTGATTAAATAACTTATTTTCTAAATAGCTTGCGTTTAAATTTGCAAGAACTTCTTTAACATGATTGTAATGATTTGAATTGGGTAATTGTCCAACACCAAGATATGGAGAAAATCCCATTACAATAACATCAAGAACAGAGTAGGAGGCTATATTGTCGTGTTCCTGGGGTACATAACTAATCTGTTTTGCAATTTCATTTTGAGATAAAGTTTTTATATCTTGCCCATCTATTGATATACAGCCTGAATCAGGTATTAATAATCTATTTATACACTTAAGAAAAGTAGTTTTTCCTGAACCATTACAACCCAATACAGCGCAAAAACTGCCTTTGGCAATATCTAGTGTAATATCGTTAAGAACGCGTGAATGGTTATAACTAAAACAGATAGAGTCTATCTTTAATGACATTACCAATTAGATCCTCTGTTTTTTATCAATAAAAAACCGAATATCGGAGCACCAATCAAGGATGTAAAAATTGAAATTGGTAATTCGGCAGAGGTTATTGATCTGGCAAGATCATCAAACAACAGCATCATTATGGCTCCAATTATCAGGGCAATTGGTATCATTTTTTTATGGTCTGAACCAACTAATACCCTGGCTAAATGTGGAACAACCAAGGCGATCCAGCCTATTTGACCACAGTTGGATATTATTAAACTTATTATGATTGATGTTATAAAAATTAAAAGAATTTTATTTAATGAATAATTTACACCAAGAGATTTTGCATGAATTTCACCAAGTGAGAGAATATTGAGTCGAAATCTAATTTTATAAATTCCAGCAAAGCTAATCGCTGTAGAAACAAAGATCATAATTGATTCACGCCAGCCTATTTTATAAAGTCCTCCCATAATCCAGAAAATTATTGCTGGTAATTCATCGTAAGGATCAGCAATATATTTAAGGCATAATAAAAATGCATTAAAAGTTGCTGTTATGATGAGACCTATAAGAATAAGTGTAATAATTTGATTGGGAGCGATGAGCTTAGATATATAAAGCGCTATAAATACCGCTATTAATCCACAGGAAAATGAAAAAAACTGCACATATAATATTGAATCAAATCCAATAATAAGTGCTATAGTCGCCCCCAGAGTACATCCAGCAGTAACCCCTAAAATATCTGGGGATACAAGGGGATTTCTAAATAACGCCTGGTATACGGCGCCACTTCCTGCAAGCCCAACACCAATAAATATTGCCGCAATAATTCTTGGCAATCTAAGTTCATAAATAACTTCAAATATTTTTTTATCAGAAAAGATATCCGCAAAAGTCGTAGGTATTCTACCGACAAATAAAGATACGAAGAATAATATTACCAATATTAGCAATAAAGATATTGCTAACTTATTGTGTTGCTTAAAGATAAAGTCGTTTGATTTTTGCATTTACTAGAATCGCATTGAAAAAATCAATATTAAATACCTTTACCAATATCTTCAAGCTGCTATTCTTTTTACACAAATTTATAAAGATTGATAAGACTATGATGAAAATTAATATCATTGGTGCTGGTAAGGCTGGGGCTTCGTTGGCAATTATTTTAAATAAAAATCCCAATGTTGAATTAGGTGCAATATGTGATTGCAATTCTACTCAACTATCTATTTTGTACGATAAAATTAAGGCTGAAGATTTCGTTACTTCAACTGAATCATTACCTAAAGCAGATATTAATCTTATATTAACTCCAGATGATCTTATAATTAACACTTGTAATGAAATATCCAAATCAATGTCTTCTGGTAAATCGACAATATTTGCTCATTGTAGCGGAGCGTTACCTTCTTCTGCATTACGTGACGTCAATAATAATATTCAATTAGTTGCCAGCATACATCCAATAAAAAGTTTTGCAGAACCAGAAAAAGCCGCCGAAACCTTTGCAGGAACATTTTGTGGTTTTGAAGGTGATGAGCTTGCAGTAAACAAATTAAAAGATGTTTTTAAACAATCAGGAGCAAACTGTTTTGATATTGATCCTTCAAAAAAAGCTCTTTACCATGCAGCAGCTGTTTTATCATGCAATTATCTAAATACATTGATCGAGATTGGTATTTCGACCTATGAAAAAGCAGGAGTCAATAGAGATATAGCTACAAGGATTATTGAAACAATATCAAAAGATACATTGAATAATGTTTTTTTATCATCACCAGCCGACGCATTAACTGGCCCAATATCACGAGGTGATATAGCAACTATTTCTAAACACTTGGAAGCGTTAAGTATTGAAAACGACAAGCATTTATTAACCGTCTACAAGATGCTTGGTTTGGAGACTGTTTCATTATCTGAAAATCAGGGGATGGCTAACCCTGATGACCTTAATGCAATTAAGAACCTGTTAAGGTTATAATTTATATTTATCAATAAAACCAATGACGCAGGTTTGAAATTCCGCAGAATTTTCTATAACCATAGAATGCCCTGCATTCATAACAATAACCGACTCTGAATTTGGAATTTTGCTGGATAGTATTGATGAATATCTGACGGTTTTAAGGTCATCGTATTCGGCAGCAATAATTAAAGTCGGGGTTTTAATGTTATGTAATTCATTAGTAATATCAAATCCTTGAAAACATTCGCATAGTCTTATGAACGCCACAAACCATTCATCAGGAAATTCAGAAACTATACTGGCTTTATCATTTACAAACCCAGGATTTCTCTCTAAAAAAACGGATGAGAAATTAAGTGGGGCACAAGTTGCAAAAAAATCATATTTTGCTTGTTTGCCAAGTGTTAATGCGTGTTTTGCTGCTATTATCCAAGTCTCTATCTTTTGTTTTAGTAAATAATCTGATTCACTGACTGCAGTAGCAAGTATCAAACTTTGTACATATTCTGGATACTTTAACGCATAATACATTCCCACTTCTGCGCCATAAGATGTACCTACAAAGTGAGCTTTTTTAATACCAAGCTCATCTAATAATGATTTAAGATCATTCACATGCATTTCAAAGGTATAATTCATGTCCGGCTTAGATGAACGGCCTTGTCCCCTAAAATCACTAAGCAAGATCTTATGATTTTCTTTAAGCCCTTTAGCTTGAACCATCCAAGTATCGGTGTTCATCATGACGCCATTTAGAAATACTATATATTCGTCACCAGAACCTAATAATTCATAATAAAGATCGATTTCGCCAGTATTAAAGTAAGGCATTTATTCACCGATAAAAAATAATAATTATATAATATATTTAGTTGAAAAATCTTAATGTTTCAAGCTGCTCATGGCGGTTGATTTTGATATAGTTAAGCAAGTCACTTTTATTTTATAAATTAGGATACCTTAGTGTTTTCGTATAATAATATTTTGCATTACCCAAAATACTGGGCTGAATGCTATGGGGTTTCAAATTTCTTACCAAGAACCAAGAATGAAATGGATAAGCTTGGTTGGGATAGTTGCGATATTATTATTGTTACAGGTGATGCATATGTTGATCACCCCAGTTATGGAATGGCGATAATTGGTCGTTTCTTAGAATCGTTAGGCTATAGAGTAGGTATCATAGACCAACCTGATTGGAATAATGTTCATGATTTTAAACGGTTAGGTAAACCAAATCTATTTTTTGGCGTAACTTCGGGGAATATGGACTCAATGGTCAATAAGTATACTGCTGACAAAAAAATCCGTAGTAATGACGCATTTTCTCCTGACGGAAATATAAATAAAAGACCCGATCGTTCTGTAATCGTATATAGTCAGCGATGCAGGGAAGCGTTTAAAGATGTTCCCATTATTTTAGGAGGAATAGAAGCAAGTCTCAGACGCATTGCTCATTATGATTATTGGTCCGACAAAGTTCGCAGATCAATACTTATCGATTCCAAAGCGGATATGCTTGTTTATGGGAACGGCGAACGCCAACTTGCCGAAATATCGTATCGACTTTCTAAAGGAGATAAGATTCAAATACTGAACGATCTTGCCGGAACGGTTATTCCATTATCCAATATTCCAGATAATATTAAGATCGATGATAAAACTAATATACCAGATAAACAGGTAAAAAAATCGAATAAATCAGCAAAAGAAAACTACATTGTAAAATTGCCATCTTATGATGATGTCGCTATTAATCCCTCGTTATATGCACATGCAAATTATCAATTTCACCAACATATAAATCCTTATAGTTCATTACCGATTATTCAGGCTCATGGTGACAGATATATTTGGCACAATCCGCCAGCAGAACCGCTGACAACAGAAGAGCTTGATTATATTTATGATCTTCCATTTAAACGAGTTCCTCATCCTGCATATAACTCATATAAAATGACAGGTTATGAAATGATAAGGTTTTCTGTAAATATTATGCGTGGATGTTTTGGAGGATGCAGTTTTTGTTCTATAGGTTCACATGAAGGGAAATTTATTCAGTCTCGATCTGAACAGTCAATTTTAAATGAAATTGAGCACATTAAGGATAATGTTCCCGGCTTTACCGGGATAATAAGTGATATTGGTGGCCCTAGTGCAAACATGTATAAAATGAAGGGTAAAGAATTTGAATCATGCAAGAAATGCAATAGACAATCATGCCTTTACCCTAAAATATGTCAAAATTTAAACACAGATCATGGTGATCTTATAAAGTTATATGGCCAAACCAGAAAACTTGCCGGCATAAAAAAGATTTTGATTGGTTCGGGTGTTAGATATGACCTTGCTCTACGGTCAAAAAAATATATCCGTGAACTAGCTGCACACCATACTGGTGGATACCTGAAAATTGCCCCAGAACATTCCCAAAAAAACGTTCTGAGTTTAATGCACAAACCTGAGATTGAATTGTTTGAGCGTTTTATCCAACTGTTTTCGCAATTCTCTAAAGAGCATGGAAAAGAACAATATATAATTCCATATTTTATAGCTGGCCATCCAGGTACTTCTGATAACGATATGCTTGAATTAGCTATTTGGTTAAAAAAGAATAAATTCAGAGTTGATCAGGTGCAAAATTTCTATCCAACCCCGATGACCAGAGCTGCTGCTATGTATTTCTCTGATTTGGATGTGACTCATAGAATTAGTAAAGAGAGTCGTAAAATTAAAAATGTAAAAAAAGGGAATCAGAGGCGTATTCAGAAAGCATTCTTAAGATATCATGATTCGAAAAACTGGCCATTATTAAGAAAGTCATTAAAAATTATGGGTAAGAGTTATTTAATCGGCAATGATAGAAAATCACTTATTCCGAGATTAAAAAAATAATATTATAGTGTTAATGTTTAGATGTTAGGGAAAAATGATCGCATTTGAGTGATAAAGAGGGAAATAAATGGACAACAAAGTTAAAATTTTATTCCTGTGTACAGGTAATTCTTGCAGAAGCCAAATGGCAGAAGGGTGGGCAAATACGCTTAAATCTGATCAGATTGAAGCTTATTCAGCAGGAGTTGAAATGCATGGGTTAAATCCAAATGCTGTAAAAGTTATGCAGGAGGTTGGTATTGATATAACGAATCATAAATCTCAACATGTAGACGAACTTTTACATATTGATTTCGATTTTGTTGTAACTGTTTGTGACAATGCTCAGCAATCATGCCCTGTATTTCCCGCAAATGCCATCGTTATACATAAGAGTTTTGATGACCCTCCTAAGATGGCAGCATTAGTTGAAGGCGAGCAAAGAAAATTAAATTGCTACCGTATAGTTAGAGATCAAATTAAAGATTTTATTGAAACTTTACCAAATTCTTTATATGAGCTTGAACTAGAGGCAGAAAATACGGTAAGCTATTGAACTAGTCCTAAAAGGTCGTTTAAATAAACTTTTATTAGGATTGGCAAAAGACTAAGCTGCTAGAAAATAAAGTCTTACAAATAAAAACTATTAAGATCAACAATATGATTGTGATTATTAATAGGAAAATATAATAATTAACATTCTACGTAGGAGGGATTCCTTGATGTTTTTAAAATCCATTTTGATGTCATCTATTCTATTGGTGACATCCGTAAGTTCATACGCAACTGAAAATTTCGAAACAAAAATTTCAGCAGATTTATATGAAAAATTTGAGAAAGTTTCAGCATCAACGTTATCCATGCTTAAAGCTGATACCAATCAGGTAAGGGTAATAATTAAATTACAAGAACAAAACAAAACCTCTATGCTTTTTGGAAATAGCAAAATCAATGAATTAATTCAAAAGAACCTTGCAAAACAGCAGCAATTTTTAGAATCGCTTCAGCAATCAGGTTTATATAATACTTCCTTTGCAAAAGGATTTACTCCTGCGATACAACTTAGATTGCAAAATGCAATAGCTGGTTATATTCCATCTATTGAAGTTGCAGAACAAATAGCCCAATTTTCTGATGTAGAATCGATTGAAGTCGATACTCTTAATAAGCTATTTACCGTTGAAGGAAGGGCTTTAACCGGTAGTGATGTTGCGGCAGCAAGCGGTTATACTGGTAAAGATGTAGGTATAGCCATAATAGATTCGCATTTTGACTTATTACATGAAGAGCTTGGGGGTAGCACTGAACTACCAAACGGTGTAGTTTTTGCTGGTGAAAACTTTTCTGATCCAGGTGAGCCAATTTTTTCTCAAGAACTAAACGATTGTTATCACGGAACAGGAACAGCATCTATTGCTAGAAGATATGCACCAGATTCAGGCCTATATGCACTTACAGTTTTTCCTAATGCATATAATTCAACTATCGCTAATGCTATCAACTGGGTAATCGAGAATAAAGATGGTGTAGCAGGTGGGCCACCAATTAAAATTATCAGTATGTCACTTGGGGGAGAAAAGTATTACTACGCATGTAATACAGGTGTTATCCATGAGGCAGCTGCAACAGCACTTGAAAATGGAATTGTTGTATTTGCCGCATCTGGTAATGATGGATATACAAATGCAATGGCCAGCCCTGCATGTTCTGATAACGTAATTTCAATAGGTTCTGTTTGGGATGAAGATGACGCAAACTATGAACCATTTAGTCCAGCGTATTGTGATGATGATGAAAGACTTGTTAATGAACGCACATGTTATTCAAACAAGGCGCCAATGCTAGATCTATATGCTCCATCTGAGGAAGTTGAGTGTGCATTATGCGGTGGTGGTACTTGGACTCTTGGTGGAACATCATCCGCAACACCAGCAGCTGCAGGTATGACAGCACAGCTACTACAAGCGAAACCAGAACTTGCACTCGATAAAGATTTATTGGTTTCTAACTATCAAGAAACTGGTATCACAGTTATTGGTGATGAAGATAAACGCAGAATTGATCTTCTTGCTGCAATAGGAGATATTGTTACAAATCCGCCAGAAATTGATTCTGTTAGCACTACAGCAAATGAAAAATTTGAATTAGTTGCAATTACAGCATCTGATGTTGATTCGGATCTAGACAGTATTGTTTTATATGTTGATGAAAATGAGTATAGCACCATTGATATTGATACATCAGAAACAAGCGTTACCGTTACAGAGCAAATAAAATATGTAACTCTTGAGGCAGGACAGCACTGCGTTAAAGCTTATGCCGTTGATAGAGCATCGAATAATAGTGAATGGTCAGAAGAAGTATGTTTTATCTCTCCTGAAGTTCCAAGAAACCCACCGGTTATAGAATCCCTATCTGTAGAAGCTAACGGTTTAGCATTTACTGTTACTGGTGCAGCCAATGATCCAGATAGCGATTTAGATCATATTGAAATTGCTATAAATAACAGTGAAGATTGGATAACTGTTGATGGCTCATATGAATTCTCATACAGCAGTTCTGAAATGGAAGAGGGTACATATACAATCAGAGCTAGAGCAATTGATGAAGGTGGTTTGGTAAGTGAAGTTGTTGAGGCTGATTCTATTGAATTAGTATTTATTTGTCAGCAATACACAAATACAAACTCAGAACATGAGGCTGCTGGAAGAGCATACAGCGAAATCAGCGGATGGTGGTGGTATGGCACTACTACATGGTATACATCAGGTAGTGATGAAGAGCTTGGTACATCAAGCTCTGAAATAACAACTATTAAGGAAATGCCTAAAGGTTATTATTCTATTGGAACATGCTCGAATCCAGATCCTGTTGCTCCGGTAATTACTGAACATTCATACACAGAGCTTAACGGAACACTAACCATTTTTGGAAGTGCAACTGATGCGAATAATGATATTTCAAGTATTACTGCACAAATAGAAGGTGGAGATCAGATTACATGCGAAGGAACCTATGACTTTACATGTACATACGACAACCTTGAACCAGGAACTTATAATGTAACTTTGCAGGCAAGTGATGAAACTGATTTGGTTGGAATTGCAACCTTTGATGCAACTATTACCGATAACCAATCAGGAGAATGTATAACTAAAACCAACTATGATCATGTTCAGCAGGGTAGAGCTTACACAGAAACAGTATGGTATGTTTCTAATGCGTATGCTAATGGATCAGATGATCACCTTGGTTATACAGGATCCATGTGGTATAGCACGGTCACTTCACTAAAGGAACAAAGTTCTGGATATTGGGTAAAAGTTGATTCATGCGATTAAGTAATAATCTTTTATTTTAGAGCCCTGAAATAAAAAGATTGTTTTATTTGATAAGCATGCATATTATGTATGAAAAGAGGAATATTTTTTTAAGATGAAAAGTTTAGTTCTTACAGTCAAAAGTCAAAAACGAGCACCTGCTCTCATGCATATCGCTGCATGGGCATGGGCGCGATTTTGCAATGGCTGTGGGATTGAATGACATAAATATTTCTCAAATATAGTTCAAAAACCGCAGCATATAAGCTGCGGTTTTTTTTTGCAGCTTTTATCTGCTTAACCATAAGGAGTAAAGAGATGCCGATAATAATCAGCTATATACTTGTTGTTGCAATTTGGTCGACAACACCATTGGCTATAATACTTAGCACTGGTAGCGTAAGCTTTGTTGCTGCTGTAACGCTACGTATGTTTATTGCGGCATTATTGGCCTTTTTTATTTGTAAGGCCCTAAAAATTAGGGTGCCAGTAGATAAAAAATCAATTTTAGCTTACTTGTCAGGATCAATTGGTGTTTTTGGTGGCCTTACCTGTGTTTACTGGGGGTCTAGATATGTATCATCAGGCCTTATATCAATATTATTTGGATTAACTCCGATTATTTCAGCAATTTTAGCAGCAGTAATATTAAAAGAGAGGTTTCTTACAAAGAAAAAACTTGCAGGTATCGTTGTATCAGTAATAGGGTTAACACTTGTATTTGAAACCAATATTGCGGCAGGACCAGAAGCTCTTGGTATAGGTATTATATTGTTTGCTGTTTGTTTATTTAATATAAGTACTATATGTGTAAAGATTACAGGTAGTGAACTTCATCCATTAGGCCAAACTACAGGAACATTAATCGTCTCTGCTACATTGTATGTTTGCATGTGGCTTCTAATTGACGGTGCCATGCCTGGTGAAATAAGTACAATAAATCTTCTATCTATCCTATACCTTGCTATTGGAGGGTCATTATTAGGGTTTATTGCATATTATTTTGTGCTTAAAAATATGAATGTTGTTAGCGTTGGATTGATAACTCTTATGACACCAGTTTTTGCAATGTTCTTAGGGGTTATGATCAATAATGAACAAGTAATGCAACAACAATGGATTGGACTGGCTGTTGTAATATTAGGCCTAAGTTTATTTGTTTTATCTAAAAAGAAAATTATAGTGGAAAAACAGAATTTTTAAGAAGCTATAACAACCGGCTTTTGTGAAATTTGATTCATGAAAGCCGGCATGTACTTACGTTATTCTGAGGTATGACAACTTGTTATTAGGCGGCTTATTATGATAAGTTATTGATGTTCATATTAAATAAATATAATGTTGCAATGCCGCATTTTAGGGTTCATAATAAATATATATATGGACATAATTTTGGCTGGCATGATGTCGGTTTTAAACTGATCTTCAGGAGTCACAAATGAATAGCGCGCAATTTAAGAAAAAAATCGACAGTTATTTAAATGCTGCAGGGCCTAATATGCATTCTGCAGTTGATTTTACAGTTGATACTATTGAAAAGTGCGGTAGTTATAACATCAATAAGATAACCGATTGCTATACATATAGCTCAGATCAATTAAGCCAACTTTCACAACTCAATGAAGGCAGTGAACCTTTAAAAGCATACCTGATCAATCAGGCAGAGATTAGAAATGCTTTAATGTATAAGCTAGAAAACGACGTGAAAGATTTAAAAGTATTAAGCGAAGATGTTGTTGATGAATATAAAGTGCTTGCTAGAAATAATATAAGGCGTGTACGAAAAAGCGGTATTAGTTCAAATAGTACGTTAAGAAAAGATAGATTTTCTAAGCCTGAAGATATTTAAGCGGACAATAATCCAGATTCTCTCAGAATTTGAGAGGCAAGAAAATGAGCTATAGTATGGTAATTAATTTTCTTAGCTTCTGTGCCTTTGGGCATATTTGATAATTGAGGACAATAAACCTCGATCCAATCATCAGCAGGAGTATAAGTGCAATGAAAGATGAAACCATCAATATTTAAATCCCACCGCTCATTATTAGCATCATAAACATCATATACAAAACCATTTAGCATGTTGCTTACCACCATAAACCATAATTACAAATAAAATGCTTTTCTCCTTTAATTTTAGAGTAGTTATACCCGATAAAAGTTTCAGATTTTACCTACAAAACAATATATTGCCATTTATTACATAGTATTTAACATAATAACCATAACTACACATAATATGGCTGATTGTGGTGCTATACACCTATCCTTGGCTCTGCATCTAATTGCGCATAATATATATTATGTTAAATAACGTATCAAAAATAAATATAGCTTGATATGAGACCAACTCTTCCTATTATTTGTGTGTTTAAAATGTATGCAATATATTATGAAGGTTAATTAGTTAAATCATGATGAGGTTCTTTGGTGTCATTTTCAAGTAGTAACTCAGTGATAATATCAACAGCTACAGGTCTACTGTAATAATAACCTTGCAAAATATCACATTCGTTTTCACGCAAGAAATTAACGTGATACTCTTCTTCAACACCTTCTGCAATAACTTTTAGTCCAAGAGTATGTGCCAGCTTGATTATAGCCTTAACAATCACCTCGTCTTTGGGATCTACACCAATATCCTTAGTGAAGCTTTGATCAATTTTGATTGTATCTATTGGCAGCATATTCAGATAACTAAGCGATGAAAATCCGGTTCCAAAATCATCCATAGCTATTCTGACACCAAGATTATGTACTTTTTGTAATTCAGCTATTGCGGTTTTGGGGTCGTCCATGATTGTACTTTCAGTGATTTCAATTTCAATTTGGTTTGGCTGCAAATTAGAAGTGTTAATCACCTCTTGCACCATTTTCGCAAATGATCCATCACGTAATTGTCTTGTAGAAACATTAAGGGCTACAGTTAGATCAATGTCAGTTATGCCTCTATTAAACCATTCGTAGGTTTGTTCGCATACTGTTCTAAGAACCCATTCACCTATAGTAGTTATTAATCCGGTGCTTTCTGCTGCAGGTATAAATACTGCGGGCGATACCATACCAAAATCATAGTGAGGCCAACGCAGAAGCGCTTCTAATCCACAGATTTTTCCTGTTTCAGCAGATACTTGCGGTTGATAATAAAGTTCAAAATCATTGCGCATTGTTGCAATTTTTAGCTCATTTTCAAGGTGTGCACGCTCCCTTGCTTTTTCGTACATTTTTCTATCATAAAACTGATAGTTATTGCGTCCAACCTCCTTGGCTCTGTACATTGCTGAATCTGCTGATTTAATAATGTCTTCTGGTGTCTCGCTTTCACCAGGATATATGGTTATACCAATACTTGGACTTATATATATTGAAAGTCCATCTAACTCATGCAAACCACCTACAGTATCAATTATTTTTTGAGCAATATGGGCAGCATTATCTGGAGAGCTTATTAAATCTAAGATTACAGCAAATTCGTCTCCTCCTAATCTTGCAGCCATATCATTAGTTCTTATGCATTTTTGCAGTCTATTGGCAACGCTTACCAATAACTGATCTCCTATTGTATGACCATGTTTATCATTTACATCTTTAAAATGATCTAAATCTAGAAACATCACCCCTACAAGTTGCTTTTGTCTGGCTGCTCGAGCCATAGATCTTACAAGTGAATCTTTAAAAACAGACCTATTGGCTAAACCAGTTAATGAATCGTACCGTGCTAGTTTAATAAGTTGTTCTTCGGCATGCTTTCTAATTGAAATATCACGGAAAATAATCATTCCTGCAGTTTCAGGATCTTCTTTTATTGGTGAAAATGTATAATCTACTGGAAATTTTCTACCATTTAGCTTTCTAAATTCTGTATTATCAATATGATATGTGTTGTTATTCTGTGAACATTTATAAAGTACAGATTCTTCCCACTTGTACTGTTTTGCGTCGTCAGTGTTTATAATTTTGCATACTGGCATTCCAACTATTTCGCTATCTTCCGCCTCCAATAGTTTTTCAGATGTTGGATTTGATAAGGTTACTATTCCTACGTTTGAAATAACAAGAATGCCTTCTCCTGCATGTGCTAAGAAGGATTCATTTTTATTTGATAGTATATGTAATTCTTTATTTGCACGCTCTAATTCTTTTTTATTTTCAAATAGTTTAACAAAAGCTTTGGTTTTCTTTATCAAGATATCATTGTTTACGGGCTTAAAAATATAGTCAATTGCACCACTTTTATAACCATTAGATATAAACTCATCTTCTTTGTTAATGGCCGTAACCATTATTATTGGTACATCACGATTAATACCTTGAAGCTCTTGAATTTTTGATGCCACTTCAAACCCATTCATATCTGGCATTTGTACATCTAAGAACATTAGAGCAAGCTCTTGTTGTTCTGCAATTTCTAAAGCATCAACACCATTGGATACAGTAAGAACTTCAATTTTATCAATGGGCTTAAGCACCTGTTTCATGGCATACAGGTTTGCTTCTATGTCATCTACAACTAATACTTTAAATTTATTATCAGCCATTATTAATCCACTTGATGAAGTTGAGAAATTAGACTATCAGGATCTACTGGATAATTAAGAGTGATATTTGCTCCTGAATTTTCAATGCCAAGTAAATCATTGCTGTTATCTGTTCCTATTATCAAAGTATCTTTAGATACATTTTCTTTGATCTTCTTAATATTATTGATACCTTTGATCATAGCTATATGAATATACTCAATTTTATTTATTTTCTTTATTGCAAGATTAACGCTATCTGCAAGCTCAACATGCATACCTTTTTGTTTTAATTTATTTGCTAATATATAAGCATTACGCATATCATTATCTAAAATAAGTATAGGCAATCCATGCAAATGCTCTTCAGTTTTTTCCTGCCCTACTTCTAATTCAGGTTCAGCAATCTCATTATCAATGGCATTATCCTGAGCGATATTTTCTTTATCGTCTTCATGATGCGAGACTATGCACTCCTCAAGTTTTTTATCATCAATTAAAATTTCATCTTTATCATTAATTATTTTTTCTTCACTTGGTTCAACAGGCAAATATACTGTAAATTTACTTCCTTTGTTTTCAGTAGATTGCAATGCGATATCTCCATCAAGTAGCGTGCAGATCTCTTTACATATTGCTAACCCTAGTCCAGTTCCCCCATAATGCCTGCTAATTGAACCGTCTGCCTGCATAAATGCTTCAAAAATATTTTTTTGCTTTTCATCAGATATGCCTATCCCTGTATCTTCAACACTAATTGCAATAAATTCTCTACTAGCTTTGCTTGGGAATAAATTTAGAAGTTCATTTTTATTAGGTATAAATACACTAAGTGTAATACCTCCTTCGTTTGTGAATTTCATTGCATTGGATATCAGATTAACAAGTACCTGCTCTAATCGCTGCGGATCAGAATATATAAATATTGGAATATTATTTTTAAAATCTGTTTTTATAAATAGCTGCTGTTTTTCAATTGAAATTCTATAAACATCAATAATTCCATTGATATGATCAAGCAGATTAATCTTCAATAGATCCATCTGCATTTTTCCTGATTCAGCTTTTGAAATATCAAGAATATCGTTTATTAACTGTAAAAGGTTCTGTCCACTCTCATAAATGATTTTTGCATATTCTAGTTGATTAGGGGTTAGATTCTTTTCATCATCATTTAGAATTAACTTAGTTAGCATAAGCATGCTATTTAACGGGGTTCTTAATTCATGAGACATATTTGCCAGGAATTCAGATTTTGCAGCATTTGCCCTCTCTGCTTCTTCTTTGGCTTGGGTTATATCATATGTTTTTTCATTAACTATATATTGTAAATTATTTTTATGTTCTTCTAACTCATGAACAGTAGAATTAAGATCTAAGTTAAGAGCTTCAATCTCAATTTTTTGCTTCTCAGCTGTTGTGTATAGCTGGGCATTTGCCATTTCGGCACCAACAAAAACACATAATAATTCTATTAGTTTAAGTTGTTGATCAGTTAGTTTTACTTGTTCTTTAAGACTAAACATCCATAAAACGCCGACTGGGTGATAGTGTTCTCTTATGGGCAAGCAAAGCATAGTCCTAGGCTTTCCTCCTGTTATGTTAACAATGTCTCTATCAATAACAGACATAGGAAGATGTACTATTTCACTCGTGTCAGGGATGTGTTGAATGGCATTTTGCAAATAACAAGTTGGAGGGCTACCTTCTTTTAAACTTAATTTATAATCAACTTTTTGAAAGTACTCTGTCCACCTTCTTTCAATTTCGTTATATTCTTCATCACTTACTACTGTATTACAACATTTTAACTTATTATCGTGTTGCACAAATATTGATGCTACATCAAAACCAAAACTAGTAAGGAACTCCTCACATACAATCTCTCTAATTAGTTCAACATTGTTTAGATTGTTGATTTCTACAACAAACCGCAGAAATCTTAAATGCTCTTCTTCTATATTTTTTATAGAATCTTCTCTGCGCTTTAAGTTTGTGTACTTTATTGCGTTTTTAAGTGGCAGAATAAAACTCTTTATCAGTTTATTTATAAAATTAACCGACTTATTATCTATTTCTCCTTCTTGAGAAAAAATCATTACCGTCCCAATTGGGCTGGCATCGTCTGAATGCGATATCGGTATTACCATCATTTTATGCATTTTCCAACGTTCAAATCTTGTTTTAGTACTTTCTGAATAGTTATTAAGATTTGATTCATCAACGATTATGGATGCTTGATCGCGAAATGCGTGTACATTCGCATCAAATTGGCTTAATGGAAATTTATAATGCCTATACATTGCCTCAATGCCATAATAAGCAGGAGGAAGTTTAATTCGTTCGCAGATTAGATTTTCTTTTTCTGGATCAATTACATTAAACAAAAAACCATCTACTGAAGTAAGACCAGTTATATTTTCTTCAAAATACCCCAGTAATTCATTTAGATCTAAAATGGAATATATATCTTTACTTAATGATACTTTGTTAGGAACATCATTATCAGATGAACTTTCATCTGCTTCTTCTCTAACACCAGATTTAAGCTGAAGTTGTAGGATTTTTCTATGGTTTCTTTCTTTTTCTAACTCCCCTTTTACAAGGCGTACGGTTACATTGAGATATTCAATCTCATGTTTTAACATTTCAATAACTATACCTGTATTTTCAGTGCTCTGTTCCGACATTATTTTTTAAGCCACCTTTCAAGTAGGCCTGTTAATACATTTGCTGTTATAGGTTTGGTAATATGATCATCCATTCCTGAAGACAAACATTTTTCTCTATCCCCATCCATTGCATAAGCAGTGATTGCAATTATAGGAACATCCTTTTTATGGTTATCCATATTTCTAATGTTTTTTGTTGCTGCAAACCCATCCATTATGGGCATTTCACAATCCATAAGAATGATGTCATAATCATTTTCCAGAAGTGCTTCTATTGCTTCTTTGCCATTGGTAGCGGTATCAACCATGCAACCAAACTTTTTAATAATAACCGATGCTACAGTTCTATTTATTTGATTATCTTCAACCAATAAGATATTAGCTTCTTGCTTTTGACTTTCTGCAAATGAGTATTTTGTAATGAAATTTATGTTGGCTTCATTATTTGAAATTACTGCGCTCAATGTTTCATGTAATTGCGTTGAATTAGCAGGTTTAGATAGATATCCGCTAAACCCTATCTCTTTAGCCTTTGCGCCCTCCCCCCTCTTGCCAACAGCTGTAGACATAATCAGCTTTGGTTTATAAGGGAGCTTCATGTTTAATATTTGTTCACCAAGATCTGCGCCATCCATGTCTGATAGGATTGCATCTATCAGTATGATATCTATGCCATTTTCAGCTGATGTTGTTTTTAATATATCAATTGCTTCAATGCCGCTTCTGGTTACAAGTGGATTACATCCAAGGTCATAAAGCAAGGTGGAAACATTTGTTAAAGTTTTTTGGTCATTATCTACAACCAATATTCTTTTACCAGTGATTTCCGTGTTTTTTAGGGGGGCTGATTCAGCTGGAGGTATTTGTATGTTATCTGATTCTTCATAAGAAGATTCACCGGTATGCTCTGATTCTGTGTTTTCATTATTTTGTTTTTCCAGGGTTATTTCAAAAGTGAATACCGTTCCTTCATCAATCTCACTTGTTACTGTAATAACCCCGTTCATTAGTTCAATTAATTGTTTGGAAATTGTTAATCCCAAACCTGTACCACCGAACTGTCTGGTTGTTGAATCATCCGCTTGCGTGAATGATTCAAAGATTTTATCAAGCCTATGTTTTTCAATACCGATTCCTGTGTCGATAACATTGAATCTAATTGTGGCGTCAGCTGCAGTTTCTGACACAAGTTGGACTTGTATAGTTACACTTCCCTCTTGAGTAAACTTAATAGCATTACCTGTTAAATTGAGTAATATTTGCCTTAACCTCGTAGGGTCACCTTTAATAAGAGATGGTACTTGATCATCAATTTCAGAATTAATTGCAATCCCTTTTTCATGAGCTTTATGTCTCAAGGTTGAAACTATGTGGCTAATAGCATTGCGTAGATCAAAATCGATTACTTCAAGATCAAGCTTGCCTGCTTCAATTTTTGAGAAATCTAAAATATCGTTGATAATTCCAAGCAAAGAATCAGCTGAAAATTTAACGTCTTCTGCATATTCACGTTGAAGGTCTGTTAGTTCAGTGTCTAAAAGCAGTCCAATCATGCCAATAACGCCATTCATAGGGGTTCTTATCTCATGACTCATATTGGCTAAAAACATACTTTTCGTTTTACTGGCTTCTAATGCGGCTTTTTCTGCTTTTTTTCTCTGTTCATTTTCTTCTATAAGTTTGTTATTCAAAAATTCAAGTTCTGACTGCTTAAGCTTTAATTCATTGTGTACATTAGCTAGATCAAGGAAAAAATTAACCTTTGCGACGAGGATATCTGGATCAACTGGTTTAAATAAATAATCCACAGCTCCTGTTTGATATCCCCTGGCAACGTATTTCTCTTCTTTATTGATTGCTGTTACGAAAATAATAGGGGTGCACTTGGTGGCATCGTTAGAGCGTATAATTTCAGCAGTTTCAAAGCCATTCATTTCTGGCATCTGCACATCCATAAGTATAAGAGCGAAGTCATGATAAAGTATACGTGATAACGCTTCATTGCCTGATTGAGCAGTAAAAATCTCAGCGCCAATATTTTTTAGCACCTGTTCCATGGCGTAGATATTCATCTCCTGATCATCAACTACCAATATTTTCGGTAAATTTTCTGTCATAGCGTTCATTAAAATAGCTCTACAGCTTCCTCATCCGAATTATTTTTTATTACCACTTTTTCAATTGCTTCTGGAACAGAGTATCCCTGCTTTAAAAGCTCAAGCATCTGCCTTTCTTCTTCAGTGCCATAACTTGTATGAATTACACGATGTAATTTATCCCATTCAGAAGGGTTAAAAATTTTTTCGGGGTCACCAATCAAACTTGCCACACTGGAAAGTCCAACTGATACACGCTCAAGCTTTTGACATAATCGATCATAAAATTGAAATGTAACTATGGATTTGTGTACGGAATTAGTAACCGATTTACAGTGTCTTATAATCTGTTCTTTACTATCTTCATTAATATTTTGGCCTGCATCAGTTGAAAAACGTTCTGCTAATAATTCAACTTCAGTTAATTCTCCAGCCATATTAATAAAATTATCAGAAAGAACCCCTATCCCTTCATCCCCATCCTTTAATGAGGCTAATATTTGACCAACAGCAAGATTCAGCATAAATACGGTTTCTCTAACTTGACTCCAGTCAAGGTCAGGTGATGCTGCGCTTGATGCTATGTGGTAATCATTATTTTGTGCATTGCGATCCAGATCGCTCATTTTATTAATCCCTATAACAAAATACAAACCTATATCTACTTTAAATATAGTTGATATAGACTACCCTACAACAATCAAGCTTTGCTAATTGACCAAAAAGTGAACGAGTTAGCTAAATAACTTAATTATTACTTTATTAGAAATCTTTAATTCCCCCTTTTTACTGCATTTTTTTTGTGTATAATGTGCATCCTACTCACGTAAATAGCATATATTTTTTGTTATTCATTTAAGTTGTTATTGGAACCAAGGTATTGAGATTAAGAGATTTAATACGTAAATTTGCTATCTCTATGAAAAGCATGAGTTTATTGCTTTTAATTTGCTTTGCTTTTCTGGCAGCGTCATCCTTACCTGCTTTTGCATTAGAAGTAATAGCACACCAGGCACAAACTCAAAGTACTGCGAAACATTTAACGGTGCGTGAACTTCGAGCAATTTACAGCTTGAGGTTAAAACAATGGCCGAATGGATTGCCTATAACCGTAGTAGCTTTATCAAATGATTCAATACTTCATAATGATTTTTGCAAAAAAATACTTAGAGTATTTCCCCATCAACTTAAACTTGGTTGGGACAGAGTTACTTTCTCAGGGTTAGGTCGCCCCCCTATAATTGCTAAAAATAAAGATGAAATGTATGAAATTATTAAAAATACCCCCGGAGCTATAGGGTATATTGATCAAATTAACAAAAACAGTGAGAGTTCGGTAATACCGGTATTATTAGATGGAAAATAATTTAGGATTTAATTATGGCTAATAACAATTTTTGTGTTAGGATACAACTTCAAATTATCCGAACAATAACAGCAAAGGGACTTGGTGTGGTTAGCTGCTTTACGGGATCATTACTCAAAAAAATTGAATTATTATTAATTGCGACTCTTTTAATGTTATCGACCACATTAAAAGCAGATGATTTTTTCTCGGATTTAAGATGGAATGGCTACATCAGTCAATCACTTATACATACCACAGATAATAATTTCTTTGGTGAAAGTGATGATGATATAAGTCTGGATTTTACAGAAATTGAATTTTTATTATCTGCAACTTTTCTCAGAGATTTTCAGTTTTCAGGCTCGCTTCTATCAAGAAGAGCTGGCAAAAGTGATAATGGGCAAATACGCTTAGATCACGGTTTTATCACATATACAGCATTTAATAATGTCGATTGGACGTTAGGAGTAAGAGCTGGAAGAATTAAAGCTTCTCAGGGATTTTATAATGAAACAAGAGATGTTGCATTTACCAGGCCTGGTATATTAGTACCACAATCAATATATCTTGAACGTTATCGTGATTGGATGTTCTCTGCGGATGGAGTTGAATTATTCACAATGCGTAGTTGGGATACCAATTCATTATCATTTAGACTGTCAATGTCCAATAAGGATCCAGATCAAGAGGTTTTTGAGGAGTTAATTCCGGCAACAGGTGTGCCTTATAATATTGGCTCTGTTAAAGATGGTCTGTCAGGCGTAGCTAAATTACTTTATGATTATGACACTGGTAGAATTCGACTTGGATTTACCTATGGCCATTTATCATATAAAGTTGATAACTCAGAATTTGGTAATTTCCCTGATACCAAAATTTCAACTGAAGCTATATTCCTGTCTGCAGAATACAATACTGATAAATGGAAATTTGTTGGTGAATACGTACCTACAAAGAACAAATTATTAAACCTTTTAGGTGGACTTCCAGATCAAAACTCAAATGGTTTATCATATTACCTGCAATCCACATATCGTATAGATCAGAAATGGGAAGTAATGCTACGTCGCGGTGTTTTATTTCTTAATAAAGATGATAAAGATGGGACGTTATTTGAAACGCGATTTGGTATACCAGGGCATACACAATACGCAAAAAACTGGGTGTTAGGTATGGGATGGCATTTCTCTGACTCCTTGCTATTCAGAGTAGAATATTATGATGTAGAAGGAACTGGGTGGATACCGAGTAAAGATATTGCTGATACGCAAGTATTGCATAAGAATTGGGAGATGTTGATGTTTCAAACATCTTACAGATTTTAAGTTTCTTTTGAGATCTATTTTAGGCTAGATGTCCGTAAAAATGAAAAAGAAAAATGTTTTGGTTTTATACTATAGTCAATCAGGGCAACTTGAGAGACTGGTAGAATCTGTAACCTCTCCTCTTTTGGAAGATAGCCAGATTGAGATTACTTTAGAACAAATATCTCCTACAGAACAATTTGATTTTCCTTGGTCTTTTTTTAACTTTTTCGATGCTTTTCCAGAATGTGTTTACATGGATGCTCCCCCAATAAACCAACCAAGCGCAGAACAAAGTAAATATGATTTAATAATCCTGGCCTATCAAGTGTGGTTTTTATCACCTTCACTGCCAACTACCGGGTTATTAGATAGTGATTTTGCTAAAAACGTATTTAAAGATACACCAGTAATAACACTTATTGGCTGTAGAAATATGTGGTTAATGGCTCAAGAAAAAGTTAAAAACAAATTAAATGATTTAAAAGCAAGACATATCGATAATGTTGTGCTTATTGATCGAGGTGGATCTCTAATTAACTTTATAACTGTCACAAGATGGTTGTTAACTGGCAAAAAAGATAAATTATTTGGAGTTTTTCCTGAACCTGGGATATCCGATAAAGATATAAAAGATGCATCCAGATTTGGTACAGTTATAAAAAAAGCTTTGCATGAAATCGGTGATAATCCTATTTCAGAATCTATATTGGCTGGCTATAAGGCTGTTACAGTAGAAGAAGAACTGATATTTAGTGAAAAAACAGGTTACAGGATGTTTCGTGTTTGGGGAAAGATATTAAGAAAGGTTGCACCTAGAAAATCAAGCAAAAGATATCCATTTATTATAGCTTTTGCTGTATACTTAACATTAGCAATTATTTTAATAGTACCAATATCAATCTTAATAAGAAAAATACTATCTCCGTTTACTAAAGAAAAGATAGCAAAAGAAAAGAAATATTATGAGGCACCTTCTGGCGGTGATGATTTTAACCTGATCAATAATGATGGATAAGTTATGGAAAATTCAAACCAAAAAGCATATATAACAAGTATTTCTGCATTTCTGCCAAATGAACCGGTAGATAATAATTCTATGGAAGAAATTTTGGGGCTTGCAACAACAAAACCATCTCGAGCACGAAGAGTTGTGCTTAGAAATAACGGGATCAAACAAAGGTATTATGCCATTGATCCTGTTACCAAAGAGCCTAATTTTACAAATGCTCAATTAGCAGCAAATGCTATCAAAGGCTTAGAAGCTGATAACAAAGATTTTAGCATTAATCAAATTGAATCTATTACTGCAAGTACAACTATCCCAGATCAAATCATGCCTAATCATGGTGTTATGGTTCATGGCTTGTTAAAAAATCCGTCATGCGAAGTTACCTCTACTTCTGGAGTTTGTTTGTGTGGAGTAACTGCTATGAGAAATGCTTACAATGGTATTTTAGCGGGGCAATGGAAAAAAGCAGTTGCATGTGCGTCTGAAACTGCATCATTCTTCCTTCGAGGTAAAAATTATGAAGAAGAAACTGATGCAAGAATCAATGATTTAGAAGAAAATCCAATAATTGCTTTTGAAAAAGATTTTTTGCGTTGGATGCTTTCTGATGGTGCTGGAGCCGTTTTAATTGAACCAAAACCCAAAGATTCTGGAATTTCTTTCAGAATTGATTGGATGGAAATTCTTTCATACGCCGATGAAGTTGAAACTTGTATGTATGCAGGCTCTGAAAAACAAGAAAATGGTTCTATTAAAGGATGGTCGCTGTTCTCTCCTAAAGAGATAGCCGAAAAGAGTGTTCTTGTGCCAAAACAAGATGTAAAACTATTAAATGATAAGATGCCATATTACTTCGAAAAATTCCTTGAACACACAATGAAAAAATATAGTCTTACCGGAGAAGAGATAGATTGGTATTTACCTCACGTTTCATCATTCTATTTCTGGGATACCATGTTAGGTATTTTTGAAAGACAAAACTTTAAGGTGCCTAAAGAAAAATGTTATACAAATTTGGGAACTAAAGGAAATACCGGATCAGCTTCAATATATATTATGCTCGAAGAACTGTATAAAACCAAAGATCTAGAAGATGGGCAAAAGATTCTTCTATTTATCCCGGAAAGTGGTAGATTCTCTGTTGGTTATGTAATGCTAACTGTTGTTAAAAAATAATTTTTATAAAAAGCCATCAGCTAATGCATTATCAATAGCAGATGGCTTTATTCTTGATTTTCTGTGATTTTATGAACTTCTATCTCAATTGATTCTAAAAGGTTATAGAATTTATCAGCTTGAGATTTTATAACACCAAAATCCAAATTGGTCGGTAAATCAGAATCTTTCAAAACTTCTTCTGTACTTTTTGCTAACTCTCCGAGAGTATCTATTCCCAAATTGAAGCTAATTCCTTTTATAGAATGAAATTTTCTAGCTAAGTTAGTAATATCGTGAGCATTAATCATTTCATATATAGATTCTTTCTCTTTCTTATAAGTAACTACAAAATCTCCAAGGATCTTATAATATAACTTTTTATTGCCGCCTAATTTTTTTAAACCCGACATAAAATCTATTTGGTCGGTTGATTTTTTTAATTCATTGCTTTGTTTAACTTCACCAAACGGATGGCAATTAAGGTGGATGTTTTTTTCGATATTCAACCATCGTTTAATGGATAACGTGAGTTCAGTAAAATCTATGGGTTTTGATATAAAATCATTCATTCCTGCATCGTAATACTCTTTTATATCACTATCCAAGGCATTAGCAGTTAAAGCAATAATTGGAACATCAATTAATTCTTTATAGTTATTGCGTATTATTTTTGTTGCTTCAATACCATTTAACACAGGCATTTGGATATCCATCATAATAATGTCATATTTTACCTCTTTAATTTTTTCTATAGCTACGACACCAGTATTAGCAATATCAATGGTGGCTTCTGTATTTGCCAATAATTCAACAAATAATTCTTGATTTAGTTCATTATCCTCAACAAGAAGAATATTCTTGTTTAAAAAGATGCCATTTAAATCATTATGTTCAATTTGACCAGGCAATGGTGCTACATATTCTAAATTAAATAGATTAATAAGGCTTTTGAGTAAGGTATTATTTTTTATAGGCTTAACTAAAAATTCGGAAATACCACAATTTTTATCTCTGTCAGTTAGATCATCAAAACCTGTTTTAGAGGTAAGTATGATTGGTATCAAAGATGTTGACGAATCAAATTTGAGCTCTTTAATTATATTAATCCCTGAATTATCGATAAGGTTTCTTTCTATGATAATAAAATCATATTGATCAGCTTCACCCAGTGAAATCAGTCTCTGCAAAGCCATTTCCCCGCTTGATACCGATACTGCATCAATTTTAAAGCGAGATAACTCGTCTTTAAGCTGTTTAACCGTAAACTTATTACTATCTATTATAAATGCCTTTTTACCAGTCAATTCATCATAAATGGTTATTTCATTTTCATTCATGCTAGGTTGAACACCAACATGGATGCTAAACATAAATTCAGCGCCCTTTCCAACAACACTTTGCACGTTAATCTGCCCACCCATTTTCTCAATTAGTTTTTTGCATACGCTTAAACCAAGTCCGGTGCCACCAAATAATTTTGCAACTGAAGAATCTGCTTGTTGATAGGGATCAAATATGCGCTCACATCTATCTGAAGATATCCCTATTCCGGTATCACTTATTGTTATATAAAGATCTATACTATCTTCAAGGCTATGAATATATTCTATATTAATAGCCACACACCCTTCAGATGTAAACTTCATCGCATTATTTATTAAATTAATTAAAACCTGATTAATCCTTAATGGGTCACCAATTAGATTTATCGGCAAATCAGGTTTCTTTAGCAGTATTAGCTCTATCCCTTTTTCATTAAATGGCTCTGCAAACATATCAATAACTTCACTTAGTAGTTGTTCTAGGTTGAAGTTAACTGATTCTATTTTCATCTCACCAGCTTCAAGTTTTGAGTTATCTAAAATATCATTTATGAGCCTTAACAATCCGTTAGCAGCAACTCTAACCTTATCTGCGTAATTATATTGTTTTTCATCTAAATTGGTTTTTTGCAATAATGATGTAAAACCAATAATGGCGTTCATTGGAGTTCTAAGTTCATGGCTACTGCTTGCCAATAGTTGTGCTTTAACATTGGCAGAAGTTTCAGCTTCTATAAGGCGCTTTTCAATTTTTTCCTTATCTTTCGATGCGGTAATATCGATTACAGAACCTTCAATATTGGGCATATTGTTTGTGTAATCCATTGATTCGCTATTGATTACTAAACAGCTAGAAACCATTCCCCAGCGAATTTCACCGTTTTTTCTTTTATATTGAAATTCAAAATTTGTCACACGACCGTTTTGAACAAGCAGCTTCAAATACCTAAATCTATCAACTTCATTAACAAATAAGCTTTTTCCTAAAGAATCACTAGTTGCCTTTAATTCCTCCTCTGATTTATACCCTAACATTTTAATGATCGTAGGATTTATGTATAAAATTTCGCCGTTATGTGATATTTCAAACATTCCAGCAGCAGCATTAGTAAAAAGATCCTTGTATCTTTGAAGAGAAGTTAATGCGTGTTGTTCTGCTTTTTCTTTGCTTTTTTTGATGGCATTGTAGCGATTTGTAAGAGCCAAAGATAACATTATGAAGTGAATCGTAAGTAATGGGTAATAGATATAACGCCTGTCAATATCATTAACATTCAGGTTAGATGGTTCAATCTTTCCAAGAATCAGAATCGTAACAACAATATATAAAGGAACCCATGAAAAAATAAAATAAGTTCTCTCAATTTGAGTTGTGTGTTTATAAACAGGAACAATATATATTATCGTTATAAGCCCGAAAAATGAGGTTATATAAATACTATAAATATTTGCCGGAAATGCTATTGAAATTATGGTCAAGCAGATTGCTGCCGACTGTATAAAATATAGAATTTTCGTTGATTTTGGATAGCTATATCTAAAATCAACAAGATTCCTGGAGAAGTGTATAGCCCAGAATAAAACTAACGTTTCCCAAAAAAACAGTGCCCTGTCTTCCCACCATGGGCTATTTGGCCAAATAAATTGACTAGCAAACCCATCGTAAGACATAAGACAAAATAGTGCTGTTATTATATATATGGAAAGATAACCATGAGTTTTATCTCTGACTGTTATGGCTGTTACCATGTTATAAATAGCCATAATCAATAAAACCCCATAACACAACCCAGCCAGGTAATACAATATTTGAGACTCTGCAAATAATGCTTGATGTGTCCAAACCCTAATTGGTAATGTTGTTGCAGCGCTGTTTTTTATTCTTATATAAACTAAGGTTTCATATTTTGAATGGGTTCTGAAATCAACAATGTAATTCGCATGTTGAACTGGGCGTATATTAAACGGTCTATCGTCTCCCAAATGATGAGAAGTAATATTCCCATTTTCAATAAAATAGAGATCTAATATATCGAGCGAAGGTGAGGCGATCTCTAAAAACCAATTCTTATATATAACAGATGATTTAGGATAGTATCTAAAAGTGAACTTAACCCAATAATAACTATCTCCGTTATCAATAGTTAAGAAATCAGTTGTGTTTTGTTTAAATGCAGAATCAGGTAAATGCCTAATTGTTTCAATATCCAGATCAGTTGTATCTTCAAGAATCATAGCGCTAGAAGATGGGGAATATTGATCATAAGTGTCATGTAAGGCAAAACAAAAGGCTTTATTAAGGCAAATAGTACTTAAGGTTAATATGGCAATGCCATATAGCGCTGTTTTAATATTTAAAATACGTTTATTTCTAACCTTAATCATTGCAATAATTTATTTACTGAAGCCTAATATAATATTAGGTCAGGTTTATGAAATATCAGGAAATTTCAAAATAAATATATGGAAATGAGAACCATTAACAAATTGTTTGATATTAGTTGCATATAAACCAGAGTGATTTGAACCTAAAAAGGCTTATAGTTGCGCTGTAGCTTTAATATCTAAATATCTGTTTACAATAGCTGCAGGCATTTTTTGTGGTATTACATCAATAAATTGTACTCCGGTTGACCTTATTGCTGAGAAATCTCTATTTCTAAAGTACATATACTCATGGGCTGCTGCATATGTGAGTGCTTGATCGAAACTATTAATATCGCTTTCAAATGTATGCTCTAAACATTCTTCTTTCAAATTTGCGACTAGAACAAGATTGTTTTTTCTAAGCATTTTAATTGCAGTCATTAACTCTTGAGTATCTTCGCTACATGCATTAGTCACAATAACAACCAAAGATCTTTTTTCTGCAGTTTTAAGATAATCCGTTGCAGCTGTAATAAAATCAGGAGGAAATAATGTTGGTTCCAGATCATATACTGAATTTAGAATTGATTTTACTGAAGTAATACTTTTTCTTGGTGACATGGATCTTGATATTCCATTAATTGCGTGAAAGCCGACAGCGTCACCTTGTTTAAGAGCAACATAAGATAAAAGCAAAATTGAATTTAAAGCATAATCAAAATGGCTCATGGCTCCATCTTTAGAGCGCATACGCTGGCTACAATCAATCAAGAAAACAACTTGTTGATCACGCTCATCTTGATATTCTTTCGATATTAGTTTCTTTTGTCTTGATGTTGCTTTCCAGTCTAACTGCCTTAATGAGTCCCCTTCCCTGTATTCACGCAACTGGTGAAACTCCATACCTTCACCTCGACGCTGACGTTTTTTTATGCCCATTTGACTAATATTGTTCTCTGTAGCGAGAATTGTATATTTTGTAATCTCCGCAAAATTAGGATATACACGAACCGCTAATGGAAGCTCAAATATTCTTTTAATGCTAAATAAAGAAAATGGTGTGGTTATGAGCATTTCAACGTAATTAAACCACATATCTCCGCGAGAAATAGGCTCTATCGAATAATTCACCGTACATCCATGCGTCCCTTTTATTTTTTCTACAATAAAATTGTTTTGAGGGTTGAGTTGCTGTGAAATATGATCTGCAACCTTAATCTTAATAGCGCTATCTGAATTATTGTTTATAGTTAAGAAAACACGACTCCTAACGCCAACCGGTAGCGTTGTATTAACTTGTCTGGTTATATCGGGTTTTTTAAGCAGATATAGGTATATAATATTTATTAGTGAAATTGTTAATAAAGCAATTCCGTAATATATCCATATATCCGTCGATATAAGTTCATAAGAAGCAGCAAAAGCTACACCTATCCAAACAACCAACAAGTATAATAGCGCTGTATTAGGTCGCATTAGTCCCTCGGTGCCGGTGTCTTTTGAAGAATTGAACTTAGAACATTATCAACTGTATATCCTTCTATCTCAAAGTCTGCAGTTAAAGTGATTCTATGGCGCAATACTGGTAGCGCTACATATTTAATGTCGTCAGGCGTAACAAAATCTCGTCCACTTAGCATTGCATAAGATTTTGCTGCTCTAATAAGCGAGATACTTCCTCTTGGCCCTGCTCCCATATAAATACCACCCCAGTCTCTTGTGGCTCTAACAATATTAACTGCGTATTCAACAGCTCGTTCATCAACAAGAACTTCTGCCACAGCATTCTGTATTTCTAAAATATCATCAGCGTTAGAAATACTACGTATATCATCAACATCAAGAGTGCTGGCTAAACTATTTGATGTTACATTTGCTACAAGTTGTTTTTCCTCTTTATCTGTAGGGTAAGACATAGCCACTTTTAGCAAAAATCTATCCACTTGAGCTTCTGGCAGTGGATATGTCCCCTCCTGCTCAACCGGGTTTTGAGTAGCCAAAACTACAAACGGTTTTGACATAGAAAAACTATTTCCTTCAATTGTTACCTGAAATTCCTGCATAACTTCGAGCAAAGCTGCTTGAGTTTTTGCTGGTGCACGGTTAATTTCATCTGCTAGAAGAATATTAGTGAAAACAGGACCTTTTCTGATTTTAAATTGTTCTGATTTCATGTCGTAGATGGCATGACCAGTAACATCGGCAGGCATAAGATCAGGAGTGAATTGAATTCGCCCATGACTGCCAGAAAAGGTTTGAGCCAAAGCCCTTACCAAAAGAGTTTTGCCAAGACCTGGAACACCCTCAACCAGAACATGTCCTGCGGCAAATAGCGCAATTAACACTTGCTCTACAACTTCGTCTTGACCTACCAGCGCTTTGTGAATCTCATCTTTAATGGCTAGTGCTTTATTAGTAATAGCAGAGATATCAATTATTGAGGACTCGCCATTATTTTCAGCTTCAGAATCATTTAGTTTATCTGCACCGGAATTATTGAAATCACCTGTATTTTTATGGGTTTCAAGTACGTTATCTTCTGGGCTCATATGTTCTTCCCTATTTTTTGCAATGTCTTAATAAGATTAAAAAATTCAATTTGTTGATTTATCGCTTTATAGTTAAATGCGTATTCAATTTCTTTTCTATCTATTAGGGTAATTAATGCAATTTCCCCATAGATATCACCATCAGAGTCAAATATTATGGTTGGATGTTTCCTTTCAATTTTTCTTTTTAAATCATTTCTAACTCTATCCACTAATTTACCCAAAGTTTTAGTCTTAACCGCAAACAGTCCGGCAGCATGAATCTGCTCTAATAAACTTCTTCTGGAAGTATCTTCAATTGTAATTATCGAACCGAACCGCCTACCTTTCCATACAATAAAAGTTAAAAGTAATACTACGCATGATATAACTACAGTTTTAAAATAATCCCATATAAGTTCAGTGAAATGTGGCATTCTAGGCTGCTCAACAATCCAAAGTGTATTTGAATTATTGTTTTGCATAAAAATGTCATACGTAAATAGTGCGTGATCGTTATCAATTAAATTATTATTCATCATAAAATCAGTGGTGCTAAGAACAGTAACTATACCGCTATGATGTTTTAATTGAATAAACTTATCTGATACATGCTCATTATTAAGTAACATTTTTGGATCAGATATCGAAATTGCTGTGGAGATGTATGAATTTTCAATATCATATGATTTTTCATCAAGAAGGATATTAAAATGATTTGACTCTATCCTGTCGTCATACGGTATGTACTTTCTAGATACCCCTAATTTTTCCAATAAAATATGCGGATTATCTTCATCATAGTAATAATTCAAATCAGCATTTATGATGATATGGCCGCCAGCTTTTACCCAGTCAAGCATTGTAGATAATTCAGACTCGCTGTATCTGTCCGGTAAAAGCCCAATAAACAATACACCTTTAGATTTAGATAAGTTATTTATAGAAGTAACACGAACATGCCGTTCTACGTTAAGCCCCATTCTCTCTAAATATTCCTGCAATATAGAATATCTACTTTGCGTAACATCAGAACTAAAGCCATTATAACGCTCACGTTTAACTAATTCGTAATCTTTTACGCAAAGATACACAATTGCTATCACAAGCAAAATAATTGCTATAACTATCAATAACCCTTTGGCGTTTTTAAACATCACTAACCTCCCGATTCAAGGAGGTGGCTTCAAAATTCATTCTCCATAATCTACAACAATCAATGATTGCGGAAGCTTTTGGGGTTCTATGTGCATAAGCGATCATTAGCCATAGGTTGGTAATTTGAGAAAAAAGATCGATTATTCCACTTTTACGTACCATAGTATTTTTTGCTGCAGTCAAACAATCATTCTCTGTATAGCTGGCGCGTATATCAACCCCAAAATCATGTACAAGCTTAGATAGACAACCTCTATATAATAGACTTAAAGCCTTAACATGCTCGCCCAGTTCCCATAGTTTAAGGACTTCATCTGAAAGCTGTTCCGGTATAGATTCAGGAGTAATATCCAATCCAAATATCTCAGTTGGAATTTCATTATCATCTACATTTGCTGGATTGAAAAATTCTATAAGTCCATCTCTATATTTATAAAGCTGTATTAATAGATATAAAATCGCAACACCAATTAATCCCCATAAAAAAACCTCGAAGATATTCGCAAAGGATATTTCATCAGTTTTATCTTTCTTGTCTTCATCTTTGTCATCATCATTGTTCTTGAAAAAATAATCCCATATTTTTTTCCAAAAGCTATCCGCTTTATTTTTGTCCTGTATACGCTCAAATTTTGTAACTACAGAGCATTTTTTATATTTTTCTTCAGATAATAATTTTCGAATTTCTTTCTCTGCCCTATTTTGAGGTGTTTTATTTAGTTTTTCCTTCCAGTCGATGCAGTCAAATGATCTACGCACTCCATTTTCATAAACAGGAGTTCTGCAACTACCTCCTTGATCTTTTGTATCATCGTTTTTTTTAGCTATGTTTTCTTGGTCTGAGCCGGAAGAACCTTCAGTCAGAGAAGCTTGCTGTTCTGTATTACTTTCTTCATTTATGTTTGCGTATGCTTTTGATGTCGAAATAATGGAAGGTAATACAATAAAAGAAGATATAATAAGTAACGCAACCAGTTTGGTTGCTGTATTTTTCACTCCAGCCATTTCAAATTTTTTATTTTTTTCTTCAAGTCTATTGCGCAAGCTTTTAAAAGAAAGCTCAATATCCCATGACTCCAGCTCAGTTCGTCTATTTAAATACAATGCAAAACCAGCACATACGTAAAATGGTTCAACTAAGCTAATTGCAACATAGAATAATGAATTGGCGAATAGCTGTACATACCAGTTTTCTGATTGATAAAGCGCAACAATATTCTCAAATGAATCACGAAAGATATTGCCAACTAAATTATACCCGGGAATAAAAGATATTAATGTTGCCAAGATTGAAAGGTAAAAAAATAGTATCAAAATAGAACATGCAGTGGTTAGAGTAGATGCAGTACCAGAAGCTGAAATCTTAAGTATTCTTGCTCTTGCGCTTCTTTTAGAACCGCTAAGATTTTCCAGAAACCATACTGGCAAATTAAAACTTCTGGCAGGATCAAAACGATAAAAAGTCAGGTGTTTAAAAATGTGCTTAAATGTTAAACGTGGAGCCGCTCTTATAACATCAAGAAGGGTTATTTTTTCATCAAACAACCTTCTGCTTACTACAAGAAGGATGAAACGATCATAGATTGGAATAAAAAGCCAAAAAGCCAAAATAAAATATGACATTTCATGATGGAATATAACATTAAATAAAAGAAAAAATGGCATAGTAACAATAAACCATACCTTGTAGATATTAGCTTTCCATTTATTGGTCATTAGAAAGCCGAGATCTACAGCCTCCCAATTAGTTCGCGGCCTTATTTTTGCCTGTATCTTATCGATTTGCACGGCCACGTCCTGAAAATAAAAAATAAAGAATCACAAACAACCAAAGTATTGCTCCGGTTATATATTTAGTTTCATTTGATAAAAAAGTGGAAGATGACCAAAAGGCTTCAATGAAGGCAGCTATGATGAACATTCCCATCATCCCAATAACAATAGGCATAATATTAATAGCAGATATCTTGACTGAATCAAATCTTGAGTATCGCCCGGGAATTAGTAAAGCTGTTCCTAATTTAAGCCCGGCACAACCAGCAAGAGCTATTGCTGTTAACTCAAACGCTCCATGACCAACAACGAACGGATAAAATGTATCAATAAATCCAACATTAATAATATGTCCACTTATCACCCCTATATATAATGCGTTAAACAACAAAATAAATACGGTTCCAATACCGAAGATAATACCGCTGGCAAAAGTACCAAGACCTATTCCTGTGTTATTCCGGATATAAAAGCCAAACATAAGGATATCGCTATCAGAATCCCTTTTACGTCCAATATTTTCCCGCTCAGCAGGGTTATACATTCCTTCGATAGATTTTAGTTGGTATTCACCTACAACCGAATATGCTAAGTCAGGTTTTACAACTATTAAAGCTGCTGATGCTATCATCACACCAAAGAATAATAATATTGAAACAATCATTAATTTGTATTCATGCCTGACAGATACCGGAAAATCGGTAGTAATAAAATGCAGAATTCTTCCCAAAGGAATATTGTTTCTTTTATATAAAACCTGATGACCACCCATTGCAAGGGCATGCAGCCTATCGATTAGATTATTACTGTAAGCTCTGCTCTTAGATAAAGAGTAGTGCTGACAAATTATCCGATAATCATTAACAAAACGTTCATGTGGATAATTTAATGAATATTTTTTTCCTGAGTTTTTGTTGTTATAAACCTCTAAAGCTGATTCAAAATCATCCCAAAATTTAGAGTGTATTTGCTCAAAGGTTTGCTGTTTCATTTTTCACCAACCACCCAATTGGCATAACGATTGAGCTTATATACGCCTTTATCACCGATTTCATCGGTTAGGATCTCAAGAATATCTGCTAATTCAATAGTTCGGGATGCAGACATGGTATTTTGCCTTTCTGAATACATAACGATAGCCTTTTTTTCCTCAAGGCTAAGTGGTTGATTGGGAACCAAAGGTTCTGCAGCAACTATCCTATTCGGGTTGTTTTTTTGTTTGGCATGAATTACTACGGTACCTCCAGCAATATCACCAATTCGCTTGAAATTTTTACCAAACAGAATAAATAAAAGCCCTACTCCACAAGAAGGAAAGAAGTAAAAAAAAGGTAACATATCCACTACCTTAACAATATTCCTTGTTAAAGAAGCACTCCATGTTATAGGCACACCACTATCACATATAACTTTTATTCCCATGATTTTCTTGCCGGGAGTTGCTCCATCTTTAAATATTTCAAAGAAGACTGAATAGAACCATTCAAAAAAGAAAATAAAGATAAGCAAAATACCTATCAAAACCTTAAATGTTGATTCACTTAATCCGGCATAACCAAAAAGAACTACAAAATATAATGCAAAGTAAACTATGAACTTGATAAAAGAGTCTATGATATAAGCAAACCCCCTAACAACTGGACCCGCTATTCTAACCCCAAGCTCAATTCCTTCCGGCGTTTCTATTTTTAATTGTGTATCTAGCACTTTTCCCCCTTGAGCACAATTTACGACGCGCAGAGATGTTTGTCAAAAAAAGTAATAATTATATCTCTTAAATATAGTTATAAAAAATATGGCGAGCGGTTGCAAAATCGAAGCTTTCAATCGCTGATTCGATATTTGCAATTGCACGAACATTTCCATCATTCTCAAAATGTTTCTTTATAAAAGGCATATATTCCAATGACCTATAATTATTTTCTTCAATTAGTTTTTTAAAGGTTTCAAGATTATTATTTTTATCTGCAGGTTCTTTGTCATTAGATTTAACATGCTCAATATCGGAATCTGATAACAAGATTGTGTAAGTAATAATTGCAGAAATATCTTCTAAAACGATTTCAAATTCATTTTCAAACTTATCAATTATAGTAAATATATCTGAACGAAACTTTGTTTGATGTTCAACTAAGGTAGCTTCGAGAAGTTTGCATGTATTATAAAGCTGCTGTGCGGCTATAGTACCAACAAGTCCTTTTAAGGAGTGAATGCGGCTTAAAGCACCATCAATATCGTTTTCTGACAGCCTTTTTCTAACAAACAATGGTGAATCTTTATATTGTTTAGATATGGTGCGTAGAATTTTTACAAAAAGTTTTCTACTGCAACCAATAGATTCCAATGCTGAATTAATATCTATATCAGATGCTAGGCTAATATGATCGAATTGTGATGGTGATAAGGTATTTTTTGAAATTACATTATGCAGTTCATCTTTAACATCAAGCTCAATTTGAGAAACCTTAGGTTTAAGCCACTTACCTAAGCATTTATATAGCGAAACTTGACTTATAGGTTTTGAAATATAGTCATTCATTCCTGAAGCAATGCATTGTTCTTTGTAGCCTTGCATTGCATGTGCAGTCAATGCTATTACGGGTATATCACTGAAATTTTCCCTAATTATTGAAGTCAGCTTATAACCGTCCATGTGAGGCATTTGTACATCTGTTATAACAAGTTCAAATTTATTTTTATTTAAGGCATTAATAGCCTTCAAACCACTATTTACCGCCGTTACATTTAAGCCGACAAGCTCTAATAATTCTTGTCCAATTTGCAAGTTAGTATCATTGTCATCAACAAGCAATACATTATTATTGCATAGTTTAGAGTAATACTTTCTTTCAATAGACGATATATTTGCATCATTGTTATTTAGAGTGTTTTCTTTATTGCCTTTGTATATTTTTACAATTAATTCAATTAAGGCGCTATCATTTAATGGCTTTGTTCCAATTGCATCACAATAAAGATATGAGTCATGATTGTCTATTGATTGAAGAACAAGACATTTTGCTCCTGTGAGTGATATCAATTTTGCTATAAGATCAATACTTTTATGGTCATACATCCCCTCATCAATAATAATTAGTTCAACTCCATCACTATCGGTTTGCATCCCCTTTATATAATCACGCAACTCATTAATTGAATTTACGTAGTCAACCCTACTATTTAATCGCCCTAAAACACCAAGAAAACTTCCCGACTGCTCATAAATATTACTAATTAAAACAACTCTCTTATTACAGATATCATCACATATTTGTTTATCAATTAGATTATCTGTTAGAGAATTATCTAAACTAATTGTAAAGTGGAAACTACTTCCTTTTCCAACCTTACTATCTACCCATATTTTTCCCCCCATCATGTGGCATAACTGTTTTGATATTGTAAGGCCAAGGCCTGTGCCACCATATTCTCTTGTAATTGAAGAGTCTGCTTGAGTAAATGAATCAAATAACTGATCTGCTTTTTTTGCACTAATACCTATGCCGGTATCTTTAACATAAAATTCTAAAACTGATTTCTGATTATCAGCAGACTGCTGATTTATTATTCCCAATTCTATGTAGCCTTCATGCGTGAATTTGAAGGCGTTGTTGATTAAATTAATAAGAACCTGCTTAATTCTTAATGCATCACCCCAAAAACAATTTTTTATTAATGCGGCACCATTAATATAAAACTCTAATCCTTTGGCTCTTAGACGCTCAACAAACATATCAGTAACATCGTTAATTACCTCTATTAAATCAAATTCATTTTTATCTATTGTAAATTTATTTGCCTCAATTTTAGATAAATCTAAAATGTCATTGATAATACAAAGAAGAGAATCAGATGATTTTTGTATCTTGGCTATATAATCAATTTGCTTAGGAGTCATACCGGTCTTAAGCGCTAGTTCGGCAAAATTAATAATGGCGTTCATAGGCGTTCTAATTTCATGACTCATATTAGCAAGAAATTCGGATTTTGCGTTTGCTGAAAATTGAGCTTCATCCCTTGCCACTTCAAGCAAATCCCTAGTATTGCAAAGCTCTTTATATTGTTGAGCTATTTGAATGTTTTGTTCTTCTACCGTATTAAATAAAAAAGCATTATTTATTGTTGATCCACAAAAAGATGCAATCATCTCAATAAAATCAATATCATCTTCAGAAAGAGATATAACTTCGCCAAATGACCAAAGAGATAGAACGCCTACCGGATTCGATCCTATGCGAACAGGAATATGTACTACGGTGCGCAACCCATTTAGAAACTTTAGGCAATACGCATCCTTTTCCGGCATTGGAAGATCTTTAATTTGCAAAACATCGGGGATATGAGTGATAGAGTCATTAAGAATAGTTGAAACCTGTACACTCTCCCCTGCTTTCATTTCCAATTTGATTTCATCATGTGCCAATTTTAAAGATTTGATAATAGAAGGATCAACAGTCTCATCCAGAGTTATGTTCTTTGTTAATAAATTTTCACCTTCTACCATATGGATGGAAACCATATTAAATGAAAACCACCTAATAAATTCATCAGCAATATTTTGATATATCTTCTTTGGTTCAGATATGTGATTTATTTTTTCAATAAATTTTAAGAATTTTTTCTTGGCTAATTCTATTTTTAGTAACTCTTCTTCTTTTGCATTTACTCGTTCAATTTTTGTCGCATTATTAATAGCAGCAGAAAATAAGTTTAATGAGTCAGAAATGGCATTAATATTATTGGCGCTAAAGGAATTAGCACGATTAAAAATACACAAAGACCCTACTGATAAGCCTGATACAATTATTGGTATTACAACCAAATATTGCATTTCCCATTTTTGGCAACGTTCTTTAATAAATGGTGAGCAGAAACTGAATTGATTACTTTCAATGGTTACCGGCTTGTGTGTTTTATTCCAACTATTATCCAGAGCATCAGCTTCAAATTTAAATTGATAGCCTTTTAATACGTTTTGCATAGGAGAAAAACGCCCTGGCAGATATAAATTTTTACAAATATATGTTCTTTTTTCACTATCGAGCATATTAACCATAATTGCATCAAATGCATCAATAGCTAGTATCTCCTGGATAAGAAGCTCTGAAATTCGCTTAAGATCAGATATTGAACTGAGATCGTTTATTAGCTGAAGGTTTCTTTGCTGAAGTTGAAATTGTTGTTCTATCTGATTTATTTGCAATTTTACAGCGACAATGCCAGAAATTTTAGATATTAAAGCTACAAGTTGATCAACAACTTCAGGCGAGAATTTTCTACTATTATTACTCGAAGACAATCTAATAACGCCGATAGAGACATTATCATTAATTATCGGAATAAATAACATAGTCTTAAGACCGATTTTAGCTGTTATCCTAGCGTCAAAGTCATAATCATATTCATCAATATTGTCAAGATCGTGAAATTTGAAACGTTTATCAATTGCTGCCAATATTGAAATGCTTTTGTTGTTATCTAAACACAAAGAAAAATTATCTAACGACGAATAGTTGCAGCCAATTAAGTCTGCGTTAACTAATTTATGAAAAATTAATTTATGGCTTTGATGGTCACAAAACTGTAATCCAAATATATTAAATCCCCATCTGTCATTAATATATGCAGAAAGATAATCTACGATATGATCTATGTGATTTGAATTAGATAAATTAGATAATAGATCGATTTCTGTTTCTAAGACAGCGACCTTATTATCGGCTTTAGATAATCTTGAAGCATCTATGGATATTACAGTATCCCTACTAGACTTAACTTGCACAAAAATCTCCATATATGTTTGCAAGCACACAACGATGTAATAATATACTTGATTATTAAAATTGTCTTGTAGTTTTAATATTTTTAACTATCAATATGTTATATAACCACTAAACAATTAAACTTCTAAAATTATTAATATCTATTATTATTTAAGTCTAAATTTTTAAAATTTCAATGCCATAACATGTATAAATGTGTTACGTTTTGATTAAATTTTCATGATTTCCGGACAATGTCACATTGCTAACAATTATTTTTGAAAATAATGATTTTATAGTTATCGATAAACCGCCCAATATTGGCTTTCATAATGAAGAAGATACCGGCGGAATATTTTCTATTCTAAAAAAACAGATGAATACCAATTCTCTTTATCCTGTTCACAGGTTAGATAAAGTTACGTCAGGGGTGTTGGTTTTTGCAAAAAATAGTGACACAGCAGCTGAATTTGGGAATCTATTTAATACGAAACAGTTAGAAAAGTTTTACTTAGCCATTTCTAACAATAAGCCCACAAAAAAACAGGGAACAATTAAAGGGGATATGATTAGATCAAGACGTAGTAGCTGGAAGCTTACTAAAACAACTTCATCTCCTGCTGTAACGCAATTTTTTAGCTACTCAATGAATAATGGGTTACGATTGTTTCTGATTAGATTATTGACAGGAAAAACCCATCAAATAAGGGTTGCCTTAAAAAGCATAAGCGCACCAATATGTGGTGACCCGATATATTCAAGCAACAGTTCAAATTATGACAGAACCTATTTGCACTCTTACTTATTAAAATTCACTCTTAAAAATAAACATTATGAATTCAAATCTGTACCCGATTCTGGAAATTTATTTTTATCTGAAGATTTTGCTGACACTCTAAGCAATATAGATGATATATCAGAAATACGTTGGCCAAAGTATACCTTTCCAATTAAAAACGCTCCTCTAAAATGACAGAAGCTTCACATTTAATGACCAAAAGTCATTAATGATTGTTAAGTTATTCACAATAACCTTACAAACCCTTTGTAACAGAGATTAGTTAAATGTAATCTAATAATATTGACATTTTGATTTACAAATACGTCAATGATTATGTAGCTCCATACGCCACAAGAGAACTCTCCCTCCCTTGTGGCGTTTTTTATAAAGATTTAATAGTATCTGCAAATTTCAAGGCGCCAACATTAATTCCTATTCCACCATTTGGTACTTCGTAATCTCTCGGATTTATTCTGATAAGAGTTGAATTTAAACTGTTTGCAATACGTTCGCACATGTAACGAACGGTTGGAATTGCCTTACCTGCACCAAATTCAAGAATTGCAATTCTTGAATTATTGTTTTGTTTAAGCCAGTTTTCAAAATTTAGACTTTGATTATCTGTTCGAGAACTATCCCACTCCCAATCCCCAAACATCAATATGTTTGGACGCAATAATGAACCACATTTAGGGCATTTTGGCAAAGGTTCTTCAGCAAGGAAGGTGTTCATGTCAATATCAATCATAAGTTCATCAGCTTTATTAATTGGTGAACATCCTGCAAGGCATTGAACATGGTGAATTGAACCATGACATTCAATAATATTATCCTCTGGATATCCTGCTTTCTGAAATTGTCCATCTACATTCGAGGTAAAAACAAACATTCCTCCAAGTTTATCTTTAGCAAGTTCCAGTAATTGATAAAAACCATCGTGAGGAGTAGTCTCTCTATATAAATTTAATCTATGACCATAAAATCCCCATGCCAATCTAGGATTCTCATGAAACCACCTCGGATTAGCCATTTCTGAAAATGAATATCCAAGCTTTTCTATTGCAGGATAAGCTTTCCAGAATCCATGGTTGCCACGGAAATCTGGTAGCCCGGAATCAACGCCCATGCCGGCTCCAGCTCCTATTAATATAGCTTCTGATTCGTTTATTATGCTTAAAATTTCATTAAAGTTCATGGTGTTCACACGATTACAGCAACTTTAAATTATATTGCCATAAACAAAAAGGAGCACAAGATCTACTTGTACTCCTTTTTGCGTTTAACAATGAAAATAATTTTTAAATCTTTTTGATCTTTTGATCAATTTTTCAGGGTAATTTAAATTTAGTACTTAAGAGCAATAAATAGTGTGACTTAAAACACACTTTGCATTGTTTAATATATCCTTATATAGGATTAGCATTCTATTTATTGGGTAGCTGTTTGATAAATAGGTAAATAATATTATCTTGTTAAAGTTTAACCTTAATTTTTTTATGATTTAACTGACAAATATGTGCGACTTCTTTGCAAAATAGTCCAATCTAAAACACTTACGAGTTTGCTGTATTTAGTTTATAATTTGCCATCTTTTTGCTTAATAACGGACGAAAGCTCATGGCTATTTGGAAAAAATTTCATAAAGACGGCACCCCTGAATATCTTGCTCGCAATTATTGGTGGGCTTATGTTTGGCCTTTCGGAATATGGTTTTGGGATCATGAGCCATTAGTAAACATGATACTCTTTGGAAATTACAAAAAACTTGTAAAAAAAACACTGGAACGTTTCAAAAGAATTAAACCTAAAAAAACGCTTCAAATTAGCGCGGTCTATGGGTCAATTACCCCTGATTTAGCCAAACAAATCAAACAAGACAATGCAGAAAATGAATTTTACCTAATTGATGTTACTCAAGGACAATTAGATTCTGCAGAAAGAAAATTATTATCTCAAACTGAAACTAATGATCTGGCAAATAATTTAACCAGAATGAATGCAGAAAATCTTGAATTTGAAGATAGTAGCTTTGACGCTAGTTTAATATTTTTCCTATTACATGAGTTACCACCAGAAGTTAGAAGAAATGTCCTAACCGAAGCAATCCGCGTTACCGAACCTGGTGGACACTTGATTATTACTGAATATGGCGAACGTACTAAAACGCACTTTTTCCATACATTCTGGCCATCAAGAAAAATACTTGGCTTCTTTGAGCCGTTTGTTCCTGGGTTTATAGAAGAAGACTTGGATACTGTTTTAGCTGAATGTGCTGAAAGATCTGGCAAAAAAATAGTTAATACTCATAAGGACCTTGTTTTTAAAGGGTTCTATAGAAATTATGAGTATAGAATAGAAAGTAAATAATTTTGCAACGCCCTTCTTAAATATCTCGAACATTAATCAATATAAAAAAAGCTGCACAAATTGCAATCTGTGCAGCTTTTTAAAAAATTGGTGTGATGTATTAATTTTTAATGTACTAATTCTTTTGAAACAGTCTCTTTTATCTCAAATTCAATTTTATCATCATTAACAACCACAAACACACTACCACCTTTAGTTAATCGGCCAAATAATAGTTCTTCTGATAATGGTTTTCTTAGATTATCCTGAATAACTCTACTCATAGGCCGAGCTCCCATTTTAGGGTCATATCCGTGTTTACCAATCCATTCTCTGGCTTCTTCACTTACGTCAATGGTTACAGATTTATCATGTAGTTGTGATTCTAATTCACAAATAAACTTATCTACTACCTGATCTATAGTTGCGGCATCAAGTTGTTTAAATTGCACTATTGAGTCTATTCTATTTCTAAATTCTGGTGAGAACATGCGATTAATTGCCAACATTCCATCGGTTGAATTATCCTGAACAGCAAAACCAATTGATGTCTTATCTAACTCATAAGCACCAGCATTTGTTGTCATGATTAGAATTACATTCTTAAAATCAATTTTACGGCCGTTATTATCAGTTAAAGTTCCATGATCCATAACTTGTAACAAAATGTTAAAGATTTCCGGGTTAGCCTTTTCAATTTCATCAAGTAATACAATAGAGTGCGGGTGATTAAGTACTGACTCGGTTAATAGTCCATTTTGATCAAAACCAACGTAACCAGGAGGAGCGCCAATTAAGCGCGATACTGTGTGCTTTTCCATGTATTCAGACATATCGAAACGTAAAAATTCGACGCCAAGAGTTTTTGCTAATTGCTTTGCCACCTCTGTCTTTCCAACTCCGGTAGGACCTGCAAAAAGAAATGAGCCAATTGGTTTTTCAAGATTACCCAATCCTGCTCTTGATGTTTTAATTGCAGAACAAACACTTTCAAGAGCTGGATCTTGACCAAAAATAACCATTTTAAGATTACGCTCTAAATTCTTAAGCACTTGCTTATCATTTGAAGAAACACTCTTCATAGGCACTCTAGCTATACGCGCGACAACCTCTTCAATCTCTTTTACCCCTACTGTCTTTTTACGCTTATCAGGGCCATATATTTTGAGATTAGCACCAGCCTCATCCATTACATCGATAGCTTTATCTGGAAGATAACGTTCATTAATATAGCGTGCGGAGAGTTCAGCTGCGCATTTGAGTCCTTTGGAAGAGTACTTAACATTGTGGTAATCTTCATATTTAGATTTAAGACCTTTAAGAATTTCATAAGTCTCATTGATTGACGGCTCAAGCACATCGATTTTTTGGAAACGCCGAGCCAACGCCCTATCCTTCTCAAATATTCCACGATATTCATTATAAGTAGTTGAACCCATGCATTTTAGTTCACCATTTGCTAAGGCTGGTTTAATTAGATTTGAGGCATCCATAACCCCACCTGATGCTGATCCAGCACCAATAATGGTATGAATTTCATCAATAAATAAAACTACATTTTCCTTATCATTTAAAGCAGCAAGTAATGACTTGAAGCGTTTTTCAAAATCACCACGATATTTAGTTCCGGCAACTAATGCTCCAAGATCCAGAGAGTAAATAGTTTCATCTGCAATTGTTTCAGGAACATCCTTTTCAACTATCCTTTTAGCAAGCCCTTCTGCAATAGCGGTTTTGCCAACTCCTGCTTCGCCTACAAGCAAAGGATTGTTCTTACGTCTTCGCGAAAGTATTTGAATTGATCGTTCAATTTCTTTATCACGACCAACTAATGGATCAATTTTACCTTGCTCTGCTCTGCTATTAAGGTTAGTGGCATAAAGCTCAAGAGGACTTTTTTCTTTAGGTTCTTGATCCTCTGATACTTCTTGCTCAGGTTTGGTTTTCTGAGACTCAATAGATTCGTATCCATCAACCTTGGCAATACCATGTGAAATATAATTAACGACATCAAGCCTGGAAATATCTTGCGTATGCAATAAGTAAACGGCTTGGGATTCTTGTTCGCTGAAAATCGCTACCAACACATTAGCGCCGGTAACCTCATCACTGCCAGAGGATTGAACATGAAAAATAGCTCTTTGAAGTACACGTTGAAATCCAAGCGTAGGCTGGGTTTCTCTGGTATCTTGGTCAGAAAGTAAAGGGGTGGTTTCTGCGATATATTGTTCAAGCTCATTTCTTAAAATCAACAGATCAGCGCCACAAGCGCGTAAAACATTAAGTGCTGACATGTTATCTAATAATGCCAACAACATATGTTCGACGGTCAGGAATTCATGGTTTTTTTCACGAGCTTCTTTAAAAGCCATATTAAGGGTAAATTCTAGTTCTTTGCCTAGCATTTGAAGGCCACCTCTTTTATTTAACGTGTTCTAACAGCAAATATTAGACACGATGAACACAACAATTTTATCGATGATAGATAAAGATTCACACTTCTTCTATTACACACATTAGAGGGTGTTGTTCGGCCCTTGAATATCTGTTTACCTGTTCTTCTTTAGTTTCTGCTATATCTTTTGGATATATTCCACAGATACCTTTACCTTGAGTATGAACCTGCAGCATTACCTGTGTTGCCTGCGGTCTATCCATACGGAAGAAATATTCAAGAACATGTACCACAAAATCCATAGGCGTATAATCATCATTCAAAAGAACAACTTTATAGCGTCTGGGTTGACCAAGTTTTGGCTTGGCCGCTTGGACCGCGACACCCTCTTCTCTTTCTAAATCGTTATCTTTACTCATCTCTTTATTAATAATTTTAGTTCAGTAATTTAAAAAGGCCTAGCCTGTCTATTTCACAAATACGTTAAAAATGCCATTCGATTTACTTAAGTACTCAATCAATAGGCAAGTCCATTCTATATATTTATGAAAATATACAGATTATTTATTATATCTAATCTAGATATTTCATAAAGTAATTATGATGTTCGCAAACTAGTTTGTTGTTACAAAACTGTTTTGTTGGCATGAGCCATACATTATAATTGCATAAGTTTTTAAAAATGGTGTTGATATGAAAATAGTAGCTGCTCAATGTAATTTTATTGTTGGAGATTTTCCTGGAAATACAGCAAAGATAATAGATGTAATTGCAAATCACGGCAATGCTGCTGATTTGATAGTCTTTTCCGAGCTTGCCGTTACTGGCTATTACCCTATGGATCTTATTGAGCGAAAAGGATTTATAGAGCAGCAAAATAAAAGTATTGATAAAATAGTTCATGCAACAAAACAAATAGGCGCTGCTGTTGTTATAGGTTTTATTGATATAAATAATGGTATTGGTAAACCATTTCATAATGCATTATGTGTTATTGAAAATGGTAAAATTGTCTTTAAATATCATAAAAAACTTCTTCCCACATACAATGTTTTTGATGAGATGCGCCATTTTGAGCCAGGAAACTTATCTGGTATTTATGAAAAAAATGGCATTAAGATCGGCTTTTTAATTTGTGAAGATGCATGGAATACCGAATCAGATCCTGATTATGAAAAATTGCCGATTGAGGAATTGATTAATAATGGAGCAAATATCCTAATAACTATTAACGCATCACCTTCAGATATTCAAAAACAACAGGAGCGTATTTCCTTATTAAAATCAAAAGCTATTAAATATAAGAAACCGTTAGTATATGTAAACCAAGTTGGTGGTAATGATGAACTTGTATTTGATGGTAATAGCTTTGCTTTAAACAGTGATGGTAAGTATGTCCAACTATGCAATGCATTTAGTGAAGAAACAGGTATTGCTGAATTTATTGATGGAGAAATAAACTCTGATTCTAATACGACCTTATCAATAACATCCTCAAAAGAACTTTTTTATAATCAAATCATTACGGGATTGCGTGATTACACTACAAAATGCGGATTTAAATCGGTAATTATTGGCTCGTCTGGAGGAATAGATAGTGCATTAACTTTGGCCTTAGCAACTATGGCTTTAGGGGCTGATAATGTTAAGGCTATAACTATGCCCAGCCATTTTTCTTCAAGCGGTAGTGTAAATGATTCGGTACAGCTTTGTAATAATCTTGGCGTACAGCTATTTGAAGTTCCAATTAAGGATGCTTTTGATTTAGCAGTTGAAAGATTTACTAAATCATTCGCTACAGAACCATCTAAGCTTACTAAAGAAAACATGCAAGCTAGAATCCGTGGGCAGATACTTATGGAATATTCTAACCATTTTGGCTCAATGCTTTTATCAACAGGTAATAAAAGTGAGATGTCTGTTGGTTATGCAACTCTCTACGGGGATATGAATGGTGGTTTAAATCTTATTGGTGACCTTTATAAAATGGAGGTTTATTCTTTGTCAGAATATATAAATGAGCTTCATGACAAAGAAATTATCCCACAAGCAATCATAGACAAGGAACCATCAGCAGAACTTTCAGAGGGGCAAAAAGATACTGATTCATTGCCTCCTTATCCAGTATTAGATGCAATTTTAAAACTTTACATTGAACAAGAAATGCTTACAGATGATGAGATATTAAAAGAGCGTAAGATAATTGAACAAGCAGGATTTGATGAAGTTGAAAGAATAATGAGAATGGTTGATCTTGCTGAATACAAACGCCGTCAGGCTCCGCCTATCGTTCGCGTACATCGTAAATCTTTTGGAATTGGTAGACGTTTACCTATCGTACAAAAAACTCCAGTTAAAAATACTGTTATTTAATGGGTATTTTTATTAAATGCACCTAAAAAATATGTATGCATCCCGGTCGGTATGCATACATTTCCATAATTTAACTATTTGTTAGTATCATAAAATCAATATCGTATTTTGTTGTTAAACAACGGTTTTTTATTTTTTAATAAAACAATAATATTCATTAGTTGCGTTCATAATTATGCGGTGATATTTTGTGCACCCCCACTCCCTAATCCCACTAAAATTATTTATATGAGGTTAAAAGATGATTCATCGATTAATATTTTCCACTGCATTATTTGCATTATCTTTTACAGTTGCTGCTGAACAGGTTGTTAAACCAGTACAATTTTATGGCGGAGATGATGTTGCAATCATGTCAACACCTACTGGTATTGCCATAGATAAACAGGACAACATCTACGTAACAGAAACAGGAAGCAATAGAATCTCTAAGTTCTCTGCATCAGGTGAACTTGTTGGCACTTTCCTTTGCTATGGTTGGAGAATACTATAAGCCAGGATCTGATGAAGAACACTTCTATTTTCCTCGTAGCATTAAAGTTATTGGTAATACCGTTTATATCGCTGATATGAGCAATAATCGCATTAAGGTTTATGATACTGACTTAAACTATCTTTCTCAATTTGGTGGAATAGGTGTTGTTTCGGGCCCATCATCTGTTGATGTTCTTAGTACTGGCGAACTAGCAGTAGTAAGCTCTAATGAAGCTATAGTTAAAATCTTTGATGCAACCAATCCTGCAGCTGCTCTTAGAGTAGTCGGTAACTATCGAATTGGTGCAGATCTTATGTCATCACCAAATGCAGCTGATTTTGATGCAGAAACCGGCGAAGTTTATATCGCTGATACAAATAACTCTCGCGTCCTGGTTTTTGATGAAAAAACTGCTGAACTAAAGCGCTCAATTGGTCAATTCGGTTACGGTTTTAACCCTGGCGATCTATTAATAATTGGCGGTATCAAACTACATGGAGACTATTTATATGTTACTTCTATGTACACATATGATGTAGTTGTATTTACCAAGCAAGGTGAACCTGTTGCAAGATTTGGAGGTTATGGCAGCGAACCAGGTAAAACCGATGGCCCATATGGAATTGAGTTTGACCAAAGTGGTAATATTTATATATCAGAATTGTTTGGAGGAAAAATCCAAAAGTTTTCACCTGATTACCAGTCTCTTGGATATATCAGCACTTATGGTTACGGCCCTGGCTTAATGCTTAATCCTTTCCGTATGGATGTCCTTTCAGATAATCATATGCTGGTTACTGATTACACTTCACATAAGGTTGTAGAAATTGATCTTGATACCAATGCGGTTGTAAATGAGTATGGTTCTTTTGGTCTTGGAGAAGGACAGCTGTTCTATCCTTTCGGTATAAGTGTAGACGACAAAGAAGAGTTTATTTTGATTGGTGAGGCAGGTAACAACCGCATTACTATCCTTACTCGTGATTTTGAATTTGTACAAACAACAGGTCAAATCGGTTCGCTAGATGACGATTTCTTCTTCCCTTCAGATATCGTATCTGTAAAGAAAGATGATCAATATCTTATTCCTAACCGTATCCGCAACCAGGTTGTTAAGGTGAAATACACACCTAAAGAAACCAAAGAAACTAAATAATTATTTGGTTATTTTAATGTTCCCAGGTTTTACCTGGGAACATTTATTAATTCGTATTACAATATTCCAACCTCAACGGCTTTTAATACCGCTCTGGTTCTATCGCGCACACCTAGTTTAGCCAATACATTTGAAACATGGTTTTTAACCGTACCTTCTGATAAAGACATGGCATTAGCAATCTCTTTATTGCTATATCCGCCAGACATCATACGTAACACTTCGGTTTCTCTTGAAGTTAATTTTTCAATCCTGGTTCCATCAGAAGTTGTTTCTGATTGTTGATTGCCAGATACAAGCCCTTTTAAAACACGCTCGGTAATTGCCGGTTGCACCATGGTTTCACCTTTCATTACCGTTTCTATTGCACCAACAAGCTGTTCAAGAGATACGTCTTTAAGCATATAACCGCGAGCACCAGACTGAATACCCTGTAATACTGTTTCATGATCGTCAAAGGTAGTAAGCAAAATTATTGGAATGCTACTTTTAACCTCCGCAAGCTTTGATACCAGTTGAATACCGTCCATTTCCGGCATACGTATATCTGATAAAACAATATCCGGATCTGTTTTACTTATCACTTCAAGGGCCTGAATGCCGTTATCAGCCTGGCCAACCACTTGAACCTTGTCAGACAACTCTAAAAGAGTACATATTCCTTGCCTGACTAAAGTCTGATCATCTACAACAACTACCTTTATCACTATTCCTCCAGCGTTTTAATTATCCTGAAATTGGCAGGCAAATATTAATCGAAAAGCCCTGTTGCTGAATAGTCTTTATATCCAACTCTCCTCCAACAGAGGCAACCCGCTCTTTCATTCCGGTCAAGCCATTACCTTCTTTAAGAGGATCTTTAAGGCCTATACCATCATCATGAATGGATAAAATAATATCATTACCCTGCATTTTTATATCTATCTTAATTTTTGTGGCATGAGCGTGCTTAAGGGCATTAGTTAATGCCTCTTGCACACAGCGCAATATAACGTCAGCAATTTTCGCATCCCTGAACTCCAAATGATCATCTATACTCATATCCACTTTTAATTTAGGAAGCTCTGCAACTAATGAACGTAAAGACTCGTTAAGATTTATCTTCTCATTATCACGAATTTCAGATACTGCCTCCCGAACATCGCTTAATAAAAGCTTTGAGATTGAATGAGCCTTATCGATTTGTTCCTTCGCTTTGCCGCCTGTAAGGTGGGAAGCTATCTCTAGATTAATTGATAGTGCCGTTAAATGATGACCTACAAGATCATGAATATTTCTAGCTATTCTTATTCGTTCTGACTGACGTGTAGTCTCTGTAAGCAAGAGTTGTGTGGCTACTAACTCCCTATTACTAATTTCCAACATATCTTTAGCATTACTTTCTTCAACAGCATAATAATTTGATACTGCGATAAAAAACATAAATACAGATACTAAGCCTGCGGTTGAAGCAGACTGTCCTCTTCCCCAATAAAACTCAAGCAATAAGTAAATGGCCGCCGTAAGAATTAAAATTATTAGCATGCACCATTTAAAACGGATATAAAAAACCACCTGACTAATAAATTGAACAAAAAGAGCCATTGCCACATTAGTATTAAGCAGCAGATTTATAGCAAAGGCCGATATAAGTTGAATTATCGAAAGAAAAACTTTTATGGAAAATCGCTTATTTTCAACATAGCATCCGACTAAAAAAGACACCCCAAACAACACATGAAAACCAATTATTGCTATTCTAGCTGGAATACTATAATAATCATTTGAGGCGTAACCTACTTTTCCCCAGATACTTACAGTTCCCCAAAGGCCTACTCCGACAGCGACCCAAATTAAAAGGCCACCGAAATTCATCAATCTCATGCTAAGGTTTTTATCGTGAATAAACTTCATATCAACTCTCTTGTTATTTTTTTGCTGCGCAGTCAATACAATAAAGAGCAGTTGGGTCAAATTCCAACCTTCTTTCACTAATAGGCTCATCGCAATCAAAGCAATAACCAAATTCATTATTTTGCAGACGTTTTAGCGCCGCTTCTATCTTTTGCAATTCCATTTCAGCTCTTTGTTTATTTGCTTTAGCCATAGCCTGTCCTTGCATAGCATCCATTCTCGACAATCTGCCCATCATAGACTGATCAAGCTCAACCGTTTTTCCTGCCTCTGCTAATTGCAAAAGACTGTTTTTAATTTCTGCTTCGCGCTTTAAAAGGAGAATCTTGAATTTATCGTAATCCATGAAATACAGCTAATCCTATAATACACAATATATTATTTTAATAAGTGGTTTTATAATAACAGAATTATTGCACAAAATAGCTAGAAAATAGGATAGTTGCAGCTAATATTTATTAGTATGAAGAAAAAGAAACATGTATCACTATTAGGATGGTTATTTTATATCATTGCTTTAGCCGTTTTTGCTATTGGATTCATTGGATTGTTTGCTAGACAATTTGAATTTGAAATCCCTATTCTAAGTGATAAATTATTTCCAATATTTGATAAATACAATGTATCAACTCCTGGCTGGGCATCTCCAGGAAATACCACAGACGTTGTTGTTGGTCATCACTGGGTATTTTTAATTTGTCTCGGTATTTCTATCGTTTTGGCAATATTCGGCAAGACAATAAGCGCTATATTTATTCATCTTGCTGAAATGAAAAAACAGAAAAAAACAGAACAAATCAAAGCTAACAAAAAAGGAGATTCCTTATCACCTAAAGAAAGAGGCAAAGATCATGATGTCGATTCTGTTATAAGTAGCAATCCCTCTGGTGGACAACCATTTAATAAAGTTTCCGATTCTAGCAATGCAGAGGAAACTTCTAATTTATCTGAAAAATCGGAAAGTTTTATAGAAGAACCAGCTTCTGAACCTAAAAACTTTGATGAACTAACAAAAAAAGTATCAGATATTATTCAATAGACTCTATTTTTTGGGATCAAGAACCGTTGGAAGTGGCCTTATCATCTTATCAGGGTAATCAAGAGAATAGTGCAATCCCCTGCTTTCACGCCTTGATTTTGCACTTTTTACGATTAGTTCTGCAACTAAAGCCAGATTCCTAAGTTCTATAAGATCACTGCTTACTTTAAAATTCCAATAGTAATCATGAATTTCATGCTGCAAAAGAGATATTCTGCTTTGAGCCCTTTCTAATCGTTTATCTGTTCTAACTATGCCAACATAATCCCACATTGAGTGCCTTATTTCATCCCAGTTATGCATTACCACAACAGCTTCATCTGAATTGGTTACTTGGCTCTCATCCCATTCAGGAATTTCATATCCAGTTTGATCATAATTAGATTCTTTAATAGCTTTTGATGCAGCATCAGCAAATACCAGGCACTCCATTAAAGAATTACTAGCCAAACGATTAGCCCCATGCATTCCGGTATACGCAACTTCACCAATCGCATATAACCCTAATAAATCGGTAGCACCATTTTCGTCAGTAACAACGCCTCCGCACGTATAATGCGCAGCAGGAACAACAGGAATTCTTTCCATAGACATATCAAAACCAAACTTAAGGCATTTATTGTATATAGTTGGAAAATGTTCTTTAACAAAATCCACACCCTTATGGCTAATATCCAGATAAACGCATTCAAGCCCAAGCGTTTTCATCTCATTATCAATTGCGCGGGCGACAATATCTCGGGGAGCCAGCTCTTTTCGTTCATCGTATTTATGCATAAATGGTTCACCGTTAGGTAATACCAACTTACCACCTTCGCCTCTAACTGCTTCACTAATCAAAAATGATTTTGCTTGCGGGTGATATAAGCATGTGGGATGAAACTGGTTAAACTCTAGATTAGCAACACGGCAACCAGCGCGCCAAGCCATGGCAATACCGTCACCCGTCGAACCATCGGGATTACTTGTATATAAATATACCTTGCTAGCTCCACCTGTTGCTAACACAGTATTAGCAGCTTTAAATACTTTGATACTATCTGCTTTTTTATCTAAAACATAAGCTCCACGACACAAAGATCTTTTTTCGAATTTGCTTTTAATAAGATCAATAACAATATGGTGCTCGAATATATCAATATTTTTATTTGATTTTACTAACTCCACAAGCTTATAAATGATTTCTTTACCAGTAGCATCATCTACATGGGCAATCCTTCGTTGGCTATGCCCTCCTTCACGAGTTAAATGAAGACGCTCATTGCCATGTCTATCAAGATCTTTTGTAAATTCAACCCCTAAATTCTGAAGCCAGTCAATACAAGTGCTGGATTTTCTAGCAACCATAGCAACGATGTCTTTATCACACATCTGCGCTCCAGCATCAAATGTATCATCAACATGAAGATTTATTGAGTCATCCTTATCAATTACTGCTGCAACACCGCCTTGAGCATATCTGCTTGATCCTTCGGTAAGTGAAACCTTGGATAAAATGGCAACTTTATGAGTATCTGCAAGCCGTAAAGCCAAACTTAAACCAGCAACTCCGCTGCCAATTATTAAAACATCATAATTTATTTGACTCATAGGACCTTCTTTAGCAGTAAACAAAAATGAATAGCTATATTAAACCTGATTGAATCATAACCAAAAGAACAATTTTGCGCAAAACTAACAATAAATATGTAATAATACTGTGCATCCAACAGCCTTTTGAGGCATTATTCATCATATTGATTTAGACAGATAACCTGTAGGTATAAACATTGAAAGCATGTGATTTAAAAAAAGGAAACGTTGTTGAAATTAACGGTCAACTTTACCTTGCTAAAACCATTGATGTAAAAAGCCCATCTTCGCGTGGAGCAAACACTCTTTATAAGGTTAGATTTACCGGCATTCAAACCAAACAAAAGCTCGAGCAAACATTTGTTGGTGATGATGTTATAACTGAAGTTGATTTAATAAAAAGGCAAACTCAGTTCCTATTTAAAGATGGTACACAATATACATTTATGGATATTGAAAGCTATGATCAATACCTGTTAAATGAAGAAGATATTGCTGAAGAAGTATCTTATTTAACTGATGGGCTAGAAGATATTATTGCATCATTAGTTAACGATCAGGTTGTAAGTATTGAATTACCATCTTCTGTAGCTCTAGAGATAGTAGAAACTGCACCAGCTATCAAAGGAGGAACAGCGGCGGCACGCACAAAGCCTGCTACTTTATCTACAGGGCTTATAGTTCAAGTTCCGGAATATCTTGCAAATAATGAAGTAATTAAAGTTAATACTTCTACTGGAAAATTCATGAGCAGAGCTTAATATGCCTGCCTTAGCAATTGATAATCTGCATAAAACCTATAAAGGTGGAGTTGTAGCCTTAACTGATGTTTCACTGAAAGTGGAACAAGGTGATTTTTTTGCTCTACTTGGTCCAAATGGGGCTGGAAAATCAACTATGATTGGCATAATTACATCGTTAGTTGAAAAAACCAGCGGGGCAGTAAAAATATTTGGTCATGACCTTATAAAACAACCTGCATTAGCAAAATCGCAGATTGGCTTGGTTCCACAGGAATTTAACTTTAGCCTTTTTGAGACAGTCGAGCAGATAGTTGTCAATCAGGCTGGATATTACGGCGTTGATTATAAAACCGCAAAGCAAAGAGCAGAAAAATATCTGAAATTACTTGATCTTTGGGACAAAAGATCAGCCATATCCCGCAGCCTTTCCGGTGGTATGAAAAGAAGGTTGATGATTGCCAGAGCTTTATTGCATGAACCTAAACTCTTAATACTTGATGAGCCAACCGCTGGCGTTGATATTGAACTACGTCGTTCAATGTGGAGTTTTCTGCGCGAATTAAATGAACAAGGTCTTACCATAATCCTGACAACTCATTATTTAGAAGAAGCAGAGATGTTATGTCGTAATGTTGCCATAATTAATCATGGTGAAATTATTGAAAACACATCAGTTAAAGATCTTTTAAAAAAACTTGATAGAGAAACCTTTATACTTGATACCGATAAAACAATATTTGAAGTGCCGGCGATTAAAGGCTTTAATATCCAGCTTATTGATGATCATACTTTAGAAGCAGAAATCACTACCACACAAACTCTGAACCAATTGTTCACGCTATTGGAACAACAAAATATAACCATTACCAGTATGAGAAATAAATCTAACAGACTTGAAGAGCTTTTTGTTCACATAGTTAACAACTGATAAAGCAGAACCTTATATGCTAAAAAAACATAACCTAATTTCTTTTATCACAATATCTCGCAAAGAGACGGTTAGGTTTTTACGCATATGGCCACAAACCATTCTTCCATCGGCAATTACCATAACCCTGTATTATGTTATTTTCGGAAATCTTATTGGTCCAAGAATAGGTGATATGGAGGGTTATTCTTATATCCAATTTATAGTTCCCGGTCTTACCATGATGTCTGTCATTACCAATTCATATGCAAATGTAGTTGCATCCTTTTTCAGTTCAAAATTTCAAAGGTATATTGATGAGCTGATAATTTCACCAACATCAAACTCAATTATATTGTTAGGATATATTTCCGGAGGAATTTTGAGAGGTTCTCTTGTCGGTATTATTGTTTTATTAATATCCATATTTTTCACAGATTTAACCATTAATAACTTTTTCATTACAATGAGCATTATTCTATTAACAGCAATACTGTTTTCTTTGGCTGGGTTGTTAAATGGTATATTTGCCAGAAAATTTGATGATGTATCGATCGTACCAACATTTGTTCTTACACCTTTAACCTACCTAGGTGGTGTTTTTTATTCTATTACCCTACTCCCAGATTTTTGGAGAATGCTATCTTTGGGCAATCCGATTCTTTATATGGTAAATGCTTTTCGATATGGAATGCTGGGGCAATCAGACATAAATATAATAACTGCTTACGCACTAATAATTGGGTTTATTATTGCGTTATATTGCATAAACCTATACTTACTGCGCAAAGGTATTGGCATTAGAACCTAAAAACGTAATTTACATGCAATAAAGCGATTAAATTACTTGAAGCTAAGCCATTTTATATTAATCTTAGAATAAGAATTCTATAAATAGGTTAAAGCATGTTTTATTTAAGTGAAACCAAAACACTCAACGATAATGCCAGATCAACTTTGTCTGGTGAATTTATCGAATTATCTAATGGCTATACTCGGTATGAGATGGCCGGACCAGAAAAAGGACCAATTATCGTTCTTATTCATGGCTTTTCTGTACCATATTTTTTATGGGATCATAATTTCTATGCGTTAGCTGATGCAGGATTTAGGGTTATTCGTTATGATCTTTATGGCAGAGGTGGTTCAGATAGGCCTACCATAACTTATGATTTAGAGCTTTATACCAAACAACTCAAAGAACTAACCGAGCAACTTTTACCCAAAAATGCTAAATTTAGTTTGATGGCTGTTTGTATGGGATCGGTAATTGCGGCAAATTTTGTAAAACAATACCCTAAAAAAGTTGAAAAATTATTAATGGTTGGCCCTGCAGGTATTCCTGGATCAGTACCTGCTCACACATGGATAACAAAAATCCCAATGTGGGGTGAATATTTAATGCAACTATGGGGCGATCAAGAATTAATATCTTCTCTTAAAAAGCATCTATATAGATATAATTTATATCCGGAATATAAAGAACATTATCTAAGATTTATGGAGTTTATTGGCCTTAAAAAAGCATTGCTTTCAACAATTCGCAGCATCCATCTTGAGGATATGATGTCTCTCTATAAAGAGATTGGCAAAACAAATGCTGAATTTTGTTTTATTTGGGGTATAGAGGACAAAGTTGTACCGATTAGGCTTTCTGAACTTATGACGCAAGCAATTCCTAAGGCTACATTCCGTTCGATAACCGATGCAGGGCATGTTGCAAACTATGAACAGCCAAAAAAATTCAATGAATTAGCGATTAAGTTTTTCAAATAACCACAAAACAATTTTGAGCCAAAGTTTTTAACGCTTTGGCTCAAAATTATAAATATGTTGCTATTCAGTAATATCTAGCTTTTTAACAGAATCTTCCCAATTAACTCCATCAAACTTAATAATCTGTAAGCCATCAAGAACAATTTCAGGCACGCAGCGCAGATTAATAGAATAATGCTCCGTTGAGATTCTAGGCTCCGTAAAAACATGTATTCCGCAATGTTTGCAAAAGTAATGACTGGCTTTCATGGTATTAAACTTATAAGTCTTAAGACTTTCTTCACCCTTAAGCAAGGTTAAATTCTGCTTAGGTATTCTGATTTGTAATGCCCCTTTTATCCTGCAAATACTGCAGTTACAATCAACGGCACTTGTTATTGGTTTTGAGTCAAATTTAGCTTCAACTGCCCCACAGTGACACCTGGCGGTATATTCCATAACTGATTATCCTTAGAAAAGATGCTGCTTATTAAATTAAACCCAAGAAGGCTGATTAGATTTGCTTTGAATATAGCTTGCCAACAGCTTTTCACTATTGCCATAAAACTCAACTACCTGAAAACCTATTCTATAGGCGTCTAAACCTCCTATTAGATTGATAAACCTTGCCTGTGCTTTAAAATGTAAAACACCAAGCTTAGGATCACCAAGCAGGTTCACAATAATTTCAAAGGTCTGACCAACATCGCAGCTATACTCACATACAATACCTACACCAGCAATTGATACGTCACACGCCTTCGCAATGACCTTCTCTCCTGTTGATTGTATGATAATCGCTTTACGATTTATTTTGACCCGTTTATGTTTACGGTTTTCTTCACTCATATGGCTATTTATAGGCTAAAAAGCATAATTGATCTACTAAAACATCCTTTTTTTATTAATCTGTTCTCAGTTATTTTTTTGGTAAAAACAAGATTGTCTGAAAAATGAGATATTTATATTGACTGCTTCAAACATAAGAGTAAGATACCACACCAATTTCAAAATCAGCTATAGGAGGTTTCAATGCAACAATCTATAAATAATATCTCAAAGGAAAAATATATCTAATAAGCCTCCCGTTTATAATTCATTAGGGGGCTTTACAGCCTTCTAACTAAAAGACCCTGGTTAGCAGTGCTGTCAGGGTTTTTTTATGGGTCTTGCTTTTTAAAGGCCAAAAGATCATTTACCAGAAAAGATCTTGAGGCACAGACCAAAGGCATTGAATGTCGCAAAGATAAGGATGTGCTGGATGAGATACCAAGTGCATATAAAAATATTGATTCTGTAATGCAGAAACAGTCCGATCTTGTAAAGATTAAATACACCTTAAAGCAAGTAGTATGCATTAAGGGATAATTTAAAATATAAAGGAGAAGTAAATGAAACAGGCAAACCATTTTAAATATAGAAATCAGGTTGCTCTTAACCCTTTACTCAAAAAAGGCGGAGCACATCAAAAAAGTAAAAGCTCACAAAGATCTAATGAGCGATATAAGATTAATTCATATCTTGATGAATGGTATGAAGAACAACAAAACAAAAGGGTGAAAGGTAAAGAGGAGTCAAATGACTCCTCTTTTTTATGCGAGTTTTATGCAAAAACACCTACTTTCCTTTTATCCTATAAAAACCAGCATACATTACCGGCACAATACCAAGGGTTAAAACTGTTGAGAACAATAATCCAAAAACAATCGCGATCGCCATAGGTTCCCACATCAATCCTCCACCGAAATAAAGAGGTAGAAGCCCACCTATAGTTGTAGCTGTTGTTAGAAAGATTGGGCGCATACGACGCTGACAGGCCTCCAGAATGGCATCAAACGGTTCATGCCCAAACTCATTAATCTCCATCTGTATTCTTTCAATCAATACAATAGCGTTATTTACAACAATACCAGCAAGAGAAACTATTCCAAGCAGGGTCATAAATCCAAAATATGAATCCAATGCAATAAGACCTATTACAACCCCAATAAGACCCAAAGGAATTGTAGTTAAGATAATCAGTGACTTTCTTACTGAATTAAATTGCACAACTAAAAGCATAATGATTATTAATCCGGCAATTGGTAACTTGTCAGCAATGGCTTGGCTGGATTTTACAGATGTTTCAATCTCACCACCTAGCTCATAGCGATACCCTACTGGCCAAGTTTTGGCCTGTTCATCTAACCATGGTTTTACCTGATTAATCACCCCCACCGTCGTTGCTCCTGGTTTCAGGTCAGCATGAATTGTTACAGTTCTAAGGCCGTCACGACGCTTGATTTTAGAATATTCCCAATCCACTTCTATATCTGCCACCTGCTTAAGTGGTACGCTATATCCTGTTGCCTGACTAAATACATTCATTGATTCCAATTGACTTATGTCTTTGCGATCTGAATGTTCAGAGCGGAATACAACAGGAATTAATTTATCATCCTCTCTGTATTTTGTAAGTTCCATACCACTCAAGCCGGTTCTAAGAGATATCGCAATATCCTGACTTGATACACCGGCACGACGCGCTCGCTCTTGATCTATTTTTACAAGTAATTTTTTGGTTCTGGCGCCCCAGTTATCGGCTAGATTTTTATGACCACTAACTTCCTGAAATTTTTCACGTAATTTGTCAGCAATTGAGAATAAATAATCTGTATCTCTTCCAATTATTCTTACCTCAACTGGTCTGATAACAGGAGGCCCTAACTCTGGGCGTTTAACAATAAGGCGTAAATCCAAAATGTTATCAAAGGCAAATTTTTCCAAAGATTCAATTATCATATCTGCAGAATCCATTGAATCCAGATTGATATATTGAATGGCATAATTTGACCGCCGAGCCTGAGGGTTATAATTCATCACGTAGCGAGGTCCACCCTGCCCGACAAAGCTGGTCCAATCAAGTATTCCTTTGCCGACGTTGTTTTTAGTCATTAAACTTGATCGCATAAAATCTGAAACTTTTTCTACTACAGCTTCAGTAGCCTCAATACTATAACCTTCCGGTAATTCATATTCGGCAGTAAGAAATGCTCGATCAGAGGGAGGGAAAAAGATCTGTGGAACTGATTTAGCTGCTCCCATAATTAGTACAAATATGACAAATACAAAGATACCAACTATTGCTTTATTTCTTAACAACAAACCTAAAAATGCACGATAGACTTTGTATGTATAACCTCCGTAAAGATCTACCCCTTCTTTCTTATTGATTTTTAGCGCGATAATACAAAGCATGGGAACAAATGTCATAGACAGAATCCATGATGTCAGCAATGTGATTGTAACAACCTTAAAAATTGACTGGGTATATTCACCAGACATAGACTCGGCAAGATATATCGGGAAAAATGCTGCCGCAGTGGTTAGCGAGGATGTCAGAAGTGGTATTTTTAATTCTTTTACTGAATCAATTGCAGCATCAATTCTTTGCTGTCCCTCCTCTACTCTGATAATAAAGGATTCGGCTATTACGATAGCATTATCAACCAACATTCCAAGTGCAATTATTAATGATGCAAGAGAGACTTGATCAAGCCATATATCAAACAAGCTCATGATCATAATGCTAATGATTATGGTTACTGGCACCAAGCTAGATACAACCAATCCAGTTCTTAGTCCTAGCGTAAGAACCATCATTAATGCAACAACGAGAATCGATTGTCCAAGATTAGCAACAAAATCATTGATCTTGTGTTCTACTATATCAGGTTGAAATGTCGCCTCTTTAAACTCAATTCCATAAGGGTAATCATTCTTAATTCGGTTTACCAAGGCCCTTACCTTTGTACCAAGTTCTAGAATATTTCCTCCGTCACGCAATGAAACTCCAAGCGAAATAGCAGGTTGTTGCATATATTTAACCTTGGTATTTGCAGGATCAATATAACCTCTTTTAATAGAAGCTATATCTCTGAGATAAACAAGTTCTTTACTACCAGGAATATTGATTACGGTCTTTTTTAATTCTTTAATAGATTCAAAATTACCGCTTGGCTCAAGTACGATGCGTTCATTCCCAATAGCAATATCGCCACCAGGAATAATAATGTTTCTTCCCTGTAATATTTGAGATAGCTGATAAGGAGAAATGCCCAACTCTGATAGTCGTGAATTATCATATTCAACAAAAATATGTTGCTCCTGCTCTCCAAACAGCTCAACTTTGGATACTTCATCTATTAAAAGAAGCTCATCTCTTACTTCATCAGCAACATCTTTCAAATAGGAATACTCAATCCCATCACCGACAACATTGAGTATAACTCCATATACATCAGCAAATTCATCATTTACTATCGGGCCAATTATCTCTTTAGGAAGATTAGCTTTTGCAGAATCAACTTTGCGCCTTAATCTGTCCCATACGGGATCTAAATCGGTAATACTTTCTTTAATATTCACATAGATAACTGAAACGCCAGTCATGGATGTGCTGGATACAAAATCTAATTCCGGAATCTCTTTTATCTCTTTTTCCAACTTATCTGTTATCAGCTGTTCCATTCTTGTTGGACTAGCACCAGGAAAATAAGTTACTACCGTAGCTATGCGCAGAATAAAATTAGGATCCTCGCTGCGAGGCATGTGCAAGTACGAAAAGATACCACTTAAAATAAGCAGTATCATTGCTATCCAAGTAACACGATTATTCTCAATTGCGATCTGAGTTAATGACTTTTTCATGAGCTACTGAGTTATTTTTTATCTTTAAAGAGTTTTACATTCAAGCCATCGTGCATATGACTGATTCCCGCGCTAACAACCAATTCTCCTTCGGATAAACCAGAAATAACTTCAATACCACGAGAATCTATTTGTCCGATTGTTACTTGCCTCCGCTTAACCTTATATAAATCACCTTCCGGTATGAGCACATAAACATAGCGACCTTGCTGATCTTCCTGAACAACATTCGATGATATAAAAATTTGTTGTGAAAAATTTTCTTCTCCAAAATCAATAAATACCGTTGTTGCCATACCTGAAAGAATAAGACCGTTATTTTTTACAATCAAAATCACAGGAAAAGTTGTTAAACGTCCGGTAGACGCAACTCCAATTTCAGAGATAGTTGCTTCAAAAGTGGTGTTTGGTATTGATGAAAATGAAACCTTAGCTTTTGAAGATTGCGATATTGCAGTTATATACTGTTCTGGAACGGCAATTTCAACCTCAATATCATTTCCGCAATTTAACAACGCTAAAGGCTGACCTGCACCAATATTTTCATTTTTTTGGGCAAGTGTTGCTGCAACTTTACAGTCTGCTGGTGAATAAATTTTTGTATATGATAATTGTCTTTTAGCCAAAGTTAACTGTTGATATACTGCTGATACACCAGCGTTCGCTTCTTCAAATGCGGTTCTTGCTGCATCTAAATCTGATTTAGATGCATTCCTGTGTTCATAAAGGCGCTGTACTCTGGAATAATTAGATTTGGCGGCACGTAACCTTGATTCTGCAGTTCTTAAACCAGCATTTGCCTCATTAACTTTTAGCTGAAAATCCTTTGGATCAATCGCAGCTATGATTTGACCTTTTTTCAGAGAATCACCAACCTTTACCGGTAACTCAACAATTGTTCCAGGGATTTTAAAACTTATACGCACTTCTGATGCAGAACGAGCCACACCGGAAAATGATCTTGTACCAGCTTGATTATGGGAATGCACAACCTCATAAATAACCGAGCGTATAAAATTAGTATCAGCAGAATTAGTTTTATTATCCTCAGAACACCCAATTAAGATAAATAACTGAAATAATAAAGCTGTGCCGAATACGAATCGGGATAAATTATTTTTAATTAAGAATATATTCATTAATCAATTCATTCCTGTTTATAAGCAGAAAATTGCTTTAACCATAACTTTTGTTGTTCGTTGTTCATCTTAAAGAAGAACTTACTTATTGCCCGTTGATATGCAATGTAATCGAGTAAAAACTGATACTTGGAACCAGCAACGCTTTCCTTTGAAATATTAGCTACGTGTTGAGCATCTATTAAATCCAATACAGATACAGATCCTTTAACGTAGGCATCCTGTACTAAATTTAGGTTTTTTTCGGCTGCATTATATGCTTTTTTGCTATTTTCTATACCAAGATAGGATGCTAGTAATTTATGCATGCTTGAGCGAATTCTTAACTCTATCGATTTTTCAGCCTTGATTTTTTCTGTAAGCAATCGTCCATATTCCAACTCTGCCTTAGAAAGCTCTGCTATCTTAGCCCCACCCTGAGTAAGTTTCCAAGATAACACAAGCGCGGCATTCCAGGACGTATCATCCTTACCAACCAAAAGCTGACCACCATCTCCTTTTTGCGAAAGAGCCTCATTAACTTGCCCCCGGAAAGCTACTTCAGGCATCCAAAGATTACGTTTTTTATTTACTACCAATCTTTCCAATGATTTAAGAGATAATTCTATTTGATTGATTTCATAAGCATTATTCACTCCATTTTCTACAGAATAAGCCTTGTAGTTTTCCAGTATTTGCGGAGTTTGAATGTAATCAAATATTTGCTGGTTATTCAAAAGAAAATAACTACTGGAAACATCTATATCTTCAAAACTATATTGTTTGCTCTGAGTCTGATTTAGGATCTCATTTAATTTATTTAATAACTGGAGATATTGGGCATGTGTTTCGTCAAAACTCTTTCGATCTGTAGCTAATTTATTTTCCCAACGATATACATCGGATAGGCGCGAATAGCCTATAGATTCGCGAAGCTTTGCTAAGCCTAAATTGGATCTGGTAAGTTTTAAGTTTTCTTTTTTAACATTCAATAATGTTTTTAAATATAACGCCTCTATATACCTATGTGATGCTTCATAAATTACATCAAGCCTTTTAGCATCAACAGCAGCCTGTTCTGCTTGTCGCAAATATTCCTGGATATCAATACCGGCATTGGCCATATCCGAAAATAATACTTGAGATACTGTAAGTGTAGCCTTGGTTTCGTGCTGATATTGATATGGTGACACATGTTCCTTATCAACATCAATTCTTGCCAAATCAAGTTTCAAGGTCGGATATAAATTGCTACGAGCAATATTAATATCCTGTTCTAAAATAGCTAAATTTTGCCTGGTGTGTTCCAGTTCCAAATTTGATTTTTCAGCAATATTTATTGCCTCTAAAAAACTAAGCGAGTCGTTATCAGTATCAATATCAAGGTCTATTAATTCGGCCTCATTAAGAACACCCCACTCTGGGCTATAACCTACTTTATTTGCTGTATTCATATTTATACAAAGGCTTTCATTTTGCACAAACAATCCAGAAATATCAGTAGCAGGTACTCCAAGTGCTAGCTGCTGAATTACAATAGCAATTCTACGAGCAAGTCTTTTAAAATCGACCTGATCTGCAGTTGCTAATAAGGCTCCTTTTTCCACATAATCTTTACCTAGCATGGCAAAGCTAGGTATGGATAAAGATTTAAGAACATCAAACACCTGAATCAGATCAGATTCCATCAAAGGTAAAGGTGTAACATATGCGGCGTCAAAACCACTTGATAATTTCTGTTTAAATTTTTGAATATCACTATCGTAAAAAACAATTTCAACAGCAAAATCGCTTGGATCAATTAACGCCTTCTTTAACCGATCTAAGAGTTTAGTATCAGCCTTAAAGCTTTTATCAAGAATAATGGCTAATGATGAAAAATTAACCAGCTCTTTAAATTCAGTAATGTCATTTACAAAAGATCTAAAGGAGCTAAGAAACACCAGGTTAGGTTTTGAGCTCTTACCATCAATTTGCTTAAACCCTTGCTGTTTATAATCTATAACGATTGGGCTAAAAACAGGCTTATTTAGATTTTTTAAATAGACAGAAGAGTTAGATGATAAAACTCCAAGTTCTAAAATCATGTCTATTGAAGAATCATTTAGTAAAAGCTGATTATTATCTGCAATAAATTGCAAATTATTTTTACCATTTAATACATTTTTTTTAGAAATGCTTAGTACAAGATCATCACTGGATAATTCAGCAAGTTCAATATTAATCAGATTTAAAAGCTGATTAAATTGAATGTTATCTGCATCATCAAGTGAAACGCCAACAGAAAAATTTCTAGCGTAAGCGCTCGAAAAATTAACAAAAACCAGACTAATAACAAACAGACTATATTTTATAAAATTAAATAAATTTTTATTCATTACTAAATTAGTTCATTAATCATTGCGCCTTTACCGACCCCTTCATAAGCATAGACCGAAAAATCGGAATTTTCGTCATCGGCTACTAATGATTCATAGATATACACTGCAATATTTTCTACTGTAGTCTCTGTATCGAGCAAATGACAGTTTGCTTTTGGAATACATAAAGTAAAAAAGCCTTGCGAGGCCTCATAACCAAAGACAATATAATCCATATCATCTACAGTCTTGTATTCAATTATATCTTCTTTAAATGCTAGGTATGATGAATCGAAAAATTCACTCCATTTGGATTCCAGGCCACTATCTCGCTCCCCATTTTTAAGAATCTTAATAGCAGACCTATGACCATGAGCGATACGCTGACAATTACCATCATGTTGCTTTAAACCATGCGAATATCTATAGCTTGCACCAACAATCTCTTCTTCTCGCAACTTTATTTTGATTGAATCAATATTATCAGGAAGATGTTCAATGATTTCTTGTTGAAGATATTCTTCCACAGCAGTTATTTCGATCTCTTCAGCAGGTATACAAGCAACAGAGCATGCAGGAGCATCCATATTTAAATTGCCGATTGCAGGGGAATTAAATTCAATAGATACGGATTCTAATTCAGATTTAAATTTAACAGATTCAGATTTTGAGGGAATTAGCAATTTATGATCAACAGTTTGATCAATAACATTTTTAATAACTTTTTTAGCTAATGCAAAATCAAATAACATACCTTGCTCATTTAAAATTCCATTAAGCTCTACATTAACTATCCAGCTTGCACCAAGCAACAGGTTATAGCTATCAAGATATGAGCAATCAATTACGGTAAGTTGTTCAACAAAAAGTGCCGGCATGGCAAATCCTCAATTCTGGATATTTATAAACATTCAGGTTAAGACTCGAATATTATTTTCAATAAGTTATAATCCACATCCTCTATCATACTCTAATCCCATAATTTGGAGATCAAAGCACATGAATTTTGAAGATATCGGGCTTCAGGTACCAACAATTCTATTACCAAAGAAAGGAACAGACCTTAATAAATGGGCTGTAGTAGCTTGTGACCAATACACATCGCAACCTGAGTATTGGGAAAAGGTTAAAAACTACGTTAGTGATAACCCTAGTACTTTGAACCTGATATTACCTGAAGTATACCTTGAATCTGATGAAGAAGAACAGATTATCGAAGATATTAATAAAAATATGCTCGACTATCTAAAAAATGGAGAACTTGTAGAACAAAAGCCTGGCTTTATCGCTCTAGATAGAAAAACTTCTCAGGTTCCATCACGCAAAGGCCTTATGGTTGCGCTTGATCTGGAATGCTATGACTTTAATAAAGGATCTCAAACTCTTATTCGCGCAACTGAAGGTACAATTATTGACCGCCTTCCACCTAGAATCAAGGTTCGCGAAAATGCATCAATTGAACTTCCTCATATTATGGTTTTGATTGATGATCCAGATAAAAAGATCATAGAACCTCTATTTGATATGGGGCTTGAAAAAGCTTATGACTTTGAATTGATGGAAGATAGTGGTCACCTGACCGGCTATTTGGTCAATAGTCCTGAAACAATAAATATAATAGCTGAAGGACTTAGAACCCTGTCTAATAAAAAGAACTTTAACTCTAAATACGGGTTAGAGGGCTATGCTGTTATGATGTATGCGATGGGCGATGGCAATCACTCACTTGCTACAGCAAAAGCCATCTGGGAACAGATGAAAGAAAATGCAGCAGATAAAGATGCCATTATGAATTCTCCTGCTCGTTATGCATTAGTTGAACTTGTAAACATACATGATGAAGGACTTGAGTTTGAAGCTATTTTCCGAGTTGTATTTGACGCAGACAAAGATAAAATGCTTGAAGCAATGCGCGAATTCTATAGTGCACAAGGCTCTATATTTAGTTATAAAATCTGCTCAACTCTTGCAGAAGCCAAAGAAATAGCGGAAATATCTTCTACAGAAACAAACCATATAAGTGAATTTGTTGCTGGTGACACCTATGGCGTACTATTTATTGAAAATCCTAAGTACACCCTTGAAACTGCTACAATTCAAACTTTTATTGATGATTACTTAAGTAAAAATTCAGAATCAAAGGTGGACTATATTCATGGTGAAGATGTAGTTTGTTCGCTTTCAGAAGGTAAAAATAATTTCGGTTTCTTGTTGCCATCAATTTCTAAAGACACTTTCTTTAAGACAATTATTGTTGATGGCGCTCTACCAAGAAAGACTTTCTCGATGGGTGAAGCAGATGAGAAACGTTTTTATCTGGAGTGCAGGAAGATTAAGTAACAGACCAAAGCACGTCATCCCCGCAAAAGTGGGGATCTCGTGCCCACATAATTCTCTAGATTTCCTCCTTCTCGGGAATGACAAGCAAAGATGCAACTACCTCAAGAAACCCTCTCGATCCTCTATCAAGACGAACATATGGTTGTAGTTAATAAGCCTTCCGGCCTGCTTGTTCACCGCAGCATGATCGATCGACACGAAACCAGATTTGCTCTGCAGATTGTCAGAGACCAGATTGGTCAATATGTTTTCCCTGTACACCGACTCGACAAACCAACATCAGGAATTTTAGTTATGGCACTATCTTCAGATTGTGCTCGTTTACTCGGAGAACAGTTTACTCAAAACAAAGTAAGGAAAGAGTATCTTGCTATAGTGAGGGGTTATACCAAAGAGCACGAAATCATAAATTATCCACTAAAAGAAGAACTGGATAAGATAGCGGATAAAAAAGCCAGACAAGATAAAGAAGCGCAAGAAGCTATAACAGAATATAAAACCTTGGATAAGATAGAAATTCCGTTTGAAGTTGAAGGTTATCCGACCAGCAGATACTCTCTGATTAAAGCTATTCCTAAAAATGGGCGCAAACATCAAATAAGACGACATATGAAACACATATCACACCCAATTATTGGTGATGCAAATCATGGTCGAGGCAGACATAATCGTTTCTTTCAAGCTCAGTTTAATGTTAATCGTCTTCTACTAGCGTGTACTAAAATTTCATTTGATCACCCATATTCTAATAAAGATATTTCAATAACCTGCCCTGTTGATGGAGAGTTTCTATCATTGCTGGAAAAATTTAACTGGGATTGTCATAATCCTCCCAACTCATAAGTAAATAATCATAATTTTAAGGTGAAAAATGGCGATTAACTGGTATCCAGGCCACATGGTTAAGGCTAGAAGAAATGTAAAAGAGATTCTGCACAGGGTTGATGCAGTAATCGAAGTTCTTGATGCCAGGCTTCCTCAATCCAGCACCAATCCTATGATTGAAAAGCTTAGGGGAGAAAAACCTTATTTTAAGGTTATGAGTAAAAGTGACCTTGCTGACCCTGTTACCACTAAAGCATGGCAAGACTTTTTCCGCGCTCAAAGAAATATGGATGCGTTGGCTATAACCACGCATAAAAAAGAATTAGCTCTTTCTATTCCAACCAGAATCAGGAAATTGGTTCCTCATCGAGGTACCTCAGCCAAACCGTTAAGGGCAATGATTCTTGGAATACCAAATGTTGGCAAATCAACGTTAATAAATACACTCGCAGGCAAAAAGATCGCGAATGTTGGCGATGAACCAGCTGTAACCAAAGCTCAACAGAAAGTTACTCTTTCTGATGAAATGTATTTGGTAGATACTCCGGGAATGCTATGGCCTGGTTTAACTGACGTTATGTACAACTATCGATTAGCAGCAAGTGGGGCGATAAAAGACACTGCTTTTGATTATGATGACGTAGCACTGTTCGCTATGGATTACATGCTGCAACGTTACCCTAATCTGTTACAAGAGAGATTTGGCACGGATGAATGGCCGGATAATGCATATGACGCGCTTGAAATAGTAGCTTCAAAACGAGGTTGCGCACGTAGAAATGGTTTTGACCTAACTCGTACCGGAGATATTTTCATTAAAGAACTACGAGCGGGAAAACTTGGACGCATCTCATTTGAACAGCCGGATAAAGAATATCCTTATAGAGATTTAGAAGAGTATATCTAATATATACTCTTCTTATCTCTTAACAGGCAATCCAAATCTCCAATCAATACCTAATATGATAGTAGTTGCGTCAAAAGTTCCATCAACAGCCTGCATCTTTCCAATTTCAGTTCTGAATAAAACGTTATCAGTTATTCCAATACGAAGACCTGCTGTGAATTGGTTAATAACTCCGTCCCCCACTTCCATTCCTCCACCACCGGCAACTCCGATATCATATCTAGCTATTAACTTAGCGTTGAATTCAGAAAATAGATTATGGCTATTTGCCTGTATTCCAAACAAACCTTCAGCATAAGCACCAACCCCACCTGTCCATGCTCCATACCCTCTACCTGATATAGATAGCCATTCATTAATCGGTTTTTCAATACCAAATCCAAGCAAATTTATACTGTCGGAATATGGTTGACCGCCTTTATCAACCAAGCCAGATTTTGGCAGATAGGTCTTTTGGTCTACAAATGCAGACCACTCAACGAGTTTGGATGAGCTACTAGATATAGAAATACTATCACCATTAGGGATGATAATATTAGGAGTCCAATTTAAAGCGAACATTACCGTATTGGCTTCAAATCCACCATCATCTGCTAGTGTTTGTCCTGCCAAGATATCAACAGAGAAATTTCGGCTAATAACGAAGCCAGCACCTAGCATGGGTTGATAATATAATCCTCCGCCAGTGTCGACATCACCGCCACCGCCCATACCTATCATGCCTTTTGCATCAAGATAAAAACGTCGAGAAATCTTATATCTCCAACCTATTCCGCCTAAAACAGTAGCATAACCATCAATACCGCCATTACCGGCCCCATAAAAACCCGCAGTGCCATATAAATTACTGGTATTATCAAACCAATTTAACTGCATTCCCAACAAAGCAGCTGTCTCTGTTTGCATGCGTCCTGAACGGAGCCTCACTTTATCATGAGGAGAATATGTCATTACAGCTGGTGCAAATTCAAATCTAGCAGTTGAATATCCTTTATTTGTAGCTATTGCTTCATTAGATAAAAAACCGTTTATAAAATTTGTTGGTAACGACAATCCGATATAAGGATGAGTGTCTGAATCATTAGGATTGGTTGTTTCTATAAATTTTGTATGAGCAAATCCAAATCGAACCGAAAGATCCTGAGCGTTATATTCATAACCAAGATGAGATCTTAAAACCATGCCACTTCCAGGAAAAGCATTGGCTCCACCACCTCCAGCAATATGGGTGCCAATATCAATAAAGTGATTATTAGCTACTGGCTGCAACCAGCCTGCAGTAAGACCTCCGGTGAAAAAGCCACCTCTATCTCCATGAATCGCACCAAGCGACCCCACCCCTAAATAAAGATTCCGATAGTTTTTAAATGGGAAAAAATCATAGTGAATTCCCATGATTCCCATATCCTCATTATCACCAACCTTAACAAGTTCGTAATCAGTTCGGATACGAGCCTTTGTCGTACGAATATTTATTACAGATTCAGAATAAGAAGGAAAAGAAAAAATAAATAAAATTGTAGCAATAAAAAACTGCTTGGCTGACATCCATTTCTCCAATAATCTAATGACTAAGATCAAACGCAAGATAATGTATCTTATCTCAAGCGATTATTGAAGTTCAAATCATAGCTATTTATATCAAAATAGACATTCTAAATATCTATAGAGATAAATTAAACTATAAAACAGGGTATGTTCCTGTAGTAACTGTTATAGCTGTCAACGCTATTACTGCAGCTAATGAAAACCTATAAATTGATCTTTTATACATTGTATTAACTCTTATCAATAAGCTCTGTTTTCCGTTTTTCCCCAAGGTAAAACAAAGCGTGGTAAAAATTGACCTAAATCCTAAATCAATATTTGCAAGTTACTGATTATAGTTATTTATGCACTCGAAGTCAATTTTTGTGACGAACTTCACATTTTTCTTTTTTGCGCAGAAAAATACAGTTAGTAATATCAACAGTAGCAACGGTGTTGTAGAACCACCGCCGCCGCCAGAATTGTCATTAACTTCGTTAGTATCAGGAATATCATTAGTATCAGACTTATATTCAGCGGTGATGATCTCGCTATTAACAGGCTCTTGTGAATTATCAGTAGCAGTAGCAATTATCGAATATGAATTAGGCTCAGGATTACAATATGAATACGAATATTTATATTTGCCCTGTTCTGTTTGTTCTAATACAGCGTCCCCGGAATAATAAGGGGTTTCCATACTTTCAATATTAAAATTTACAAGTACATTTTCAATCGTTCCGTCTTTATCAGCAGCTATACCAGATATATTAATGCATCCATTTACATCTAACGAAGGTTCGTTTATCGATATGGTTGGTTTGATATTGACCGGTGGTTTTGGAATTTGAAACAAGCCTTCACTGGCATCGCTATAACCTCCACGATTATCAGTTACAACAGCATACCCTTCAACAGCATTATTATCGAAATTACAAATCGTTTGGGTGATACTAAATTTTTGGTCCCTTTCAGTGATTTTATTATCAGGAAAAGATTCCTCATTAATAAATATTAATGCGGAATTGATTATACCGTCCGGATCATAAGCCTCAAACGAAATATTTAAACAACCATTTTCGTCTAATTGAGCCAGAATAGTATCATTAGATATTTGGGGTGGAATATTTTCATTACCACTATCGTTTGCTTCAAAAGTTACTATATTGCTAATAACTTTCTCTTGTGAATCATCAGTAGCAGTAGCGGTTATCAAATATGTATTTTTCTCAAAATCACAAACTGAAAAAATGTATTCAAATTCGCCCTGTTCTGTTTGTTCTAATACAGCGTCCCCGGAATAATAAGGGGTTTCCATACTTTCAATATTAAAATTTACAAGTACATTTTCAATCGTTCCGTCTTTATCAGCAGCTATACCAGATATATTAATGCATCCATTTGCATATAAGGGTTTATTTATCGATATGGTTGGTTTGATATTAACCGGTGGTTTTGGAATTTGAAACAAGCCTTCACTGGCATCGCTATAACCTCCACGATTATCAATTACAACAACATACCCTTCAACAGCATTATTATCGAAATTACAAATCGTTTGGGTGATACTAAACTTTTGGTCCCTTTCAGTGATTTTATTATCAGGAAAAGATTCCTCATTAATAAATATTAATGCGGAATGGATTATACCGTCCGGATCATAAGCCTCAAACGAAATATTTAAACAACCATTTTCGTCTAATTGAGCCTGGATAGTATCATCAGATATTTTTGGGAAAATATTTTCAGGAAGAATATCATCTATTTCAAGAATTACTGTATTACTTACAACCTCTTCTTGTGAATTATCAATAGCAGTAGCTGTTATCAAGTATCTTTTTTCAGCTTCATCAAAATCACAAACTGAAAAGCCGTATTCAAATTCACCCTGTTCTGTTTGTTTTAATTCAGCATAGCCGGAATAATAAGGGGTTTCTATACCTTCAATATTAAAATTCACAAATACATTTTCAATCGTTCCGTCTTTGTCAGCAGCTATACCGGATATATTAATGCATCCATTTACATCTAACGAAGGTTCGTTTATCGATATAGTTGGTAGACGTCCCAGACGTCCCATAAAAAAACTGGTAATAATATCTGGAAAATTGATCGAATCACCATAAATATAATCAGAAGGATTGCCTATTCCATCACCTGTCCCTGAACTCCAGTAATGCCCCATTGTCGGTATCACAATTTTTGATATTCTAATGTTACCTAGTGCATCAACAGCAACTTTTTCCGTAGCATTTTTTTCAATACCTGTTATATCATTAGTTTCTTGAATAAAGTCTACTTCATAGATTTCAGCTAAGGCGTCTGCACTAACATCGATCCATTTTGTATTGATTCGCATGTCATATGAGCCAACAATCAAGGCTGCTTTTTGGTTTTGAAAATATTCAGTTTTATCTCCTGCCAATCTCCGGCAATATTCAGCTACCTCTCCAGCTACCATGGAGGGAGGTAAATGCAAAAGATCATTTTGATCCGAACCCGTTGCAGCAGCAGATGCGATACCTACACCGGATATTACATCAGGATATCTACAAGCCATCTCCATTGCCACGGTACCACCAGCCCCTAAGCCACTGATATAAATCATACCCGGATCAATATCTAACGAATCATCGGCAATAAATTCGCTTATGGTATTTAACAATTTACCATGCGCAAGATCAGCACCGTCTGCAGGATTAGGCGAATAACCAAAGCAATTTGTATTTACACCAGGTATAGCTACAATCATTCCATATTCTTCAGCAACCTCTTGCCAACCGCTACGTTCAGTAATTGCAGAAATTGTATAAGGAGACTGGTAACACTCCTTTAAATATATCATTAGCGCTAGCGCCCTTTGCGATTCCGAATCTGGGATATAAAAGGCTGTTTGATATTCACCGATATGATCGTAATCCCATACAGCGGCATTAACAGCAATGGAAATATTCAGGATTGATACAACAACGATAGAAAGAATGACTTTTTTCATAATATTAATGCCATTTAATAGTTATTTAATGCGTCTTCGTATATTAATAAACAGAAACAGAATTTGGTATGGATCCTTATTTATTGTGCTTATTTTGCTGATGCTCCAAGCAATTTTTGTTAACTATATCAAAACTCCCATGTGATGTATATCATATTTTCCTAATGCAAATATATTTTATAAACCGTCCGTCAATTAGAAGCCCATTTTAATCAAAACCTTTATCTATACCAGCTACAAGCATTGAGATATAATATAGGGCTTACTTTTAATTTCTATCTATTGATTCTGAGGCCTTAATGACAAACAGAACCGACTCTCTATTAGCGCAACTTGAAAAACGCATCTTAATACTTGATGGAGCTATGGGTTCTTTAATTCAAAGTTATAAACTTACCGAAGAAGATTTTCGTGGTGAACAATTTGCAAATCACCCATGCAACCTCTCTGGTAACAATGATGTGCTTGTTCTTACCCAACCTCAAATCATAAAAGAGATTCATAAAAAATATCTGGATGCTGGTGCGGATATTATTGAAACCAACTCTTTTAATGCCACATCAATTAGTCAGGCAGAATATCACCTTGAATCATCAGTTTACGAAATCAATAAGGCGGCAGCGGCATTAGCGCGTCAGGCGTGTGATGAGGCGGAAATAGAAAATCCAGAAAGGCCTCGCTATGTTGCAGGAACCCTTGGCCCAACCGCTAAAAACTGCTCTTTCTCACCTGATATAAATGATCCGGGATATAGAGATATTACCTTTGATGACTTTGTCAAAGCTTATACCGAAGCAGCCACAGGCCTTATTGATGGTGGTACAGATATCCTGTTGATAGAAACTATTACTGATGGCCTAAACTGCAAAGCAGCAATATACGCAATTGAATCGATATTCGAAAAAAGAGGCATACGCCTACCGGTTATGATCTCAGGAACAGTTTCTGACGCAAGTGGCAGAATGCTTTGCGGCCAAAATATTGAAGCGTTTCTTAATACCGTCGCGCACGCAAAACCGATCTCTATTGGCCTTAACTGCGCACTTGGTGCTGAACAAATGCGCCCACACATTAAAGAGCTATCAGAAAAATCAGAATTTTTTATCAGCGCCCATCCTAATGCCGGGCTGCCAAATGAATTTGGTGAATACGACCAACCACCTGAAGAGATGGCAGGATTTATTAAAGAGTGGGCTGAATCCGGTTTTCTTAACATAGTTGGTGGCTGCTGCGGAACAACTCCAGAATTCATATCTGCAATTGCTGATGCTGTAAAAGAATTTCCCCCACGCGTAAAACCATCAATAAATAAAGCATGCCGTCTTAGTGGGCTTGAACCACTGAATATTGATAGTGAATCGCTTTTTATAAATGTTGGTGAGCGCAATAATGTTACCGGTTCAGCTAAATTTAAGCGTTTAATCAAAGAAAAAGATTACGAAACAGCTCTGGATATATCGCGTACTCAGGTTGAAGATGGCGCCCATATTATCGATATAAATATGGATGAAGGGATGTTGGATGCAAATCATGAGATGCAGACATTTATTAATTTAATAACATCTGAACCTGATATCTGTAAAGTGCCAATAATGATAGATTCCTCTAAATGGGATGTTATTGTAACTGGCCTTAAATGCGTGCTTGGTAAACCAGTTGTTAACTCTATTAGCCTTAAGGAAGGTGAAGAAAAGTTTATTGCGCAAGCCAAAGAAATCAGGAAATTTGGCGCTGCAACTGTTGTAATGGCCTTTGATGAAACAGGTCAAGCAGAAACAAAAAACCGTAAAATTGAGATCTGTAGCAGATCGTACGATATTCTGGTAAATAAGGTTGGGTTTCCACCAGAAGATATCATTTTTGATCCAAATATATTTGCTATTGGCACCGGTATTGAAGAGCATGCTCGTTATGGCATTGATTTAATAGAAGCTACAACTGAAATTAAAAAAACTCTGCCGTACGCAATGATAAGCGGTGGTGTAAGTAATATCTCCTTCTCTTTTCGCGGCAACAACCCAATGCGCGAAGCGATCCATGCTGTATTTTTATACCATGCAGGGCAAGCCGGTATGGATATGGGAATTGTTAATGCTGGCCAACTTGAGATTTATGATGAGGTTGATCCCGCTCTTAGAACAGCAATTGAAGATGTTTTATTTAATAAATCTGCTGATGCAACTGAAAAGCTGCTTGAGATAGCTGATAGTATTAACTCAGACGCAACTAAAGATGATGCTAAAGCGCTTGAATGGAGAGAAAAACCTGTTTCAGAGCGACTATCACACGCCTTAGTTAAAGGTATTACAGAATTCCTTGAACAAGATGTAGAAGAAGCACGACTGGCTGCATCGCAAACAATAGACGTAATTGACGGTCCATTAATGAATGGCATGAACTCCGTTGGAGAACTATTTGGCGCCGGAAAAATGTTTCTGCCACAAGTAGTAAAGTCTGCTCGCGTCATGAAAAGAGCTGTTTCATATCTGCTTCCTTACATTGAAGAAGAGCAAAGTGGTTCTGCTGCAAAAAGTAATGGTAAAGTCCTCATTGCTACAGTTAAGGGTGATGTACATGATATTGGCAAAAATATTGTAGGTGTAGTCCTTCAATGTAATAATTTTGAGGTTATTGATCTTGGAGTTATGATTCCTTGTGAGCAAATTCTAGAAGCAGCCCGCAAAGAAAATGTTGATATCATCGCCCTATCCGGTCTAATCACACCTTCACTTGATGAAATGTGCTTTGTTGCCGAAGAGATGGAAAAGCAAGGATTTGATATACCTCTATTTGTAGGTGGAGCGACGACATCAAAGGTACATACAGCGGTTAAGATTGATCCTTTATATAGCCAGCCGTGCGTACATACGGCTGATGCAACCCTTGCGGCTACTTCAATCGCCAGAATTCTTAAGGATAAAGAAGGTTTCATCAAGCAACTTGACAAAGAATATCAAGCGCTAAGAGATAGCCATAACAAAAGAACAGAGAACCGTAAATTCATCTCACTTGAAGAGGCGAGAAATAATCCAATAAAAATAGATTGGGATAATTACGAACCACCGGTTCCACAACAACTTGGAATACAAGTCCTTACTGATCAACCACTTCAACCTATTGCTGAATTTATTGATTGGAAGGCTTTTCTTGAGCAGTGGCATATCAAACATCAAAGAGGTTGTGACTGTGGTTGCAATACGCAATGTTCATTAGAAATTGAACAGTCAGAAAATTTGCGCGCTGATGCAGAGGCAATGATCAATAAAATCATTGTAGAAGATCTTATTGATGCAGAAGCGGTATTGGGTCTATTCCCTGCAAATGCAGTTGGTGATGATGTTGAAATTTATGCGGACGAAAACCGAAAAAACATTATTGGCAACCTTAGCTTCCTGCGCCAACAGAATGATAAACATGGAAAATCTGCAAATCGTTGCATTGCTGATTATGTAGCACCTAAAGGCATTGAAGATGACTACATTGGTCTATTTGCGGTAACTGCAGGACATCGCGCTGATAAGCAAATTGCAAAATATAAGGAAGATGGAGACCTGTATTCGGAATTACTTTTCCAGTCTATAGTTGATAGATTCGCTGAAGCTTATACCGAATATCTGCATCAAATAGTAAGAAATTTCTATTGGGGTTACGAACAAACTTGCGAAATTGATATAGCAAGCGTGTTAGCGGAAAATTTTGATGGTATCCGCCCTGCACCTGGTTACCCAGCTACACCAGATCATACTGAAAAACAAATTATCTGGGATATTCTTAATGTTGAAGAAAAGATTGGCGTTTCACTAACAGAAAATTATGCCATGACCCCTGTTTCTTCCGTATGTGGTATCTATATTTCACACCACGAATCTGAATATTTTGGCATAGGTAAAATCGATAGTGATCAGCTCTTAGATTACGCAAAACGTAAAAACATGAGCAAAAGTGATGCTGAAAGATGGCTATCACCGGTAATAGGGTATAAAATCAATAAGTAATGTAGTTATATCCGGAACGGATCCCTTTAGCTAGGTTATAAATAATTTTAAATAGAACAAAAAGAGTCAACGCATGGAAAAAGTTGAAGAAATAAACGATAAACAAGCGAAAAATACAAAGAAGCATACTTCAATAGGAATAATTATTACTGTTTTAGTACTTGTTGCAGTTATTGAATTTATTGCTGGCGGATTTTTATATCTAAAGTTTTCTGAAAAAGAGCAGGATATGAATGATAGAGAAGATCTACTCTATCGTCAGGCCGCTTCAATTGAGTTCAAACAAATTGGAGTTAATAAAGACAAGGCTCAACTAGAGGCTTATGAGGCCGAGTTAACTAAACTGGAGATTGAACTTAAAGTTAAAGAAGATCAGTTTAAGGAGCAGAAAAAGCTTTTAGACTCATTCAGATCATCTATTAAAGATACTGTGAGCATACTTGAACCCAAAAAGATCGCTGAGAATATGTTTAACACATATTTAGAAAAATATTCCAGAGTAGACCTTACAATTCCTATGCCTTGTGAACCTACAGCACGAGCTGAATATAACGCAGCCAAGATGCATCTAGAAGCTTTATTAACTGCTGGACAAGAAGTTAGCAAGGATAATAAATACATTAATTTTGTTTCTGAGCAAAAAAAGCTTATGAGTACTGCACAAGTTGACTGTGGAGATGAAGCAAATATTGCTTATTCAGATAATTATTCAGGTGATCAAGATGTATCTTCAGCGCAAACAACTTCAACTTTGACTTCCGATGAAGATGAGTCTGATGATGAATATGCCGAAGAATACGAAGAAGAGACTATGGGTGAAGATGAAATTGAGGATGATAATCAGGATGTATCTCGTGTTGATGTAAAACTAAACCTTGATGATGATATGAAACGCAGGGATTCTGCATTTAAATCATTAGAAGACTAATATCTATTTGGGCACGATGCATAATATCTGTCGTGCCCACTCTGCTTTAATTGCTTAACGCAATATCTTTAATTAAGCCTGCTCTCTTGTAGCTAAAAACTCAACTTCTGGCCAGCGTTCCATAGTAAGATTCAAATTAACCATACTTGGAGCAATATAAACCAGATCTCCTGCATGATCTTCTGCCAAATTAGCCTGATTTTTATCTTTAAACTTTTTTAGCATTACCGGATCATTACAATTGATCCAGCGCGCCGTAGCAACAGAAACCGTTTCGAAAGCACATTCAACATTATATTCATTTTGCAGCCTATGAGCTGCAACATCAAACTGAAGAATACCAACCGCACCCAAAATAAGGTCATTATTAATCAACGGCTTAAATAACTGAGTGGCGCCTTCCTCACAAAGTTGCTCCAAACCTTTTGATAGCGCTTTCATCTTTAGAGGATCTTTAAGTCTCGCCCTACGAAATAGCTCTGGTGCAAAATGTGGAATACCGGTAAATTTAAGGTTTTCACCCTGAGTAAAGGTATCACCTATCTTGATAGTTCCATGATTATGCAAGCCGATAATATCGCCAGGATACGCCTCTTCTACATGCCCTCTATCAGAAGCAAAAAACATAAGGGCATTAGCTATTTGTACTGTTTTACCAATACGCACGTGCTTCATTTTCATTCCGGTCGTAAATTTACCTGAGCAAACTCGGAAAAATGCAACTCGATCGCGGTGTTGAGGATCCATATTTGCCTGAATTTTAAACACAAACCCACTTAGTTTTTCCTCATTAGGATCGACCTCACGTTCTTCTGTATTACGAGATAAAGGCGAAGGGGCATATTCAACAAAGTCCGATAATAGTAGTTCTACACCAAAATTATTAATAGCAGAACCAAAATACACCGGTGATAATCTACCTGCCAGGTATTCTTCTAAATCAAATTCGTGACTCGCACCTTGAACCAGTTCCAGTTCTTCACGAAATTCCTCTGCAATACCTGGCAATTTTGCATCGAATCCCGGGTTATTTATCCCTTCAATAACCTCTATTTCCTGGATTTTGCCATCAACACTTGGCTGATACAGGTGAATCGTATCATTGTAAATATGATAGACCCCTTTAAACCCTTTCCCCATGCCAATTGGCCATGTCATAGGAGCACATTTTATCTTCAAAACATCTTCAACTTCATCAAGCAGTTCGATCGGGTCACGCCCTTCCCTGTCAAGCTTGTTGATAAATGTAAAAATTGGGGTGTCACGTAAACGGCACACATCCATTAATTTGATGGTTCTTTCCTCTACTCCTTTTGCGCAGTCAATAACCATCAACGCAGAATCTACGGCAGTTAGAGTACGATAGGTATCTTCAGAGAAATCCTCATGCCCCGGGGTATCCAAAAGGTTCACAATGCGATCTTTATATGGAAACTGCATTACCGATGAAGTAACCGAGATACCACGCTGCTTTTCCAGCTCCATCCAGTCAGATGTCGCATGACGAGCTGCCTTTTTGCCCTTTACCGTTCCGGCCATCTGAATCGCATGCCCGAATAACAGCAGTTTTTCAGTTACTGTGGTTTTACCAGCGTCCGGGTGAGAGATGATCGCGAACGTTCTTCTTCTTGCGCATTGATCTTGGATTGTGCTCATTAAAAAACCTAAATTAGTTTAAGAATTTGGAGGAGAATATGTAGGCTTTGGAAAGTGTGCAACCTTATCGCCCTTTTTGTCAAACTGGGTTTCAACAATCTTACCAACCCCTTCTTTCTCAACTTCATCAATTCTTATAATTGAGTGTAGTGGAATAAAGGTACGTTTTACGCCGGAAAATTCAGATTGCAATCTTTCTTCTGAAGGGTCAATTACTACCTTTGAACGCTCTCCAAAAACCAACTCTTCCACGTTCAATAGTCCGTAAATATCGCTTTGCGATACACCTTTGGCAAAAATCTCGTAAATCTCGCCACTATTTAAAAAAATAACCTTAAAAACTTTCTTATCAGCCATAAATAACAAATTCTAGAATGGATTGAGCGTGGATATTAACAAAAATATGCTTGCTTTGGCAGTTATTTATATTTAATGAAATAGGGCTCCCCAATTTCCCTATGAGAATCGAATAATCCCGCCCAGCAACATCATAATTAAATTACGATTTTAACTGATAAACACTTTGATTCGAGAAGGGAAATTGTGGGATTTACTGTATTGGATCACCTATTCAATATAACGAAAAGCTATGAAACCTTACTCTCCAATTCTTCCCAGCGCATAAACATCTCATCAAACTCTGCCTGAAGATTCTCCAACTCAGAAAGCTTATTGGCTACTACTTCCCTATTCTTCTGATAAAACTCCTGACTGGAAGTCTCGGCCTGCAACTCATCAATCTTATTCTCCAACTCTTCCATTTTTGCAGGCAGTGAATCTAGTTCCCTCTGGTCTTTATAAGATAACTTTTTACTCTGGGTTTTTTGACGTTCTTTATTAGGTTTTGGTGCATCTACAACTTTTTGGTTCTGCTGCTCGATTTTTATCTGTTTTGTTCTGGCATCAACAGCAGTTTTGGCATCTGAATATCCACCAACATGGTATCCAATCTTACCGTCACCCTCAAAATATAAAGAGCTTGTAACAACGTTATCTAAAAAGCTTCTGTCATGACTAACTATAATTATAGTACCGGTAAAATCAGCTAGCTTTTCTTCTAAAAGTTCTAATGACTCTATATCAAGGTCATTTGTAGGCTCATCCAACACTAATACGTTTGCTGGTTTCGAAAATAAACGAGCTAAAAGTAATCTATTACGCTCACCACCAGAAAGGGCCTTTACTGGTGTTCGCACGCGTTCCGGAGTAAATAAAAAATCCGAAAGATAACCCATAATGTGTCTTTTGGATCCACCAACCTCAATAAAGTCACTCCCTTCAGCAACATTATCAATAACAGATTCTTCAAGATTCAAGGTATTCCGTAACTGATCGAAATAAGATACCTCCAATTTTGTACCAAATTTCACCTTGCCTTGCTGCGGCTCTAGTTCACCTAATAGAATCCTAAGCAAGGTGGTTTTTCCGCAACCATTAGGGCCAATTAAGGCTATTCTGTCACCACGTAAAACCTTTAACGACAGTCCATCCACAATTTTAGTATCATCCCACGCATAATGAATCTTATATGCTTCAAGAACAATCTTGCCGGAACGTTCAGCTTCTTCGATAGAAAACGATGCATTACCTTGTTTAGACCTTCGCTTTTTAAACTCCTCTCGCATGGACAATAGGGCTCTAACACGTCCTTCATTACGAGTACGTCTGGCTTTTATCCCCTGTCTAATCCAGGTTTCTTCCTGGGACAGCTTTTTGTCGAAACGTCTATTTGCTAATTCTTCAGCATTAGCCACTTCATCTTTTCTGCGTAGATAATTTTCATAATCACCTGGCCATGAACTTAATATCCCTCTATCTATTTCAACTATGCGCGTTGCCAACTTCTTCAACAGAGACCTATCATGCGTGATAAATAAAATACCGCCACGATAATCCAGCAAAAACTCTTCCAGCCATTCAATGGCTTCAATATCAAGATGGTTAGTAGGTTCATCTAAAAGAAGAAGATCTGGTTCAGAAATTAATGCCTTTGCTAAAAATACCCGCCTTAACCAGCCTCCGGATAGATCGCATAATTCTGCTTCAGCATCAAGCTCAAGTCTAGTGATGATTGAATCGACACGATTGGACATATTCCAACCATCATTTGCTTCTAATTCATGCTGGATACGTTCTAAATCCTTAAGGTCTGATTCTGATAACTCTTGATTTGTTACTAGTTGGTGATAGGAGTTAAGTAAATCTTTAATTTCTCCTAAACCGTTGGTAATTTCCTGATATGCGGATATATTGGAGTCGGTATGTACATCTTGTTCTAACGCACTAATTTTAACTCCGCTTTGGACATTAACATCACCGCTATCAGGCTTTACTATGCCTTGTATAATCTTCAATAGAGTTGATTTTCCCTCTCCATTTCTACCAATTACACAAATGCGTTCGCTTGGCTCAATGGTTAAATTAGCATTGTCTAAAAGCTGATTAACGCCAAAGGCGATAGATACACTATCCAGAGTTACTAAAGGCATATTATTATCTCATAAATAAATTAAATCAGGATAAAGGGGATTTAGTGCTTTTTTTAGCGACATTATCACGTAGATATACAGGTAACGCTAATTCCGGAGCAACTACTTCACCACCAGCAAACTTGCTAACAGCTAACTTAATAAGGTGTTTAGCATGCGGATATATATCAGGATCGTACTGGTTAATTGGTTGACTGCATAAAGATGTTAATTGTTTATGATAAGTTGTCCATGCACTTCCAACAGCTGAAATATTATCGGTTAGTTCAGCGCTTATAGTTACCTTGGCTGGATCTATCACCTCTTCTTTTTGCGCAATATCTACAATACCTGTACCAGTTGGTTCAGGTTTATAAATAGACCAATATACCTCTCCCATTCTGGCATCAATTGCAGATAGAATGGTTGTGGAATGATAATTTTCATAACAACCCTGCGCTAAAATCGCTAAAGTAGATATAGGAACAACAGGAAGGTCTGCCCCAAGCGCTATACCTTGAGCAGCACTTGCTGCAATACGTACACCGGTAAAAGCTCCAGGACCTCTACCAAATGTAATAAAATCCAGCTGAGTAAGAGCAATACCAGCTTCGTCAAGTAATTGCTGAATCATAGGTAATAGGCGCTCGGTATGCTTTCTGGGAACAATTTCATGCAGCTCAATGACCTGTCCGTCAAGATAAAGAGCTACCGAACATGCCTCTGTTGCTGTTTCAATTGCAATTGCTTTCAATATAATCTCCCGAAAAACAAAAATACCGTCATACCGGCAAAGGCCGGTATCCAGACAAATCAACAAATTATAGATTCCGTGTAACACGCTACATAACTGTACGGAATAACGTATGGTGCTTTGTCAGCAAACTCAGATATTTTATTTAATATCTGAATCTTACTTAAGATCAACAAGTTCTACATTATCAATGGTTACCGGATTCTCAAAGAATATCTTAGCCACTCTTGCAAATCGTTCCGGCCCATCAGTAACCATAAAATGCGGTAATTTTTTTGTTGCTGAAGAACGCAACATGTCCTGACTATCTAACTCGTCTCTTACCATTAGCGCCGTTGTAGCAGCAGAATCAACAACCTCAACATCATCACCAACAACATTTTTTATAGCATCTTCTAAAACTGGAAAATGGGTACAACCTAATACAAGACAGTCAGGGCGTACATCTTCTGGCAAATCAATTAATTCAGAGAGATATTTATGGATAATTCTCTCTACTAATTCTCCATCACACCACGCTTCTTCGGCCAATGCTACAAATAGTGAACATGGTTGTGCTGAAATGTTAGCATCTGGACGAAGTTTAAGAATAGCCTTTTGGTAAGCCATACCATTTACAGTGCCCTCAGTTCCAATTACTGCAATTCTGCCGGTTTTTGAAATTTCACAACTTGCTATAGCGCCAGGCTCAACTACTCCCAATACAGGAAGAGGATAAAATTCTTTTCTAAGGGCATCCAATGCAACTGATGAAGCTGTATTACAAGCAACAACTAATAGTTTAATACCTCGATCAACAAGAACTTGTGCTGCTTGCAAGGCATATTTAATAACTGATTCCGGGCTTTTGGTTCCATAAGGGACTCGTGCAGTATCCCCCAAATAAAGCAGCTCTTCTTCGGGCAATATTTTCTGTATGGCATTTAAAACAGTTAAGCCGCCAACTCCTGAGTCAAAAACACCTATAGGTAAATCATCAGTCACAAGATTTTCCAATTTTACATAAATCTAAAGCGGCTAATTTTAAGGTAGGAGGCGCTTTAATGAAAGCGATAATTTTTTATTGTTAATTGTGCAGAAACAAAAAAAGCACAGACTATTAAGCCGGTGCTTTTAAGATTAACATTTTATACCTTGTACATAGAAACAAGTCCTTGTAACTCATCTGCCAGTGTTTTAATTTGGTTACTTGCTGCAGATGATTTCTGTGCAAGATTGGTTGTGTTTGCGCTACTTTCAGAAATGCTATTTATACTATTGTTGATTTCTTCGGTTACCGCATGCTGTTCTTCAATCATAGAAGCCATCATTTCAGTACTGGTTGTAATAGTTGCAACCGATGCATTGATAGACATCAAAGAATCACGCGTACTTTCAGCGCTACCGACACTTTCAATAACATGCTGCTGACCATTTTCAATTACTTTAACAACGTCTGCAACTCCATCCTGAAGTCGTTCAATAATTTCCTGAATCTCTTCTGTTGAATGTTGAGTACGTTGCGCTAAAACACGTACTTCATCAGCAACTACTGCAAATCCTCTACCCTGATCACCTGCACGAGCGGCCTCAATAGCTGCGTTAAGAGCAAGAAGATTTGTTTGTTCAGCAATACTTCTAATTACATCAAGAACAACGCCAACATTTTCACTATCCTTACCAAGTTCTTCAATCACCTTGGCAGCACTGGCAATCTGATCAGCAACATCATTAATTGCGCTCACAGTCTCTTCCATTGATATAGTATTTTTACCAACTTCTTCTTCTGCATTTTTTGCTGCATCAGCTGACTGCGCCGCCCCAGACGCAAGCTCGTGGGATGTCTGTACCATCTGGCCTATTGAACCACTAATATTTTCAGTCTCTTCTTGCTGTATAGTTACACCTTTCATTGTGTCCTGACTAGCTTGATTGGTCTCCTCCGCCGCACTATTCAATCTTGAACTTGAACTAATAATTTGGCCAATAATTTTATTCTGAAGATTATCAATCATAAGATTAAGATTTGTTGCCAAATTTCCAATTTCATCATGTGTTGATATATCAATTCTCTGAGTTAAATCGCCTGTTGAAACCTTGGCAATAATATCCATCACCTTCCTGATTTGCCTGGTAATGCCTGTGGCAATTACTAAAGATAAAATAATAGAAAGTATTATTGCCACAACAGGAAGGATAATAGACCACATTATTGCCGAGTCAGCATTTGAATCAGAACTTTCGAGTGCAATATTATTCTTTTCAAGATCTAATTTTTGTATTCTTGCAAAAGTTGAAGAAATCTTATTGAATTTTACAGAAAGCTCTTCCTGTATCATTAAACTAGCACTTACATCAACAGTAACCCAATCAGCTAGTTCATCTATAGTTACAGAATATTCTTCTAATTGACTTTTAACCTGATCAAGAAGCTCTAATCTTTCAGTATTATTATTTGCTTTCGAACTTTCTATTTGTTTGTCTAAAGATGTTATAAGTAATTTTATATCACTTCGAATTATGGTAAATCCTTGCGTAATTTTATCAGCACCATCTGACCAACTAGCATAACTAAGTGTATGAAACACATTCCCATAATTATAATTTAATTTCACCAACAGTGCGCTTGCCGATTTATAATCTTCAAACCTTGTTTCTATCTCTTTGTTATAAACATTTTTTTGTTGATCCAGGGTAAGATAATTTAAAGCCCCAATACCTAACATCAAAATTATCATTAATGCTGGAGCTATCAGAATTTTCTTTTTTACATCCATTTTTTATCCCTTACTTCAAACAACAAACATTAGTACTAGTGACACAAATAAGAATATCTTAATTCATATTGATTAATATAAATTTAGTACGATTTTAAGGTTTTACAATGAGAACTAATAACATGAATAGAAAAAATAGAGGGGTTGATTACAGTACGCTATGAATTTGATTTATTTATTCAAATTTTACTTGCTTGGCAAACGTAGCAACCACTTGTTTTTCAACTATTTGTGGTGTAAATGGCTTAATAACATACCCATCAACTCTGGATTGAATGGCTTTTACAACATTTTCTTTCTCAGACTCACTTGTAACCATTAAAAAGAGAGTGTCTTTTTGTTTATTGTCAGATCTTATTGTTTGAAGAAACTCCAATCCATCCATTTTTGGCATGTTCCAATCAGAAATAATGAGATCTACATAGCGACTTTGAACTAAATTTAAAGCTTCTAATCCATCAGATGCTTCATATATATATTTATAACCACAATCACGTAAGATAGCTTTTAAAAATCCCCTCATAGAATCCATATCATCAACTATTAGTATTATTCTATCTTCTAGTGTCTTAGTAGTATTCATAGCTTCCTGTTTTCGCATATCAATACATCGTTAAATATAAACTTAGCATAAAAATATATTTTAATAACACATAGAATTTTAGCTATTTTGTGGTTCAAATCATTTTATACATGTTAATTACTTAACAGTAATAACAAATATTTATACAAGACTTTTAATAAATTAAGCATTTTATACAAGCTTATCTATAATTAATATTTAATTGGACATTCTCTTGGGGTTATTTCCAAAGGGATTAATTGGTAGGCACTAAACTTGAGTTGTTCGTAAATATTTCATTCATATATTGGAATATAAGAATAGTTCTTGTTCAACCAAAGAAATACTATTGGGTAATGAATATGAGTAAAGATCAGGAATATCCGAAAAATATCAAGCTTCAAGAAGAATGTAATATCTACACTATTCTTTCACTCAAAGAACAGATTTTAGATGTAGCTAAGGATTATCCAAATATTTGCCTGGATATGTCAGAGGTTGAACGAATTGATGCCTGCTTTTTACAACTACTTCATGCTACCAATAACTATCTTTATGATAAACAAGGATCTCTTGTATTAAAAAATATTCCTCAAGAACTTATTACATTATCTGAAAAAACCTGCACTCCATTACCGTCAAAAGAACTATTGCAAGAACAGCTAGGTGTTTCAGATCCTCAATTAAGCGACAAACAAAATCAACCGCAACAAATCTCTCAGAAATCATAAATAAATTAGGAAGCATCATATGGATACAGAAATGGATGAAAATTTATCAATATTCATTAGCGAAGGTAATGAGCTTCTTGAAGATATGGAATCTGCTCTTTTAGACTTAGAAAACAATACCGATGATGAAGAGTCTATAAATAGAGTTTTTCGCGCTGCTCATACTATAAAAGGTAATGCAGGATTATTCGGATACGACCAAATCATCGACTTTACACACATCGTTGAAAGCCTGCTTGTTGAAGTAAGAAATGGGGTCATTCCAATCTCAAGCGAACTAGTTTCATTGTTAATGCGTAGCAAAGATATAATTTCCGCAATGATGAATTATTTAATTGGAAAAGAAGAAGTAGATCAGAATGATCTTGATGAAACAACCAAACTACTTGAATGCTATCTTGCAGATCCGCATGCAGCAGCACTTGCAAATCAAACAAATTTAGATTCAGAAAAGCAATCAGATTCAAATAAAGGAGTTTTCACCTTAAATCTAAAATTAGGTAAAGAAACCTTTAGGCAGGGTTTTAGTATTAAAGCTATCTTTAGAGAATTAAATGAGCTTGGAGAAATTGTATCTTCAAACCTCTACATGTCACACATCCCAAAAATCGATGAAATTGATCCTGAATGTTGTTATCTTTCCTGGCTTATTCTTATTGAGTCTAATTGTAGGAAACAAGATATTGCAGACATATTTGAGTTTATGGATGATTGTGAATTTCATATTCTTCCACCAAAATCAACATCCGAGCAATACATTAGCATCATAAACTTACTACCGAGTGCAGAAACTGTAATTGGTCAAATTCTAGTTGATGCAGGAGCACTAACTGATAAAGAACTACAAAAAGCACTTATAACTCAAAAAGAAACTGGTTCACTTACAGGGGATATTCTCATCGAGCAAGGAGATGTCCAGCCGGAAGTAGTTGAATCCGCATTAGTAAAACAACAACAATCCAGAGCCAATAGTTCACAATCAGTTGAATTCTTAAGAGTAAACGCAGAAAAATTAGATACGCTAATTAATCTGGTTGGAGAACTGGTAATTAATGGTGAACGAGTATCCGGACTAACAGAAAACATCGAAAACGATAAGCTTTCAGAAGCTGTGACAGAAATGAATGAAACGTTAGAAGAGATGCGTGAAACCGCTTTAGGTTTACGAATAGTCCCTATTGACGGCGTATTTAAAAGATTTAATAGAACTGTCCGCGACACATCAAATGAATTAGGCAAAAAAATTAATTTTGAAATCTCTGGTGGTGATACTGAACTAGATAAGACAGTAGCGGAAAAAATAACCGATCCCCTCACCCACCTAATCAGAAATGCAATTGATCACGGAATTGAGAAACCAAGCGAAAGAGAATTAAATAATAAATCTCCGGAGGGGCATGTTTCATTAAGTGCTTACCATGAAACAGGATCAATTGTTATTAAAGTTTCTGATGATGGAAAAGGATTAAGTAAAGAAAAAATCGCAAACAAAGCTATTGAAAGAGGATTGATAAAAAAATCTGATAAGCTTAGTGATACCGAAATATTTAATCTTGTCTTTGAACCTGGTTTTTCCACTGCAGAACAAGTTTCCAATATTTCCGGTCGTGGTGTTGGTATGGATGTTGTTAAAAGGAACATTGAGAGTCTGAGAGGCAACATAAACATCAAATCAACCGAAGGGAAAGGAACTGATGTCACAATCCAGCTACCGCTTACATTAGCGATTATTGACGGCTTCTTGATTTGTACAGAAAACGAACACTTTGTCATTCCTTTAGACATGGTGGTTGAATGTTTGCGCTTATCACAAGAACAAACGCAAGAAATGCAAAATCACAATTACATTAATTTACGCGGAGAAGTTCTACCGTTAATTGATCTAAAAAACCACTTTTCCTTACCAAAGACTAACACTAAAGAATCCTCAACAAAAAACGTGGTTGTTGTTCAATATTGCGGCAAAAAAACAGGATTGCTTGTAGATAGCTTGCAAGGAGAAGTACAAACTGTAATCAAACCTCTCGGCAAAATCTTTCAAAATCTTAAGGGATTTTCTGGATTTACCATACTGGGCAGTGGAAATGTATCAATGATAATTGATGTTGCCACTCTGGTTGCTCATGCAAGCGATAGAGAGAAAGAATTGTTCAAGCACCATAAATCAGGAAAGAAATCAGGTGCTGAATCAAAAGTTGAAGAATTGGAAATCTAACCATAAGGAATGTATATGAGCTCAACAGAAGATTTAAATGCTCAGATTACTGAAGCTAACGAGACAATATTATCAAGTAATCAATACTTAAGTTTTATGCTTGGCTGTGAACCATTTGCAATTCCTGTCACTAAGATCCTTGAAATAATTGAATATGAGTATGTCACCCTTGTTCCAACTGCACCTAGTAAGTATCGAGGGGTGGTAAATCTTCGTGGAAAAATCATACCGGTTATTGAATTAACCAAAGTTTTTAACATGGAAGAAAGTGAAGTAACTAAAAGAACTTGTATTATCGTAATGGAAATTAATATCGATAATGAAACTACTATGATTGGATGTATGGTAGACAAGGTATTGATAGTTCAGGATATCGATACTAATCAAATAGAAGACACGCCTAGCATTGGAACGGTAATTTCTTCCGAGTACATAAAAGGTCTTACCAATGTCGAAGGGAAATTTATTACTATTCTAGACACTGACGCAATATTTTCAGCGTCAGAACTAATAATCGGTTATGAAAATAACTTGTCTACATCAACTCAAGCTACCGAACAAGCAACTTTAAATTAACCTAATAACATAAGAATACAAATATTACCGGGGTATTTTATGAACGATACAGAAATAGAAGAATTAGATATAGATGACTTAACCTTAACTGGGGAGCAATATCTATTATTTAACGTTTCAAATGATACCTACGCAATACCGGTAACTCAAATACGAGAAATTATTGAATATACTGAACCAACCACTGTTCCTATGGCTCCTGATTTTATAAGTGGAATTATTAACCTGCGAGGTGGTGCCGTTCCGGTTATAAATCTAGCTAATAAATTCAAACAAAACCCACAGGAAATAACAAAAAGAACCTGCATCATAATCACTGAAATAACCACAAACAATAATGGCAGTAGTATTCTTGGATGCTTAGTTGACAAAGTACAACAGGTTAGAGATATACCAGAAGATGCTATCGAACCTCCTCCTCAATTTGGAAGTTTGATCGATACCAGATTCATAAAAAATATGGCTAAGATTAATGATCATTTTATTATCATACTGGAAATTGACAACGTACTTTCAATGGAAGAACTTGAAATGGTTGAAATGATTCAGGAAAAGCCCTCGGATGACTGATTAATTAAAAGCCATGAATCACAATCCGCTTATTAATAAAAATGGACAAAGCCTAAAGTTTTCAGACAAAACTTTTAAAATGATTCAGTCATTTCTATATGAACATGCTGGAATAAATTTAACAGATCAAAAAAAAATGATGGTTGCCAGTCGGCTGCGTAAAAGAGTTGTTGACTGCGGATTTAATAATTACAGAGATTACTTTGAGTTCGCAATTAATGGAGATGGGTTAAGCACAGGTGAATTTCAACATTTTGTTGATCGACTTACCACAAATGAAACCTATTTCTATCGCGAACCTCAGCACTATAATTATTTAACGAACACAATTATTCCTGAATATACAAACAAAAATAACGCTACATTTAAAGTTTGGTGCGCCGCCTCCTCTACTGGAGAAGAGCCATATAATATTGCAATGCTTCTTGATAATTCAAACCTTATCCAAAATGGATGGAGCGTATTAGCAACAGATATTTCACACCGGGTACTTGAATCAGCTAAAGCAGGCATATATCCATTAACCAGGGTACAAAAACTTCCTGACTATTTGCATAAAAAATATTTAATGCGTGGAAAAAACTCACAGGCACAGAATGTGCGAATCGTTCCAGAATTAAGGCATAAAGTTAAATTTGAAACTTTTAACTTAATAAGCTCAGCCCTCCCTTCAGAAAAATTTGATGTAATTTTTTGCCGCAATGTACTTATATATTTTGACCGGCAAACAAAAATCAATGTTATCAAACGTCTTTTACAATGTCTGAACCATGGCGGATATCTAATTACAAGCCATTCAGAATCCATTCAGATGCTATGTCCCGAGCTTTATACAGAAGCAACATCTGTATATAGAAAAAAATCAGATAGAGAGATTATAAAATGACAACACCTATAAAAGTTATGATAATTGATGATTCCGCTCTGGTGCGCAAGGTAATGTCAGACATAGTAAATTCTGACCCTCAAATGGAAGTTGTAGCCTATGCGCAGGATCCCATTTTTGCTCAAAAAAAACTAGAATCAATACAGCCGGACGTTATCGTACTAGATATCGAAATGCCAAGAATGGACGGCATAACATTTATGCAACAACTTATGCCTGTCAATCCTATTCCTGTCGTCATCTGCTCCAGTTTTAATGAGGGTCAAGCAAATTTAACCATGCAAGCGCTAAAAAGCGGTGCTGTTGACGTAATAACCAAACCTAAATTAGGCCTTAAAGATTTCTTAACAGAATCAGCAATACAAGTACGTGAAACAATTAAAGCAGCAGCACATGCAAAAGTTAAAGCAACGAGATCACAAGCTATGATCAACAAACCAACTCAATCTGTAAAAGTAGCCCCAAAATACTCTGTAGATGCCGTAATTAGCACCAATATCAAACTGCCAGAGATAGCAACCGATAAAATCATTGCTCTTGGAGCGTCTACAGGAGGGACTCAAGCACTTAGGGATGTTCTTGCTGCTATGCCATCAAATGCACCAGCAACGTTAATAGTTCAACATATGCCGGAACAATTTACCGAAGCCTTTGCCAAAAATTTAAATGAAATAAGCCCCATGACTGTTCTAGAAGCCAAAGGCGGAGAAAAGATACATGCAGGATATGCTTATATAGCTCCTGGTAACAAACACATGATGATTAAAAGAACAGGTAAAGAATATGAAATCGAGCTGGTTGAGGGACAACTGGTAAATCGTCACAGGCCAGCAGTAGATGTTCTATTCCGTTCTGTTTCACGCTGTGCAGGAAAAAATGCAATTGGCTGTTTACTTACCGGTATGGGAGATGATGGAGCAAGAGGATTAAAAGAGATGAGAGATGCAGGGGCTAGAACATTTTCACAAGATGAAGAGTCATCCATAGTTTATGGCATGCCCAAAGAAGCATGGCTTATGGGGGCTTCTGAAAAACAGGTATCTTTACAAAATGTTGCTACAATTTTAATAGAGGCCAGTAAATAATTGGTTATAGGAGGTTAAATGGGTAAGAAAAAATTACTTTTTGCAGATGATTCAGCTTCAATGCGCAAGGTGCTTGGAATGCACATGAAAATGAACGGTTTCGACGTTACAGCATGTGCTGACGGAGCTGAAGCTCTTGCAAAAGCCCAAACAGAGCGATATGACATAATCATAACGGACATGAATATGCCAAACATGAATGGCATAGAATTTATTAAAGGTGTCAAACAGACCGAAACAAACAAATTTGCTCCAATAATTATGTTAACAACTGAAAATGCTGAAGAAATGCGTGCTGAAGGGCAAGCCGCAGGAGCAAAGGTATGGTTGGTTAAACCTTTTAGGCCAGATCAACTGCTAGCTATAGTTAAAAAGGTGATGGATGACTAATTAAAGATTCATCCATAAGTGCAATTTTATCTATTTGCAACGCAGAGTTAATGATTTGGATAGCCAATGAATGAAGACAAGGAAAGGCTCAATGTTGCACACGAAGGCAGAAATCGGAGCTGGGATCCGCGTTTCAAGCGTTTCGCATACAGGCTCATGCCTGGAGAATATGGCTTAGCTGACAAGGGAGAGATGCTTGTAACTGTGTTAGGTTCATGTGTTTGCGCATGTATCAGAGATAAATTCAGCGGGCTTGGAGGAATGAATCATTTTTTACTTTCACATAGCAAACGTACTAACTACAGTCATAATTTAGGTAAGGATTATGATGACAAAGCTACCAGATATGGCGTTGTAGCAATGGAAGTTCTTATAAATGATCTATTAAAGCATGGTGCCATCAGATCGAATCTTGAAGCTAAAATTTTTGGTGGCGCAATGGTGACAGGAACTGAAAATAAGATTGGCTCTGATAATATTGCTTTCGTAAAGGACTATCTAAACCTTGAACAAATACCAATAATTAATTCTGATGTTGGTGGAATACAGGCCAGAACAGTTTATTTTATACCCGAAACTGGCGACGTGTTCGTTAGAAAAGTTGAAAAGAGTGTTGTTCTTACTCTGGAAAAACAATATAGAAATGAGCTAGGAAAAAAAGATACGGATGGTGAAGTTTACTTCCTAGATAAATAAACATTTTTAAGAAGGAAATACAATGAGTGATACAACATCTTATAAAATAGCACTTGTTACTAACAGTGAAAATGTTGAGAAGTTCTGTAATGAAAATTTGGCTGAGCATAGCTTAAAGTTTTATAGCACACTTACGGAACTAGCTGATAATACACTAATTGATAATCCGTCTTGCATAATAATAGACACTACTGAATTTGAAGATTCAGGACTTGAAGCTTGTAAAAAATTAAAAGAAGACGAAGACACCTTTAAAACTCCTGTTGTTATCTTAACTAATGTTGAAAGTCTGGAAGAAAGACTTGATTGTTATCTTTCTGGTTGTGATGATGTTATTTCAATACCGTTTGATGGAGATGAGTTCAAAGTTAGAATTCAAGTTGCTGCTAAAAACAAACAAATTATTGACGATGTACAAGCTGATGCTAATGAAATATGGGAAACAGCTCTAGAGGCAATGTCTACAGCAGGTGAACTAGGTGGCTTACTAATAGCTATCGAAAAATGTATCTTGTGTAATAACTATGATGAGCTATCTAATGAAATTTTCGCAGCATGTGAATCATATGATCTACACGTATCATTTCAAATAAGGACATCAAAAGGAATTTTCTTTTACGGAAATAACATTACCCCTGAAAAAGAAAACATGGAAAACGAACTGTTAAATAGAGCTAAAGACAAAGGAAGATTTTTTGATTTTGGCGCACGTACAATAGTTAATTTTAATAATATCTCTATGCTTATTAAAAACATGCCAATGGATGATATGGAAAAGTATGGGAGAATTAAGGATAACATTGCTCCATTTCTAAGTAGTGCTGATAGTAGAATTAGAGCTATAACACTTCAAATGGAAGTAGAAAAACAAAGATCAGTACTAAAAAGATTAATTAAAGATACACAATCTGCAGTTGAATATATCGAAAAACAATATGCCGACCACAAAGATCGAAGCGGAGAATTACTAGAAAGGCTTATTCAGGAAATGGATGCAACCTTTATCTCGCTGGATTTATCAGAGGCTGAAGAATGTCATTTTAGGAAACTACTGGAAAGTAGTAAGTCACAGATCATGGAGCTTTATGAAGGTGGACTTGAAATTGATAATTCATTTGAAAAAATCATGTTCAAAATTCGTAGAACTTTAGAAGCTAGTACAGAGTAAGTGTATTAGTTCAGATCTAATCTGACACTTCATCTTGAAAAAGTGAGAGTTACCCGTTTTGATAAAGGTGTCGAATATTTTAATCAAAACAAAAAAGGGGGGAACTCTCATGTTGCATACTAACAATCCAATCATTAAAAACAAAGCAGGTTTGCTCAATTTAGCTGAAGAGCTTGGAAATGTATCCAAAGTTTGTAAGGTTATGGGTGTATCCCGTGATACGTTCTATCGCTATCAGGAGCTTGTAGAAGATGGTTGTCTTGACTCACTGATTATATAACTAGCTACAGACTTTAACTATTTATATTGCACACATGTGCAATATAAATTGATTTAAACAAACAAATCATCTATTATTTATATTGCACATATGTTCATAACATTAACAGGAGTTTATAGTGCCAAGACCGCGAATGAAAAGACGCATTGCTAGTGATCCAATATCACGATTTTATAAACCTCAAGGCTTAAAAATGCGTGAGTTACAGCAAATCACTTTATCTCACGATCAGCTAGAAGCATTGCGATTAGCTGATATGAAAAAAATAGAGCAAGTTGAGGCTGCAAAACTTATGGGTATTTCACGCTCTACCTTTTCAAGGCTTGTTAATGAAGCTAGAACTATTGTTGCTACAGCCCTTACAAATGGTTGGGCTCTTAAAATTGAAGGGGGAGATTTTAAAGTCTCCAACGAAATCAACAACCAACATTAGAGGAAATTAATATGCCAGGATACGATAAAACAGGTCCTCAAGGCATGGGACCAATGAGCGGCCGAGGTAAAGGTCAGTGCAATACTGCAAATAGAAACAATTTTAGCAGAGAAACAGGCTTTGGCATGGGACGCTGCAGAGGGTTTAGAAATAATTTTCAAAATGCTCTACCTAATGAAACTCTTGCTTTACAAGATGTTATCAAAGCTCAACAAACTGAACTAAACTCTCTTAAACAGCGTTTAAATGAGCTTGATATAAAGCTTGCTTAATAAGATATTTTTACCTTATTGTGCAATATTATCGGGAATCTCAACATTAATGATTATAATTTAAAATAGATTCCCGGTTAAAATAATCAAAAATAATAACCATTTTATTTTTGATATAGACAAAAACATTTGTATCAGAAATAGGACTAATAATGTGAAAAAAGTTATATTTATAATCGTATTGATTGTATTTGGTCTTATCGCATTTCATTCATTTAACTCAAAGAAGACCATACCCAACCCAGTACAAACAACAGAGGCTGTAAAAAAAGAAGGTCGTACTTATTTTATTTATTTCACTGGAATTGGTTGCCCTCATTGTGCAAATGTTGATCCATATTTGCTTAACAATTTAGTTCGAACTAGAGACGTTATGATAATTGAATATGAAATTTATCAACAAAGACAAAACGCACCTCTCATACTTACATATAATGATAAATATAAAACTGGCCTTGGAGTTCCACTATTAATTAGTGGAGAACTTAAAAATCAATCAATTGTAGGAGACACTCCTATATTAGATGGGATAAACGCTGCAATAACCAATAAAAACAATAATATTGTTTTAGCCAACAAATCCGTAACATTTAAAGACTTAGATATACAAGAAATCCCTGGGTTACCAAAAATCTGGTATAAATCAAGGGTAGCTATAAAAACAACCATTGATGCTCCTAAAAATCAAACTTCTCTCAATCAAATACTTAAAGATTTTTTGATTAATGGAACAATTCCTAAAGATGCCGCTCTATCTGACACTAGAGAGGTTCCACTATCAGGCGATAAAGTTACTTTTGATAATTCCAAAGAATTTAATGGTTGGCTATTAATGTATAACAGTCCAGAATTTGAATTTGGTGAACAATATGGAAAATAACTTAACACTTACCAAAGTAATATCTCTTGCAATTGTTGATGCTATTAATCCTTGCGCGTTAGCTGTGCTTACAATGATGCTAATTGCAATAATTACATACAATCCCCAAAAGAAGTCAAATATCATTTGGTCAGGACTAGCCTTTTCTGTTGCTGTTTTTATTATGTATATGATTTATGGCATATTTATTATCAAATCATTTCAGCTAGTTCAAGGAATAACTGAAATTCGCCTATGGCTATATAAAATACTAGGTGGCGGAGCAGTATTATTAGGATCGCTTCATATCAAAGATTTTCTAATCTATAAACCGGCAAATATAGCTACAGAAATGCCTATGGGATTTCGCCCTAAAGTTCAAAAAATTATAAGTAAAGTTACATCACCTTATGGCGCATTTGGTATTGGTCTTTTTGTTACCCTATTCCTCCTACCTTGCACTATAGGGCCTTATGTGATCTTGGGTGGCATGCTTTCATTTATGGAAATATTAAACACTTTGCCGATGCTGGTTTTATATAACATAATATTTATCTCACCAATGATCGCTATAACAATAATTGTTTATTACGGAATAAGTCGTGTTGAAGACATATCATCATGGAAAGATAACAACATCCGTATACTACATTTTATTTCTGGACTAATTATTTTTGCTCTTGGAATATCAATGCTTTTAGGATGGGTATAATGTAATATGCCGCGCATTATTCTCTTTAAGCCGATAAGAACAAAATAATGCATATTAAATATGATACAACTAAAGATAAAAATTTTGATGATTTAGCAAATCACTTCCATAAAAACGTTTACAATAGCCTTAAAGGTAAAATCCGCCTTGCAGTATTAAAACGAGACTTGGAACCATTCTTAAAAACGCCACTTAATATTATTGATGCAGGTGGTGGCCAAGGATTTTTTTCGATTGAACTAGCAAAAAAACATCAAGTTACAATCTGTGACATTTCTACTGAAATGCTAGCAATGGCAAAAAAACAAGCTATTAATGCAGGAATCAATTCTGTCAACTTTATTAATTGTTCTATTCAAGAATTACCCACAAAGATCAAAACAGATGCTGACCTTATTTTATGTCATGCAGTATTAGAATGGATGGCAAAGCCAGATAAAGCTTTAAGTTATCTATACAAGTGTCTAAAACCAAATGGCATTTTATCTTTAGCCTTTTTCAACGTTAATTCAATAATTTATAAGAATTTATTAAAAGGTAACTATTACAAAGCAACCTCTAATGATTTTGTTGGCATAAAAGGAAGTCTCACCCCGCTTAACCCATTACATATTGAGGATGTATTCACCTGGTGTAATGATAATAATTTTGAAGTTTTGCAGTTCAGCGGAATAAGAGTTTTTAACGACTATATTGCTGATAAAAAAATTAGAAACCAACACCCGGATGCAGTTATAGAAACCGAATTGAAATTCTCACAAGTCGAACCATTCAGATCATTAGGGCGCTATATACATATAATTGCTAAAAAGGTTTAATATACACGCTCTACATTAAATATTAACTATCAGTAAATGGACTATTAAATGAAATGCATTTCTTATAAGAACGGATATAAATATCAGCTATCTGATGCATATAAGGTAACCACACCAATCATTCCTTCTAGTAATATTGAAACTGAATATATTAATTTATCCCCTAACGGTGAATTAATGATAAAAAAAGGGTATGCATGGGATGGCCCATCAGGACCTACAGTAGATACAACAAATTTCATGCGCAGTTCATTGGTACATGATGCTTTTTACCAACTAATGCGACATGAGCTATTAAACGTTAAAAGTTATCGAGGGTTAGCAGATAAACTTCTCTATACCATGAGCATAGAAGATGGAATGTCTCGCTTAAGAGCAACATGGGTATACCTAGGTGTAAAGCTATTTGCTAATTATGCAGCAGATCCTTCGAATAAAAAACAAGTAATAAATGCCCCAAAGATTTAGCCAGTAAAACCCTTGGTATTACCAAGGGTTTTTTATTTAAAAATTGACTCTGTATTCCATCGAAGCTTTATAGTTAACATTTCTGCCTTAAAATTCCGTTGGGATGATTGTGTATATCCGTAGCTAAAATCAAAAAACATCTCATCAATCAGGTTTATACCAACTCCAACTTCACCAGAAACCAAAAATCCATTATCAACATCAACATCCCCTCCTCCTGCTACCACTAACTGAGTTTGAGCAAAAACGTCAATATTTTTTACAATAGACAAATTAGCCTTTAAACCCAAGCCTCCTTCTGCATATGAACCAATATTTCCAGTATGAGCCCAATAAGTATTACCAACTACAGATAAGTAATTATTTAATGGTTTCTCTAATTGAACCCCAAACAGATGTAACTTAGAAGCAAATTGCTCTCCATCTGTTTGTAAAATATCAGATGATGTAAAATAAGTTTTATTTGCCAATGCCCCATTCCATCTAGAAAATTCAAATACACTATCATCGAACAATGAAGCCCCGACGCCTTCTGATTTAGGCATTTTCGAACTCCAAGACAATGAAAACTCTGCATTAGTTGACTCAAATGGACCATCTAATCCATAAGTTTTCCCTAAAAATGCAGCAAATGATAGTTGCTCAGTTAATCGCAATCTTAAACCTATCATTGGTTGCAACAATCCGCCTCCACCTGTATCTAAACGGCCGTCCCCACCTACACCTATAAGTATTTTTGATTCAAATAAAAAAGAATCGCTCCAAATACCATCACGCTGATACCCAATACCACTAAATAGCGTAGCATAACCATCTACACCTCCCCCAGCAGCCCCGTACATTTCTAATGGATAAAAAACATCACCATAATGCCAGCTTAGTTGAATTCCCATCAATGTAATATCGTCATTTCTATTACCAGAAGTATATGTCCCTGACTTTGTTATTGGCTCCTGAATTGGTCTATACATCAAAAATGCAGGAGAAACTCTAAAACCAACTTCACCACCACTATTATAATTTTTCAAATCTAAGTCTAGCGAATCAACCCAAATAGATGTTGGCAAAACTATTCCTGCATAAAAATGTGAATCATATTTATCAACTTTGGTTGAATTTGGAAAACCAATATTTGCCACCCCCAAATTAATACCAAAGTTATTAACATATTGTATTCCTGCATGAGACCGAATAATTAATCCACCACCAGGATATGTTGCATCAGAACCACCTCCTCCACCAATATGAAAGCCAATATCTGATTTAAAGTTTGAAGATAACTTATGCGTCCAACCAGTTGTTAATCCTGCTGTAAAAAAACCGCCTTCCTCACCTGTAGCTCCACTATACCCACCGATCCCCATATAACAGTCAGCACACCACTTAAATGGATAAATATCATAATGGAGTCCAATTAAACCCATATCCTTATCTGATTCTATCGGCATAAATTCAAAGGAAGTTCTCCATCTGGCATCAACGGTTGTTTTAGCAATATTCTTTGCCTGTACATTCAGAGCACCAATAACAAATAATGTAAAAATTAGTATACGTAGGCACATAAAATAAATTCCTTTTTGATTTTGCCAATACTTCTGCAGACACCAATCCTACAATCTTTTAACAACACATCAAGACATTACGCTAATTAATAGCTATAAATACTGTCATTAATGTTGATTACTGAAGAATTTTTTGTAAAAATATTGAATATGAATGAGTTAAATCAACTAACGAGTTTTGATTAATTTATTTATAACAATTGCTGCAAATTCTTATTTAAGTTACTTATATTAAATTCCATTGCAGTCAATGCACAGAAAATGCTCTGAAATTACAGCTATAATTTAATGGGTCTTTGGACTAGGATATTTACCAAATATGGGTCAAAATTTAAAAATAGAATCTAGAAATAATAGAACCTTTGTTTTTAGCAAAGGAGCACCGTCTATTGCCAGCCCCAAAAGGGATATCAACTATTATAAAGAATTAATACAATTCCTCAGTACAAATACAAAAAGTGGTTCACAAAACTCTCTTGATGACCTATTACGCCTAATTGACCCAACGGCAAAACCTTCTCCTGAGTCATTAACCCTTATAGCCCAAGCTTTAGCAAATCAACAAATATTCGTTACAGAACAAATAAAACAACATGTTGAGCCAGAGTCTGACAATACAGAAGCATTAGTAGAATTATTCGAGATTCCAGATCAACCCGAAAAAAAGCAAAAAAAACAAGCCAAGAAGAAGGTAAAGAAAGAGGAATCGGGCGAGAACCAATGCACCAGCAAAGGAGGAACCACTCAAGGCAAGTCAACTCCTTCTGCCAGCAAGACAGCTACCGCCGGTGATCCGGTGAGCATGATTACCGGCGAAGAGTTATTACAGCTAGTTGATTTTAAAATGCCAGGGCCTTTAGCCTT
>JAWSVC010000054.1:0-544 GCA_033852075.1 Gammaproteobacteria bacterium | reverse complement strand
TCTCCATTAGAATAGCCGGCATTATTTTCTTTTAATATTTTAAAAGCCGGCGGGACGCCGGCGCTCCAAGATGGTTACTTATGCATGGTTTAAAATGAACCCATTGATCTGCGCCTCCAGCCAATCAACATAATTGACTATATCTCTTCCCCCGGCAACATATATTTCAAAAGTTCACTCTCTTCAATTGGGCCTGTTATCTCTTCATCCAATATCTCATCATCACGCCAATATTCACCAACAGTACACCAGATATTTGATGCCATTTTTTTTGCCTTGGTTAGGTTTTTTCCATACTTAAACCCAACTTCATCAGGAATATAATCCCACCATTTCCTACTCAAGACATCCATGTTTTTTGATAACCCCTGCATACTGCCACAGGTTGATTCTATATAACTGAAATCCCCTGTCTCGGCCTTGGCTATACCGTTTTCTATTGATCTTTGCGTACCTTCAAAGTTGGGAACCGCCCGTTGCTCCCAGCCATCGGGACGACCGGATATATGCCATGATTGCCAGTCTTCCTCAGGAGGGTTATCAT
>JAWSVC010000053.1:0-516 GCA_033852075.1 Gammaproteobacteria bacterium | reverse complement strand
ATGATAACCCTCCTGAGGAAGATTGGCAATCATGGCATATATCCGGCCGTCCTGATGGCTGGGAACAGCGAGCCGTTCCTAATTTTGATGGAACACAAGAATCAATAGAAAACGGTATTGCCAAAGCTAAGCTTGGAGATTTTAGCTATATAGAATCATGCTGTGGTAGCATGCAAGGTTTGTCAAAAAACATGGATGTATTAAGCTGGAAATGGCGTGATTACCTGCCAAGAGAAGTTAAGATAAAGTTTGGTAAAAATTTAAATACAGCAGAACAAATGGCATCAAATATCTGGCGTACAGTTGGAGAATATTGGAAAACAGAAAATTCAATTCTAAATGAAGAAATAACCGGACCAATTGATGAAGATGAACTTTTGAAATATCTGCTACCGGGGGAAGAGATATAGTCAATTATGTTGATTGGCCGGAGGCGCAGATCAATGGGTTCATTTTAAACCATGCATAAGTAACCATCTTGGAGCGCCGGCGTCCCGAGACTGTGTGAAAACCACC
>JAWSVC010000022.1:174732-194803 GCA_033852075.1 Gammaproteobacteria bacterium | reverse complement strand
GGTGGTTTTCACACAGTCTCGGTTTTAACGCATTCTTCAACCCAGTTCTTCATTTGCTCTGGTAAAGAAATATTCATTGTAGCCATAATGGTGTTCCAGTGATTTGCAATAATAGCTTTGAATTTATGACAAAGATTGCCAAAAGTCAATCTGTCGAGTTGCTTTTAACGGTTGTTTAGTTGCTAATGCTGTCTGAATATGGTATAAACGCGCGCTGAGTAAAGGCATAATCTGCCTTATTTTTATAACACACATATGTCATACATAATGTACGTAGGGTTGCTGTTTTTTTGGTATACAAAAAACAGTTTGCGTGCAGGGCATATGGAGGCTTAAACCCTAGGAGAAAAAAATGGCAAAAGTATCAATGCGCCAGATGTTGGAAGCTGGTGTTCACTTCGGACATAGAACTCGTTTTTGGAACCCAAAGATGGCTCCATTCATTTTCGGCGAGAGAAACCAGATCCATATTATCAATCTTGAAAAAACCCTTCCTTTATTTAACGATGCTTTAAACTTTGTTGGCAAGCTTGCTGCTAAAAAAGGAAAAATCCTTTTTGTTGGTACCAAGCGCGCAGCGCAAAACGTAATTCGTGAAGAAGCTTTACGTTGTGAGATGCCATATGTTAATCACAGATGGTTGGGTGGAATGCTTACTAACTACAAAACAGTTAAGCAATCTATCAAAAGATTAAAAGATCTTGAGGCTCAAGAATCGGATGAGTCAGTAAAGCTAAACAAAAAAGAAGCTTTAATGAGAGGTCGTGAAAAAGAAAAACTAGAGAAGGTTCTTTCTGGTATCAAAGATATGCCTGGACTACCAGATGCAATCTTTGTAATTGATGTCGGTCACGAAAAGATCGCTATTCAGGAAGCAGTAAAGCTTGGAATCCCTGTTGTAGGTGTTGTTGATACCAACAATAAGGTAGATGGAGTTGATTACGTAATTCCTGGAAACGATGATGCGATTCGTGCGATTCAGCTTTATGTTAAATCAATGGCTGATGCTGTTATTGAAGGTAAAGCTTCAAGCCTACAGATTGTTGCGGAAGAGAGCAAAGATGAGTTTGTTGAAGTAGCGGAAGAAGCTCCGGCTGCTGAAGCTCCAGCTGCAGAAGAAGAAACAGCTGCGGCACCAGAAGAAACTACTGAAGAGTAATCTTCGATAAAAGGCAGGGTTTTCCTGCCTTTTACTTAATATGCCCTTTATTTATATAGTGAGGCATTGCGTAAGAAAAGAATTTAGAGGAATCCAAAATGGCTATTAAAGCTTCAGACGTTAAAGAACTACGCGAACGTACCGGTTGCGGCATGATGGAGTGCAAAAAGGCACTTGTAGAGGCAGACGGTGATCTAGATAAAGCGGTAGAAGAATTACGTAAAAAAGGTATGGCAAAAAGTGACAAGCTAGCATCAAGAGTTGCTGCTGAAGGTACAATTGCTACAGTAATCAGTGCTGATAAGAAAGCTGGTGTTATCCTTGAAGTTAACTGTGAAACTGACTTTGTATCAGGTGGTGACCAGTTCAAGAAGTTTGCAACAGACGTTGCAACGGTTGTTCTTGCTGAAAACCCTGCTGATGTTGACGCTATCGCAGCGCTTACTCTTGAAAATGGTAAAACAGTTAAAGAAGAGAGAGAAGAGCTTCTTCTTACTCTAGGCGAAAATATTAGTATTCGTCGTTTCGAAAGATTCACAACAGATGCAGGTGTAGTTGCTGCTTACATCCACGGTAACCGTATTGGTGTTATCGATGTAATTGAAGGTGGTGATGAAGATCTTGCTCGTGATGTGGCAATGCACGCTGCTGCTACTAATCCTCTTTGTCTTTCAGAAGAAGATATGCCAGCAGAAACTCTTGAGAAAGAAAGAGAGATTCTTATCGCTCAAGCAGAAGAGAGTGGGAAGCCAAAAGAGATTGCAGAGAAGATGGTTGTAGGAAGGCTAAGAAAGTATCTTGCAGAGGTAACTCTTCTTGGTCAGTCTTTCGTTAAAGATCCTGATGTAACTGTTGGTAAGTTACTTGAAAAAGCAGGAGCTAAGATCACTGGTCTTAAACGTTACGAAGTAGGTGAGGGTATCGAAAAGAAAGAAGAGAACTTTGCTGAAGAAGTAATGGCTCAGGTTAAAGGGTCATAAAGCAATTAATTTTGCGTAGACTATTTGCTCATTGCATCGCGTGTGTTTTATTACAAGTGCGTTTGTAGAAGAAGATGCGGTGAGCAAAAAATGACAGTCTGAATATATTCAAGCTAAACAAAGGCTTGTCTTAAAATTTAGAAATGAGGAGTTTTGACTCCTCATTTTTGTAAGTTGAATATGCCATTATCCAGTAATGATATTAATTCAATTTAAATGTCGGTTTTTTAAAGCGAGAGGTGATATATGTCTGAATTGAAATATAAAAGGATTCTTTTGAAATTGAGCGGCGAAGCTCTAATGGGAGAAGAAAATTACGGCATAGATCCCAATGTGATTAAAAGGTTGGCAACCGAAATTAAAGAAGTAAGAGATTTAGGAATACAGGTTGGGGTGGTAATTGGTGGAGGAAATATCTTCCGCGGAGCAGGCTTGGCTGAATCAGGAATAGATCGAGTTGCTGGAGATCATATGGGAATGCTGGCAACTGTTATGAATTCACTGGCATTACAGAATTCTCTTGAGCAGATGGGGGTATTTACCAGGGTTATGTCCGCAATCAAGATCAATAGAGTTTGTGAAGATTATTTGCAGCGCAGAGCGGTTCGTCATCTGGAAAAGGGGCGTGTAGTTGTATTTGCTGCAGGTACAGGAAACCCGTTCTTTACCACTGATTCGGCGGCTAGTTTGCGAGCTATAGAAATAAATGCTGATTTATTACTTAAATCAACTAAGGTTGATGGTGTATATTCAGCAGACCCTGTAAAAGATCCAACTGCAGTAAAGTATGATAGATTGACATACGATGAAGTTTTACAGAAAAAATTAATGGTGATGGATGCTACTGCGATCGTAATGTGTAGAGACCAGGATATGCCATTGCAAATATTTGATGGTACCGTTCCAGGAGGCCTGATGAAGATTGTACAGGGCGAGCATATTGGAACAATAGTTGAGAATGGATAGAGAAAGGATAGGAAAATGATTAACGATATTATTCAGGATTCAGAAAAAAGAATGGCCAAGTCTATTGAGGCCCTTAAAGGGACTTTAACGAAAATCAGAACCGGTCGTGCTCATCCAAGCCTGATAGAGCATTTACAAGTTAGCTATTATGGTAGTGATGTTCCGTTAACCCAAGTGGCGAATGTTGGTGTAGCAGATTCAAGAACTCTTTCCGTAACTCCTTGGGAAAAGCAGATGGTGCCGGTTATTGAAAAGGCTTTAATGATGGCTAATCTGGGCCTAAATCCGGTTACAGCTGGTGAGGTTATTCGTATTCCGTTGCCGCCATTAACAGAAGAACGAAGAAAAGAAATGGTTAAGCTGGTGAAATCCGAAGCAGAAAATGCGCGTATCGCCATCAGAAATATTCGTCGTGATGCCAATAGCGATTTTAAATCATTGCAAAAAGATAAAGAAATATCCGAAGATGAGCAAAGAGGTGCTGAGGACAGAACTCAAAAAATCACCGACAAATATATTGCTCAGGTTGAAGAGGTAATTGCAGAAAAAGAAAAAGAGTTAATGGAAGTATAACTCTTAGATGTGAGTATAAATTGCAAAAGGCAAAAACAGTACAAAATGCTTCTGATGCAACGTTGAAATCGGCGGTTCCAAAGCATGTCGCCATTATTATGGATGGTAATGGTAGGTGGGCTCAGCAAAGAGGTAAAAGCCGCTCGGCAGGTCACAAGGAAGGTGTTAAATCTGTTAGAAGAATAACAGAAGCGGCATTACAGTCAGGAGTCGAGTGCGTAACTTTATTCGCATTTAGTAGTGAGAACTGGCAGCGTCCTGAAAAGGAAGTAAATCTTCTTATGGATCTGTTTTTGTTTGTTTTGAAACGTGAAGTAAAGAAGTTACATAAAAATAATATTCGCCTGCAGATTATTGGAGCCAGAGAAAAATTCAATTCCAAAATTTTAAAGGCCCTTGAAGATGCAGAATCATTAACTGCTAATAATAAAGCCATGAATCTTTTTGTCGCTGCTGATTATGGTGGTAAATGGGATATTTCAAATGCTGCTAAACAGATATGCAGAAAAGTAGCTGCAGGTGAGATCGACCCTGAACAAGTTGATGAAGATATGATCTCAAATTATGTCGCAATGTCAGGTTATCCACTTCCCGATTTGTTTATTCGTACTGGTGGTGAAAAAAGGATAAGTAATTTTCTTATATGGCAGTTGGCATATGCCGAACTTTATTTTACCGACATTCTATGGCCTGACTTTGGAAAAGATCAATTTGCTGATGCGCTTAAGTGGTTTGAAACCAGGCAACGTCGCTTTGGAAAAACCGGAGAGCAGATAGAAGCTCAACAGGAACAGAATAATTTAAAAAAGGGAACAGATGCTTAAAAGGATTATTACCGCTTTGGTTTTGATACCGCTGGTGCTAATAGGGATTTTTAAACTCAATCAACAATATTTTGCAATTGCTGCTGCATCGCTTTGTTTAGTAGGTGCTTGGGAATGGGCTCAGTTTTGTGGAATTAAAAGGGTATTTCATCGTGCCTGTTATGCTCTAACATACCTTCTTCCTTTTTACGGAGTGTGGTTGTATAAAACTGAAAACGCCTTTGTTTATGCGTTGTTAATTATCTCAATACTATTTTGGATGAGCGCTTTTGTTTGGATGTATCTATATTCAAGTTTTAGTCAAAAGGTAGATCTATCCAGTATGGCAAAACTCTCTATTGGATATATTGTACTAACCCCTATGTGGCTCGCGTTATTTTCTATTCAAGAATTTTCTCCTGGAATGATTTTATGGCTATTTTTAATGGTTTGGGGGGCGGATTCTGGTGCTTATTTTGTTGGACGTAAGTTTGGCAAGAAAAAACTGGCAGTAAAGCTCAGCCCTAAAAAAACTATGGAAGGAGTATATGGCGGTATTGTTACCAGTGCCATAGTGGCTGTCGTTGGAATATTTATTTTAAAGCTTGAGTTAGCAACGATGCCATATTGGATAGGATTAGCTGCATTGGTAGTAGTTTTTTCTATTGCCGGTGATTTGTTTGAGAGTATGTTAAAAAGATTAACTGGTATTAAGGATAGTGGTTCGATTCTGCCTGGCCATGGAGGTGTGTTGGATCGCGTTGATAGCCTGACTTCAGCGGCACCGGTGTTTTTCTTTGGTATGTTGATTATTAACTCTATGTAGGTGTGATTAGGATAGTGTTAATGTATGATTTTTCGAGCTGCCTGAGCGTAGTCGAAGGGCTCAATCGACTTGTTTTTTTGTGTTTTTGGGCGATAAAGGTTTAATTTGATGATTGGAATTTCAATATTAGGAGCAACAGGCAGCATCGGTAGCAGCACCCTTGATGTTGTTTCTCAGCACCCGGATAAATATAAAGTTGTTGGTCTGAGTGCAAATTCCAATAGCCAGAAGATGCTGGAGTTAATAGAAAAGTATCAGCCACAGTGCGCTGCGATGGCTGATGAAAAAGCAGCGCTAGAGCTAAGCAAACATGTTGCTGAGAAAAAATTGAACTGTGAGGTGCTATCCGGGGTCAATGGTGTATGTGAGGTTGCCAGGCTAAATGAAGCTGCATATGTAATGGCATCAATTGTTGGTGCAGCAGGGTTAGAGCCAACTCTTGAGGCGGTTAGGTTAGGCAAAAGGGTGCTGCTTGCTAATAAAGAATCGCTGGTGATGTCTGGTGAGCTGTTTATGCAGGAGGTTGCAAACTCAGGAGCTGAGCTATTACCGATCGATAGTGAACATAACGCAATCTTTCAGGCTCTTGGAGAAAATTACGGTAAGAGTCTTAATGAAGCTGGGGTGGAAAAGATTATTCTTACCGCTTCAGGAGGTCCGTTCTTTAAAGATAAAGATAGGGATCTAAGTGTTATAACACCAGAACAGGCGGTGGCCCATCCAAATTGGTCAATGGGCAAAAAGATATCGGTAGATTCAGCCTCAATGATGAATAAGGGGCTGGAGGTTATTGAAGCATGTTGGCTATTTGATGCCAAACCAACCGAGGTTGAAGTGGTGGTGCATCCGCAAAGTGTAATCCACTCAATGGTGGAATATGTTGATGGTTCGGTGTTGGCACAGTTGGGTAATCCAGATATGCGTACCCCAATTGCAAATGCAATGGCATGGCCAAAACGTATCAGTGTAGGGGTAAAGCGCCTTAATATGTTTGAGATTGGCAGGTTGGATTTTTATATGCCGGATATGGAAAGGTTTCCTTGTTTGCAACTTGCATTTGATGCGGTTACTGAGGGAGGGACTATGCCGGCAGTACTGAATGCCGCAAATGAGGTTGCAGTTGCTGGTTTTCTTGATGATAAAATTAAGTTTACCCAGATTCAGAAGGTGATTAGTGATACTATGGCAAAACTTGGAAAGAAAAAGGCAGAAAATCTACAGGTGATAAAAGAGCAAAGTTTGCTTGCAGAAAATATCGCTATAGAGATTGTTAACGGACTCTCTTAAAATGCAGGATCTTGAAATAGGGAATAAACAGGTAATTTAGTTGATGGCATTATCAATATTACAAAAGGCAGTAGCACTTATTATCTCATTGGGGATATTGGTTTTTGTGCACGAATTAGGACATTATCTGTTTGCTCGTGCTTTGGGTGTAAAGGTGTTGCGCTTTTGTCTTGGATTCGGTAAGCCGCTTGCTGTATTTACCAGTAAAAAAACAGGTATCGAATATGCTATTGCTGCGATCCCTTTGGGCGGTTATGTGAAAATGCTGGATACCCGTGAGGGAGATGTTCCGGAAGAACTAATGTCGCAAGAATTCAATTCACAGCCGATTTGGAAAAGATTTTTAATCGTATTTGCCGGACCATTTTTTAATTATGTTTTTGCGATCCTGGTTTTTTGGATGGTATTTCTTGGTGGTGAATTTTCATTAAGACCGATCATTGGAGAGGTTATTCCAGGTACGATTGCTGCAAACTCAGGGTTGCAAGCCGGTGATGAGGTTGTGCAGATAGATCAAAACGAAATTACAACATTTTCTCAGTTTCAGCTGGAGCTTATGACAGCAGGGTTGCAGGCAAGGCAGTTATCTATGAAGGTAAAACGTGGTGAACAGCAAGCTAGTTTGTTGGTAGATATGACTGATTTTGATCCGGCTGAACACATTGAAAGTTTTTCCAGAGACTTTGGTATTTTGTCTGCAGCGAACAGGCCTGCTGTGATAAAGGCCATACCGAATGACCCAGCTTATGTTGCAGGTCTTATGGATGGTGACAAGGTGATATCTGTAGATGCCGATAAAGTATTAACCTGGAATGAGATGGCAAGTAAAATTTCGGATTCCGGCGCAGAACAGATTGCTGTCGGGGTAGAAAGAAATGGTCAGGTATTAGAATTTTCAATTACTCCAAAAATTGTTGTAGAAGGTGAACTAAGTAGAAGAGTGATTGGTGTCAAACCAGCTCCGATTAGGGATGATTTGTGGGTTGAGGTTGATCACACCTTGTTTTCGGCGTTTCGTCGGGGAGTAGAGGAGTCGGTTGATTCAACCGTATTGATCCTTAAAGGTGTGTGGAGTATGGTAACTGGAACTGCTTCGGTTAAAAACCTAAGTGGTCCAATTCAAATAGCAAATACAGTTGGCAAATATGTTGAATATGGTATTGTGCAATTGGCAAGGTTGCTTGCTCTGCTTAGTATAAGTTTAGGGATATTAAATTTGCTTCCGATTCCTGTACTTGATGGAGGGCATCTATTTTTCTATGTTGTTGAGGCATTACGTGGTCGCCCATTGGAACCAAGCTATCAGGAAAAATTTCAAACTGTTGGATTGGCGATATTGGCAATGATTATGGGTCTTGCATTCTATGTTGACCTGCAAAGGGTATTTAATTAGCAGGTATATTAAATAACGGTATTAATGTGAAAAATCTGTTTTATAAAAAAAAGTGGCTAAAAATAGTCGCTATTTGTTCTTTGTGTTTTATGAGTTTAACTGCTCACGCCGAAGGTTTTTTTGTTAAAGATATTCGGGTTGAAGGGTTGCGTCGTATCTCGGCAGGAACAGTCTTTACATACCTGCCTGTTCAAGTTGGCGATTATCTGGATAAGGATTTGACAACAAAAGCAATAAAAGAATTATATGCTACGGGTTTTTTTAGTGATATCGAGCTAAAAGGCGATGGAGATATTCTGGTTATTAGAGTGGCAGAGCGTCCGTCTATTACCGAAATTATTATAAAAGGCAATTCGATTTTGGAGACCGACCCTCTATTGGAGGGGCTTAAAGGTATTGGTCTTGCAGAAGGCAGGGTATATAACCGTAGGTTGCTTGATAGTGTTAAGCAGGAGTTATTTAGACAGTACTATGCAAATGGAAACTATAGTGTAAAGGTTTCTACGACGGTCACTCCTATGATTCGTAATAGGGTTAGTATTTTGGTTGAAATCACTGAAGGAGAAGTGGCTCGGATCAAAGGGATAAACATAGTAGGAAATCAACTGTATACAGACGATGAAATACTAGAGGAATTTGATCTTGGTATTCCTTCATCCATGGCCATTTGGTCCGATAGTGATGAGTATTCGAAGGAAAAACTTGAAGCAGATTTAGAAAAATTAAAGTCTCTATATTTAAATGATGGCTATATTAATTTTAAGATTGATTCAACTCAGGTTGCACTAAGTCCTGATAAGAGTTTTGTATTTATCACGGTCAATATTATTGAGGGTGATAGATATAAGTTTAGTGATATTGAGTTACATGGAGACGTGTCTGAAGGGCTGCAACAAATTGCTAATGATGTCTGGGTTGGGCGGCAGAAAAAGAATTTTTCTAATCGTTTGATAATAGGAGTTTCAGAGCTTTTAAAAAATCAACTAAAAGATGAAGGGTATGCTTTTGCTAATGTTAATGCAGTCCCTGGTGTAGATGAAGCTACAAAAACAGTAAAAGTTAAGTTTTATATCGATAAGGGTAAGCGGGTTTATGTGCGTCGTATTATCTTTGAAGGGAATGAAAAGACCAGAGATGAGGTTATCAGGCGTGAGATGCGGATATTTGAAGGTGGATGGTATTCTGCTAAAAAGATAAGAAGATCGCAATTAAGATTGCAGCGCCTTGGGTTTTTTGAAGGAGTTGATATTCAAACCCCAGCTGTGCCTAATTCCCCAGATCAGATAGATGTAATTGTAAAGGTTTCAGAGCGTGATTCGGGAGCCGTTAATCTTTTTGCCGGTTATGGTGAAGGGCAGGGATTATCTTTTGGAGCTAGCCTTAAACAAGATAATTTTTTAGGCAGTGGTGATAGGTTTGGTTTTGAAATTAATACCAGTAGAACTAATACAGTTTATAGTGTTGATTTTAATAACCCTTATTATACGGATGATGGAGTTAGCCGAGGGTTTAATCTGTTCTTTAAGCAAACAGATACAGATGAGATAGACGTGTCTTCATATGCTACTGATTCGTGGGGAGGGATGCTGTCATTTGGGTTCCCAATCACTGAGGATGAAAAGGTATTTGTTGGTCTTGGTTATGATTGGTTAAAAATGAAGGTTTTCCCAAATTCTCCTCAGAGGGTGAATGAATTTGTTGAAAAATATGGCAATGAGTTTTCCACAATAAGGTTTAAAACTGGGTGGAATAGTGATACTCGTAATAGGAGAAATTTTGCTACGAGAGGGGCTTCTCAAAGTTTATCATTAATGGCTGCATTGCCAGGCAGTGAACTAAAATATTATACGTTGTCATATAAACATAAATGGTATTATCCGTTGTTTGAAAACAGCGCACTAATGTTAAGAGGGGATTTTGGTTTTGGTGATGGATATGATGACACTGAAAAATTACCATTTTTTGAAAATTTTTATGCCGGTGGTGTAAACACCTTAAGAGGCTATAAAGTTAGTACTCTTGGGCCAAAGGATCTAGATGATAGTGATAATCCAATTGGAGGAAATTTAAAGATTTTAGGTGGAACTGAGTTGATATTTCCTGTACCTTTTGTAGAATCTAATTCTGTTAGATTGTCGGCATTTTTGGATGCAGGGAATGTGTTTGATACCGTTGATGAAACAACTGAGTTTAGTGAATTCAGATATTCCACAGGTTTGACGCTGCGTTGGCTATCGCCTGTTGGTGGGTTGGTGTTTAGTTATGCGCTACCTCTGAATGAGAAGGAAGGTGATAGAACCAAGGCATTTCAGTTTACAATGGGTACGTCTTTATAATATGGAGTTATTAGGTTGAAAAAGTTAGCTAATATTTTTAAATTTACGTTTGTATTTTGTCTTTTTGTTAGCGTAATTGCTAATACTGGGGAGGTCAATGCTGCTGCAAATGGTTCTGATGTTAAGATTGGTTGGGTAAGCCGTTCACGAATATTGGCTGAAGCTCCACAGGTAAATGATGCAAAACGCAAGTTGGAAGAAGAGTTTTCTCCAAGAGAGCAGGAGCTGATGCAGCGTGGTCAGGATATACGTGATCAAGAAGAAAAGCTGCAACGAGATGCGGCAGTTATGAAACCAGAAACCGCAAGAAATCTGGAGCGTGAGATAATCTCGAATAAAAGAGAACTAAAGAGGCTTGGTGAAGAGCTGCGTGAAGACTTTAGTATAAGGCAGAACGAAGTATTAAATAAACTGCAAACATATACTGCAAACGTCATAGTAGATTATGCTAAAAGTAATAAATATGATTTGGTTTTATCTGATGGAGTTATCTTTGCAAGCCCAAATGCAGATATTACGGATGCCATTTTGCAGATCTTAAAGAAGGATTTTGAGGCTGCTAAAAAAGCAAAAAAGTAAGATGATACTAAAAGATCTTGCTGCAGATCTTGGTGTTGAATACTGGGGAGATGGCGATTGTGAAATTACTACAGTCGCCACATTGAAAAATGCTGGTGTCGGCTCAATTAGTTTTCTTGCAAATCCGAAATATAAAAATCAATTAGAAGAATGCAAGGCGTCAGTAGTAATTATTCACTTAGATTTATTTGAAGAAATAAAGAAAGATAATCAGTGTAATTATTTGCTAAGTACTAACCCTTACCTTGCTTATGCAAGAGTTTCACAGCTGCTGTACTCAAATAAGAATAGTATAGAAAATATTTCTTCTAAAGCCTTTATTGACTCTGGAGTCAAATTAGGAAACGATTGTCTGGTTGCTGCTGGAGCTGTAATTGATAAAAGTTGTATTATAGGTGATGGGGTTAGCATAGGTTCGGGATCAGTTATTGGAGAGGGAGTTGTTATTGGTTCAAGAAGCCGTATTGCTGCAAATGTAACAATCTACAAAGAGTGTGAAGTTGGAGAAGATTGTATTATCCATTCTGGAGCAGTGATAGGCGCTGATGGTTTTGGGTTTGCTAACGACTGTCAGAGAGGGGGGGGCGAATGGGTTAAGATAGAGCAGGTTGGCCGGGTTGTTATTGGTGATAATGTAGAGATTGGTGCAAACACAACTATTGATCGCGGAGCTATTGAGGATACTGTGATAGGGAATGGCGTAAAACTTGATAATCAAATTCAGGTTGCTCATAACGTTAGGATAGGACAAAACACCGCTATTGCAGGGTGCACAGCGATAGCAGGTAGCTCTATTATAGGAGCTAATTGTACTATAGCTGGTATGGTTGGTATTACAGGCCATTTGAATATATGTGATAATGTCCATATCACCTCCAAATCGTTGATAACAAAATCAATAGATAAGCCAGGAGCTTATTCATCGAGTTTTGCAGCTGATCGTGATAAAAGCTGGAAGAAAAAAATAGCACGAATAAATATGCTTGAGAGTTTATTTAAAAGGGTCAAAGAATTAGAGAATAAAATCTGATTTGTTTCTTACCATTTAAGGAATAATCAAATAAATTATTGGAATTAATAATTGACTCAGTTGGCCTCAGGTGATTCAATTCATATTGGATTTATAAATTTAGACACAGGAATATGTTTTAGACATGATGGACATAACTGAAATCAAGTCAATCTTACCGCACCGTTATCCATTTCTATTAGTAGATAGAGTAACTGAGCTTGAAGTTGGTGGTAAGGTTGTTGCTTATAAAAATGTAACCGCAAATGAAGAATTTTTTCAAGGACACTTTCCAATTAAACCAGTTATGCCTGGAGTATTAATTGTTGAGGCAATGGCTCAGGCTTGTGGGATTTTGGCATTTAAAAGTGCCGGAGCTGAATTGAATGGAGAGCAAATCGTATTGTTGGGCGGTGTGGATAAGGTTAGATTTAAAAGACCTGTCGAGCCTGGTGATAGATTAGTTCTTGAAGGTAAAGTTGAAAAAGTAAGGCGAGGAATGTGGGTGTTTTCCGCAACAGCTTCTGTTGATGGGGAAAAGGCTGCTCAAGCTGATATTATCTGCACATTAAGAGGTGTGTAAGCTTGATTGATTCTCGCGCAGTAATCGATCCTTCCGCGCATATAGGTAACAACGTAACTGTTGGAGCATTCTCAATTATAGGGAAGGACGTTGTTATTGGTGATGGAACCTGGGTTGGGCCGCACGTGGTTATTAATGGGCCAACCGAGATTGGACAAGATAATAAGATATTTCAATTTGCATCTATTGGTGAAGAACCGCAAGATAAGAAATATGCTGGTGAAGATACCAAACTTATTATTGGTGATCGAAATGTGTTCAGAGAATACTGCACGGTTAATCGAGGGACTGTTCAGGATAGAGGCTATACTCAGGTAGGGAATGATAACTGGATTATGGCTTATTGCCATATCGCACATGACTGCGTTGTGCATGATAATGTTATTATGTCTAATTCATCTTCTCTTGCAGGACATGTCGAGGTAGAAGATTACGCTATACTCGCAGGGTTTGCTTTAGTGCATCAGTTTTGTAAGATCGGTGCGCATAGTTTTTCTGCATTTGGTAGTGTAATAAATCGGGATGTTCCGACTTATGTTACTGCTTCGGGGCATTTGGCCTCGCCACGAGGCATTAATTCAGAAGGGCTAAAACGTCGAGGTTTTAGTCAAGAAACAATAAGAGCAATTAAAAACGCATACAAAGCTGTTTATATGTCCGGTAAGAAGCTTGAAGAAGCTCTGCTTCAGATCGAGGATGAATATGGAGATATGGTTGAAGTATGTAAAATGTTAGAATTCATTAAATCCAGTGATCGTGGAATTATCAGATAACCTATCCAATAATTTGGCAACCCATTCCGAAAAACTATCGGCACCATTAATTGCAATAGTCGTTGGTGAACATTCTGGGGACAATTTAGGCGTAAGCCTAATAGATTCTTTACGCCAGATATACCCTAAAGCAAGATTTATTGGTATTGGTGGTCCTAAAATGGAAGCTGTTGGTTTTGAGTCTTTGGTGCCTCTGGAAAAGTTATCCGTTATGGGGATAACAGAAGTTATTTCTCGTTTGCCGGAACTGTTAAAGATCAGGAAGAAATTGGCTCAGAGGTTGATTGAATCTAGAGCTGATATTGTGATAGGAATTGATGCCCCAGATTTTAATCTTGGTCTTGAGAAAAAAATTAAGCATGCCGGAATAAAAACTGTTCATTATGTCAGTCCATCAGTTTGGGCTTGGAGAAGAGGTAGGATCAAAAAGATCAAGCAGGCTGTTGATTTGATGCTAACGCTTTTCCCATTTGAACAAAAAATATATCAGGAAAATAATATACCTGTACGTTTTGTTGGACATACGTTAGCTGACGAACTAGAGTTTATTGATGATAAGGTTCAGGCGCGGAAATTACTTGGTTTGCCATCACAATGTAAGGTGGTAGCTGTTATGCCAGGTAGTAGGTTTTCTGAGATAAATAGATTGGCGGAACCGTTTTTATCCGCATGCAGTTGGTTACGCTCTGTAGATTCAGGGATTAAATTTATTGCTCCTCTTCCCACAAAAAATTGTTGCGAGCTATTTAAAGAGTTTGTGGATGAATATGGTCTTAGTGATTGCGTATCTATAAAAGATGGTGTGGCTAAAGATGCTATAACAGCATCTGATGCGGTTTTAGTGGCCTCAGGTACTGCAACCCTTGAAGTTATGTTGATAGGCAGACCAATGGTTATGGCGTATAAACTTGCTTCATTGACATATAAGATTTATAAGAGGTTGATAAAAGTAGATTCTTTTTCTTTACCCAACCTTCTGGCTGGAGAGAAACTTATTCCAGAGATTATTCAAGACGATGTAACAGGGGAAAACCTTGGTATCGAATTGAAAGGCTTGCTTGATTCTGATGACGGAAATGCAAGATTGCTACGCAAATTTAAGCGAATGGGGGCTGAGATTAGGTGTAATGCCAGTAAGCAGGCGGCAGAGGCAATAGCTGAGTTGATTAATAAGGAATAATAATCACCACAAAACTCTAATGGATGGTATAATTTCCTTCCTCATAACAAACACAGTTTATGTTTGAAACGTGCCAAAAAAGGGAATGTAGTGAAAAAGGACTTAGCTCAACAAGCCATTGATTTTATCCAATTAGATGATGATAGCAGATTGATCGCAGGTGTTGATGAGGCTGGCAGGGGGCCTCTTGCGGGTGCCGTATATGCCGCAGCGGTTATCCTCGACCCTAAAAAGCCTATCGAAGGTTTGATGGATTCTAAAAAACTTTCAGAAAAAAAACGCATTGTATTGGAAGAACAGATCAAAGAAAGAGCTCTTTCATGGTCAATTGCTACTGCCTCGGTTGAAGAGATTGACGATATCAATATCTTGCATGCCTCTATGTTGGCAATGAAAAGGGCGGTAGAAGGTCTTGATATCACCCCTGATCATGTCCTGGTTGATGGCAATCGCTGTCCACAGATCCAATTTCCGGTAGAGGCTATTGTAAAGGGTGATTCAAAAGTTGCCGAGATCAGTGCAGCGTCGATTCTTGCAAAGCAGGCGCGTGACAAGGAGTTGATTATTCTTGATAAGGAATACCCAGGCTACGGTTTTGCTCAGCACAAAGGGTATGGTACCAAACTTCATGTCGAGGCTCTAAAGTCATTGGGGCCAACACCTGTTCATCGTAAATCATTCAGGCCAGTCAGCGAGCTTATCAAAAGGTCGGCTAATATAGATGGCCAAATAGTATAAGCAGGTCAAAGCGAGAGGATTAGAAGTTGAGTCAGGAGTTTGTACATCTAAATCTGCACACCGAGTATTCGCTAGTTGATGGCATCGTGCGCATCAAAAAGTTGGCTGCAAAGGCTGCGGAAATGGGTATGGGGGCTATTGCCCTGACTGACCAAAGTAATCTGTTTGCAATGGTCAAATTTTACAAGGCGATGCAGGGTGCTGGTGTTAAGCCGCTTATAGGTGTTGATCTATGGATTGCGCGTTCTGATTATGAGCCATTTCGTACCTTATTTTTGTGTAAAAACCACGATGGTTACATGAACCTGATGCGTTTGATCTCTAAAGGGTATACCCATGGGCAGGTAAACGATAAGGCCATAATTGATTTTGAATTTCTTCAGGGGCGTACAGATGGATTGATTGCGCTTTCCGGTGCACGTGATGGTGAGATTGGAAAAGAATTACTTGCGGGAAATTACGAGCATGCACAGCAGCATCTGCAGGAATGGAAACAATTGTTCCCAGATGATAGTTACTATATAGAATTGCAAAGAACCGGACGTGAGGGTGAAAATGAATACATTCATGCGGCGGTTAGTCTGGCTTGTGAAAATGATGTGCCATTGGTAGCAACTAATAATGTGTGTTTTCTAAGTAAAGACGACTTCGAGGCACATGAGGCCAGGGTGTGTATCTGTGATGGTTATACACTGGATGACCCAAAACGCCCTAAATTATATTCTGAAGAACAATACCTGCGCTCTCCACAGGAGATGATCGAGCTGTTCGAGGATATTCCCGAGGCAATCAGCAATACCGTTGAGATAGCCAGAAGATGCTCGCTTGAGGTTGTCCTTGGTAAAAACTTTCTGCCAAACTTTCCGGTTCCGGAAGGTCTTACCATTGATGATTACCTGCGTGAACTTTCGCATAAAGGTCTTGAAGAGCGTTTTGAATTCTTGCTGGATGAGTCTGCTGCTGACTACCAGGAGAAGAAAAAAGAGTATGTCGAACGTTTGGATATTGAGCTTGATGTAATCATCCAGATGGGATTTCCTGGTTACTTCTTGATTGTTGCCGACTTTATTCAATGGGCCAAGGATAATGATGTGCCGGTTGGCCCGGGGCGTGGTTCCGGTGCCGGTTCTTTGGTGGCCTATGCGTTGAAGATTACTGATCTAGACCCGCTTGAGTACGATCTGCTGTTTGAACGATTCCTGAATCCGGAACGTGTATCAATGCCTGACTTTGATGTTGATTTCTGTATGGACGGACGCGATCGCGTAATATCCTATGTAGCAGAAAAGTATGGCAGAGAAAGTGTCTCGCAGATTGCAACTCACGGTACTATGGCTGCCAAGGCTGTGATTCGTGATGTTGGACGCGTGCTTGGGCATCCGTATGGTTTGGTTGATGGGGTTGCAAAACTTATTCCATTTGAACCGGGAATCAAACTCAAGGAAGCCATGGAGCGCGAGGAGGAGCTGCAGCGAAAATACGACAACGATGAAGAGGTCAGATATATGATTGACCTTGCCCTTAAGCTTGAGGGCGTTGCGCGTAATGTGGGCAAACATGCCGGTGGTGTGGTTATCTCGCCATCATTGTTAACCGATTTTTCCCCTATCTATTGTGAGCCAGATGGAACCTCAGTCGTAACTCAATACGATAAAGGTGACGTTGAAGAGGTTGGGTTGGTCAAGTTCGACTTTCTTGGGCTGCGTACCCTTACTATCATTGATTGGGCGCTGAAGGCGATTAATGCAGATAAGCAGAAAAATGGCGAAGACATAGTCGATATCGCGCAGATTCCTCTTGATGATAAAGAGACCTTTGATCTACTCAAAGCGAGTAATACCACTGCAGTATTCCAGTTGGAATCCCGCGGTATGAAAGATCTGATTCGTCGTCTGCAGCCGGATAACTTTGAGGATATTGTCGCTTTGGTGGCGCTATTTCGCCCGGGGCCACTTGAATCCGGAATGGTGCAGGACTTTATTGACCGAAAGCATGGGCGCGCTGATGTGGCCTATCCGCACCCGGATCTGGAACCGGTGCTTAAGCCAACCTATGGGGTAATCCTTTACCAGGAACAGGTGATGCAGATCGCACAGGTTCTGGCAAATTATACCCTTGGTGGTGCCGACATGTTGCGGCGTGCGATGGGTAAGAAAAAGCCGGAAGAGATGCAGAAGCAGCGTGCCATCTTTACCGAAGGTGCTGTGGCGCGTGATGTGGATGAAGGCACAGCAACCTACATCTTTGACTTGATGGAAAAGTTTGCGGGTTATGGTTTCAATAAATCTCACTCTGCAGCCTATGCATTGGTTTCTTATCAGACAGCATGGCTTAAGCGTCACTACGTTGCCCCGTTTATGGCAGCGGTACTCTCATCCGATATGGATAACACCGATAAGGTGGTTATCCTGATTGAGGATTGTCGTGAGCAGGGGCTTGAGGTGCTTCCTCCAGATGTAAACCGCTCCAACTACATGTTTCGCGCTAATAATGAAAAGACTATTAACTATGGTCTTGGTGCGATCAAAGGTGTCGGTGAGGGCGCGATTGAAAGTATTGTTCATGAACGTAATGAAAATGGTGAATACAAAGATATCTTTGATTTTTGTAAACGGGTTGATTTGCGCAAGGTGAATAAAAGGGTATTAGAGGCTCTAGTTCGTTCTGGTGCTATGGATTCATTTGGTATAAACCGCGCTAGTTTAATGCATAATCTTCCTGAGGCTCTGCAAGAGGCAGAACAGCATTCCAAGGCTGCGGCGGCTGGTCAAAATGATCTGTTTGGATTTGATATGCCTGCTGAAGATGATAGCTCTTCAGGAAAAGTACTGGAGCAAATTCCTGAGTGGAAGGAATCAGAACGCTTAAAGCTGGAAAAAGAGACGTTGGGATTATTTTTGACCGGACACCCAATCAGCCAGTTTGAAAGTGAATTACGACATATCGTTAGTAAGAAGAATGCAGATGTACTTTCTATGTCTGGGGCTGCAAGAGGCTTCAGAGGACCCAAGGGCAAAAATGTCTTGGTTGCAGGGATGATCGTTGAGTTGCGTACTCGAATCAGCCAGGATGGCAATAAGATGGGATTTGCAACCCTTGATGATCGAAGTGGGCGTATTGAAATTTCTGTATTCAGCAAGGCATTTGAGGAATACGGTGCTAAGTTGCAGCGAGATCAAGTTATTGTAGCATCAGGGCAATTACGTTACGATGAGCAGCGCGAGCAAAACAAGATCATTGCCGAAAGGATATATACCATGGAAGAAGCCCGTGAGCATTATGCGCGCAGGTTGATAATATCCATGTTCTCATCGAACGTAGAAAGTGATTTTGCATTCAAACTAAAAGAAGTAATTGAACCTTTTAAGCACGGAGCGTGTCCAGTTATGATAGAATACGTCGGCGATGGTGCGAAGGCTAATCTGGATTTTGCGCGTGAGTGGGCTGTTAATCCCACCGATGAATTGATTCAAAGTCTAAAAGGAATTACCTCGGAAAACAGTGTGAGAATAGAGTATCCATAGCCGTTTTTATGGATACTGTAGCTGTTTTAAAGAGTAGACAAATTAGGATAAACCGAATTTAGAAAGAAAAGAGCAAATTATGGATCTGAATTTTCTTGAATTTGAGCAGCCGATAGCTGAACTCGAAGCAAAAATAGAAGAATTAAGGTACGTTGGCAATGATAACGACCTGAATATAGGTGAAGAGATCACACAACTGCAGGCTAAAAGTAAACAGCTGACCAAGCAGATTTTCAGCAATCTTAGCCCGTGGCAGATATCTCAGATAGCAAGGCATCCTAGAAGACCTTATACCCTTGATTATATCGAACATATCTTTATAGAATTTAAAGAGCTTCATGGCGATAGAGCATTCTCAGATGATCCTGCTATTGTAGGTGGTATAGCACGTTTAGATGGTAGGCCGGTAATGGTAATAGGCCAGCAAAAAGGGCGTGATACCAAAGAAAAGATCCGTCGTAATTTTGGCATGCCACAGCCAGAAGGTTACCGTAAGGCATTGCGCCTGATGAAAATGGCAGAGCGTTTTCAGATGCCGGTAATGACCTTTATCGATACTCCAGGTGCATATCCAGGGATCGAAGCCGAAGAGCGTGGTCAAAGTGAGGCAATTGCCAAAAACCTATTTGAGATGTCACAGCTAAAGGTGCCAGTAATTTGTACCGTAATTGGCGAAGGAGGTTCCGGTGGAGCACTTGCCATTGGGGTTGGTGATAGAGTAATGATGTTGCAATACAGTACCTACTCAGTTATCTCACCAGAAGGGTGTGCATCGATTCTATGGAAAAGCGCAGATTATGCATCCACTGCAGCAGAAGTGATGGGCATAACCTCAGAAAGGCTACTGGAGTTAGGTCTTATAGATGAGGTAATCAAAGAGCCGTTAGGTGGTGCGCATAGAAAACCAGATAATATGGCGGGAATTATTCGTCGTGCGTTGGTTAGAAGTCTTAACGAGATTGAGTCTATGCCGATGCAGGTTATGTTGGATAAGCGGTATGAAAGGTTGATGTCCTACGGTACCTTCAAATCTTAAAAAAGCTACTGCGCTTGCTTATTCTTTGTTGTAAATAGCTAAAAAATGAGTCGCTTACTTGTGTGTAAGCTCAACTGTTTTTGTCTATTTACACCTCGACTAAGCTGTGCTCGTGACGCTTTTTACTTACGTAAGTGGGTTATTCTCTCGATCTTGAAAAAATATTCCGCGAAAATTTACTCGTATTTCAGGGATAGTCGTTTACGGCTCAACTCGTAACGCGTTTTGATTTCCGGGCTTATCTTTACAATATCTTTAACTTAACCTTTATTTTCCCCAAGTACGATGCCGTCATACCGGCGAAGGCCCACTGCTGTCCGGGGAAA
>JAWSVC010000022.1:81956-174703 GCA_033852075.1 Gammaproteobacteria bacterium | reverse complement strand
CAGCTTCATTCCAGAACCTTGCTCAACACTGCTTTCCTAAGGTTCGCAATATTTTACCCGGACAGCAGTGGGCGAAGGCCGGTATCCAGTTTTGAGTCTATAAAGTCTAGTAGTTGGCAATGCCCAATCTAAATATTTACTCACTCCACACTGGTGGATAATCATCACGATAATTCAACCACATGCTGCGTGCAAAGTTTGTGTATGCTCCACCTTGGTGAGTAAAGTCATTCTCTGGGGTGTAGTCTATATTCCACCAGCGATCCTCATAGTCAAAGAAAGCATCATGGTTCCATTCTTCTTTTAATCCCATAATATGGGCAGCAAGTGCGTGGCTTGCCATTGGGCGGGCATTGGTAAGACGATATGCTGCATCCAGTCTTCTATCGTCACCCTTAGGATAGGCCTGATGTCTAATTCCCCATTCTGGCATGCCAATGTCATCTGCTGTGTATTCTTCGGCATTACCATCCCTGCCAAGGTGGTCAATGGCTACGTCTTCAGCAGTAACATAGAAGGTTTGGGAATCTTCCTGAAATGGTAAGGTAATAAAGCCACCATTCCATTGTTCTTCGTTAATTGTCCAATTGCCAACATCCATCATATGCGCGTCATTGAGGGCATTTCCGGCAATAAGGATAGGTAGTTTTCGTCCCATGTGTATCCCTCCATCATGAGGAAAGAACCCTCCGTCATCGATAAAGCCAGTAAAGTCGATGCCTAGTTGCACCATGCGGCTAAATAGAAACTGCTTTTCTTTATTAGAGAAATTAAGATTCAGCATTAATGCAGCATCACCTATTTCACTAGCCATATCGCGTCCGTAAAATTGCATGTTTTCTGCCGGATGCATGGCTCCTACGGTCCAAACCCGGCTTTGTTCCAACCAGAAACGGTCGAAATTATTTTCAATATCTTCAATATTGGGTGTGTAGTCAACAGGGGCAAGATTGGCTAGGATTGAGTAATTCAGGTCTTCAATTTGCCATTTTACTGTTTTGTCGGTTCCGCAATAAGGGGGGCGGAAAGAGTTTTCAGGAGGAGCTTCAGATAATACAGTTAAGATAGCTGCAGATTTTATAAATACTCTGGTTTGCAGGGTAACCAACTCGTCATAAGTATGGCTTATGGTAGAAATTAGAGAGCTATTTGGCTGCACAATAAGTGGATTGGAATCGGATATGTCAGAGTTACTTGGCCGGCCTTTGTTCATTTCAGGGTCATAATCTGCGCCCCAGTCTTGGTTATATCTATACATGTGGCTGTCATAGCCTTGGGTTTCTTCATTGTCAGGATCAGGGTTAATCATAGAACCATTGATTGTGCGCTGGATTACGCCTAGGTTAGGTGATGTCCAGTTTTCAGTAATAACCTCAGAGTTTGGGGATATATCGATAATTTCAACTGGCCCGACCACCCAGTAGTCACCAGTTGCAAATTGCCCGGATATTGTTTCTATAGAGAATGTCCAGGTTATGCCGTTTTGCGTAATTTGTTGTTCATCATCAGCATTGTCTGTACGGCCTCCTCCGCACCCTGCTAAAATTATGGAGCTTAAAAAGGTAATGATAAAAAATAATCCTGCTGTCCTAACGGATTTCATCTGGTTCTCCTCCTAAGAGCCCACAAAGATGGTAAGTTATAGATTATTCTAATTATGTTGTTATTAGATTTTATTTAATATCGTATACGATATTATCTATTATTTTAAGTAAATAATATTCGACCTTTGTCTTATGGAATGCGGATATATGATGAAATATCATTTAATTAAGCCCGATTAACATTTACAATCTACCAATGCCTAAAATTGACCAATATGTCCTAAACAAAATTCTATCTTTAAAAATTACAGGTAATATCTTTATTGCCTATAGTGGAGGGCTTGATTCTGCATCATTGTTACATATCATAGCATCCAATAAAGAAAGGTTTGGTGATAATAAGATAATTGCCGTTCATGTAGATCACGGCCTGCAAAGCGTATCCGCACAGTGGGCTTATCACTGCGAACAGATTTCTCTATCGTATGGAATAGGTTTTAAGCTTATAAAACCGGTAATTGAAAAGAATCCAGGTGAGAGCCTGGAGCTTGCTGCGCGTAATGCAAGATATGCTGAATTCGAAAAACTTATAAATAATGAGTCTGATGTAATGTTGTTTGCTCATCATGCAGACGATCAGATTGAGACTTTTTTGCAGCAAGCATTGCGAGGTGCCGGAGTGCATGGGCTTGGAGGTATACCTGAAACAAGGTCACTGGGCGCAGGTTATTTATTTAGACCATTGCTGGATATATCAAGAACAAATCTGGAAAAGTATGCCGAACAGCATGAATTAGAGTGGGTTGAAGATCCAACTAATCAACAGCCAGACTTTGATCGTAACTTGCTACGCAATGAAATTATTCCTCAGTTGGAAAAACGTTGGCCTGGAGCAAAGAAAGGGATTCTGCGCAGTTTATTACATTGCCGTGAAGCCAGTAAGCAGATAGACGCAGAAGCTAGTAAGATACTTGCCGCTATTGCAGATAATAACCATCTAATTGTTGCCAGGCTGGCTGAGTTGGATTTTGTTCGACAGAAAAATGTAATTCGTCTATGGATTAAAAATCATAATATCGTTTTGCCGAATACTGAACGTTTAGAGGTGGGTATTAATTCTCTTATTAATGCGGCAGAAGACAAGAATCCAATTTTAGATTGGGGTTTCGGTATTATTAGGCGCTACCAAGGAATGCTTTATATTGACCGCGTTCAGTCAGAAGTTATTTGTGAAGAGTTACCATGGGATTTAACCACAAATATTCAAATTAATAATAGTGATTATCTTGAGGTAAAAGAAAAAAGCGGGATTGGTCTAAAAAAAGAATGTGTTTTAGTTGATAACGCAAGTATCAGATATCGAATTGGGGGAGAGCGTTGCCGTCCATTTGGTAGAAGCGGAAGGCATGAGCTGAAAAAACTATTTCAAGAATACAAGGTTCCTCCTTGGATGAGAGATAGAGTACCGCTGCTTTATATTGGTGATGAGATAGCCGCGGTTATTGGATATTGCTATTGCGAGCCTTTTGCGGATAAAGGTGAGGTAGTTATAGAAATTACAAAAATGCCGGCAAATTAGCCGGCATTAAGCGAATACATTCCAGATTATTAATCAAGCACAATTAATTGTTTCAATTTCTAGCTCTAAAATTTCTTTATTATCGCGGCGATCGAAGAAAATGCGACGGTCATTCATTCTGTGTTGAGTAAATCTAATATAATTTCTGCGATCGCATCTGGCGCGTCGGTCTCTTAACCTGCGTTCATTTGATTTTGTACTAGTTAATTTTCTCATAGTAGTTACCAGAAAAGCATTTAACAAACTAACATTCCAAGTTAATAATTTTGTTAACTTATGGCTTGAGTATAACTTTATTGTGCAGTGCAGTAAAGAGTTGAGTTGAGAGTTATCTAGCTTTTTTTGATAAATAAATAATAAAAAGAATTATTGAAAATAAAGGGTCTGTTAGTTGCTGGTTCTGACATTAATTTGCTGAGTCCAAACATCAAAGTTCGCTCGTCTATCAGATCCTGATCTTCTGTTTGGTTTTTCCATTAAAAAACGGAAGCTTGTTCTGCGGTCATTCGTAGTCCTACGTTGGTTAGTTCTACGTTCAGTAAAATTATGATCTAAATTTTGTTCATGTAATTTCATCATTGTATCCGTATTTCCGCGCCCTAAGCTATCGCTTTATTAATTATTGCAATGATATATTTAGTTTTTTTACGTTTAAATCGTGTTGCAATATAAATCCGTTTATTAATAAATAATTTCAAATACCTATCTAGCGAAGATTATAGTACAAAACCGTGAGCTATGTCACACTTTTTTGTGTTTTTTGGTTAAAAAACATCCAGTTTGAGTGTGTGGATCGCTTAAAAAAGCCTAAATTTATAAAATTATTTTTTAGGCAAGATTTCCGCGTCTAATATAATAACGTTGGATTTTATTGATAACAGTGGTCAAACGTTGTTCATCTTCATGAGAAAGGTTGGTAAATGTTGCTCCAAAACGCCTTTTTCCTTTGTGTCCTGGAGCCCCTACAAATTTCATGGTTATTTGAGTAATAATTGGAGATTCGGTACTTAAAGATATTTGGATAACATAAGTTTCATTTAATTCGGGAGTTTCTGGCCCGTCTAAAATGCCCCCTATTCCGGAATAGGATATGTTATGTAGTTTGCCTTCAGTATGAAAACTATTTCTGAAAATCACTATTTCGGGTTCAAGCATTAGTGCAGGAGCAACCCTTAATGAATTACGTCGTTGATAGTGATAAAGTTCTTCAGGAAAAGATGCTAGGTAATAGTAGATATCGTTTTCTATATCTATCTTTTTGATTTTTAGATTAAACTTCGATTCGTTGCCAGAATGTCTGCAATGTATGTTGATGATTGTGTTTTTACGTATATTATCATGTCCCTGAGAAGGGTTTAATTCATCAAGCTTTAATAGTTTCTTTTTTTCGTCAATATCAAGAAGAGAGCTGGAATATATTTGTTTATCGTTTTTAAAGCTAACGTTCAAAACTGTATGTATGCTACAGATATGGTCAAGGATCTTAAGAATCTGCCCTCGGTTTGTTATTTTTATAAAGTCTTTTTCTTGCAAAACACTCACCAAACTAATTTTTGGTTAACCTTAATCTAAGGTTAGTATAAATATTAGGCTTTAGATATATCTCTTCCTTGCGAAGAGAAACTTTGTTTTCCTTTGTTATTATAGGTATTGCTGTAACCTTTATTTTGTCCGCCAGTAATTATTTGCATAACTTGTTGAATTTGAGTTTGGTTTTTTGATACGACCATTCCGTTTGACTGATTAATAATTTGGCACTCTTTGATTAAGTCCATTAAATCTTTCCATGACTTTGTAAGTTTTTTGTTATCTTTATTATCATTTAGGAATGACTTTGTGCCTTGAACATCGGCAGAATAACCTTCATTAGTTAATAGATTTGAGCGATCTTTTTCTAAGTTTTCTAACTGGTCTATGATATTTACTTTTTTAGTTAATATTGTGGATAGTTCATCAAATTTACGAGACGCAAGCAAATGCATCTCTTGGTTTAAGAGTTGTTGCAATTCTTTTGAGGCGTTAATGGCATGTTCAATTATGTCAATAAATGCCTGTAAATTTTTATTTGTTTCCATATAGATATTGTAATCTAGGAAAGCAGTTTCTCCAAGTCAATCATTTTTTCGGCAATCTGATCAGGATTTATTGGATATTCGCCAGCTGCAATCTTTGCTTTGATGTCAGCAACTCTTGCGCTATCAACTTCAGGGGTTGAATCAATCGCCTCTCTAATTTGAGTGATCTTTTCAGGTGTGGCAGAAAGTTGAACCTTTTCATCAGAATCAGCGCTAATTGGAGCAGTACTGCTTTCAGGCGCGTCTTTTGAATTACTGCTGCCCTGTGTTTTTTTATTGTCGGCTAACCCCATATTTCTAAGAGTTGAACCGCTATCAATTATATTGCTCATGTCTAATTCCTCTTGTTTTTCCAGGTAATTATCGGTTGTTCTTGAACATTACCCGGTAAAACTACGTATCTTTTACGGTGATTAACACCAGCTTTATTAGCTATCAAACACTTTATCGGCATCTATTAATAATACTTTAGCTTTTTTTTAAAATATTTTTAATTTTTTTTAGAATGACTAATGTTCATTATGGTATAGATGTTGAAAGTTAAGAAGAGGTTATGTGGCAATTGGGGCACTTAATCTAAAGAAACTTTAACTTTTGTGGAGGAGATCACTTTTGCTTGGATGATCTTTCCAGAGGAGACGTTTCTAACTTTTATTAACTGTCCTAATTTACCGTCGCTTAATGCCTTTCCTTTTAACTGAATGTTTATACTATTAGTTTTGGCTTGAATGTAAACTTCTTGACCATTTTTTATTATATCGGGCAGTTCCAGAAAAAGTTTACTAATAATTGTGCCGGTAGGGATAGTTCTGCTGGCTTGTTTGCCAATTATTTGTTCTGCTAAAGTGTAATAACCGTAATAAGCTTTTGAAAGATCTATTTTTTTATGTTTTATGTGCTGTTTGCCGATAATGGTGCCGCGGAATATTCCTTGTTTTGCGACAAGAACACTTTCATAACCTATAACTGAGGCAGGTATATATAATGACCAGGTTATTTCGCCATTGCATTCAATGAATACCGTTACATTGCCAAACTTTCTATCGTTAGATTTTAGGCTGTATTCAGGTGGTATAGTGCACTTTTTTAGGCGTAATCTTTTGTCTAATTGGTTAATTGTTATTTCTGGAGCAATCCCGGAGTCAATGTATTGTTGCTCAAGGAAGTTTTTTACTCCAATGCGAAGTTGTTCAAGGTCTTCAAACTCTATCTGGGATGCATAAGATTTTGAAGTCACAAGAAATAGCATGATTAAAACTAACTTGATTGCAATGGGGTATCTCATATTACTCTCACATGGCAGCAATTTTATAAAAGCTGCCAATTTATTGGCGACGTTATCTTTATTAAGTTCATAATAAATTATATGCATTTTCAATACCAATATATCGAATCAACTAAATTTTGTTGTACTGATATGGCTATTAGCTGCTTCATGTACTAATTTTTAATATGGAGCATTAAAAAGATAAAAGGGTAGTGATTATGGCCACAGGATTTATGGCATCAGTTGATCAAAGAACTCAGCTGGCGGGTAGAAACCGCATGGAATTATTGCTGTTTTCATTAAAAGGGAATCAGTTATTTGGCATCAATGTATTTAAAGTTAGAGAAGTAATTAGGGCTCCTGAAATCACAAAAATGCCTCATGCTCATCCTGCTGTGATTGGGATAACAAACTATCGCGGAGCAACAATTTCAATTATTGATCTGCAACGAGCCGTAGGAGGGCCTGTGCTGGGTGATGACTCCAATGGCTCTGTGATAATTACTGAATACAACCGTAGTGTGCAGGGTTTTAAAGTAGGTAGTGTAGATAGAATTGTAAACATGAACTGGAAGGATGTAATGCCACCTCCAAGTCAAACTACGCTTGATAGTTACCTAACTGCGGTAACAAAACTTAATGGGGTTTTAGTACAGATAATCGATGTTGAAAAGATACTTTCAGAAGTTACAGAAATTGATATCAGTGTTTCCAAAGAGTCAGAGGAGCAAACAAAAAGTCTTAGTGAAATTGCTAAGGACTACCATATCTTAATAATTGATGATTCAGTTGTTGCGCGTAACCAGATAAAAAGAACCGTAGAGCCAACGGGATTAAATATTACTATGGCAAAAAATGGTAAGGAAGGGCTTGCTCAACTCCAGGAATGGGCTGATGATCCTGATTTTTCAATCGACAAACTGGTTATGGTGTTATCAGATATTGAAATGCCCATGATGGATGGCTATACATTAACTACAGAGATTAGAAATGACACCAGGCTTACCGATCTTTATGTATTGTTACATACATCACTAAGTGGTGTGTTTAATCAGGATATGATTAAGACAGTAGGCGCGAATAAATTTATTGCTAAGTTTAATGCCGATGATCTTGCCTGTGCTGTTATGGATCGTTTGCAAGAAGTAGTAAAAGCTCAAAAATAATAGTTTGTTAGTTATAAAATCTGAGGAAGTAATTTGCCGCTGAAAAATATTGACAAGAACCACTATGATGCTTTTCGAGAGTTACTCGAAGAGTATAGCGGTATTGTGCTTGGAGCAAATAAACAATACTTAGTAACAAGTAGGCTTTCCAAGTTGATGAATGAACGCTCGTTTTCTGATTTAGGTATACTTGTTGAAAAGTTAAAGGCTGCAGGAAGTACTGAATTACGTGGAAGAGTGATTGATTTAATGACAACAAACGAGACCCAGTGGTTTCGAGATGATTATCCATTTTCAGTTTTATTATCAGTGGTTTATCCGGGATTTACTGCGGCAAAGAAACAGCATGTAAAGATATGGTCATCTGCGTGTTCAACAGGGCAAGAGCCTTATTCAATAGCAATGGCCTTGCATGAATACCAAAAAACATCAATAGCTCGGTTGTCAGCAAGCATAGTTGGAACGGATATATCGCCAACAGTAATTGAGCAAGCAAAAAGTGGCGTATATCAACTTTCAGAAATTGATAGAGGGTTGACTCCTGAAAGAAAACATAATTATTTTATTGAGTTACCAGATGGTATCTGGAAATTGAAAGATGAGATAAGCAGAAATGTATCGTTCCGTAATTTTAACCTGCTTGATAGCTATAAAGCCTTAGGAAGATTTGATCTGATATTCTGTCGAAATGTACTTATATATTTTTCAACAGAAGTTAGGAACCAAATAATTGGTGGAATGACAGATATACTCAATGATGGAGGTTATCTGGTGTTGGGGGCGTCGGAGTCGCTTGGGGCTCATTCTGCTAAGTATGAACTTGTTCGCTTTAAGTCTGGTGTCGTCTACAAGAAAAAATAACTTTAAAGCTACTATGCTTGCTTATTCTTTGTTGTAAATATCTAAAAAATGAGTCGCCTACTTAGTGTAGGCTCAACATCTTTTTATCTATTTACGCCTCGACTAAGCTGCGCTTATGACGCTTTAAAGAGCTATTTCTTGGTTTTTTAATTTCTTTTTAAAATATCCTCAGAATTAATATTTAGTTGTGCGCTCAATATCTTTTTATCAAATTGCGCCTTGATCTTGGAAAAATACTCTCAGAATTGTCACACCATTCGTTATTCCAGCGAAGGCGCACTGCTGATCGGGGAAAATATTGCGAGCATTTGGTAAGCTATATTGGGTAAGGCTTTGGAACGGAGCCGGTTATTTTAGATTCAAATTTTTCAAGCTCCCTGAGCGTAGCCGAAGGGTCAAGAAAAATTTAATAGAATCAGTGAGACTTCGGCTACGCTCAGCCATCTTGATTCTATTAAAACACTTTCCCCGGACAGCAGTGCACAAAGGTGGGAATCTAGATAGTCATGCGCCATGCTTTGATTTGAACAGGGAAAATGTGGCATTGATGAAATTTGTTCTTGCTCCTCAGATTATTTCAAAAACAGGCATAATTCCGGCATAATAACGCCAAATTTCAAACAACCAAGAACCATAATGCTCAAGATTTCTGAAATATCTCTATATCGTGGTGGTAGGCAGCTGCTAGATCATGCCTCCTTAACAGTATTCTCCAATCAGCGTATTGGTATTGTTGGTGCTAACGGTACCGGTAAAAGTTCTCTATTTTCTTTGATAAAAGGAGAATTATCGTTGGATTCCGGAAGTATAGATCTTTCCGGTGATCTAGTGATAGCAAGTGTTGCCCAGGAAATTCCAGCAACAGAAAGATCTGCTTTGGATTATGTAATTGATGGGGATCAGGAGCTGCGAAGCCTTCAAACAGAGCTTGAGCATGAGGAACAGCATGGGAACGGGGATAAAATAGCTCACCTGCATGCTCAGATAGATGCAATCAATGGTTATACTTGCCGTAATCGTGCGGCAGAGTTGTTAAATGGCCTTGGGTTTTCATCTGTGCAGATGGAAAAGGCTGTGACAGAGTTTTCTGGTGGTTGGAGGATGCGCTTAAATCTTGCTCAGGCCTTGTTTTGCCGCTCTACATTGTTGTTATTAGACGAGCCAACCAATCATCTTGATTTGGAAGCTGTTGTCTGGCTTGAAGGGTGGTTGCGGAATTATCAGGGGATGGTGTTGTTGATATCTCATGATAGGGATTTCTTGGATTCTGTAGTAAGTGGAATTGCATGTTTAGAACAGCAGAAACTTACTTTATATACTGGAAATTATACCGATTTTGAACTGAATAGGGCGGAAAAGCTTGCGCAGCAGCAGTCTATGTATGAAAAGCAACAGCGTGAGATTGAGCATATGCATAGCTTTATTACCCGTTTTAAGGCTAAGGCGACTAAGGCTCGGCAGGCGCAAAGTAGGGTAAAGGCGCTTGCGAAGATGGAAAGGATATTGCCTGCTCATATAGATTCTGAATTTTCTTTTCATTTTAAACCTTCTCCTAAGTCTCCAAAGCCAATGCTGAAGTTTGAGAAAGCCTTATTTGCCTACGAAGGTTCAAATCCAATAGTATCGGATTTGAACCTATCTATAATGCCAGGCGATCGTATCGGACTTTTGGGGGTTAATGGAGCAGGAAAATCTACTCTAATTAAACTTTTTGCTTGTGATTTAGAGCTGACTTCAGGTAAATTTCTGCGAAGTGATGGCGTTCAGATTGGTTATTTTGCTCAGCATCAGCTAGAACAGCTTGATTTGTCGGCTACTCCATTGCTACATATGCGTCGAATTGACTCCAAGGCTACTGAGCAGGAACTGCTTAATTTTCTAGGTGGGTTTGGTTTTGCAGGGGATAAGGCCGAGGCGGTAGTTGCTCCATTTTCCGGGGGAGAAAAGGCGAGGTTAGTGCTTGCGATGCTTGTTTGGCAACGGCCAAATCTGTTATTGCTGGATGAGCCAACAAATCATCTTGATCTTGAGATGCGTCAGGCTTTGGTTTCTGCGTTACAAGAATATGACGGGGCTGTTATTGTTGTTTCGCATGACAGGTATTTATTAAATACAACAACAGATAAATTCTTTTTGGTAGATTCTGGAAATTTACAAGAGTTTGATGGTGATTTAGAAGATTATTACAAGTGGCTTTTGGAGCAGAGAAAGATTTCTTCTGCTGTAGATTCCAAAATAGATGGCTGTGAACTAGGCGTTTCTGAGGCAATATCCCGCAAGGATATGCGAAAGATTGAGGCTGAGAAAAGAAAGCAGCTTTATCCATTAAAGAAACAAGCTAATGCTTTAGAGGGAAAAATTGAGAAGTTGGCGGAGCAATTGTCTCAAATCGAAGCAGAAATGACAGATCCCAATATGTACGAAGAAGAAAGTAAGGTGAAATTACAGAATCTAATTCTTAAACAAAGCCAGTTAAAAGGGGAACTGTCTGATTTGGAGGAAAAATGGATGGAGATTCTAGAGCAGATTGATGAGATGGAAGGGGCATTGTAAGCCCCCTTTGTCATTATTCTAATTACCAAGTAGAAGTTTCTGAACTGCTGCGATCTCTTCCCGCGCCTCATCACGAATAAGAAGCCCAGCTTGTCCTTCATCATCTTTTTGTAGGCCTAACTTAGCGAATGCCGGTGTTTCAGATACGTCGGGGTATTCGTCGGCGTGATCGCTGGTAGATATATTATGTAACTGGGATACAATAATTAAATCAGTATAATCTGCTTGCTCATTTTCATCACGCATCCATTCATCTGCATCGGCAGGAAGATTGGTTAGGTCATCAGGAAAATTCCATTTGCGCATGATCATAGTACCAATTTGGCCCTTGTATTCGGTTATGGTTTTCTCTAGCAGCATTGGATCTTGAGTTAATTCAGGGTAGCTTCCTGCATGAACTAACATTGGAACAACACCAATATCATGTACTAACCCTGCCAAAAGAGATTTGTCCGGTGAAAAACCGCGTATTTTTTTGGAAAGAACTGAAGCGACAGCGGCAACCATAGTGCTGTGCATCCATAGTTCAACCATGCGCTTATTAAGTAATGGTGATTTAGATTTAAAAATGTCACGCATGGTTACAGCCATAACCAGCTCTCTGGTGGTTGAAAGTCCAAGGCGAACAACTGCTGAATTTACGTTATCTACTTGACGTTGTCCGGTATATAATGCGCTGTTTGCAGCCTGAACGATTCTGGCGGTAACTACTGGATCTGCTTGGATGATTTGTGACACATCATGTGTGCTGGCATCTGGATTCCCAACAGCCTCACGAACCCTGATTGCTATATCCGGCATACTTGGAAGCTCGAGTTTGTCTTCCATTAGATCTTGGAATAATCGGAAATAGATGCGTGTTCCTACGTCTTCTCCGCCTTCATCTACCTCTGATACTTCTGGTGCCGGAGGTTTGGTTTCTTCTAATAATTTTTTAATAGTTTCGGTTTTTACATTTATCAGACGAATATCTGTTTGAGCGATTGCAGATTTTTCATAAGGTACTTCCCAGCCTAGCGGGGTATCAACAACACCAGAATCTCCCATGCCAACTAAAGATTCTTGTTCTCCTGTAGCACTAACTAATACTAAAACTCCAGAAAGAACAAAATGAGTATGGTCATCAGCCCCTCCTTTTCTAAAAACAACACTCTTTGCCGGATACTCTTCAATGGTGCATTCTTTTGCCAAATATTCAAGTGATTCAGGTGTTAGGTTGCTGAATATGGAGAGGTTTTCAATAATCTCTGGAGATACTCCGGTGGAAATCAAGGTCATCTGCTTTTTACCTTCAAAGCTTAAGTGCTAATCATCTTAATTTAAATTTAGCAGTTTTTATATTTTTTTCACCCTGTGGGAGGCTCATATTTATTAAAAATGAGAGTTATTGCTCAAGTTAATTTTATTACAGTTTTTTGAAGATAACTTTAGTAGATTGGTTTGTATGTGTATTTTTGCTATAATCCGCGTTTCCTGTATAGAAAACGCAGGAATTATTTAAGGAAATTATAAATATTTCAATACCTTATTGGCTGTTGTGCGCGGGAGTGATGCGCAGGTCAATTTTAAAAGAAGGATAATTTATGGCTAGTATTTCTGATATCAAAGATTGCATTAATGCTCTGCTGCCGGAATATTCAGTAGATGTTAAGGAGGACTTTGATAATGCAGCTATAACCTTTCATATCAAGAAAGGTGTTAACTCATATGAGTTAAAGGTATCTGATGGTTTTATCGAAGGTAAAAATCCAGAAGATATTGCTGCAGCATTACAGGAGGATAATTTTGTTACCCGTATGATAAATGCTGGTAGTCATCCTATGATGCTTAGTGATGAAGGATTGCGTTATCTTAGCACTGAATCATAGCGGATAACACAGTTAAATAAACAGAAAAGGGAGGCTAAGCCTCCCTTTTTATTTGGCGTTCAATGGCGTCCCGGAGAGGATTCGAACCTCCGACCTACAGATTAGGAATCTGTTGCTCTATCCTGCTGAGCTACCGGGACGCGGCAATCTTTGTTAAATAATTAACTGGCTTCAGAATCAGGCTTTTTAGTCTCTACCTGCATCATTTGGCTATTTGCTCTTTCCAGTAATTTTTTATAAGCATCTTCTGCAGCGTTATGTTTTGCCGGGTCTTCAATAGCAGGCTTGGATTTTTCCTGGTTTTCTTGAGCTGTAGGTTTTGCCGTCGCTGTTTTTGCCTCTGCCGGTTTAGGCTCAGAAGGCTTATTTTCGGTAACGGTTGATGTTGCTTTTTCAGCTTTAGGCATCTTTGAGTTTTCAGGTGCAGTTTTTATAATATCTGCTGGTTTGGTCGCCTTTGGTTCTTGCTTTTCTGTAACTGGGCTGGTCTCAACCTGCTTTAAAGTTGGCTTGTCTGCTGCTTGAACAACTTTAGTGGTTTTTTCTTCTGTATGCTGCTCTGGCTTTTCAACTTTAGTTTTAGCCGCTTCTTCAGTTTTTTGGTCTTTATCTGTTTGTGGCTGTTGCTTGTTTTCTGCTTTTTTAGATTCTATTTGTTTCGAAGATTCTTCTTTATTAGGCGTAGCCGGTTTTTTATTAGCATCATCTTTGGCCGTTTCTTGCTTGATATTATTAGATTCTGCCGGTTTAGAATTTTGTGCTTCATGAGCTTTTTTATTTTCAGTTTTACTTGGTTGTACTTGCTGGTTCGAGTCTCCAGAAGAGGTTACATTTTGCTCGTTAGTTGTAGCTGTTGCAGAAGAACTATCATTCGTTCTGCGTTTGCGTTGTCTACCTCCGCGTTTGCTTCGTCTAGTAGATGAACTTTTGTTGTCATCTTCTTTTGAAGATTCAGGTTTGTTTTGAGTGGCACCAACTTCTTTGGTGTTAGCCTCATTTTTTGACTGTTTGTTGTTGGATCTACGATTATTTGGCGATTTAGATTCTTGTTGCTGTGCATCAGCAGTTTTCTTGTTTTGCCTGTTTTGTTGGCTTTTATTTTTATTTTGCGAAGTTTCTGAAGATCGCTTTGATCCTGATGCTCCCTGCTTGGATCTGTTTTGTGTTTTTGATGTATTAGTTCTTTGCTGAGATGTTTTGGGTTTGGCAACTTTAGGTTTAACTTCAATTGTGGGTTCTGTCGTTGAATTCTCACCAGAGAAAATTGAGAAGATTTTCTTGATAAGACCTTTGCCGTTATCTTCTTTACGAGGAGGGCGTGGAGTTTCAGGCTTAATGCCACTTACTGCGGGAGTTTCGGTTTGTGCAGCTTTGACAGGAGCAGGAGATGTTATCTCTTCAATCTCTTCATCTTTCCATTCGGTTGCCATTGTATAGCTGGCATTGCTTTTATTGCTTGTTTCATTTGCTTTTACGCGCTCGATCTCAAAATGTGGAGCTGTGAATGACTTGTTTGGAATCAATACAATCTCAATGTTGTGAGAGGTTTCTAAGCCCGCAATCGCAGATCTTTTTTCGTTAAGTAAATAGGTCCCTATTTCAACAGGAACCTGAACTATGATTTGAGAAGTAGTTTCTTTTATTGCATGTTCTTCCAATATGCGGAAGATCGAAAGCGCCATTGATTCTGTTGAGCGAATTGTGCCTTGGCCATTACAGTGTGGGCAAATAGAGTGGGTTGCTTCACCAAGTGCAGAGCGTAGCCTTTGTCTAGACATTTCAAGAAGACCAAACCTAGAGATGCGACCAATCTGAACGCGAGCCCTATCCATTTGTAGAGCTTCTTTGAGTCTGTTTTCAACTTCACGTTGATTTCTGGTGTTTAGCATATCGATAAAATCGATAACGATAAGCCCGCCAAGGTCGCGAATTCTGAGCTGTCTTGCGATTTCATCTGCCGCTTCAAGATTGGTATTTAGCGCGGTTTCTTCAATATCGCTGCCTTTAGTTGCCTTGGCAGAGTTGATGTCGATCGAGATTAGTGCCTCGGTTCTATCGATTACAATTGCGCCACCAGAAGGCAGGGTCACTTCGCGTAGGTATGCCGACTCAATCTGACTCTCAATCTGATATCTAGAGAAAAGAGGTATATCGCTTTGATAAAGTTTAAGTTTCGACAGGTTGTGCGGCATGACCTGTTTCATGAAGTTATATGCTTCAGTGTATGTGTCTTCATCATCTATCTGGATTTCACCGACATCATTACGGAAGTTATCTCTAAGTGCACGAATAATTGCGTTACTTTCTTGATAGATAAGGAATGGCGCGGGTTGTTCTTCCGCTGCAGTATTAATAGCACTCCAGATTTGCAATAGGTAGTCCAAATCCCATTGAAGTTCTTCTAGTGATTTGCCTACGCCAGCAGTACGCACGATCATTCCCATTCCGTTAGGAAGTTCAAGTGCTTTCAGGATATTCCTAATTTGGTCTCTATCTTCACCTTCAATGCGACGTGAAACACCACCAGCTCGGGGATTATTTGGCATTAGAACCAGATAACGTCCGGCTAAGCTGATAAATGTTGTCAGTGCTGCGCCTTTGTTTCCGCGTTCTTCTTTTTCAACTTGGATAACTACTTCCTGGCCTTCAGAAATTACTTCTTTAATACTGATTTTTCCGGAAAGGTCAGTGTCTGGTTTAAAGTATGATTTTGAAATCTCTTTTAAAGGAAGAAAGCCGTGGCGATTTGCTCCATATTCAACAAAAGCTGCTTCCAGACTTGGTTCAACTCTGGTGATTTTCCCTTTGTAGATATTGGCCTTTTTTCTAACAACAGCCAGTCTTTCAACGTCTAAATCATATAATTTCTGGCCGTCAACCATAGCAACACGCAACTCTTCTTGCTGAGTTGCATTGACAAGTAGTCTTTTCATTTTGTAAATCTCTTTGTTTTTCAGCGCTCTACCTTGCTCATGGTTTTTTCCTTGTATCTTGCAGGGCTTTAATTGTTTTTTGTTATGGTGACTACCGTTTTTGCGGTTTTCTTCTTAGTCACGAGAACCAATTATTTACCTGGATACCGTACTTAAACCAAATTTCTTGCTTCAGGAGCGCTTGATTTAATTGCTCATTTACATTTTAGGTTGAGCAATAATTAACCTTAAATATTCATTCCATGGTTTGGCGCATAACTTTTTGGGTATTTATTAAAGTTGTAAAAACAACCTGTATGTTCTTGTTTTCTAGAATTATAACAACTATTTAACTAACACTAATTTAACCCGAAGTTGCCACCCCTTTGGGTAGAATCTTTGCATAATCGAATCTGCATCGTTTTTTGCAAAATTCGTAATAAATGCAGCATATCTCTGCTGCCTTGCAACACTATAGCAGTGATTAATCATGGCATCAAATAAATAGTGTCGGCATTTTAAGTTTTTTTAAGAGGTGGTAATTAAAGCTAAAGCAATAAAGGGTAAATTGGGATAAAATGCCATCTTTGTAAATAGTACTTTTGGGTTTGTTTGGGTTAAAGATGATTAATAATTCAGTAAGGTTGGTGAATGTTTCAGAGGAAGATCAGGGGCAGCGCCTGGATAATTTTCTAACTAGACATCTTAAAGGTGTTCCAAAATCCAGAATCTATAAGTTGTTGCGCAAAGGCGAATTTCGTGTAAACAAAGGAAGAAAAAAGCCTGATTATCGAGTGCAGGTTGGTGATGTGGTGCGAATACCTCCAATAAGGACCTCTGAGGAGAAAAAGGTATCGCCAGGAGGTAGCGTAATCGAAGCGGTTAAAAGATCTGTTATCTTTGAAGATGAAGCAATAATGGTGATTAATAAACCTTCTGGGTTAGCGGTTCATGGTGGTAGTGGTTTAAATTATGGCTTGATAGAGGCTCTTAGAGCTATTTATCCTAAGGCTCCGTTTTTAGAGCTAGTGCATAGAATTGATCGTGATACTAGTGGTTGTGTAATGGTAGCTAAAAAAAGGAGCAGGTTGCGAGAGATTCATGGGTTGATGCGAGAGTCAAAGCTTAATAAGTATTATCATCTTTTAGTTTGTGGTAAATGGGATAAGCGAAATTCTAAAGTTGATGCCAGTCTTGAGAAGTTTACTATTCAGGGTGGTGAGAGGATGGTTAAGGTTTCAAAAGACGGAAAGCCATCTTTGACTATATTTAAAGTTTTGCAAGAGTTTGATAGTGCTACTTTCTTAGAGGCAGATCTGAGGACTGGCAGAACTCATCAAATCAGGGTGCATACTAAGTATTGTGGAAACCCTATTGCTGGTGATGACAAGTATGGTGATCGTGAAGTAAATAAGGAATATCGTGAGTTTGGTCTAAGGCGTCTGTTTTTGCATGCAGCCAGGCTAAATTTTATTATGCCTTCATCAGGTAGGGAGTATGTTATTGAGGCTCCTCTTCCGGAAGATCTTCAAGAAGTTATTAAAAGATTAAATTTAAATGAAGTATGAGTTAATTGTTTTTGATTGGGATGGAACTTTAAAAGATTCGCAATCTCATATAGTTGATGGTTTATGTATAGCGGCTGATGAATTGGGGTTTGAATTAAGGCGTGAAGATGCTAAGGATATTATCGGTCTTTCTTTGGCAGCAGCAATTGAAAAGTTGGTGCCAGGTATTTCAGATGCTGACATGCAAAGGTTTATTAGGATTTACCGTGAACATTTTTATCAAACCTTGTCGCAGACGCGCTTGTTTGACGGTGTGGAAAAAATGTTGCAGGAGCTAGCTGCGCAAGGGTATATGCTTGCAGTTGCTACAGGGATGAGTCGTGCGGGACTTAACAGCTCTATGCAAGAGTTGAATGTGGCTAAATATTTTGATGACACTATATGTGCAGATGAAAGTATTTCAAAGCCTGATCCGCATATGTTAAATGAACTGATTGATAGATTAGGTGTAGATAAAGCAAAGGTTTTGATGATTGGTGATACGGAATTTGATCTGGAAATGGCAAAAAATGCAGGTGTTGATTCTGTTGCTGTTAGTTGTGGCGTGCATGAGCGGGAAAGGCTGGAGGTGTATCCGGTTAAGGCGATATTGGATTATACTCCGTATATAGTGGATTGGCTTAAGCAGTAGGGGGCTTAAATGATAGGGAAAAAAAGCATATTTGGAACGATAAAAGGCAAAAATGAAGCGGAAAATTTCATTTCTGATGAGCACTGGGAACGTCGCGCATTAGTTGGTGTTGCAATGTCTGTTATTGATGAGCAGAGAAAAGCAAGGCGTTGGGGAGTGTTTTTTAAACTAGCTATGCTTGCTTATTTAATAGCTTTATTTGTGATATATGCATTTCCTATGTCGCCAACTATTGGTGGTAATGCAGAGCAAGAGCATGTTGCTATTGTAGATGTAAAAGGTCTTATCTCTTCTAAATCTTATGCAAATGCTGATGATATCAATGATTCACTTAATGAGGCATTTGAAAACGAGAATTCAACAGCAGTTATATTAAGGATTGATAGTGGTGGTGGTAGCCCGGTTCAGTCTGGTTATGTTTATGATGAGATTATGCTACTTAAAGAAAAATACCCGGATAAGAAGGTTTATGCAGTAGTTGAGGATATTTGTGCTTCTGGTGCTTACTATATTGCTGCTGCTGCGGATGAGATCTATGCAGATAAGGCTAGTATTGTTGGTTCAATCGGTGTGCGTATGGGTAGCTTTGGGTTTGTAGAAGGTATGAAAAAACTAGGTATTGAGCGCAGGGTAATCACTGCTGGCGAAAATAAGGCCTTTGGTGATCCGTTCTCTCCGCAATCTCCAAAAGTGCTTGAGCACTCTAAAAAGCTTGTTGCGGATGTGCATAAACAATTTATCAATGCGGTAAGAAATGGGCGTGGTGAGCGATTAAAGGAAACTGAAGATATGTTTAGTGGGCTTATTTGGACTGGCGAGCAAAGTTTGCAGCTTGGTTTGATTGATAATCTTGGAAGTGTAAGGCAGCTAACACGGGATATTCTTAAGCAGGATAATACTGTTGTATATTCTCCGCGCAAGGGATTGTTTGATTCGTTGAAGCAAGAGTTTGGAGTGGCTGTGAGGGAATCTTTGGATTATGCTGGGTATTATTAAATAACCTCAACTCCTTTATTGTTCAACATATCAATTAGCTTAATCAGTGGTAGACCAATCAAAGAATTTGGGTCTGTTCCTTCCATTTTGGAAAATAGTGCTATGCCAAGTTTTTCTGATTTGAAGCTTCCTGCGCAATTATAAGGTTGTTCTTTTAATAGGTAATTTTCGATCTGTTCTTTTGTTAGGTCGCGAAAACTAACATAAAAATGATCTAAGTCTATCTGATAGCTGTCATCTGCTGCATCATAAAGGCATAGAGAGGTATAAAAAATAACAGTTTTTCCTGAAAAGCTTAAAAGCTGCTCAACTGCTTTGTTGTGATTTTCTGGTTTGCCAATAATGTTTTCATTTCCAATAATTGCAGCAGATTGATCTGAGCCAATTACCAGCCCATTATTGTGGTTGGCTGCGATGGCACGAGCCTTTTCTATAGCAAGTCTTTTTACGTAATCGGCTATGTTTTCATCTTTTAATCTTGATTCGTCAATATCAGGTGAATCAACTTCGAAGTTGTCGAGTATTTTGTGTAAAAGCTCTTTGCGAAATGGGGATGTAGAGGCGAGGATAACCTTGTCTGGCATGATTGTATGGAACCTTCTTTAGTGGAGCAATCTTTCATTTTGCCATACTTTTGTTACGAAATATAAGTCGTCAGTGCAGGTTTAAGTTATAAATAGTGTTTATAACTGGTTGATTAAAATTTGAAGTTGATGATTTCATAAGGTTTTTTTATTGATTTTTGTCAAAAAAATCCACTTAAACTTTGACATAAAGCGTTTAGATATATAATATGCACGCGCTATGCTGAATCAGTCTAAAGATAAAGTGGCTCCAGTCCCGATGGCCGAAAGAGGTGAAATTCTTGAGTTAGTGCTGTCTGTAGTGGAGATGAAGCGCATATCAGAGCTTTTAGCGGATACTACGGGAGATGTTGTAGCAAAGCTTGAGTTCGGGATTGACAGTGAAGGGACGAAGTATATAAGTGGGTTTGCTAATGCTGATCTGATTGTCGAATGTCAACGCTGTATGCAGCCAATGGTGGTTTCTGTCGAGGCTGAATTTACTTTGGGCATAATTACAGATGAGGTTCAGGCTCAGAATTTGTCAGAAAATTATGAGCCGTTGGTTGTTTCTGATGAAACAATTTCAATAGCAACACTTATTGAGGATGAATTAATATTGGCATTACCTATAGTGTCAATGCATGAAGATACAAACTGTTCGCCATATGTATCTGAATATTTAGCAGATGACTCAGAACAAGAGTCGGAGACTGAGGAAGACAGAGTTTTCCCATTCGCGCAACTTGGCGAAATGTTAAAAAAGAACTAAATGTTCTAGAAGAGCTAAATGCTCTAGAATGAATTGTAGAAGTATAAGGAATAGTCATGGCTGTACAACAAAACAGAAAAACTCCTTCAAAGCGTGGAATGCGCCGTTCGCATGATTCGCTAACTGGTCCAACTCTTTCAGTTGAAAGCACGACTGGTGAAAAACATAGAAGACATCATATCTCTGCTGATGGCTACTATCGTGGAAAAAAAGTAATCCACAAAGATTTCGATTAAGCAAATTTAACTTCCACCTGCTAAGCATTATGTTGTCACCAAAGGCAGGTGGACTTGTTTGTCTGCAAAACGGAATCTTATAGACTAATGAGTGAATCTATTAAAATAGCTCTGGACGCAATGGGTGGTGATCATGGCCCATGTGTTGTTGTGCCTGGAGCAATATCAGCTTTAAAACAACACCCAAATCTTCATCTGATTCTCGTTGGAAACGAAGAAGATGTGAAATCTCATCTTGCTAAGAATGGTGGAGATCAATTCAAAGACCGTATAACTGTTCGTCATGCTTCGCAAAAAGTGGAAATGGACGAGTCTCCAGCTATTGCTTTAAGGTCGAAAAAAGACTCTTCAATGCGTGTGGCTTTGAATCTTGTAAAAGAAAAAGAAGCAGATGCATGCGTTAGTGCTGGTAATACTGGCGCATTAATGGCTATAGCCAGATTTGTTCTTAAAACTTTGCCAGGTATTGATCGCCCTGCAATCATGAAAACTCTGCCGACTGATAAGGGTGTAGTTCGTATGCTTGATCTTGGGGCGAACGTTGATTGTTCGGCTGAACATCTATTCCAATTTGGAGTGATGGGTTCGGTTTATGCTCAGGCTATTGAAAATATGCCTAGTCCTCGAGTGGCACTTTTAAATGTTGGTCATGAAGAGATCAAAGGTAGTGATGCAGTTAAGAGAGCTTCAACAATGCTGTCTGAAACTTCACTCAATTACATCGGATATATTGAAGGTAACGGTATCTTTTTTGGTGAAGCGGATGTTGTTGTCTGTGATGGCTTTGTTGGCAATGTGTCACTAAAGGTGATCGAAGGTCTTGCAAAGATGATTGCTCAGTTTTTACAGCAGGAATTTAAACGTAATATCTTTACCAAGCTGGCAGGACTTATTGCTTTGCCTGTATTAAAACAGCTGAAAAGTAGGATTGATCCGGGTAAGTATAATGGTGCTAGCTTGCTTGGGTTAAAAGGGATAGTTTTAAAGAGTCATGGTGGGGCAGGTGTTGAGTCCTTTGCCTGTGCTATTACTGGTGCAGTGCTTGAGGTCGAGAAAAATGTTCCGGCTTTGATTGACTCAGAACTTGATTCAATTTTATCAAAGCGTGAAGCAAATTGATTTATTCTAAGATATCAGGAACAGGCGCCTATCTGCCTGAAAAAATATTAACGAACTCCAATCTGGAAAAAATAGTCGACACTAATGATCAATGGATTCGTGAACGAACGGGTATAGAGCAGAGACATATAAGTGCTGATGGTGAACTGTGCTCTGATCTTGGTGTGAATGCTGCAAAGCAGGCTATGGAAAATGCCGGTGTTGCTGTAAATGATATTGATTTAATCGTTGTGGCAACATCAACTCCAGATCAAATGTTTCCAAGTACTGCTTGTATAATTCAAAGTAAACTTGGTGCAAAATGTCCGGCATTTGATGTTACTGCCGCATGCTCTGGTTTTGTTTATGCCCTTTCAACGGCAGATAGCTATATTCGTGCTGGTGCTGCTAAAAATGTGCTTGTTATTGGAGCGGAAACATATAGCAGGATTCTAAATTGGAAAGATAGAAATACCTGTGTATTGTTTGGTGATGGTGCTGGTGCAGTTGTTCTTCAGGCGTCTGATGAGCCAGGAGTTCTTTCCGTTAAGATTGGCGCGGACGGTGATTACAAAGATCTTCTTGGCATTCCTTGGGGGGTTTCACAAGGTTATGATGCTCTTACTGAAGAAACAAAATGGTTTGATATGAAGGGTAATGATGTGTTTAAGCATGCAGTAAAAACACTTTCTGGTATAGCTCTGGATATATTAAATGACAATGGTTTTGACCCTTATGCAACTGATTATTGGTTGGTTCCACATCAAGCAAATATTAGAATTTTAAAGTCCACCGCAAAGAAGATAAAGCTTCCGGAAGAAAAAGTTATTGTAACCGTTGATAAGCATGCAAATACTTCAGCTGCATCAATTCCTCTTGCGCTACATGATGCGTTGGAATCTGAAAAGATCAAACCTGGTGATCTAGCTCTTCTTGAAGCATTTGGTGTTGGTTTGACCTGGGGAGCTGCTCTGGTAAGGGTTTAGTTGAAAAAGGCCAGAGTTATAGGTCAAGAATTCAGAAGAACTAGGGTTTAGAAGAGCTTAAGAGTTTAGAAAAGATAGTTGAAAGGGTTTTAAAGGGAGAAGTTATGTCTAAAAATATCGCATTTGTATTTCCTGGACAAGGTTCCCAGTCTGTTGGAATGTTGGCAGAATTGGCCGAAGCAAACCCAAGAGTGAAAGAGGTGTATGCAGAAGCATCTGAGACCCTTGGTTATGATCTTTGGGAATTGGTACAGAATGGTCCTGCTGAAGATCTGAATAGTACAGATAAGACTCAGCCTGCGTTACTAGCAGCTGGAATTGCAGTTTGGGAATGTTGGAAACAGAATAATCCAGATGTTAAGCCTGTTGTAATGGCTGGGCATAGTCTTGGTGAATATACAGCGCTTGTGGCATCTGGCGCGATTAAATTTAAAGATGCTATTAAGCTGGTTGAGATCAGAGGTAAGTTGATGCAGCAGGCTGTTCCTGAAGGGGAAGGGCAGATGGCTGCAATTCTTGGTCTTGATGACAATGTAATTGTTGAGGCATGTAAAGAGGCTGAGCAAGGCCAGGTTGTATCAGCGGTAAATTTTAATGCTCCAAGTCAGGTTGTGATTGCAGGAGCTAAGGATGCTGTAGACAGAGCCTGTGAAATTTTGAAAGAGAAGGGGGCCAAGAAGGCTGTGATTCTTCCTGTAAGTGTTCCTTCTCATTGCGCACTGATGAAAGAAGCGTCGGAAAAGCTGGCGGCAGAGCTGAATAAAATTGAGATTAATAAACCTGAAATTCCGGTGTTGCATAATATTGATGTGCAGATCGCTGATGATGCTGCGCAGATCAAAGACAAACTGGTTAAGCAGCTTTATTGTCCAGTGCAGTGGGTGAAACTTGTATCGTCATTTGCTGATTATGGAGTTGAAGGTATTGTAGAGTCTGGCCCGGGGAAGGTATTGTTTGGGCTTAATAAAAGAATTATCAAGGGTGTTACCACATTCCCTGTATTCGATGTAAAGAGTTTAGAAAAAGCAGAAACTGTGCTTTTAGGAGAGTAAGGAAAGATGACTAAAGAGATCGCATTAGTAACAGGATGTAGTAGAGGGATTGGTAAGGCTGTTGCGTTAGAGTTAGCAGCACAGGGTTACTACGTAGTTGGAACAGATTTGAATGAAGAACTGGCTCAGTCAATTACTGATTATATCAAAGAGGCTGGTTATGAAGGTGAAGGTCGTATTCTGAATGTGAACGATCAGGAAGCTATTGATGAGTTAATCAAGAGTGTAGGTAAAGATCTAGGTGCGCCAACAGTATTAGTTAATAATGCGGGCATTACTAAAGACAATCTTTTGATGAGAATGAAAGATGAAGAGTGGGAAATGGTTGTTAATACCAATCTTAGCTCTATCTTTCGTATGTGTCGCGCATGCCTTCGTGGCATGATGAAGGCCAAAAAAGGTCGTATCGTTAATATAGGTTCAGTTGTTGGTCTTTCTGGAAACCCTGGGCAGGCAAACTATTGCGCAACTAAAGCTGGCGTTGTTGGCTTCTCTAAGTCTATGGCTCAAGAGGTTGCTTCTAGAGGCATTACTGTAAATGTGGTTGCTCCTGGGTTTATCGATACTGAGATGACTAAGGCATTATCTGATGAGCAACGTGAAGCATTGGCATCAAAAATTCCTTTAGGAAGGTTGGGAGAAGTAGAGGATATTGCAAAGACAGTTGCATTTTTGGTGTCTGATGGAGCAGGATTTATCACTGGTGAAACAATCAGTGTAAATGGCGGTATGTACATGTCATAAAGCTTTGTGGATGGTCCACTGAGTTTATTGATGAAACAAATAACTCGAATTAGCTAAAAAAACTGGATTGGTTACTATGTTTTTTTTACAATAGCGGCCACAAGATTTAGGTAATTTAATCTATGTTGAACTGAAATAAAGGAAATTTTGAAATGAGCAATATTGAAGAGCGCGTAAAAAAGATTGTCGTTGAGCAACTTGGTGTTCAGGAAGAGGAAGTAACTAACGAAGCATCTTTCGTTGACGATCTTGGTGCTGACTCTCTTGATACTGTAGAGCTTGTAATGGCTCTTGAAGAAGAATTTGAGTGCGAAATTCCAGATGAAGAAGCTGAGAAAATCGCTACAGTACAAAATGCTATCGATTACATAAACGCTAATCTAGATAGCTAATTGTCATATCGGCTGCATCCAAGGTCGCTAAACTGTATATAAATTTACAGAGATAGCGGCCTTATTGCAGTTTTTTTTTGTCTAAAAAAAGTCAAAGAGGTTTTGCTTTGGAAAAGCGGCGTGTAGTAGTTACAGGGCTTGGCATAGTATCGCCAGTAGGAAGTGCTATACCAGTGGCATGGAAAAATATTGTTGATGGTAAAGGTGGAATAAGGACTATTACCTCATTCGATGTGTCTGCCTATTCAAGCCAGATTGCTGGTGTGGTTACTGATTTTGATCCGAAGGAGTATATTGCTCCTAAAGATCTTAAAAAGATGGATCCATTCATTCAATATGGTATTGCTGCGGGTATGCAAGCAATGCAGGATTCCGGAATTGAAGTTACTGATGAACTTGCAGATAGATTTGGCGTTATAGTCAGTTCTGGTATTGGTGGTGTTCAAACCATTGAAAAAGCTAATGAATTAGTTAATAAAAGTGGGCCGCGTAGAATTTCTCCATTCTTTGTTCCAAGCAGCATAATTAATATGGCATCGGGTAACCTGTCTATTAAATACGGTTTAAAAGGCCCTAACTTTGCCGTAGTATCCGCATGTGCAACAGCAACACACAGTATTGGTATGGGTGCACGCATGATTCAATATGGAGATGCTGATGCCATGCTTGTTGGTGGTGCTGAAATGGCAACATCGCCTACTGGTCTTGGAGGATTTGCTGCAGCAAAGGCATTATCTTCACGTAATGATGATCCAGAGCATGCTAGTCGTCCATGGGATAAAGATCGTGATGGCTTTGTATTGAGTGAAGGTGCAGGCGTTGTTGTTCTTGAAGAATACGAAGCAGCGAAAAAGCGTGGAGCTAATATCTATGCAGAGTTAACCGGATTTGGTTCAAATTCTGATGCATATCATATGACACAGCCGTCTCAGGATGGTAGCGGTGCTTGTAAGTGTATGCAGCTAACTCTTAAAGATGCTGGTTTGAATCCGGAAGATATCGATTATATCAATGCTCACGGTACATCAACTCCTGCAGGTGATATAGCTGAAACTAATGCAATTAAGTTAGCATTTGGAGATTATGCGAAGAAAGTAGCGGTAAGTTCTACTAAGTCAATGACAGGTCATTTGCTTGGAGCTGCAGGCGGTATTGAGGCAATCTTCTCTGTTCTTTCAATCAGAGATCAAATTATATCTCCAACTATTAACCTTGAAAATCCAAGCGAAGGTTGTGATCTTGATTATGTGCCTGGCGTTGCCCGTGAAACAAGCATTAGACATGTGTTGTCAAACTCATTTGGTTTTGGTGGAACAAATGGGTCGCTTCTCTTCTCAAAGATTGATTGATTCTCTAAGGTTGATTAACTTCCTGAAGTTAAATGATAACCTATCTTATTCGGCTTCGTTTGTAGGGTGAAACAATGATCCTTGTAAACGGAGTCGAAACCGATTATATAAAGGCTGATGATCGCGGCCTATTATATGGTGATGGAATATTTGAAACCATTGCTATAAAAGATTCCAAACCAAGATTATTAGAGATGCACTTTGAGCGTCTCAAAGAATCAGCCACAAAATTGTCAATTCAAGGTTTTGATATTGATAACCTTACCAAGGATATTGATCTAATAGTATCCAAGAGTGGTTATTGCGATGCGGTTGTTCGTATTACTATAACCAGAGGTGTTGGTGAAAGAGGATATGCGTCGTTATCTTTAGAAGCCAATGTGGTTGTTTCCATCTCTCCATTTCCAGAATATATTTATGAAAAAAGAAATTCCGGTATAGATGCTATATTTGCAACCATCTTTTTAAACAAAGACTCTTATCTTTCTGGTATTAAACATCTAAATCGATTAACGCAGGTTTTGGTTGCCAATGAGGCAGCTAATAAAGGAGTTGATGAAGCTCTTGTGCTTTCTGAAGAAGGGTGTGTAATTGAAGGTAGTAAGTCGAATGTGTTTTTTGTATTTGATGATATTGTAAAAACTCCAAAGATAGAAGATTACGGTGTTGCTGGAATAATGCGTCGTAGAATATTTGATGTTGCTAAAGATGCAGGATATAGGGTGATTGAGGCTAATATTACACTTGATGATCTATTGGATGTTAAAGAAGTGTTTGTAACAAATAGTGTTATTGGGATATGGCCTGTTGCAACACTTAATGGAAGGGAATTTTCACAATTTAGTTGTGCGGAAAAGTTTTTAAAATTATTAGCAGAGGATATGGCATGAAAAAAGTCGTTTATTTTTTCTCTCTTGTCTTTTTGTTAATTATTATAGCTGTGGCATGGCTGGTTTATGACTATTCATCATTTGCCAATTCATCTCTTGGTATTGGTATGCATTCTATTAAGTATATTGTTCCGGTAGGAAGCTCAATGTCATCTCTTTCTAAAAGGTTGGAAGATGATGGGATTATCTCGAATCGCCGCTATTTTGGAATTATGGCCAGGTTTGATGGCACCGCCAACCAGATTAAGGCTGGTGAATATGATATCCTGCCAGGGATGACTCCGCGTGATTTATTGCATCTTTTTGTAGAAGGTAAAGTTGCTCAATACAGTTTGACAATTGTTGAAGGCAGAACCTTTAAGCAATTATTGCAAGATTTACATGATGATAAGGTTTTAGAGCATGACCTTGTAGAAGTTTCAAACCAAGAGATAATGGATAAGATTGGAGCGAAAGATATACATCCTGAAGGTATGTTTTACCCAGATACATACTATTTCCCTCGTGGTACAAGTGAATCTCAATTTTTAAAACGAGCCTATAGGGTGATGCAGAAGAAGCTTGCTGCGTTATGGGAACAAAGGGAGAAAGAAACTATATTAAAAAATTCTTACGAGGCATTGATATTAGCTTCAATAATCGAAAAAGAAACGGCGGTTGCCTCAGAAAGGCAGAAAATATCTGGTGTATTTACTCGAAGATTAAAAAAAGGTATGCGGCTACAAACAGATCCAACAGTAATTTATGGAATGGGTGATTCTTATAATGGTGATATTCGGTTTCGGGATCTAAAGAAGGATACTCCATACAATACCTATACTAGAAAAGGGCTGCCACCAACACCTATTGCAATGGCAGGAGATGCTGCTATTTACGCGGCATTGCATCCTGCAAATGGTAAAGAATTATATTTTGTTGCTAGGAATGATGGAACCCATATATTCTCAAATACGTTAGCAGAACATAATAGAGCTGTGGATAAATATCAAAGGAAAAGAAGGTAGTGTCAAAAGGATTGTTTATAACGGTAGAAGGTGGAGAAGGGGCAGGAAAGTCCACATGTCTTGAGTATATAAAATTATTATTGAAACAAAACGGGATTGAATCAGTATTTACTCGTGAACCTGGTGGAACAGAACTGGGTGAAGATGTTCGAGGTATATTATTGAATAAAAAATATCTAGGAATGGCAGCGGATACAGAATTATTGTTGATGTTTGCTGCTCGTGCAGAGCATATTGATAAGAAGATTTTGCCGGAAGTAAATAACGGTAAATGGGTTGTATCTGATAGATTTACTGATGCAACGTATGCCTATCAAGGGGCAGGGCGAGGTATCGATCCTCAAAGAGTTGCAGTAATTGAAGATTGGGTGCAGGGAGAGTTGCGCCCAGATATGACGCTGTTATTGGATCTTCCTGTTGAGGTTGGTATGGAAAGGGCTTCTAAAAGAGGCGAACTTGATCGTTTCGAGATTGAACAGATGAGTTTCTTTGAGCGGGTTGCAGAAATTTATAGGCAGCGTGCTAAAAATGATCCTGATAGATTTAGATTGATTGATGCATCCAAGACTATTCCAGAAGTACAAGAACAGATAAAATCAGTATTTGACGAGAAGTTTTCGCAGTTAGGGATTTAAATTAGTAAAGGCAGACAGTTTTGCAACATCAGGTTTACCCTTGGAATCAGAAACAATGGCAACAGATTACGGCAGCATTTAATGCAGGCAGGATGCCGCATGCGATTTTATTACTTGGCCCAAAGGGACTGGGCAAACTGGATTTTGCCAAGGCTTTGAGTGCATTTGTTCTTTGCGGTAAAAAAGATGAAAACGCACCTTGTGGAGAATGCCATACCTGCAAACTATTAAAGGCTGATACCCATCCTGATTTTAAAGAGGTAACGCTGGAAGGCGATAGTAAAAATGTTAAAGTAGATCAGATTCGCGATTTTTGTGATTTTTTTATCTATAGCAGTCAGTTGTCATCGTATAAAGCAGGGATTATTCATCCGGCAGATAAGATGAATCGCAATGCTGCGAATAGCCTGTTGAAGACCCTTGAAGAGCCCACCAGGAATAGTCTTATAATACTGGTTGTAGAATCGACAACTAGTCTGCCAGCAACGATAAAAAGTCGTTGCCAAGTACTGGAGTTTAGTGCCCCTGAAAAGGATCAGGCAATAAAATGGTTGCAATCAGTAACAGAAACCTCTCAGAACCTGGAATTGGCTCTAAGTTTAGCTAATCTGGGACCATTAGAGGCCTTGGATTATCTGCAAGGTGATTGTCTGGAACAAAGACTGCAGCAATTTGAGATGTTCGAAGGGTTAAGAAACGGTAAAGTTTCTGCTACCAAGGCGGCTGAAAAACTTAGTAAAACGCTTAATCGTAGAACTCTTGGGTGGTTGATAAGCTGGATTCAAGATATGGTAAAGCTGAAAATGGTTAACAATGTTGTAGCTATAAGTAATTTTGATATAGCAAAAAGGCTGACCGATATCTCAAAAAATATATCAATTTCAGGTTTATATAGTTATTATGATAAAGTTTCTGCAACACTAGGGTTGATAGATCGTCAAGCAAATCTACAATTAGTGTTAGAGGATTTATTTGTTAGTTGGATATATTTGGAGAGATAGCTAAGCATGGGTTCATCTGGAGCAAGACAAGGGATACTGTCGTTAACTATTAAAGATAAAAATGCCCTGTATGCAGCTTATCTGTCATACATTAAAAATGGTGGTTTATTCGTACCAACAAATAATAGTTATAATCTTGGTGATGAGGTGTTTATCCTATTAACCTTAATGGAAGAGACTGAAAAGATTCCTGTGGTAGGAAAGGTGGTTTGGATTACGCCAAGAGGAGCTCAAGGGAACAGAACCGCAGGTATAGGGCTTCAGTTTACCGATAAAGATGGTGGGCCGGCTAGGGCGAAGATTGAAACTTACCTTGCAGGTACGACTACCTCTGAACGTCCAACCCACACAATGTAAAAGCTACTGCGCTTACTTATTCTTTGTTGTAAATTATTAAAAAATGAGTCACGCACTATTTGTGCACTCAGCATCTTTTTAATAATTTACGCCTCGACTAAGTTGCGCTCGTGACGCTTTTAAAAATTGTGGTTATTCCCTCAATATCTTTGTTGCGAATGAATAAAAAATAGGCTCGTAAATTCAACATATTTTTACCAAGTCGCGCCTCGATCTTGAGAAAATATTCTCCGTAACTGTCTGCGCTCGCTAACCATTCTTAATTAAGTTAAAATTCCTGTTCTTTAAAAATAACTTTGAGGTTCTTATGTTAGTCGATTCCCATTGCCATTTGGATATTATGGATAAGGAATATAGTCCTGAAACTGTTGCGGCCCATATTGAGCAGGCAAAGGCTAATGATGTTGCATATATGCAGTGTGTATCGATTAATATGCAGGATTTCCCAACCATATTGGATATCGCCAAAAGGTTCGATAATGTTTTTGCCTCGGTTGGTGTACATCCGAATGATGATAATCAGCCAGAGGTGACTAAAGAAGAACTGGTTAGATGTGCAGCAGATGAAAACGTGATTGCCATTGGTGAGACCGGTTTGGATTACTTCAGAAGCTCGGGTGATCTTGAATGGCAGCGCGAGCGTTTTCGTACTCATATAGCTGCGGCGCGTGAGGCGAAAAAGCCATTGATTATCCATATTCGCGATGCATATGATGATGCAATTAATATTATGCAGGAGGAAAATGCTGCCGAGATTGGAGGTGTGGTGCATTGCTTTACCGGAAATGTGGATGATGCCAAGCAGGTTATGGATCTGAATTTTCATATTGGTATATCTGGTATCGTTACCTTTAATTCTGCGGCAGATATTAAACAGGTGGCGGCAACTATCCCTGAGCATCGTTTGTTGGTTGAGACCGATTCTCCATTTCTGGCTCCGGTTCCACATCGTGGCAAACCTAATACTCCGGCCTATGTGCGTTATGTGGCGCAGTGTATTGCGCAGCTTCGGGATGAACCTTTAGAAAAGGTTGCTGCCTATACAACAGAGAACTTTTTTAACCTGTTTCCAGCAAAAAGATAACTATTCTCGGAAAAAAGATAACTAGGGCTATTATGAAAAAGATTGTATTTTTGATTTGTATAACACTTGCGTCATTAAATGTATTTGCAGGTGATAACTCCAATTCTAATGATGCTCAACAAGCTGATAACAAGGTTGCTAATGAGCAGGCAGTTAAAATGGCTAAAGAATTCTTTGAGCGAGTTGGAAATATCAAGGCAGACTTTCGGCAGACCTCTTTTGATGCTGGAGGTAAGGTAACTCAGCAGACGGAGGGGGTGTTGTATATGCGTCGCCCTAACCAATTTCGCTGGGATTATACCAAGCCTTATGAACAAATGATCCTTGCTGATGGCGTGAAACTTTGGGTTTTCGATATCGATTTAGATCAGGTTACGGTCAGGGAGCAAAAGGAAGCAGTAGATTCAACTCCGGCAAGTATTCTTACCGAAGGGTTTAGTGCGGTTGAAAAGTCTTTTGTTGTTTCAGAAGCAGGAGAGACTCAGGGAATAAAATGGATTCTATTGACACCTAAAGATCAAAATAGCGAATACAAAGATATTATGTTTGGTTTTAAGGGCGAGGTTTTGGAGATTGTGCAGATTCGGGATAAGTTTGAGCAGATGACTCTTATGGAATTTTCTAATATGCAGTTAGATGCCAAACTTGCCGATGATACCTTCGTGTTTACACCTCCTGAAGGTGTTGATGTGATAGGGAAGTAAAGTGATGCAACACAAACCTCTTGCTGACCGAATGCGTCCTCGCGATATTACCGAATATATCGGACAATCACATCTGTTGGCAGAAGGTAGGCCGTTGCGGGATATGCTAGATGCGGGAATTGTACATTCTATGGTGTTGTGGGGGCCTCCCGGGACGGGTAAGACCACTTTGGCGCGAATTATTGCTACCTGTTGTGATGCCGATTTTGTCTCTATTTCTGCTGTTATGTCTGGTGTTAAGGATATACGCGCAGCTGTAGATTCGGCCAAGCAGAATCAGCAGGTTTATGACAAGAAAACTATCCTGTTTATTGATGAGGTGCATCGCTTTAATAAGTCTCAGCAAGATGCTTTTTTGCCATTCATAGAAGATGGAACTATTACCTTTGTTGGCGCTACTACCGAGAACCCTTCCTTTGAATTAAATAATGCGCTTTTGTCGCGGCTTAGAACCTATGTCTTAAAATCTTTAACCAGAAAAGATGTTGAAACGGTGATTCAAAGGGCTTTGGCAGATACTGAGCGCGGCCTTGGAGATAGAGAAATTACTATCGATGTAGATGCATTGAAATTAATCGTTGATGCGGCCGATGGTGATGCGCGTAGGGCATTGTCAATTTTAGAGATTGCCTCTGATTTTGCCGAGCATGTGGATGGTAAGTGCAATATAGAGGCAGAGACTATAAGCGAGATTATTGCCGGTGGTGGTCGTAGATTTGATAAAGGCGGGGAATATTTTTACGACCAGATCTCTGCTCTGCACAAGTCGGTGCGAGGATCTGCTCCAGATGCTGCATTGTATTGGTTGCATAGGATGTTGGATGGTGGTTGTGACCCAATCTATCTAGCACGACGTATTGTGCGTATGGCCAGTGAAGATATCGGTAATGCAGATCCAAGAGCCCTGCAATTAACCCTGAATGCTTGGGATGCCTATGAGCGATTAGGTAGCCCGGAAGGGGAGTTGGCATTAAGCCAGGCGGTGTTGTATCTAGCTTCTGCTCCAAAAAGTAATGCTGTGTATATGGCGCATAAGGCGGTTGTTAGTGATATCAAAAAAGGTATTACCTCTGAAGTTCCAATCCATCTGCGCAATTCGCCAACCAGACTGATGAAAGAGTTGGGATACGGTAAGGAATATCGCTATGCCCACGATGAGCCTGGTGCGTATGCTGTGGGGGAGAATTACTTTCCAGAAGATTTGTCTCGCGATACCCAGTATTATTATCCAGTGCCGCGAGGACTGGAGATAAAGATTGGGGAGAAGCTTTCTCAGCTACGAGAGCTGGATAATAAGGTTAAATAATAAAATAAAAAAAGCCCCAGCTAGTGCTGGGGCCTTTAGATAACAGATGTAATATCCATATTACCTCTCCTCTGTTCTCCTCATATGATTGAGGATATTTTTGATGAAGGTTTCCTTTTGCATATCTGTAAAAACCTTTGCTCCTGGAGTTGTAGCTTGATGAGGCCTCATATCCAGACATTCATCAAAGGTTGTTGCAGTTTTATAGTTATGCTCTGTGTATCTATTTGTTGTGTAGTTCATCATGACGATCTCCTTACAAATAGTTTAAGAAACAGAGAAAATACTTCCTCTATGGTTTAAGTATATGAAAAACATTTCTTTGTTGCAATGCATCAAACTAAATAGTTGGTATTCATGCCATGAATGTTTGCCTTAATATGTTGTTGGTGTTGTGATTGTAGTGGAGGGGTAGGGGTAGGGGTAGGGGTAGGGGTAGGGGTAGGGATGATTGATAGCTATAAGTTGGGTTAGCCGAAGGCGTAACCCAACAAAAAAACTAATAGAAGTGATTATTCTTGCCCTTTATCTTCCAGTTTGGATGCATAAACGATCTTGGTTTCCTTTTGGAATCCCTGCTTTTTAATTGGTTTAACTGGTGTTTCTGTATGTGGAGCATTAATAAAATCTTTTATATCGCTCCAGTAGTTATCTTCATCCAAAATAGTATAACGGTTAAATGGGTAATGTTTTTCGGTAACATCTCCTTTCCAGCGTGATAATAACTTTTGTGCGTGTTGTGGAAGGTAGCGGTCATCCGAATCAGCAACAGTTACTATTGTTGGCAATTCCATTCCAGGTGCTATGGTAACTGATGAAAAATGGTATTTAAGAAGAAATTTAACCGGCAAATAAGGGTGTTTACTGTTAATTACACTAACCATGCTGTCAAACGGAGATGATAATACTAAGGCTCCTACATCGCGATAGTGAGCTATTACAGTCGCTATGCCTGTTCCAAGCCCATGGCCATAAAGGGTTACATCTTTATACTCGATCTTGGTATCGGCACAAATTTGGTCAAGAGTATCCAAAGCATCAGCAATCAGGCTATTTTGCGTTGGTTCCCCGGTGCTTTCGCCGTAACCGCGGTAGTTGACCATTAGAATAGATGTTTCTCCGAGCTTTTCAGAAACAGGCAATAGAGTAGATAATTCCTGGTCCCCATCACCATATATAACAATTAGCTTTTTGCTTGTATTAGAAAGATTTTGTTCTGAAGGGTTATTGATAAACCAGCCGTGTAGGATTTGCTTGTCACGGAAAACAGCTATTTCATATTTGCTATAAGCCTGTCTATTTGGCAAATCCATTTTTTTTGGAAAGAATACTAACTCGCCTTGTGTTTGATATAGATATACAAGGCCAAGAAATACAGGGATTAGTAAGTATTTAATCTTTTTTATCATATTTTTGGAAACCATTTGTTTTTCCTGCTATAGCTTTGTATGAAGCTGCGCATTTTACAGGAAATTACCAAGGATTAAAAAATGAAAACGATACACCTTATTCGTCATGCGAAATCAGAATGGGAAAATGAAGACCAAAGGGATATAGATAGAACATTAAATGACAAAGGTCATGCTGCATGTAAGCTGATGGCTCAAAGGATTGTTGATGCTGGGTGTAATTTTGAAAATGTATATTGCAGTGCTGCAATTCGTGCACAACAGACCATAGAAGGATTAGTTAAGGTATTAGCAAGAAAAGAAATAAAATGGGAGGTTGATTATAAACTGTATACCTTTGATGCAGATGATTTATTGGATTGGCTTGACCAGGTTGAGGATGATATTGATGAGATAGTTTTGGTTGGCCATAATCCTGGTATCACAGAGTTAACGAATCTTTTAGGAGATAAACACCTGAGTAATGTACCAACTTGTGGATATGTGCAATTGCAGTTAGATATTAATGGATGGAGTGAGATTAGAGTTAATTCAGGGAAGTTAAAGGTGTTTTTAACTCCTAAAGATTAAATAAATGGTACCGCTGTCGTAGGAAGTCTTCAAAAATTCCATGGCACTTTTCTGGCGATGTAAATTAAATTGGTGAAATACTTGCTAGTTGTACATAATATGCGGCTGTATAAAACGTTCACTAGATTATTGGTTAATAGATGAAGATTTTCTTAAAGGCTCTGGGATGCAGGCTCAATGAGGCTGAATTACAAACTTGTGCAGCAGAACTGCAGGGTTATGGTTATGAAATTGTAAATAGTCTTAAAGAGGCAGATATTGTTGTATTTAATAGTTGCGCAGTTACTCAGGAGGCAGAGAGAAAATCTCGCCGGGCTATAAGAAGATATTATCGTGATAATCCTGGAGTAAAGCTTGTAGTGACAGGGTGTTATGCAAGCCTAAGTCCAGAGGATGTTGCAGAAAAATTAGGCGTTGATCTGGTTGTTGATAATACTCAAAAAGATAACCTTGCCAGCATAGTAAAGGATAAATTCGATATTCCAACCAGCTCGGTGCACGCAGCTGAAGCTAATGAATCGGTCTTATTTGCGCGAGGAAAAGATCGGGCGTTTGTAAAGATTCAGGATGGTTGCCGCAACAGCTGTGCATATTGCATAGTAACTGTTGCGCGTGGAGATGAAAGAAGTAGAAGTCCAGAAGATATTGTTGCTGAAATAAATTTGCTGCATGCTGGAGATATTAACGAGATAGTTCTTACCGGGGTGCATGTAGGTGGCTATGGTGGTGATAATAACAGCTCTCTAGCAGAGCTGATTAAAATTATTTTGAAAGAAACGGCGATACCGCGTATCAGAATCTCATCTCTGGAACCTTGGGATCTGTCTGAAGAGATACTAGAGCAATTCAAAAATAAGCGATTAATGCCGCACCTTCATTTGCCATTGCAAAGTGGAAGTGATGGAGTGTTAATGCGCATGGGCAGAAAGTGCGATCTGGACTCTTATCGTAGAATTGTGCAGAGGGCGCGTGATCTAATTCCTAATCTAACAATAACTACCGACATAATTGTTGGTTTTCCTGGGGAAACTGAGGAAAACTGGAAAAACTCGCTGGAATATATCCAGGAAATTGGTTTTAGTCATATACATATTTTCTCGTTTTCATCGCGCGAAGGAACCAGAGCTGCGAAGATGGATAACAAAGTTACGCCGGATGTTATAAAGGCGCGTTGTAAACAACTGGAAAAGCTAAGTCAGGAGATGCGCAAGCGTACAATGCGCGAATATCTTGGCAAAGAATTTGATGTTTTGTTCGAATCATATAGTGTAGATCTTGATTCTAATGAGAAAAGATTTTTTGGTTACACCGATAACTATCTTCGTGTCGCAGTAGATGTGCCGGATGGGCTTGAGAGTTTGGCGGGGCGGATTCATCGTGTGAAACTCGATTTTGTGGGGGAAGGTGCTGAGTATATCATTGGCCGCACTCTTGAACGGTAAAAAGCTACTGCGGCTTACTCTTTTTCTCGTTCCCAGGCTCTGCCTGGGAACGCATACAACCGGGCTCTGCCCGGTATGCATAATGTAATCTGCAAATAATAATATCACCGTCATACCGGCGTAGGCCCATTACTGTCCAGGGAAAGTTTAGATGCAATCGCAAAAGCTTTATAGCTAAAGGTTTCAAGTGATATTGCAAATATTTAGACTTAAACTGGATTACCCGATCAAGTCGGGTAATGACTAAGTAGAGATCTTCCCAAGTAAGATGCTGTCATCCTCCGGCTTGACCGGGGGATCCAGCGATTGAAAATCGCAGCGCGAAACGCTAATTTGAGCCAAGTTTATAAAAATGCTATTTTCCCCGGACAGCAGTGGGCGTAGGCCCGTTATCCAGAAAAACTAACCTCCATCTTTTTTCGACCCACAGCAACAAGACTTCGGTTTTTCTTCTTCCTTTTGGGGGCTAGCACAACAACTTGCTTCAGTTTTTGCTGGCTCGGGTTTGTCAGATGAACAACAGCTAGTTTCAGTTTTTTGGATTTCTGGCTTGCTTCCACAACAGCTTTTGGCTTCAGGCTCAGATGTTTCTGCTGTTTTTTGAGTAAAAGGTGCTAGCCATATTTTGCGCACATGTTTTTGCGAAAAGACCAAAATTGCTAAAGCACTCCAGGCAATAAAATGTGGTACAAGATGTTCTTGATCCTGTAGGTTAGTTATCACATTAATGCCAAGTTGGCTTGAAATATAATCTGTAAGAATCCCGAAACCCAAAGCACATATTCCAATTGAAGATAGGTAGGCGATCATGGCTTTCTTGCCAAGCTCTTTATTTATTACCCCAAGAGTTGCGATATTGGTTGCCGGTCCTGCAAGTAAGAATACTAGTGCGGCTCCGGGGGAAATACCCATCGCGATAAGTCCTGCTGCAATTGGAGTAGATGCGGTAGCACAGGTATACATAGGAATGCTGATTGCCATTACCAGTAGCATGCCAAGATAACTGTGTCCAAGTTCAGCAAAATAGTCAGATGGAACGTAAGTCAAGATTGTTCCGGCTGCAATAATGCCGATAAACAGCCATTTAAAGGTGTCGTCATAAAGGGTGGTGAATGAGAATTTTTGCCCATCTAAAAATCTTTGCAATCCTGTTTGGGGTAAATTCGAAGTATTATGGCTGCTACAACATGATTTAGGAACTTCATTGGTTATGGTGTTCTTATTATCTGCAAATGTATCAACCAGAATTCCTGCAGTAATAGATGAAAAAAGTGCTGCAATAGGCCTGGCAATAGCTATAAATGGTCCGAGCAGAGCAAATGAAACCGATATTGAATCTACCCCGGTTTCTGGGGTGGCGATCATAAAAGATGCTGTGGCGCCCTTGGATGCGCCTTGTTTACGCAGCCCCATAGCAACAGGAATAACTCCGCAAGAGCAAAGAGGAATAGGGGCTCCAATAAGCGATGCCTTTACAACAGGCTTTATTCCTGTGCCAGATAGGTGTTTTTTAATTAAGGTATCAGAGGCGTATGATTTTATGAGCCCAGAGATAATCAGCCCAAGTAATAAAAAAGGCGCAACTTCTAAAAGTATATTTAATGTATTCTCAATCATGGCTATGCTCCTTTATTTTCACTCTAGCTCTTTGCATGAATCTAAGGCATTGAGGATGTTGCAGTGATCCGCGCTATTGCTGCCGCCATTACAGCTGTTTACAATTTTTTCCAGAGCATCCTTGATTTTGGTCAGTTCAGAAATCTTTTCTTCAATATCTATTAGTTTTTTGCTGGCAAATTCTTTTACATCGTGGCAGGTTTTTGAGTGTTTTTCATGACGCAGGTAAAGCAGTTCATGAATTTCTTTAATAGAAAAACCAACGTGTTTAGCGCGCTTAATAAACTTTAGTCCTTCGATATTCTCATTAGAATACATACGATAACCAGCAGCGGTACGCTGTGGTTTTTCCAGAAGCCCGATCTTTTCATAATAACGAATGGTTTCGATCGGAGTGTTTGCTAATTTGGCTAATTCGCCAATCTTAATAGTCTTCATTTTCCTGTCCATATTTAGCTTACAATATAATTATAAACTATGGAGTTAACTCCAGGGTCAAGCTTATAATATTGAAAATATGAAGTTGGATATTTTTTATTAGTAATGTGCTATATATCGTTGCAATATACATGCGTGCTATATATGATATGTATATAGCTTAAGTATTGGAGTATTTTATGACTACTGGATCTGTTTTTGTAAATAATAGAACCCAAGCGGTTAGGTTGCCGGCAGACACTCGTTTTCCGGATGATATTAAAAAAGTTAATGTCAGAGTTGTAGGTAATGAAAGAATACTTTCTCCTGTTGAGAATACGTGGGATAGTTTTTTTCTTGGATCAGCAACTGTGACAGATGATTTTATGGTAGAGCGAGCATCGCAGGAGCAGTCTGAAAGGGAATCGTTTGATGATTAAATATATGCTTGATACCAATATTGTAATCTACGTTATTAAGCGAAGACCGGTTGAAGTATTACAAACCTTTAATCGGCATGCAGGACAGATGTGTATTAGCTCTATTACATTATCCGAATTACTGCATGGTGCTGAAAAGAGCTCTAATATAGAAGGAAATCTGCAAGCTGTTGAGGATTTTGTTTCCAGACTTGAGGTGCTTGATTACGGAAGTAAGGCTGCTGCTCACTACGGCAATATCAGGGCGAATCTAGAGAAAAATGGAACTCCAATCGGAGTTAATGATTTACACATAGCTGGGCATGCCAGATCCGAAGGGTTAATTTTAATCACAAATAATCTGAAAGAGTTTAAGAGAGTTGAAGGCTTAAGAACAGATAATTGGGTATAGTTGTATAATTTAAAGAATAAAAATAGCAACTTAAGGCTTAATATAGTAATATTGTCCCCCGTTTTTACCCCATGACAGATTCTTTATTGAATATGAGTTCTTTTACAACTGCTGACTTTGAATATATGCGCAAGGCGATTACGCTAGCGCAAAAAGGTATCTATACCACGGATCCTAATCCGCGAGTTGGCTGTGTAGTTGTAAAGGATGAAGAAATTATCGGGGAAGGCTGGCATCAGAAGGCTGGCGAACCTCATGCTGAAGTAAATGCTCTCCTTTCTTGTTGTAAATCTGCTGAAGACCTTTGTTCAGAGATTGCTGAAGGCTCTACCGTCTACGTGACCCTCGAGCCATGTTCCCATTTTGGAAGAACCCCTCCGTGTGCTGACCGATTGGTCGAAGCAAAAGTAAAACGCGTTGTAATAGCAATGCAGGATCCTAATCCGCAAGTTGCTGGAAATGGTATAAAAAAGCTGGAAGATGCCGGTATACAAGTCGAAGTTGGTTTGATGCAGCAAGAGGCGGAACAGCTAAATCCGGGGTTTATTAAGCGGATGCAAACCGGACTCCCTTTTGTGCGTTGTAAGATGGCAATGAGCCTGGATGGCAGAACTGCCATGGCTTCTGGTGAAAGCAAGTGGATTACCGCTGACGAGGCTCGGGAAGATGTGCATCGCCTGCGTGCTCGAAGTAGTGCAATAATTACTGGTATTGGGTCGATATTACATGACGATCCGCAAATGAATGCTAGACTTAAGGAAGAGCACTCCGCTGGTAAAAAGCAGGATGTTAAACAGCCACTTAGAGTGGTTATAGATCCTAATCTTCAGATTGTAGAAACGGCTAGGATTTTTGGTGACGATTTAAACCGTCATTCCCGCGAAGGCGGGAATCCCGAGAAGGAGGTAGTAATTCTTTCCTGCGAAAAAGTTATTACTACCAATGCAGAAAAAGTGAAATTGCTAGAACAAAAAGGCGCCAAGGTTGTTTCAGCAAAGATGCTTGATTCTGAAAAAATGGATCTGCAATGGGTTGTTGAATGCCTCGGTAGCGAAGGTGTTAATGAATTGATGGTTGAAGCAGGCTCGATATTATCAGGTGCTTTCTTGCAGGCTGGATTGATTGATGAACTGTTGGTATATATGGCTCCGCATATCATGGGTAGTGCCGCGAAGGGATTATTCGATTTGCCAGGGCTGGATAAAATGGCAGATAAGGTTGAGCTGGATATCATGGATATCCGGGCAGTTGGTAAAGATTGGCGAATTGTTGCCAAGCCGATTAAAAATTAATGTAGGTTGTGTTAGCCGCAGGCGTAACACAACAAAGAAATGAAAAATATAGATTGGGGCTGAGCTTGCGAAGCCCAACAAGTTTGAAAAAGCAAATATGTATTTTGCAGACACGCATAAATACATCCATGTAGCTCGGCTGCGGCTATCCATGCCGCAGACGGTCTGAAAATACATATTTGCTTTTCTTTGAAATTGGAAGGTGTGAGTTGTTCACAGGAATAGTTGAAGACATCGGTAAAATCGCACAACTGCAAAGCAGCGGTGGTGATGTACGTCTTGAGGTTGCAGTTAATAAGATGCCTTTGGTAGATGTTAATCTTGGAGATAGTATTGCTGTTAATGGTATTTGCCTTACGGTAACGGATCTAACTCCAACCAGCTTCTGGGCCGATGTTTCTAAAGAAAGCCTTAGTAAGACATCACTGGCAATTGCCAAGTCCGGAACCAAAGTTAATTTGGAAAAGGCGCTAATGCCAACCAGTCGTATGGGTGGCCATATCGTTAGCGGTCATGTTGATGGTTTGGGTGAGATTATTAGTCGTGAGAATGATGCGCGTTCGGTTAAGTTTCGTATTAAGGCTCCTTCACATATATCCAAGTATATTGCTGCCAAAGGTTCGATTACTGTTGATGGTATAAGCCTAACAGTAAATGAGGTTGATGGAGATCTGTTTTCGTTAAACATCATTCCGCAAACCCTGAAAGAGACTACCTTGAATAATGCAAATCCTGGTAGGCAAGTTAATCTGGAAGTAGATATAATATCGCGCTACCTGGAGCGGTTGCTGCGAGGTGGTGTGAATCAGGAAAACGAAAGCAGTAATGCAGATAAATTGTCGCTGGGTTTTCTGGCAGAGAATGGTTTTGTAAGGTAAAAATGAATAATGATGGCTTCCTTAAGCGGGATGACGAAAACGTAGGTTGGTGCTGAGCTTGCGAAGCCCAACAAAAAGACCCCTGAGCGTAGCCGAAGGGTCTGATAATAAACAAGGTGACTTCGGCTACGCTCAGCCAACTTGTTTGAGAGAAGATAGATAATGACATTAAACACAGTTGAAGAAATAGTTGAAGATATCCGTCAGGGTAAAATGGTCATTATCATGGATGATGAAGATCGGGAAAACGAAGGTGATTTATTGATGGCCGCCTCAATGGTTAGACCGGAAGATATCAACTTTATGGCGCGCTATGGACGTGGTCTGATCTGCCTAACCTTAACTCAGGAAAGATGTAAAAATTTAAAGCTGTCACTGATGGTTGAAAGCAATGATTGTAAGCATGGAACTAATTTTACGGTTTCAATAGAAGCTGCCGAAGGTGTTACCACAGGTATATCTGCTGATGACAGGGCAAAAACCGTGCAGGCCGCCGTGGCTCCGGATGCTGATGCTGATGACATTGTGCAACCTGGTCATATCTTTCCATTGATGGCGCAACCGGGTGGTGTTTTGACACGTGCCGGGCATACCGAAGCAGGATGTGACTTTGCCAAGCTTGCAGGTTTAGAACCTTCGGCGGTTATTGTTGAAATATTAAATGAAGACGGCACTATGGCGCGTCGTGATGATCTGGTTAAATTTGCTAAAGAGCACGGTCTTAAGATGGGTACCGTAGCAGATCTGATTAACTATAGAATCGCTAATGAAAAGCAGATAGAAAGAATCGAGCAGTGCGAATTTCCAACCGAATATGGCAACTTCCAGCTTATTACCTATCAGGACAGTATCGACAAAGCGATTCATTTGGTTCTGGTCAAAGGACACATTAATCCTGATGAACCAACTCTGGTACGGGTACATATGGAAAATCCACTTTGTGATCTTCTTTATGGTGTACGCAGAGAGGAGAAATTACCACTGCGCCAGGCTATGAAATATATATCGCAAGAAGAAAACGGTGTGGTAGTGATACTGCGCAAGAGCGATCATAATGAAGATCTGTTGCGTTCGGTACATGAATATCAGTGCTCTATTTCATCAACAACTAAAAGCGAAGGTGAGCAAAGTGCTAAGCTGCGTAATTTTGGTCTTGGTGCACAGATTCTTTCTGATCTTGGGATTAAAAAGCTAAGGGTATTAGGTAGTAACAAAAGAATGCATGCTCTTTCTGGGTTTGGGTTAGAGATTGAAGAATATGTGACTCCGCTAAAGAGTCTGTAAAGTTTAAAAAAAGTAAGAGGAATTGACATGAACTCTATAAACATTATTGAAGGTGATTTTAAAGTAGATGGAGCCAAATTTACTTTGGTAGCATCACGTTTCAACAGTTTTATCGTTGACCGCTTGGTTGAGGGGGCTGTTGATGCCCTTAAGCGTCATGGTATTACTGAAGACAATATTGAGCTGGTTAAGGTTCCTGGTGCATTTGAGCTACCTTTGGCAGCAAAAAAGATTGCAGAAGAAAAAAGAGCGGATGCGGTAATTGCGCTAGGTGCAGTGATTCGTGGCTCTACACCTCATTTTGATTTTGTTGCGGCAGAATGTACCAAGGGGTTGGCATCTGTTTCACTAAGTGAAGATGTTATAGTTAGTAACGGAGTTATTACAACCGACACAATCGAGCAGGCAATTGAAAGAGCAGGGACGAAAGCTGGAAACAAGGGAGCAGAAGCAGCATTAACAGCCATCGAGATGGTAAGTTTACTTCGCAACCTATAGAGCAGAAATTGATGTCGAAAGAAATGAAAGTACCTACTGTACACCGCACCAGGGCTCGTCATCGAATCCTACAGGCGCTATATCAGTGGCAGCTGACCGATAACGATATTCATGATATTGAAAATCATTTTCATGAAGATCAGGATATGCGTCGGGTTGATATTGAATACTTCAAAGAGTTGTTATATGGGATTCCGAAAAAAAAGGAATCGCTTGATGCTAAAATATCTCCTTTGCTGGATAGACCTATTGACCAGCTTGACCCGATCGAGATTAATATCTTACGTATAGCCGCATATGAGCTTATTAATCGTATTGATATTCCATATAAGGCCATTATTAATGAAGCTGTTGAATTAGCTAAACTATATGGGGCTGAGGATAGCCACAAATATATTAATGGTGTTGTCGATCGTATTGCTGACAGGGTAGAGTTGCGCGTTAAGGAAATGGGAAATCGTGCGCCGAAGAAAAGACAGCGTCTTAATCAGGAAATTGTAGTTAAGCGTAAAAAGGTTAAAATTTCAGAGAAATCAGCAGAGGCCAAAGAGAAAGCATTGCAGGAAAGAAAAGCTTTTTATGAGGCAAAAGAAGAGCAGGCAAATAAAAAGTTTTAATTATTTTGATCTCCTTTTTGTGTAATAATCACCGGCGTTAAATGGACACTGCACTTAAAGGAGATTTAATGACCACCAAACAGATTCAACAAGCACTTAAAGATGCAGGTTTTGATCCAGGCCCTATAGATGGAATAAGAGGTCGGAAAACTATTCAGGCAATAAAAGAATTTCAGACGGCTAATGGACTTGTTGTTGATGGTTTAGTTGGCCCAAAAACCAGAGCAATTTTATTTAAGGATCAACCAGTAGGTAACGATACTTCGGAAACCGAAGCATTTACTATTCCGCCTGCTATCCCTTGGCTTGAGGCTGCTTATAACTTAATAGGAACTCAGGAACAACCGGGGGCTGGGTCAAATGAAGCAATAATTGGTTGGGCAGAAAATCTTGAACTTTATTCTTACGATGATGACGATATACCTTGGTGTGGATTATTTGTTGCTCACTGTATTGGTTCGCAAATGCCGGAAGAAGGCTTGCCAAATAATCCTTTGGGGGCCAGACAATGGGAAAATTTTGGAGTAGATATTTCTCCTCGTTTAGGTGCAATCATGATTTTTTGGCGTGGAAGTCGTGATGGATGGCAGGGGCATGTAGGTTTTTATTGGGCAGAAGATGATGTCGCGTACCATATTCTTGGTGGCAATCAATCTAATTCAGTGAGTATAACAAGAGTAGCCAAGGACAGATTATTATCAGCCAGATGGCCGGAAACAGGTCTTTCGGTAGATGCCATTACCAGAATCGCAGCAGTAAATGGTAGATTAATTTCCAGTAATGAAGCCTAGAAACTGCCCCAGGCAAAAGAGTTAAATAAAATGAGAGAAGTAGAGATTACAGCAGAGCCCATCGAACTGTTTAAATTACTAAAGTTTGAAAGCCTGGTATGCAGTGGTGGAGAAGCCAAGATAATGATCTCCGAAGGTCTGGTTAAGGTAAACAGCGAGGTCGAAACCAGAAAAAGAAGAAAAATCGTTTCTGGTGATGTCATTGAATTTGGCGACGAGAAAATGATAATAAAACTGGTTTAATGCCATAGTAAACGTCATACCTCCGGGCTCTTTATTATCAGCCAGATGGCCGGAAACAGGTCTTTCGGTAGATGCCATTACCAGAATCGCAGCAGTAAATGGTAGATTAATTTCCAGTAATGAAGCCTAGAAACTGCCCCAGGCAAAAGAGTTAAATAAAATGAGAGAAGTAGAGATTACAGCAGAGCCCATCGAACTGTTTAAATTACTAAAGTTTGAAAGCCTGGTATGCAGTGGTGGAGAAGCCAAGATAATGATCTCCGAAGGTCTGGTTAAGGTAAACAGCGAGGTCGAAACCAGAAAAAGAAGAAAAATCGTTTCTGGTAATGTCATTGAATTTGGCGACGAGAAAATGATAATAAAACTGGTTTAATGCCATAGTAAACGTCATACCTCCGGGCTCTGTTCGGTAACACAAACACCTTATGTACCTGCACCTTAACTAATAAGAAATGCAGGGCTTATTGACACCATGCAATATGATGTTAGTTTTATAGTTAAAAATAAACGGCCAAGTACATATTTTTTTAGAATACATAAATAATGGAGAAGTGTTATGCATATAATTCCGTTTTCTAATCTTGTTCTTGCCATTATTCCAGTAGCAATAACCATAGCCATTCTTTTTTCGTGGTCACATGATTATAAGAATGGAATCTATGCTGTGTGCCGCATGGTGGGGCAGTTGTTGCTTATTGGTTATGTTCTTACCTTTATCTTCGAGTCTGACAGTGCCTTGATTGTATTGGCAGTGGCTGCTGTTATGCTGTTTACCTCTTCATGGATCTCGCTACGAACTATTCCGGAACACCGTAAAAAGATCTATTTTAAGGCGTGGATTTCTTTATTTATAGGTGGCAGTTCTGCTTTGGCATTAATGTCGCTTGGGGTATTGCAGCTGGATCCATGGTACTCTCCGCGTTTTTTTATACCTCTGGCTGGGATGGTATTTGCTAACTCTATGAATAGTATTAGCCTGGCTTCCGATCGTTTGCATGGGGAGATGCAAAGGGGGATGGAATTCTGTAAAGCAAGAAATGTTGCTGTCAGGGCTGCCTTGATACCGTCGACAAATCAATTGTTTGCGGTTGGTTTGGTGTCAATTCCCGGGATGATGACTGGGCAAATTCTTTCTGGAGTATCTCCACTTATTGCAGTGAGATACCAGATTATGATTATGTGCATGATCTATGGTACGGCCGGCATAACAACAGCTTGTTTTTTGACATTGGTTAAACCATATTTTAACAATGGAAATGATTGCTTAGATTCAGGAGTAGAAGGTGAATAGGTTGACTAGGGTTGTTGTATTTGTTTTATGTTCTTTGTTTATTACTACTGCCAATGCTGGTGATTGGTGGAGTAAGGTGGTTGAAACTGTAAAGAGTTTTGACTCTGAAAGCGGTAATAACTCCTCGGTTATAAACGAACTAAGTACAGGTGATATAGCTAAGGCCTTTAAGCAGGCATTGCAGATAGGTTCAGAAAATGTAGTAAAGCAACTGGGTAAAATAGATGGTTTTAATGCTGATTCATTAATTCATATTCCGCTTCCGGATGACTTGAAAAAGATTAGAAAAATTTTGAAAAAGGTTGGCATGGAACATTATGCTGATGAGCTTGAACTAAAATTGAACCGGGCTGCAGAAGTAGCTACACCAAAAGCTAAAAAATTGTTTGTAGGTGCAATCAAACAGATGACTTTTCAAGACGTAAAAAAGATATATGAAGGTTCAGATGATTCTGCCACTAAATATTTTAAGAATAAGATGAGTACTGCTTTGGCAAAAGAGATGCAGCCGATAGTTAATAAAAGTATCTCCGAGGTTGGTGCTGTGCAAAGTTATGACAAATTAATTGGTAAGTATAAAGATTTGCCATTTATGCCGGATGTTAAGGCTGATCTGACTAAACATGTGGTAGATAAGGGGATGGATGGAATCTTTTATTATCTGGCAAAGGAAGAGGCGGAGATTCGTAAGAATCCGGTAAGGCATACTACGGATTTGTTACAAAAGGTTTTTGGTAAATAAACATCGCAATTATCAGTGACTTACTGTAAGCTACACGCCCACTTAAACCATACCAACCGCAAGAGATCCCTCTATGAGTTTTGATTCCCTGGGCCTGTCAGCACCAATCCTTCAGGCTATTGCCGAAAAAGGTTATACCAAACCTTCTCCTATTCAGTTAAAGGCGATTCCCGCAGTTATTGAAGGTAGAGACATAATGGCTACGGCGCAAACCGGTACCGGGAAGACGGCGGGCTTCACTTTGCCGTTGCTAGAACGGCTATCTAAAGGTCAGCGACTCAATAAATCGAATCAGGTGCGTGCCTTAGTATTAACGCCAACCCGTGAGCTGGCAGCACAGGTTGGTGAGAGTATTGCTACTTACGGTAGGCACCTGCCATTATCCTCAATGGTGGTATTTGGAGGGGTAAAGATAAATCCACAGATGATGCGTTTGCGGCGTGGTGCCGATATTCTGGTGGCAACCCCGGGGCGCCTGCTTGATCTATATGGCCAAAATGCAGTGCGCTTTAAGCATCTTGAAGTATTGGTATTGGACGAAGCGGACAGAATGCTGGATATGGGATTTATTCACGATATTCGTAAGATACTCAATATTCTTCCCAAACAGCGCCAGAACCTGATGTTCTCCGCCACCTTTTCCGACGAGATCCGTCAACTAGCAAAGGGACTGGTTAAAAATCCAATAGAGATTTCTATAGGTGCCCGCAATACCACCGTAAAATCGGTAAAGCAGTTAGTGCATCCGGTTGATAAAAAGCAAAAGCCTGCGTTGTTGGCAAACCTGATAGAGGAAAACAACTGGCAACAGGTATTGGTATTTGCCAGGACAAAACACGGTTCCAATAAGCTGGCATCGTTTTTGGAAAAAAGGGATATCAAGACTGCAGCGATTCACGGCAATAAGAGTCAGGGGGCGCGTACCAAGGCATTGGATGATTTCAAGAAAGGGGAGATCCGGGTGTTGGTCGCAACAGATATTGCCTCCCGAGGATTGGATATTGACCAGTTACCACAGGTGGTTAACTTTGATTTGCCAAATGTTCCCGAGGATTATGTGCATCGTATAGGGCGTACCGGACGTGCAAGTTGTAGAGGAAATGCCATCTCATTGGTTTGTGCTGATGAATACAAGCAGCTGTGTGATATTGAGCGTTTGATAAATAAGTTGTTGCCGCGAGAGTATGTTGATGACTTTATTCCGGTGCATAATGTTCCCGAATCCAGCGAGATGCATCTGAATAAACAAAAGAAAAAACCCAAGAAACCCAAAAAGTCAAAAGTTGGTCATTGGGATGGACAACGTTCTGGTGAAGTGGCTTCTGGGCATAAGGCCGGAGGTGCCCAAAAAACTGGTACTGGTAAAAGGCCAGCGAAATCTAAAAGTGCAGCAGGCAAAGCCTATGCAGGAAAATCATCTATTGGAAAGCCAAGTGCAAAGAGCGGGAAAAATAAAACATCAACTCAGGGTGCAAAACAGAGTAAACCGTTAAAGGGCGGGTTTGCTAATTCTTCTAATGCAAAGTCAGTTAATTCCAAGGTTTGGGGTAAAAAGTCGGCTCCAAAGATGTAGAGTCAAGAAATTTTAGGATCTTGACTACATAACTCAAGAAGCTCTTTAGCGAGAGGTATTGCAGCATCGTTATTTTCAACTTTAAGCTGTTTTTCGAGAGCAGCAGCTATAGTACCAATCTTGGGAAAACCAAAACTCCCGGCGGTGCCTTTTAGTTTGTGTGCCAGTGATTGCATCTCTTTCCAGTTCTGTTTGTTTTTAGCATCTTTCAGCCGGGTAGCGTAATACTTCAAGGTATCAGCAAATGACTCCGAAAGTTGTTGGAACTCAGGGTCTTCATTCAAAGCCTTCTCAATATCAGAAATAGATTCAGTATGGCGTTGCTCAGGTGCCGGGCGCAGACTATTAGCTAACAAGTCAAAAAATTCTTTACGATTAATTGGCTTGCAGATTACATCATCAAAGCCAATCTCAAGTAAATGGTCCAGATCCTTTTTTTCATTGTTTGCAGTAACCGCCACAATTGGGAAACTAACGCCAGATTTACGCATTTCTGTAGCCGCTTCAATACCATTAACAACAGGCATCTGCACATCTAACAAGATAAGATCAAAGTCGTTATTAACAGCCTGTTCTATGGCTTCCTGACCGTTATTAACATAAATGGTATCTGCTCCAGTTTGCGAAAGCATTAGCTCTAAAAGTTTTTGATTATCCGGATTGTCCTCAGCTATCAAAATGTTACCCATTAAAAGAGGAGGGGCGGAATCATGGCTGATAAATGATGTACGTCTAAGCTCAAATTCACTCCAGATAAACTGACTTTCTTCAATATGTCCCGGTTCAATCTCTACAGTAAATACGCTGCCTTTACCCGGAGTGCTTTCAACCTTAATCTCATTTCCCAAAAGCATAGCGATTTGATTAGAAATGAACAGACCTAAACCAGTGCCGCCATAGTTTTTAGAAATAGAGCTATCGGCTTGTTCAAAAGGACGAAAGATTCGTTGCAAATGTTTGCTATCAATACCGATGCCATTATCGGTAATCTTAAATTCAATACGGTGTTTGTCGCGGCGATAGCAAACTTGTAATTCAATATCGCCATCTTTAGTAAATTTAATTGCATTACTGCAAAGGTTAATCAGAATCTGTTTAAGTTTGGTGCGATCGCTAATAATGGTTGTTGGAAGGGGGTAAATGCAACTCAAAGAGAAATTATTACCAGCAGACTTTGCTTGTTGTTGCATTATATCTTCAATATCAAATAAAAGATTATGCAAAGAAAAGGTAGATGGATCCACAGAGAATCTTTGTGTCTCAATCTTACTAAGATCCATAATTCCGTTTAAAACATTTAAAAGATAATAACCATTGGTAGTAATGGTTTTAATGCGTTCAATAATATTATTCTTGTCATGACCCGCAACGATATCTTCAGCAAAACCAATAATAGCAGTAAGCGGAGTCTTTAGCTCGTGAGCAAGATTGGCATAAAGCAGACTATGACCAGAACGCGCCTGTTCCAGCTCTTTTGAAAGCTTTGCCTTATCGGCTTCAAGCTCTTTGATCTTCTTTTCAAGTTCTTCTTTGGTCATCGTAAAGTGCCACTTTCCATGTATCCGCTAATTATAATTCAAAAACATGGGTTATGTCCGTGTAATAGGCATAAAAACCAATATAAATTTTAAAAGAAAAAATATAAGCGATTGTTCATGCGGTAGTTTTCTAATTAAGAGTAAAAAAAATGCAAAAAAGTGAAATTTTCACTTGTCAAACAGCGCTAAAATCAGGAAAATACGCATCTCATATCGCGGAGAGGTGGCTGAGTGGCCGAAAGCGGCGGTCTTGAAAACCGTTGAAGGGTGACCTTCCGGGGGTTCGAATCCCTCCCTCTCCGCCAAATTCTTTCCTATTTCCCAAATTATTTCGTTATAGCTCCAGGCTTTTCTCGTCACATATTACGTATATGCTTCCTCAAAAAGGCTTCCTTTTCTTCTAAATTAATTGGGTCTCATACTTTGAGAAATATGTTTGAATTTCTATTTCCTTAAATACTTTGTTACAACTTCTTCTTCGCTCTTCATTTACTAATATGTAAACTTCATCACTCATCATCGTTGTGCCTCGTCTTTGGGAAAATATCCAGCGAAAGCTACACCATCAAATCTGTACAATCCGTCATTACCCGACTTGATCGGGTAATTCAGAAAAAGTCCCTTCCTCTTTCGAAGGGGAAGGTTAGGATAGGGGGCTGATTTAAATAATCCCGCTTTGCTAGGATTATATTGATTTTATGCGACTCAAAGTCTAATATCCTAAGTATATAGGATTTAATTGTCTCTTATAACCCAGTCCCTTATTAATCCTACGTAAATAGGAATATAGTATGTCAAAAAGAGTAATCGTTACAGAAAAGCCAGATTTAACAGGTTGTATAAATATGGATGCTATAGCCCGTCTTATACGTCATAAACGAACCTCAACAGGAATGACTCTTGAAGATGCGGCAAGCCTTTGCGGACTCTCCAAGCAGGCATACAATAATGTAGAAAAAGGGTTAGGAAATATCAGGGCTAATACCCTTTTTATAGTGCTTGAAGCGTTCGGGATAAAGCTCACTGTTATTGAACCGGAAGAAAGCAATGCCTGGTACTAAGCATTTTCCGCAGCTGGTAATATGGGCAAAACATCAGAAGGTTGGCACGCTAATTTTTAATGAGCCAAGGGTATGTAGCTTTACCTATGATGACGAATGGCAGCAAAATGGTTTTTCAATATCACCATGCATTCCATTGTCTGGAACATTTGATTCAATATCAGTCATCAATTTTATACGCAACCTTTTTCCTGAAGGTGGAGCTTTTGATGTTTTACTGGAAACAGAAAACATATCAAAAAATAATATATATGGAATTCTAAAAACAATAGGTCTCGATGCTGTAGGTGCTTTTTCTTTTGCTGAAAAAAACTATCCCGAACAAAAAACTAATTTAAGGCTAATAAAAGAAGAAGAACTAATATCTCGGTTGGATAGCGGCATGCCAGAACAGTTACTTTCCTGGGATGGTAAATACAGACTTTCTGTTGCAGGTGTTCAGAATAAACTTAATGTTTTTATAGATGAAAACCACTCTATATTTCTTGCAGATGGTCAATTTTCAAGTACGCACATACTTAAATTTGCATCGTCTCAATTTCCTTCAGTAATTATTAATGAGCTTTACTGTATGCGACTAGCGAAAGCAGTTAATATTGATGTTGCAGATGTATCGCACACAAAATTTGGTAATCATAGTGTATTGGTTGTAAAACGTTTTGACCGAAAAATAGCGCAGGATAGTGTTGAAAAACGCCACATGGTAGATGGATGCCAGGCGTTAAACCTTCCTCCTGAATTTAAATACGAACAGAATTTCGGTAGTAAACCAGATGTTGCGCATATACGAGAAGGTGCAAGTATTCCAAAGCTTTTTCAATTTAATTCAGCATGCTCAATTCCAGTTCAGGCCAGACAAAAGTTAATTGACTGGGTGTTGTTTAATTTGATTATCGGTAATAGTGATGCACATGGGAAAAACATAAGCTACTTTGTATCTAAAGCTGGAATTGAACCAGCTCCTTTCTACGATTTGGTATCAGTTGTATATGAATCAAAAAAAGTACGGATGCTGGAAACAAACCTTGCTATGGCAATTGGGGATAATTTCGACAGTAATGGTATAACCGCGTTTGATTTGTTAACCCTTGCCAGTGAATCAGAAATACAATTCAGCCTGCTCAAGCGCAGGTTGGACAACCTGATAGCTCAATGCATGAAACAGCTGGATTTACTGGATTTGTCCGACCAAAATCTATCAGACGATCAGATGGACGATATAAATGGTTTAAAGCAGTTAATAAAGAGCAGATGCGAATATTTTTCAGAACAAAGTGAGCAGTTTAGTCACGTTATTGAAGATGCTTTTTAGAGTGTTGCTACCGCTATTACCATCATCTTTTTCTCGTCCTCACAACCGTCATTACCCGACTTGATCTGGTAATCCAGAAAAAAGCATCCTGAGCGTAGTTGAAATGACAGCAAGTAGGGAGTACTGCCTGATTGTTATTACTACTGAGCTTTATATACTTAGCTACAAGAGTATCTTGTACATTATCAATTGCGGCAGATAAAAAAACCAAAATGACTTCCGTCCCTACTTCTGCTCTTGGGTTTTTCGGAGAGGATGAATCAAGTCCAAAAAATATCTCAATCATGATGCTGGACTTTGTCAATGCATAGTAGGATAGCTTTTATTCGGCTTTTAAAGCCCCATGATCTTGATGGACCGATTGCCTGGATGCTTGAAGTAAAATTGGAATCCAGAGAATATATGCGCCAAAAAAATTCCTTCACTGCGGAAATAATGACATATTTGTCTAACGGTAATTTGGTGCCGATTTATATATAAGGAAACAACTTGATCGGGGTGTAACCTAGGAGTATTGTATGTAAGATGTTGACGTTATTATTTATATATAAGTCAAAGAATAAGAGCAAAGGAAATGTAAAGTATGAAGCTTGAGAAAATCTTAAACAATTTAAATTCACTTGAAAAAAATTCTTTTATAAAAATAATTGACGGTATTATTGCTAATAAGCCAGAAAAGCATAAAGAAATTAATCAGATATTATCTGACAATGATGAGTCAGGGCTAAAAAATTTAGATAATGTCATTATTTCTAAAATATTTGATCTTGTAGAAGCTGAATTTTCAGATTTCATTAAAGCCGAATTTGTAAATACTTCATCCCAACTTGATATTTTGATAGATATTATAATTCGGGATGGAAACTGTATTATGAAGCAGGATTGGTTTTCAAGGTTGTATGAATCAGAATTAAAGAGTTTGGCTGGAAAATATAAAGCTCTTAATAAAGAATTAAATAATCCTAAATCTGAATTGTCAGAAGATAGAAAAAGAGATTACAGAATATACAAATCTTGCGTTCATACAGCATTTTACAATGATGAAAAAAATAATCAGGAAAAAAAGATAACAGATGATGAATTGTCGATTTTGCTTACGCTTTCTCATGAAGTCGAACTTTCACTCGAGGAAGTTAAATTAATAAATTATTTGGTGCTAGGTGTCAAACCATTAGAAATTGATACCGTGATAAATGAGTTAAAAAATATCGGAGTTATTTTTTATTCTAAAAAGAATAATACTGTTTATGTTGCGGATGAAATGGTGCGAGTATTAAGACTTGTTAGAGAAAAAGAGGTGGCAGACAAGTTTTTAAGAAGAATATTAAGGTCATTAAAGGAGCCTCAAATAAATTTGGTCTGCAGAAAACATGGTATAGATCGTAAACTTAGTTTTGATGAAAAAATAAAAGACATTATTAAAGAAGGTATTTCTTTTACAAATTTGCTTGCAATTGATATACATAAAGATGGTACAAATTTATCTGATAAAAAGAAACTCTTGAACAATCTTTGGGAAACAAACTTAAGCATATCAACTTCACTGAAAGGAACAACTTTAGAAGAGAAAATTAGCAATATTATTCTTCACTTTGAAGCTGTTGAAAAAGATGAAAAAGTTGGAATTTCTGTCGATGGTTATGAAAAGCTTTTGGCAGATCTTAGTGGTATTTTGTCTAAGTTAAATAAACAGGTTAAAAGTGAATTTGAGTTACAAGATGAAGATGTTCTTAAAAGTAATTTGCTTTTAGACTATAACATTAAACCTAGAGATATTTTGGATATTATAAAATATGATGATATTGATAAATTTTGTAAAGCTATGGAAGTTAAAACACGTGGTAACACTATTGAAAATATTCTTGATGCATACAAAGATTCTGAAAATCTATATTTAGAAAACTATGTTAATGTTGGGCAGCGTGATTTAAATACTCTTAAAGAGAATGGGATAATAATCAAAGAAGCTGATTTAGGGCTGAAGTTTGAAGATTTAACAAAATCGATATTTAAACAACTTGGATTTAATGTTGATGATGAATTAAAAAATCAATTAAATACGAAAAAAGATAAAATCGATATATTATTAAATGTTGGTAATAATGAATTAATATTAGTCGAGTGTAAAACTGTAAAAGAGGGGGGGTATAATAAGTATAGTACTGTTTCTAGGCAAATGAAATCATATGCAGATCTTGTAAATAAAAGTGAATATAAGATTATTAAATCATTATTGATTGCTCCAGATTTTAGTGATGATTTTATTAATGATACAGAGCTGGAGTTTGATTTAAATTTATCTTTAATTACTGCATCATCTTTAATATCTATTCTTGAAAGCTTTAAAAAAGCGAAAAAACATAAGTGTTTTCCATATAAATTATTAATGAAGGATGTATTAATAAATGAAGATAGAATTATTAAGGCTATAGGGAAGTGATTTCTTATGATGAAGATACTAATAATATTCGGGGGTAATAAATGTCAATTCAGCTTGAAATATGGCAATTTTTTGTCGATTTATTTAAAAATGGCGATTTCCTATATGTAATGTTGCTGTTTCCGGTTGTGGTAATACTTAATTACAAAAAGATCCGTGATTTTAATGAGGAGCGTAAGCGTGACCGCATTAATAAGATCAAAGAGGCTCTTGATAGTGGATGTGTCACCTCTGTTACAGAGAAGTTTCTAAAGTCGGAAATTGAGAATGAATATTTTTTATTAACTAACGAGTTTTATCTGGAAAAGCAGTTTCGGGAGAAGGTTATTGAGTTGCATGAAGCATCAGATGGTGAAATACCTTTCTTTCATTTCAAAAGGGCTATGAGACATCTGGAATTTGCAGGCGGTGCTGTAAAAGTTAATATTAGTAAATATGCAAATTATAATAGTTGGATGAATTATATTACCTCTGTCCTCTTCTTTTTGGCATCGGTATGTTGTTTTGCATTACCTTTAGCATTGATAGTTTCTGGTAAACCAATGCCGATTATTCAAACTATAGTTTATTTTCTGTTTGGTTTTTTTATGTTGTTTATGTTTGTTTTAATGCTTAAAGAGACATTGCCTTTGCATTCTGCGAGGAAAATTGAAGGGCTTTTGGATAAAGTTTCCAAAAATGACATGAAGGGCATAGAAGATTGAGTTGTAGCTTGATTGTAATGTTTTGTATTTTTTATCATATTGTTATTTGCCTAGTTACTTAATCTATTATATATGCAATAATTATCACACTCTAATATATTGTTATTTTTAACTTTTTATCAAGGTAAATATCATACTAAAGTGATTAAAGGTAGTTAATATGGATTCAGCAACTCAGAACGGATTAAATAATAGTCATTCAGGCCTTAAAATTAACGCCTCTATTATTTCACCGATAAACCTGGCATTTCAGCAAAACTCCTTTCCTGTTATTAGCGATATTGAAATTGAAAATGTTTCGGAAACACAGTTTCGTTCGTTGGAACTGAAAGTTACATCTTGTCCTGATTTTTTAATTACAAGGGTTTGGTCAATTGAGTGCATAAAACCCGAACAGAAGATCTCAATAGATGACTGCTATATTGAGTTAAAATCAGATTTTCTGCGCTCTCTTAACGAGGCCGTATCAGGTGATCTGCATTTCGAACTAAGCTGTGACAATGAGTTAATTAATAAAGTTTCATATAAAGTAGATCTCTTATCAAAAGATGAGTGGGGCGGAATAAATGTTGTTCCGGAAATTATAGCTGCGTTTGTGCAACCCAATGACTCTGCAGTTCAGGGCATTTTAAGAGATACGTCTAAGCGGCTAGAGGCTGCAAATTTGCCTGCTGGCCTTGATGGTTATCAGTCTAATAGCCCTAAAAGAGTTGCTACTATTGCAAGTGCACTATGGAGTGCCATAGTTAAGCTTGATTTGACATATTCTGTACCACCTGCAAGTTTTGAGCAGTCTGGTCAAAAAGTTCGTTTGCCGTCATTTATTTTAAAAAATCGTTTGGCAACATGTTTGGATACTTCGCTTTTATTTGCTTCGTGTTTAGAACAGATGGGGTTGAATCCACTTGTAATCTTTATTAAAGAGCATGCATTTGTGGGCTTATGGCTTAACAATGAAGATTTCTCTTCTTCGGTTATTTTTGATGCGCAAGCCATTAGAAAGCGTGTGCAATTAAAAGAGATATTGGTTTTTGAAACAACCCTATGTACTAATAAACCTCCTGCTACATTTGGTTTAGCATTACAAGAGGCTGAAAAACACCTTGAGGATGAAGAGCAGTTTCAAATCGCTGTTGATATTAAAAGGGCCAGAAACCTTTCTATTAAGCCTTTGTCTGATGCTGAGTTAACAGGTGAATATGAGTCAGAGGTTAAAGTTGATGATGTGCAGTTACAGCTTGAAATTCCTGATGATATACCCGAAGAGTCATATAGCCTGGTATTTACTGATAAACCAGAATTAAGTACGCCCGAAGCCAGAGTTGAAAACTGGAAGAGTCAGCTGCTTGATTTGACAATGCGTAATCGCCTTCTTAACACTACATCAAGAGCAAGGGCAATTATTCTTGATTGTCATGATTTAGGAAAGATGGAGGACATGCTTGCCGATGGGCATAAGTTCAAAATTATATCATCTGAAAAACTAAAAATTGAAAATGATACAAGGGAAGAGCATATCCATTTAAGGCAACATCAGGAAGATCTTAAGAAAAGCCGCATTGAAGCTTTGCTAAATAAAAAAGAGCTTGTGGCAACCCAAGATCAGTCTAAGTTGGATAGAAACCTGTTGGAGCTTTACAGGCAAGCCCGACTTGCAATTCAGGAGGGTGGTACAAACATCCTTTATATTGCTATTGGTTTTTTGAATTGGCAACGTCCCGGGCACTCCGACCGAACTTATAAGGCTCCCTTGGTGTTAATACCGGTAGAGCTTACCCGAAGAAGTGTGAATTCAGGGTTTAGCCTTTCACTTCATGAAGATGAGCCAAGGTTTAATCCAACTCTATTGCAAATGTTAAAGCAGGATTTTGGCCTAGAGATACTCGATTTACAGGGGGATTTGCCTACAGATGACAGTGGATTAGATATTCAAAAAATCTGGGATATTGTGCGCTTAGTGATTCGAGATATTCCGGGGTGGGAAGTAGAAGAATCAGCAATTATTTCAACGTTCTCATTTTCAAAATATTTGATGTGGATGGATCTTTGCGAAAGGGTTGATCATTTAAAAAGTAGTCCGATTGTAAAACATTTAGTCGAATCTCCACGAGAATATTATAAAGGTGGAACGCAAACAGATTTTCCTGATGTTACAGAATTAGATCATAAACTACACCCTAGTAATACCTTTGTTCCGCTTCTGGCTGATAGCTCACAAATGGCTGCCATATGTGCTGCTGAGGCTGGTAAGGATTTTGTTCTTATTGGTCCGCCAGGAACCGGAAAAAGTCAGACTATAACTAATATGATTTCCCAGTTGCTGGCCACTGGAAAAACAGTTCTTTTTGTATCTGAAAAAACCGCTGCGCTTGAAGTTGTGTATAGAAGGTTAAATGAGGTTGGGCTTGGGGAACACTGCCTTGAACTGCATAGTTCTAAGGCAAAAAAGTTAGATGTTATCAGGCAGCTTGGTAGGGCATGGGACTCAAGTAATAATGATATTAAAAACTGGAAGAAGGAAGCTAATAAACTGGCCTCCCTTAGAAAGAGTTTAAATTTATATGTTAATCATTTGCATCACAGATATTCTAACGGTCTTAATTGTCATGAAGCCATAGGATTGATTCTGCGCTTTGATGATACGCCAGATATTAAATTAGAGTGGCCTTCTCCATCACATCACGATATTGAAGCATTTGAAAACTTAAGCAATATAGCTAAGCGCATAGATATTAACTCTCATGAACTTGATGGTGTTGCAGGTAATCCATTAGCAGAGATTGCAACTGGAGAGTGGTCTCCTAGTTTTCAAAGTAAGGTTGTTAATTTAGCCGCTGAGCTGAAAAACTCAATTTCAATAGTAGGTGAGACCTTAAAAGAGTTTTGCAATAGCCTGAAGCTTGATGTCAAAGTTGTAAGCCTTAAGCAGCTATCTGCTTTATCGGTTTTAGCTCAAAAATTGCCCAAAGCTTTTGGTCAGGGGTTTTATTTTGGGTTTTCATCACAAGGTACAATGCTTCGTAATGAGTTGCCACAAGTCGTAGAATTAATTACCGAATTCAAAAAAACATTTGGCTCAACTAAAAATGAGTTTGCAATAGATGTTTTGAACCTTCCTTTGGAACATATGAAAAACGTTTGGCAGCAGTCCCTGGAAAAATGGTTTATTCCTAAGTTTTTGGATCAATCGAAGTTAAAGAAGGAATTAAAACTATATCTAAAAACAAAAAAATTTACAGAATCCCCCGATGTTGATTTTGACAACCTTATTTCTGCAAAATTACTAAAAGAGAAGGTAGATGCCTTTTCTTATATTGGATCTCATATTGGAACAAAATGGAGTGGGATTAATAGTGATTGCGAATGGATTACATTGGCATGTGGGTGGCTTAATGATGTATTAGGCGCGATTTCTGCTATTGCAATTGATATAGATCAGTCATTAGAAATTAAAAACAGAATAGCGTCTTTACTTGAACAGCAAGATGAGCTTCTTGAGCCTAATGGTTTTATTGATTCTAAAGGAAGATCGTTTATTGAGCAGTTAACAAAATATGAAACCCTTTTCAATGAGCTTAGTACGGTAATTTCAAGGGATGATCTGAATATTAGTAACTCTGAAGTTGAATATGTTCAAGAGGTGGAGGCCTCATGTCAGCGTTGGATAGATAACCAAAATAAATTGCGCATTTGGTGTGCCTGGAGAAAAGTACGGCAAGAAGCTGTAGATGTTGGTTTAATGCCTTTGGTTGCAGCAGTAGAAAATGGTATTGGTAAAGGATTCAAGGTAGAGGAATTATTGCTGGTTAATTATTGTCGTTGGTGGGTTAATGCGGTTATTGATAGCGATGATGTCCTTCGCGAGTTTGTGCCAGCTGAACACAGACAAAAGATTGTCGAATTTCAGGAGCTTGATAAACAGTTTATGGAATTAACTCAACAATATGTTAAAGCTATGCTTGCATCAGGTGTCCCGGATAAAGAGTCTGTAACAAAAAAATCTGAGCTAGGTGTTTTGGCTAGGGAACTTCAAAAGAAAACCAGACATATGCCACTGCGGCAACTAATAAAGAAAATGCCTGAGTCATTAACTAAGCTAACCCCTTGTGTAATGATGAGCCCAATGAGTATCGCTCAATACTTGCCACCTGATGGTAAACAGTTTGATGTTGTTATATTTGATGAAGCTAGCCAGATAACAGTATGTGATGCAATTGGCGCTATTGCCAGAGCAAAGCAGGCAATTATTGTTGGAGATCCAAAACAGCTGCCTCCTACATCATTTTTTGGGAAGCGAACAGATGTTGAAACTGATATGGATGATGATGTTGAGGAGGATCTAGAATCTATTCTTGATGAGTGCCTGGCAGCAAATATTCCTCATATTGAACTCAAATGGCACTATCGTTCACGCTGTGAATCTCTTATCACATTTTCAAACCATAGGTATTACAACTCTGATCTAATAACATTTCCTAATACTGATACCAAGGGTATGTCTATCTCATGGAACCCGGTTCATTCTGTTTATAAGGATGGAACTAAACGAATTAATAAAGGTGAGGCAGAGGCTATTGTTGAAGATATAGTGGATAAGTTACGTCAGCCTGAGTTTAATAAATCCATTGGTATCGTAACCTTTAATCAGGAGCAGCAAGAGTATATAAGTAATCTTTTTGAGAAAAAACGGAGTGAGCATCCTGAAATTGAGCCTCACTTTGCTGAAGATAACTTTGATGCCTTATTCGTTAAAAATATTGAAAGCGTACAAGGAGATGAAAGGGATATTATCTACTTTTCAATTACCTTCGGCCCAGATGCTGCAGGCAAAGTAAGTATGAATTTAGGACCAATGAATCAAGCTGGTGGCACAAGAAGACTTAATGTAGCTATTACAAGGGCTAAAGAAGAGATGCATTTGTTTTCTTCCCTTAAACCTGAGCATATCGACTTATCCAGAACGGCAGCAGAAGGGGTGAGAGATTTAAAGCACTTCATCGAATATGCCCAAAGGGGATCAAGTGCATTAGTTGAATCAGCAGGCGCACCCGGAGGGTATTTTGATTCACCATTCGAGCAAGCTGTTGCCGAGAAACTTACCAGAAAAGGGTGGACTATTCATTCTCAGGTTGGAGTCTCCGGATTCAGGATAGATTTAGCAATTGTGAACCCAGATGCCCCAGGAAAATACCTTGCAGCTGTTGAGTGTGATGGTGCTACTTACCATAGATCGGCTACAGCAAGAGACAGAGACAGCCTTCGCGAAAATATTTTAAGAGGGCTAGGGTGGGAAGTTTTAAGAATCTGGTCTACTGACTGGTGGATTGATTCACAATCAGCAGTTGAGCGTATAGATAAAAATCTGAATGATATTCTTAATATGCACAGAGAGCAAAAAAGTGAATCTGGCAGTTTGCAGAATTGACTATGGGTTTACAGCTCTTTTCCGAAGTGTAGGTATACAGATGAAATAACCCGATCAAATGCACTGCTGTGCATTAGTTGTTAATTAATTGGGTGGATTGACGTGATTAGTATTTTTAAAAGTAAAGCTAGTATTCAGAAAGAATGGAAAAGCAAGACCATTGATTACGCAAAGCGGGTTAATAGTTTTACTAAAAAATGGATGCTTAACGGATGGGATAACGCAGGGCCAGAGTCTGAAGCGCAAAAGCTGGTGAAGAAGACACGCAAAAAGAAAAGTTAATGTTATGACTAAACAAAAGTATAAACAATTATCCCTGTTTGAATGTGATCCAAGTAATGTTCATATCGATGCCGCAGCTACAGAAGAGGTGAATCAAGTTGATTCACCATTCAGTAAATATATAGTCTATGTTGATGAAAGTGGTGATCATAGCCTGAAAAGTATTGATGATAGCTATCCGATTTTTGTTTTAGCGTTTTGTATCTTCCATAAACGTCATTATAGTGAAGCAATTGTGCCTGCCCTGGAGAAGTTTAAGTTTAATCACTTTGGGCATGACCAGATCGTTCTTCATGAAAACGAGATTCGCAAAGAGAAAGGTGTTTTCAATATATTTAAAGGTAAGGAAGAGAGAAACCAATTTATTAGTGAGCTCACAAATATAATTGAGTTTAGTAACTTTATTCTTGTTAGTTGTACCATCGACAAACGAGAGTTAAAGAAACAAAGTGAAATGGAGTCTAATCCTTATCATATTGCTTTAGGCTTTTGTCTGGAAACTCTATATGAGTTCCTTGAAGAAAAAGATCAACACGAAAAGAAAACGCATATCGTTGTTGAGCAGAGAGGCAAGAAAGAGGATGCAGAGCTTGAACTGGAGTTTAGAAGGATTTGTGACGGCAATAATCGCCTAAACAAAAAATTGCCTTTTGATGTAATTTTCTCAGACAAAAAGGTAATGTCATCTGGCTTACAGTTAGCAGACTTAGTTGCTCGCCCTATCGGGTTGAATACTTTGCGTCCTGAACAAGAAAACCGAGCCTTTGATGTTCTAAAAGGAAAATTCTATTGCGATGGCGGTAGAGAAAAAGCAGGAACATGTTTTAAAGGTGCTGGAATGAAAATTTATCCTGCCCTAAAAAGCGAAAAGTCCCGATGAAACTCACCGAGACTATAACGCCGACCGGGTACCCCCAATCCACTTATAGTTTTATTATAGGCTACAAGATTACCTATTTACAATAATAAATTTCGCAATTTAAAAAATAGAATAATAGGAGTGAAGTAACAAGAAGCATTATTCGGGATGATTACAGAGAGAGTGATTTTATTGCCGGTTTGGGAATGACTGCAACTATTTTACAATCGGCTTTCTCGTTTGTTAGTTTATTTATGGAAGTGGGAAATAAACTGTAGTTTCAATCGGTCCGAATATGATACGATATTCAGACTGGAGGCGCTTATGAATATTACTGATGATATAAAACCTATTACATACCTGAAAAGCAAGGCGGCTGATGTTTTGAACCAAATTAACGAAACTCACCGCCCTGTAATTATTACTCAAAACGGTGAACCGAGAGCAGTACTTCAGGATCCGGAGAGTTATGAGAATATGCGTAATGCTATCGGTATTCTTAAGCTGCTTTCGCAAGGTGAAGAAGATATAAAAACCGGAAAAGTAAAATCACAGGAAGATGTTTTTGCTACTCTTGAAAAGAAGCTGGCTAAGGAATGAGTAGTAAGTATTGTGTGGTTTGGGCTGAGACCGCTGAAAAAGATCTTACCAAAATAATTGAGTATATTGCTCAGGACAGTCCTGCTACAGCTTTAGATATTCTTCAAAAGATAAAAAGCGGTGTATCAAAGTTGTATGAGCAGTCGGAGCGTTGCCGCATTGTGCCGGAGTTATATGCTCATGGAATAACTCAATATCGTGAGATGATAATTAAACCGTGGAGAATCATGTATCGCATCAGCGAAAATGATGCGTATGTGCTTTCAGTTTTAGACTCCAGGCAGAATGTTGAAGATATTTTGCTTAATCGGTTCGTTCTTTAAATTGGTGTCGAAATTTTCTCGTCCCCATGCTATTCAAATATTGCTGCTCTAAGTAAGTGATAGAGCTCATAACAATAGACGCGCGCAACAAACCTAAAGTAACATGGTCCAATCCTTTTGATAATGTAAGCCTAGAAAATTTACTGGAGCAACCTTAAATAAATGTAGTTATATAGTGGCTATTAAGTATAGGTTTTTGTTCCTGCTTTTGGATGTGTAGATTTTAACAGTTTAAAAATTCATTCTATTTGAAGACAATAGGTTCTAACGCTAAAAAAACTGTAAGGATGTAATCATGTATTATGCCAAGTACGCATGCTTCAAGCCCCATTACAGCAGTGCCAATGAAGAAATATGCAAGTACGAATTGAGTTAGTCCGCAGTCTGTTCTTAAATTATCATCTTTATTAAATACTAACTGCTCCGAATTCATATACTAAGTGCGACAAATTTTTTAAAAAGAGTAGTGACCTGTGATAATGGTATTTTTCAACTCCGACCAAGAAGCGAATAATGCCAATGAAATATCAACAAATCACTACAGAAGAAAGGTATACCCTTTCTGCGTATAAAAAACAAGGGCTACCTATTGCGCAAATTGCCAAATTAATGGGTAACCATGAATTTAATGCTATTGGCTTTCATACACCATGCCCATGCGTAGATGGTAATTGGTTAAGGTCTAGAAGCGAAAAGAATACTAACCAGCATTCAGCATATCTGGAAGAGAGTTACATGCCGGAAAATAAAGATAAGCACCATAAAGTTCTGGATTTCTTTAAGTCACTACCATTGTGGCTGGATCTTGGTGATTTACGTGTTATTCATGCATGCTGGTCTAAAAAGGCGATGGATAAAATATCTCCGTTGCTGAACAAAGATAATTCTTTAACCGAATCTACGATTTATGAAGGTCATCTATTGGCTGGCTTAACTTCGTAGATCCAGGCTTTATCAATTCCTCTTTATTTTCAGACATCCATCTGCTCCGTGTTTTGTTTGTTCGTCTAATGCCCACCATAATCGGCAAAAAAACCGCTTGAGGTTTTGAGTCCAGCAGCGAGGCTGCGATGGTTGATAGTGATGTTATGCGTATTATTCATAAATATATTAAGAAAATGGATTGAGAAACTTAACGCCAGTTTTTTTGAAATCAGACTCATTTCTTGTGACAACAGTTAATCCATAAACTAAAGCAGTTGCAGCTATCTGTTTATCAATAGCATTTTCAGGGTGAGGCGCTCTTAGTTTCCCCCAAACTTGTGCTTCATCTTGGGTGAATGGCAGAATATATTCTGAATATTGCTCTACTATTTTGTTAAGCCAGATTTCTAACATAGATGCTTGTTCTATATCATTACGACTGCGTATTAGTTCAACTCCACGCCTGAGTTCGCCAATGGTTATAGCGCTAATGAAAAGATCTGTATTATTTTTATCTGCTGCTTGGAAAAAGTTTTGTACTCCAAAATTTGCCTTGGCATTTTTTCTAGATTCACTGATAACGTTAGTGTCAATTAAATACATCAGGGCTCTCATTAGGTTGGACTCTTTCAAAATCAGAATCTTCTCCGACATTTGGCATGGAGGATAAGATTTGAGCAACTGATTTTTTACGAGGTTTAATTAAAACTTCTTCTAAGATGCGACGGTGTTCAGCTTCTGCGCTTATGCCGTGCTCCCCAGCTCTGGCTTTCAGCGCTTTTACAATATCATCATCAACGTTTCTAACGATTAAATTACCCATGGTTTTATACCTCTGGCGAATTTCATATATAAGGAAATGATAGCACTATAATCAGCATTGTTGCAATCATTGATATCATGACTATTGGTGATTACACTGATCCTACCTACGAAAAGTAGACAGATTACTGCGTGAATTACTTATTCCTGCAATTGTCAAAAACATAAGAGCATGCAACAAAGGAGAAAGTAATGACAGAAGTAGATCCTGCCTTTGAAAAAAAAGTTAAGCTGAAAATTATAGTTCCTGACGAATCAATCAGTAACCAGATAATTGCGCACGCAGAAAACATTCCTGGAGTTATTGATATATCTTTTAAGACCGACATGGTTATTCTTCATTATAACAACAGTACTATCGGAATAGATTTACTAGTTAAGATGCTCAAGATGAATAAAATTATTCTTGATGATTCTTTATGGAATAAGATCAAATTATGGTTTCATGATTTTGTGGATACCAATGCTAAATCAAATGCAGCTTCAGTACTGGGGTGTTGTGCAAAAGCAGGAGAAATTGCCAAAAATGCAGGAAAGTCACATAAGCATTAAACTAGTAAGGCATATTTTTGATTTTACTCTGGACTCAATTATTTTGCCCCAAATCCCCATTTTATTCTGCTAATTAAAACCATTTGATGATGCAATATCAGTTTTAATAGTTTATCTTTATGTCTCCCCAAAAATTATCAGGACATAAGGCTGGACAAATTATGCCCGTATATGAAATACAAAATGGCAACTACAGAGCTTATAGAGTTACTGTAGGGATCAATGGCGAATTGCGCCAAAAATACTTTAGTATCAAAGATGATATGACACTTAAGCAACAGGAAAGGTTGTTCTACAAAGCTGCAAATTTGGATAAAAAATGGCAAAAAGAACTGGAACAAAATATTCAGTCAAGAAAGGCCTTAGCTATTCCCGTTGAAAGAAAAAACAGTACGCCTCGTGTTACCGAGGTCAAAGGCATATTGATGCTGTTTGTTAAAAGACGTAATGGTATTGCGCCTGTTTTTCAGGTGAATATTGTTGAAGGAAAGTGTCAACGTGCTGTTCTCGATTGTGGCCATAAAGAAGGCTGGAATCGTGCAGTAGATGCGTTTTGCAAACTTAAGAACATTGGTAAATCTGGAAAGAAAGAACTTTTGAATAGAATTCCGGATAAATCGAAGTGGAATGATGTCAGAGAGCACTATCTTGCGCTTGGCTGGGAAATTCCGAAATTTGAAATAAAATCCTAAGTTTTTGTTATTTTCTATGCCATTCACTCCAATTCATGTAGGACCGGGAATACTAATAAAAGCAGCTTTACAAGGCAGCTTTAGTCTTATGATTTTCGGATGGAGCCAGATACTAATTGATATACAGCCATTAGTTGTGATGCTGACAGGGAAGGGTGAATTACATGGATTTACCCATACTTTTGCATTTGCGACTGTTATAGCGGTAGTGGCAGCACTTACTGGTAAGCATTTAAGTGAATGGTTTTTGAGAAAGGTAGATATCCCACTGCTTAAAATATCCCCACGTATTACCTGGCCAGTAGCTATTGTAAGCGCATTGCTTGGCACCTATTCACATATATTACTAGATAGTATTATGCACACCGATATGGAGCCTTTTTATCCTGTTGTTACAGACAATCCTTTTTATGGAATAGTTTCAGTACCTATGTTGCATAATCTGTGTGTAGCTAGTGGTATTTTGGGCGCGGTAGTTTACGTTTTAATCAGTAGACTTTCTGGTGGTCAAAAGAAATAAATTTAAGTCTAAAATAATTTTTTAATCTTAATATTATTACCCAACAAAGCTTTTCAGCAATTTGAAATATTTTTCCCGGACAGCAGAGCGGTCAAGCTGGGTAATGACCTATTTTTTATCAGACGGTATCATTCCCTTTTATAGCGCTCGAATGAGAAAATTCTTATCAATTAGCTCTAAGATTATTTATACTTGCACCGATCTAAATTTCTATCTACGAAAGGTTCTAAGTTGCGGCCCATTTTATATCTAGCTCCATTGCATGGTGTTACTAATTGTGTTTTTCGAAACGTTTATCATCGCCATTTCACTGGGATTGATTATATTATGGCTCCTTTTGTTAATATTATTCGTCTCGAGACGGCTAGAGCTAAGAGGAAGGGAAATCATTTCAAGGATTTTTGGCCGGTTAACAATCCGTATTTTACTATTATTCCTCAAGTTATTGGTAATGATGCCGTCAGTTTTATAGAGACGGCAAGAATAATTGAAGAGCTTGGTTATAGTGAAATAAATCTAAATATGGGGTGTCCTTTTCCGATGGTTACCAAGAAAAAGAAAGGATCAGGTTTTCTTCCTCACTCTGATTTAATTCAGTTTTTTCTTGATGAAGTGTGTGCCAAAACTGAGATAGATATCTCCTTGAAGGTTCGACTCGGATTATACGATTCATCGGAATTGATTAATCTTATGCCGATATTCAATGGTTATCCGCTGAAGAAAATTATTATTCATCCGCGGACTGGAAAGCAGATGTATGAGGGTACGGTTGATCTTGATTGTTTTGCTCAGGCCGCCGCACTTTCATCACATGAGATAATGTATAACGGCGATATAAAAGACATTGCCACCTTCGAGATGCTGCAATCCAGGTTTCCAAGAATTAAGGAATGGATGATTGGACGTTGGGCTATTTACAATCCATTTCTGCCATCTTTACTCAAAGGCAGTGAGCAGATAACCGACTCACTAGCGGTTATAAGAGTGTTTCATGATGAGCTTTTTGAAGCATATACAGAAGTGTTATCTGGACCGAGCCATCTTCTCAATAAGATGAAGGAAATATGGGCCTATCTGGGAAAATCATTTACTGGTGTAGACAAGTTATTGTCGAATCTTTCCCGAACTAAAACAGTTGATGAATACAACAGTGCTGTTGATGCTATTTTCAGGCAAGGTCGATGGGTTTGTTGATAAAGTTAAATATGGATGTATTTAATTTATAGATTCTGTTTTCTATTGAAGGTTATTTCAACAGCTCATCCGGCGGTAATTCGCAATTCATCTTCTTGCCAAGTAATGTCTCAATATTGGGGATATTGAATGATTCGTATTCACAGGCGAGACTAATTGAAACCCCTGTAGCATCGGCGCGACCGGTTCTGCCGATGCGGTGTACATAATCTTCAGGGTCTTCAGGTAGATTGTAATTAATTACGTGGGATACTCCATCAACATGGATTCCGCGTCCAACTACATCTGTCGCCACCAAAACATCAAATTTTCCTGCCTTAAAACCTTCCAGAGTTTTGCTGCGTCTGGACTGATTTATATCGCCGGTTAAAATGCCGACATTAACGCCAGCCTTTTTAAGTTGGTCATAAAGTTGTTGAGTGTGGTCTTTACGATTAACAAATATCATAGATAGTTTGGTTTCATCGGATTTAAGAATGTTCATAAGAACTTTGAATTTTTCATCCTTGGAAACCAGATATACCTTTTGCTCTACTTGTTCTGTTGCAATATTTTCTGGTTCGATCTCAATGTGGATTGCTTCGAACGTCCATTGGCGAGATAGATTAATAATGTCGTGATCAAAAGTGGCACTGAAGAGTAAAGTTTGACGATCTTCTTTCTTTTGGGTTGCCCTGACAATGCGTTTTAGCTGAGGTACAAATCCCATATCAAGCATGCGATCTGCTTCATCCAGAACTAAAAATTCAACTTGGTCGATATAAATCTGATCACGCGTCATAAAGTCGATAAGGCGTCCTGGTGTGGCGACGACAATATCAACAACATGTTCATTTAGTTGCTTAAGCTGCTTTTCATATTTTTCACCGCCGATAAGAGCTACTACACCAATATCTGTATATTTGCATAGAGCTTTGGCATCTTTGGCAATCTGTAAAGCCAGTTCTCTGGTTGGGGCAAGGATTAGGGCTCTTGGATCTTTTAGGTGGCGTTCTTCGGTAATTGGACTGTTGAGAATTTCATCAATAATAGTTATCAGGAAGGCTGCTGTTTTGCCGGTGCCGGTTTGTGCCTTACCTATGATGTCGTACCCTTGTAGAGATTTGGGTAGAGTTTGTGCCTGAATAGGTGAGCAATATTGAAATCCTAAATCATAGATTGCGTGCATTAATTGCTCTGGAAGGTCTAAGTCATGAAACCTGGTTTTGCCTTGCTCTGGTTCTACTTGAAATTGATCTATATTCCACTTTGGTTGTTTGGGCTGGCTTTGTTGGCGTGGTTTGCGATTTTTATTATTTTTTTGCGTATGTGGGTTTGGATTGTGTTTGTTGTGTTTTCCTTGATTTTGATTGGTGCCGGTTTTTTTCTGATTTGGGTTATTTTTCTTTGTAGAAGACGTATTTTTTTTAGAAATCGCTTCAGATTTTTGCGGCGTTGTTTTTTTAGGTTTAAACTTGCTGAAAATGGATTTAATCAAGGTTTCATTACTCTATAAAAAAATAAATAAAAAATACAAATACTGATATTGGATTAACTCCTTTTTGTAATCCATTCAGTGAACATATAATAACTCCAAATGTGGTTAATATTCTAATTATTATTTGATTTTTTATGAAGATATTGAATAGATGGTGTTTGTGAAATAGTATAATCGTACTATAAGAACAATGAGCAACGGAATGGATTACTATAAGACCGGGGATATTTTCGGTGAATATACAATAAAAAGAAAGCTTGGTTCAGGCGGTATGTCTGACGTTTATCTTGCGATGGGATCAGGTAATTCGGGGCGAGATAACCAATATGTTGCTATCAAAATTTTGCATAATATTCCAAACAAAGAAAATGAAAGCAGATTAAGGTTTGAAAAAGAGATTAATGCGGTTAAAGATCTTAATCACCCAGGAATAGTATCTATTATTGATGTTGGTGAAATTAATGGGCTTCAATATTATGCTATGGATTATCTACCTGGCGGTTCACTGCGTGACAAAATAAAAGCAGGAATAGGCATCAAAGAATCTATCCATATTATTGAAAGGTTATCCGAGGCGTTGAATTATGCTCACAACAAGGGGTATATTCATCGGGATATCAAACCTGAAAATGTTTTGTTTAATGCTATAGGCGAGCCAGTAATAACTGATCTTGGGGTTGTAAAATCTATATCCTTAGATACAAGACTTACTCAAACTGGTATAGGAATAGGAACTCCATATTATATGAGCCCCGAGCAGGCAAGGGGAGCCGAATGGGTGGACGGGCGTTCAGATATCTATAGTTTAGGTATCTTGTTTTATGAAATGCTTATTGGTGAAATCCCGTATGATGGCGATAGTGCTGTTTCAATAATTATGAAACATGTAGAGTCTCCAATTCCCAAATTGCCCAAATACTTATCTTCGTTTCAGCCAGTGTTAAATAAAATGCTGGCCAAGAAGGCTGATGAAAGGTATTTAGATTGTGCTGAATTAGCGGTTGATTTAAAACAATTATTTGAAACCGAAGAAAATAATGGTAATCAAAGGGATCAGCAAAATACTACCTGTGTTGATATTGATGTAAATGGTAAGAAGAAACCAAAGCGGCCCATATTCTTTATGATCTTTATTTTGTTGGTAATAATAGCTTTGTGTGGATTTTTCTTTGTGTCTTATTATGGTGAAACTGATAAGGATTTAGTAATAGTCCCAAGTGAAATTAAGCTTGAAGATAAAAATATAAACAAAGTTGATTCCAAACAGGGTCGTTTAAAAGAAACCAAAGTTATTGCTGAGGACGAACCTGTAAAAAAAGCTTCAGATAAAAATGAAATAAAGCCTGTATCGGAAAAGCCTCCAAAGTTAGTGGAAACTAAGAACGACGTTTTTGCAGGAGGAACTGAAAAAGATAACTTGTCACATGATACTATTCAAAACAATGGACCACCTGTTTTAAGAATAGAAACAATACCTAGTGGAGCTGAAATTATTATCAATGGTAGGCCATTTGGTAGAACACCTTATTATGGACGAGATATTGCTTCAGGTGATCACGTTCTGGAGTTAAGACTAAAGAATTATGAAAGTTATTCGTCTGAACTTGAACTGAAGCCAGGAATCAGTGAAGAAAGAAAAATCAGCCTTGAAAAAGCTAAAGGCAGCTTGGTGGTAAAAACTATTCCTGTTGGTGCAAAAATAATTATTGATGGGAAACAAACAGGTAAGTCAACACCGCAGGTGTTTTATGGATTAGAAGCTGGAGAGCATAGTGTTAAGGTGCAAATGCCTAAATATTATCCATCGACTACAAAAATTACTATTAATGGAGGGGAACAGTTTGAGTTAATAAAAGAGCTGAAAGGCGGTGATCTGGTTTTGCATAATGGCAAATGGATATCTAAAGATCAGCAAATTGCGAAGATGTTGCAACAGGCAGAAGGTTATATAAAAGATGAAAAATTTGGAATAGAAGATGGGGATAAAGCCTTAGATACTTATAATAGGATCCTCACGATTGATGTAGAGAATCAAAAGGCAAAAGCTGGTCTTAAAAAGTTAGCGCAAAAGTATTTTCAGCACGCAACATACTACTGTGAAGAGGAGTTATTTAGCCAGTGTTTTGAATATATCCAAAAAACACTGGATATTGATGATACCTTGGTTGGTGTTAAAGAGCTTCGTTCAGATTCTATAGTTAGATTAGCCTGGAATAGAGTATTAGCTGGTGAGAATTCTATTGTTAGGGAAGCAATTGTAGAGATAAAAAAGCAGTACCATATCGATGATGATACTTCTGCTGAGTCTTCGATTGATTATCAGGATCGGGTAGCTGAGGTTGAAAAGGATATTGATGATGGGGATTGGGAGAAATCTTATGAGGGTATAGCATCATTGGAAATAAAATCAGGAATGGAAAATGTTGCGGAACAATTGCGCCAAAAATACCAGGCATTAAAAGATTATTATCGAACAGGTAGGATTATTAGGGATCGTTTAAAAGATGGTACTTTGGGGCCTAGAATGGTAGTAATTCCTGTATTTAAATCTGATAAAGACGGTGGTGGGAATAATAAACTTTTTCTTATAGGTGAAACTGAAATATCCAATGGTGAATATGAAAAGTTTTTAGATCATTTGGGTATGGAAAAAACAGAAGGAAAATCAAAATATCCCACGGTTCGAATAACTTATGATGAGGCAAAGGTTTATGCAAAATGGTTATCTGAACAGACAGGTAAAAGATATAGATTGCCGACCTCTCAAGAGCTGGATTTTGCATATGGTGGTAAAACAGCAAACAAATCTGAAAAATATTGCAGTCCGTTTATGAATTACGAAGAAGTATTCTCAGGTAACAAAAATAGTTTTGGAGTTATTGGATATGATAGAAATGTATGGGAAATGTCATCTACTTGTGCAAACCAGGAATGCAATACAGTATTGATAAAAGGTGGAGCTAAAGAAGATAAATCTGATTTAAATATTGGATTTGAGACCTTATCATATTGTGGATCAAGTATTGATGATGCTCAATTGTTTGATATTGGGGCAAAGAATCTTTCGGTTGGATTTAGAATATTGCGAGAAATGAATTAGTGGCTAAGGGTGTTTTATGAGCAGAAGAAGTATTGTATTAGGTGGAACAACCACATCTGTTTTTTTAGAGGATGAATTTTGGAAAGAGATTGATGATCGCTCTAAAAATCAGGGAGCTCATTGGTATGAATTAGTTAGAGAAATGCTTGATGGAATCGAAGATCCTAAGAATCGTTCTTCAGCAATAAAAGAAACATTGATCAGAACGCTCCGTGATGAATGTGATAAAGCAAAGCAGAGTTGTGTTGATATTAGTCTTAAAATCTCCACTGGAGAGGATGCTGCAATTTTTAGACGTAGTGGAATTAGATTTTTTATTGGGCGTGCTGAAGATTGCGAGATAAAAATTTCAGGCAATGATGTTTCTAGAAAACATGCAATGCTTGTACATGACACATCTAAATGGTGGTTGATTGATTTAGAAAGCAAAAATGGGACAAAATTAAATAATAAAAAAATAAAATCATCACCTGTCAGTTCAGGTAATGTAATTAAAGTCGGAAAGACTGTTATTGAGATTTTGTGATTTTTCCTTCCGGGGGGAGTAAGTAAATAAATCCAATGCATAGTACTTAAGTACTAGACAGAATTTATTAATAGTACTATGACGCTATTTGATAAGCGTTACTATTAATGGAGGATAAAATGAAAACTATCAAGAAATGTCTTATTAATAATAGATTTTATAAAACAACTATCGCTATAGCAGCATCATTTATGATGTTTGGCTGTCAGGATTACTGGCCTACAGAGGGGTGGAGATCAGCCGAACCGGAAGATAAAGGGATGGACTCTGTGAAATTGCAGGCGGCTCAGGATTTGGCAGCTCAGTCAAATGTGTGGGGTATGTTGGTAATTAAGGATGGATATATTGTTTCTGAAGGTTACCAAAACGGAGGAGCTCAGGATTTTTCTGGTAGAGTTAATTCTGTTACCAAGAGTATTGTCTCTCTATCTGCAGGTATAGCTCAAGATAAAGGGTATATTGATATTGACCAAACATTGGAACAATATTTTCCTGAATATATAAATCAAGATTCTGACCCTTGGGAGCATGATATTTTAGTAAGAGATTTGCTAACCATGAGTTGGGGATATGAATGGAATAACTTTGACATGCAAAAGGGAGGTAAGTATTGGGAGTGGTATTTATCACCAGACCAGCTGCAATATGCTGTAGACCGTAATCAAGCAGCTGAACCTGGAGAAGTGTGGAACTATGACTGTTCGGCTTCTCAATTTATTTCAGCGATGATTGGTAGAGCTACAGATCAAACAACGCTGGAATTTACTCAGGAAAATCTATTTAACCCGTTGGGGATTAATAATGATGAAGGAGAAGAAACTAGATGGACTACAACCGCATCAGGAGAATATACCGACGGTGCATTTGGCTTGTATCTTACTCCAAGGCAGATGGCAAAGATTGGTTTGCTAATGCTTAATGATGGATATTGGGATGGCAAACAAATCGTTTCCAGAAGATATATTAATGAGGCACGATCTCCTTTGATTGATAATGCATATGGATCTTCATATGGTTTGTTTTGGTGGGTAAATCAGGCAAGTGGTGCATATTGGGCTTCTGGTACAGGTGGACAATATATCATTATGTATCCAGAAAATGATCTTATAGTTGTTTTAACATCTCAGGGTGAAATACCGGCAGCGCTAGATCCAACTCAAACTTTAAGTACTGCTGATATGGTATCTATAACTACTTTGGTTAAGGAAGCAATTATTGAAGAGGTTGAATAAGTTTCGATAATGTCATTGCGGACATAAATAAAAACGCCACACATCCGTGTGGCGTTTTTATTTACTAGTTCTTATGAAAGAAACGTAGGCTATGGACAACTAGTTACTTTAGTCCAATACCCAGGAGATGTTTCTTCTAAAGAAGTGGTGGTGCTGTAGTAGGTTGAGCCATACAGACCTAAGTCATCATCAGAACCTACAGCATAAGCATATAGATTTGATAATCCGCCCTGATAAGCTCTACCGGCAGCAACGTGGTTGTAGTTGGTGTCAGTTATACACTCGCCTTGTTCAGACACTGTAATTTCTATTTGTGGAATAGTATCTACAAGGCCATTTGTATCGTATGCGGCGAGACCAATAGCATATGTTCCTGCAGTTTCAGCTGTCCATGTGCAGGTGAATGTCTCTGTACCTGTACAGATCTCCCCACCAAGAATTCCAAGAGTCATAACTATACGGTCAAGGTCGCCGTCAACGTCTGAAGCAGTACCAGTGAAGGTTACAGTTAAACCATCTGTGCTGTATTCATAGCTATCAATAGTAGGAGCTGTACCACTATAAGTTACAGTGAAATCTATAGCTTCACTTTCATTGCCGGCAGCATCTGCAGCGTATAGCGAAATTGCATTATCACCAATTGAGATGCTAGTTATGGTGCAGGTAAATGTTTCTGTACCTTCGCAAGTCATTGGCCCTGCAGAGATAACCATTATCACGGCTTCTAGGTCACCGTTAACATCTGATGCTGTACCGGTTACAGTTAGTGTATTGCCTTCAATGCTGTATTCGTAGCTATCGATAGTTGGAGCTGATTGCTGATCTTCAACAACAACTTCAAAATCAATAAACTGGCTGTCATTCAAGTAACTATCAGATGTTTTGAGTCTGAATTGGTGTGTGCCAGTTTGGATATCTTCTATGGTGCAAGTCCAGTTTTCCAAACCATTACATGTGATACCGCCTCCAGTAACATAAAGTACGGTTGACAGGATATCGTTATCAACGTCTGATGAAACGCCGGTTACAATAAGGTCTTTACCAACCAATTCGTAATTATATGACTCAATAATCGGAGCATTGCTTTCAGGCATTATAACTTCGATATTTGAAGAAGGTGCACTTACATTACCAAGTTCATCTTCTGCAGTTAGATAGAAGTTGTATGTTTCGCCTGGGACAAGGTTGTTTGCACGACAATAGAAGTCAGGAAGCTCTAGTGTGCAGTCTATAGTACCAATGCTATCTTCATGGAGTTGCACAGTAGTTAAGTCTCCGTCGGCATCAGATGCTTGTCCGTTAACAATTATAGTTGTTTGTGAGCGTTCTGCTTTGAAACTGTCAATTTTAGGGGCTGAAGGGGTGCCGATGTTAACTGTAAAATATATTGTCTCAGAATTATTATCAGCCTCATCTGTTGCTAATAGGCCAATGGTATATTCACCATTTTCTAAGTTTGGAAATGTGCAAACAAAGTTTTCTGTACCTTCGCATGTAAGCGCAGCATAAATAAATGAAATGATGCTTCTAAGATCATTGTCCGGATCAGATGCTGTGCCAGTTATTGTTAATGTATTGCCGTCAATGTTGTATTCATAGCTGTCAATGGTTGGAGGGTTAATAGATGGACATTTGCCTGTAGTGTAAGATCCTGAACCATATGGATTTTCAATCATGGTGATTGTAACTCCATTATCTTGACCAAGATCTTCATTTGAACCAACCGCGTACCAGTTTGTTACTTCAGTACCACCATAACAGTAGGTACCCCAGCATGTTTGACCTTCAATTGTAGTTTGTGAGTATGCGCGGCCAGCTGTTTCATGGTTTGCAACAGTATCAGTAAAATCAACGCATGTTGGCGCTTCTATTACTTTAACAACCCTTTCAACCTTGGTTGTATTACCTGCAGCATCACTTATGCTATAGGTTAAAGTACTTTCATTAATAACTGATGTATCAACATATCCGGTAACAGAGATGTATTCTGAAATGTCGCCATCAATATCATCTATTGCTGTGGCACCGGGATCAACAACCTCGTTATATTGGTAAATATAAAGCGGATTATCGCCGATAAGTGTTAGTTCTGGGGCTGTAACATCTTCAGCGGGGCATGCGCCAGCATCATAAATACCTTCTGATTGGGAGTTTAGAGTAGTCTCGGTTGATCCACTTGTGCCAAGGTCATCATCTGAACCAATGGCATACCATCTTGTTACCTCTGTGCCACCATAACAGTAGGTACCCCAGCAGGTTTGGCCCTCGATTGTGGTTTCTGAATAAGCGCGGCCTGCAGCCTCATGTTCGGAATTTGCTGCTGTATACTCTTCACACTGTTCTCCTTGCAATAAGACAGGGATTATGGTTGTTGTATTGTTTTCAATGGAGATGTTTTCTGTAGCTCGGTATTCAATTCCACCACTTTTATAGTTAATTGCAGAAACCGATATTACTTTTCCAGTGGATGAATCTGTATTGTCTGACTCTTTAATGGTTAAAAACAGTTTTTTTGCATTGTTTATACCGCCGACCTGCTCGACAAGGGAGGTAACATCAATGCCGAACTCTAAGGGATCGTTGCTGTCACCAAGCATAGGAAGATCGCCGCCTCCAGTTGCTAAACCTGTATCAATTTGATATTCAGGAATTGCAGCATAAACACTTGTTGCAATGCCAGCAGAAATCGTAAGTTTTTTTCTTGATTCATGTTGTATTTTTATCTTTAGGGTCATGTCGGGAGTGTGGGTTTCTTTAACATTCATTATATATGCTTGATTTGTTTTGCTTAATACACTGTATGGTATCCACATAAATCCAGAATTGCCCCAGCTAGTTCCATAGGTATTTGCCATTTTTACAGCGCCTATTTCCCAGTCTTTTATATTTACTTCTCCATCATCATTGATGTCGATGTTATTTGTATATTGTCCGTCTCCATTGATATCGACCATGACGTCATCATCGTAGCCAACAATGGTCATTACGTGACCGTAGCCACCAAAGCTGGTAATAATTGATTCGCCAGCATGAGCTGAATCGTTACTCAAAATAGTATCCTGCTCGTCACCTATAAAGGATGCGAATAGGGCTAATCCGCCAACAGAAGAACCATCACCGTGATCGTATAACCACTGTTTTAATGACTCTATGCCCTCGACCGTATTGGTACTAATTTGCATGTTTTTATCTAGTCTGTTCTGCATTGCTTGATAATACTTGTCATAGCCATTTATCCAATTAATATATGGCGTAGGAGATGTCATTCCACCATAGGTGGTAACATTTGGCACCCCTATGTGCTCGGCTATGTACCAAGCAGTTGTTGTTCTGGTTCCGTTACCCTTGCCATCATTTTGAAAATTCCATGTAAAATGTTCCGGATATTGGTTTTCTGGAAGACCGGCATCTAGGTTTCTTGCTGCTGCCATCTCGTAGGTAAATACATAGCTGATACTGCTAGCGTGGGCGCAGTCACCACCTTTTTGGGTAAATATTGGCCTGAAGTGGATATTTTGAGAGTTATCAACACTGGTAGGTAAATTACCGGCAGATGCGGCACTAACCCCATCGTTATTTACTTTAAATTCTGGAAGACTGTTTAGATATTCTTGCTCAGTAGGAGTTAATTCAGGAAGGTTTGCGATCCATGGGGTACCATAGGGATCAGGATTTAAATTAATCGCTGTAGATGTGTCAGCAATAGCAACGGAAGAGGCCAATATGGCACCACCTGCTATCAGGGATAGATATTTTTTCATTTTTAAATGCCCTCAAAATTAATAAGCAAACAACAGCTTTGGTAGTCTGTTTGTTGCTGTTTTATTGGTTATATATTCCGTATGTCTAAAGTGCTCATGCTTTAAACCAACCGGTATGTATTATCCATATCTAGTACCGAAATGCAAACTGCGTCACACTTTTTGATTGAGTGTTTTAGAGTGCGTTTTTGTTTTGCGTTGTTAATTTGTTGTATTTTAAGGGTATATTTGGTTTTTGGTTTGGATTTTTATCAATGAGCTGATAACGCGGCATTAAAGTATATCTGCATAAAAAAACGCCACTCAGCTGAGCGGCGTTTTGTCATTGTTATTTCTTATGAAAGAAACTTGATTATGGGCAGGTAGTAACCATAGTCCAATATCCAGTAGATGTTTCTTCTAAAGAAGTTGTGGTGCTGTAATAGCTCGAACCATACAGACCTAGATCATCGTCAGAACCAACGGCATAAGCATAAAGATTAGATAGCCCACCTACATATGCTCTGCCTGCTGCAACATGGTTGTAGTTGGTATCAGTAATACATTCACCTTGTTCAGCAACCGTTATTTGGATTTGATCAACAATTCCACTAAGTTCTTGTTCATCGTAAGCAGCTAGACCAATTGCATAGGTACCTGCTTCGTCTGCAGTCCATGAGCATGTGAATGTTTCTGTTCCAGTACAAAGAACGCCTCCGGCTGCACCTAAAGTTAGTACTACACGATCAAGGTTTCCATCAACGTCTGATGCTGTGCCAGTAAAGGTGACAGTTAATCCATCAGTTGTATAGCTGTGAGTTTCGATTACAGGAGCCTGACCGTTGTATTGGTATTCGACCGTTACTCTTTCAGATTCACTGCCTGTAGCATCAACTGCAAGCAGTTCAACAGAATAGTCACCAATAGCTAGATCTGTGATGGTACAAGTGAAGTTTTCAGTTCCTGTGCAGGTATAGTAGGTTGAACCATTATGGTAATAAATGGTTTCAAGGTCGCCGTCCGGGTCTGATGCTGTTCCGGTTATTGTAAGCGTATCGTCAGTGATATTGGTTTCATAGCTGTCGATGCTTGGAGTCTGTGAAGCCTCGATGGTCACATCGAACTCAATTAGACCAGTGTCGTTCAAGTAGCTATCAGATGTTTTGATAGCAAATGTATAAGTGCCAACTGGAATATCATTAAGCACACAACTCCACTGCTCTAAACCGTCACAGGTAAGGCCGCCACCACCAAAATATAGAACTGTATTCATGATGTCGTTGTCTATGTCAGATGATGTACCAGTGACTACAAGATCATTACCTGTAAGCTCATAATTCCATGATTCAATTACAGGAGCATTACTCTCTGGCATAACAATCTCAATTGGGCCATAGGTCGAGCTTTGGTTGCCCAGGTCATCTTCTGCTGTAAGGTAGAAATTATATGTTTGACCAGGTACAAGATCACTGATATTGCAGTAGAACTCGGAAGTGTCAGTGCAATCGATGGTACCAAGAGTTTCATCATAAATTCTTACTACAGCAAGATCTCCATCCGCATCAGAAGCTTCACCTCTAACAATTACTGTGGTTTGTGAGCGCTCTGCTTCATAGCTGTCAATTACCGGTGCGCTTGGTCCTTCAACTGTGAATGTAACTTCGATTAATCCACTGTCAACCATTCTTGAATCAACTGCTTTTAAATAGGCGGTATAACTTCCTGGGGCAAGATCTAGAATTGCAGGGCATGTGAAATTTTCCAATCCTTCACAAGATGCACCACCACCAGAGAAATATAGAATAATCTGTGATAGGTCTCCATCTGCATCAGAAGCTGTACCTGAAACTACTGCTGTTCCATCGGTTACATCCACATTAAAACTATCAATCTGTGGAGGGTGGTCAGTAGGACATTCGTCAGTGGAGTACACTCCAGATCCAACAGGTTGTTCTGTAAGAGTTATAGAAACAGTACCATCAGTTCCTAAATTTTCATCTGAACCGATTGCAAACCATGTAGTAACCATGGAACCACCAAAGCAGTATGTTCCATAAAGTGTGCCAGTGCACTCTTCGGTTGAATATGCACGACCTGCTGTTTCATGATTAGCAACAGTATCGGTATATTCTGTACAAGCAGGGGCGGTTATAACTTGAACAACACGTGTCACTTCAGCAAAATTGCCAGCTGCATCGCTTACACTGTATGTAAGTAAATATTGGGCTTTTATGCTTGTATTTACAGAACCGGAAATTACAACAGAAGCGCTAATATCTCCGTCTCTGTCGTCAGTTGCTGTTACGCCTGGATCAACGAATTCAGAACCTTCGTAAACATATAGAGGGTTGTCTCCAATTAGAGTAATAACAGGCGCTGTTGTATCAGGAGTAGGGCATGAGCCAGTAGCAAAACTGTCTCCAATTTCAGAATGGAGAGTTGTCACTGTTGATCCTGATGTACCAAGCTCTTCATCAGATCCAACTGCGTACCATGTTGTTACTTCAGTGCCGCCCCAGCAGTATGTTCCAATACAAGTTTGACCTTCAATAACAGTTTCTGAATAAGCTCGGTTTGCAGATTCATGTTCTGAATTTGTTGTTTCAAACTCTTCACAAACGAATTCGTAACCTTTTACTTCATTTGTTCTGGCATTGCTTCCGCCTAATGTTGGCCAAGAGCTTATTTTTTCAGAGTTTGGATCTTGTTCTTCTTCCCAAACATATACCCAGCCATTTTGATCTATTGCTCCAATATCAACGAAGCCATTGTTATCCATATCACTTACAGCAACTTCAGCAACTATCGTGTCAACAGGTTTTGGCCAACCTGCAAGAACCTCAAATGATTTATTAAATGCAATCAGGTGTCCTGCTCCTGGGTCACTAGGATTTGATGTCGCTGAAATAAAGGCTGTTCCGTTAGCTGATGCTAAATTAGCTTGAATAAGGCTACCCTGATGCAGGTAGTTATATTGTATTTCTGATTCGGTCATTGGATAATTTGGCAAGTATGTTCCACCGGCTTCAAGAGCATAGATTTTGGCGCCCTGAGCAATAGCCAATATCTCTAATTCGGAATCATCATCAATATCTACTACAGATATCTTATCAATAAAATTCATCTCAACTGGCCAACCTGACAGCTCATTTAGATTATGGTCAAACATAACCCACTGATAACCTTCTCCTGGGGTTGCACTATCTCTGTAGAATCTGGAAATGATTTCTTTGTCACCGTCGCCATCAATATCAACAACTAGATTAGGGAGGTATGTTTCCATTTGATAAGCATTAACTACAGTTCCAATATGTTCTTTTTGAGCTATTATCGATCCTGTATAGTCAAATACTTTAATATAAGTATCTTCAAACCATCCTTCTTCTGTTTCATAACAGTTATCATGATATACAACAATCTCTTTTGTACCATTGCCATCTAAGTCAGAAACCGAAAGTTCACGTAAAGGCAAATGTCTATAGTTTGGAGTTAGGTTATATGGCCAGCCAGACATAACTTGCCCATTTGATTCAAACGCAGATATATATAGTCTTTGAGACTTTCCTGAATCTGAAGGAATCTTAGTTGCATTGCCATAATATACGACAATTTCGTTTTCTCCGTCGTTATCAATGTCCGCTATAACCGGAGGCTTGCCATAGGTATCAGTAGTTAGTGCAATGCCGGTATTGATTGTAGAATCTTCTGGGAATGAACCTGTTGGGAACCCAGCTACTACAGATCCGTCATGATGATATGCAGTCAGGAATTTTGCATCTGACTCATTTATACCAGCTGTAACCATAACCTGCATAGCTACAACAATTTCATCATCACCATCTCCATCAATGTCGCCAATGCTCATACTGCCGCCACCACCATAAATAGATGGGCCATGAGTTACTGTATTTGGAAGTGTGATTGGGAAATTATCTAAAGTATTGCCATCTGCGTCCCATCCATAAACTTTGTTTTCTCTTGCTAGATATAGTTCTGTTGAACCATCTTTATTTAGATCCGCATAAGTTATTGCTTCAGTTCTTGGCCAAACACCATCTATATCTGGATTTGTCGCAACAGGCCATCCTTCTTTGATAGATTTATCAACGGTAATAAGAGAATAATTGTTAACTGTATAACCATCTGTACTGACCGCTTGTAATTTAAGAGCATAGCTGTTTGATGAATATCCGGAAAAATCTAAATCTGCAAGGTCGCCAGATGCGCTTCCTGGAAAAGTGCTAATTAAAGTAAAGTCACCAGGACTAGTGCCATTATACTCAGCTATAGAAATACGGTATTCAGAAATTTCAGTTCCCCCAACACTTCCTCTTGCTGTTGATTCAGTGCGAACATAAGCAGGGAAAGGCGCAGCGCTATAAGCATAAATGTCAGCAGGTGTTTCTGCGTTTAGAGCAGCTTGCGCATCAACTATTCCGTCGGCGTGTTTATAGCTCCATTCTTCACCAGCATAAGATGCTGCTGTATTGCGAAGAACGGCTCTTACTTGTTCTGTTGTATATTCTGGGTTTTGACTAAGAATAAGTGCGGCCAATCCTGCTACATGAGGAGTTGCCATTGATGTTCCGCTACACACCATATAGTCGTCTTCGCCTGAAATTGTTTGGCAGTAATTGTTTGTAGCAAGGAAATTATCTGGAGCACTAACTGATAAAATTTCGCCTCCAGGAGCCACAACATCAACTTTTATACCATAATTTGAAAAGCCAGAAAGGGCTCCGTCGGAATTGATAGAACCAACAGCAATTGTTTCATCAAAAGCAGCAGGGAAGGATGAATCTGCTTCTGTTGAATCATTACCAGCCGCCGCTACAATGGTAACATTATTGGCTTGTGCATATTGAACAGCCTCAAGTGAAGCTTGGTCGTTAGCACTACCTCCAAAACTTGCACTAATAACATTAGCTCCATTATCAACAGCATAATACACTGCGGAAATCAGGTCAGAAGAATAGCCGACACCTTCGTCATTTAACCCCTTTAGTGCCATTAATTTTGCGTTTGGAGCTACGCCAATAACGCCAATGCCATTGTTTCCAACGGCCGCAATGATTCCTGCGCAGTGGGATCCGTGACCATGAAGATCGTCAGGAGAGCTGTCATCATAAGCAAAGTCCCAACCATTAATGTCATCTATATAACCATTGCCATCGTCATCAACACCATTTCCAGCAATTTCAGCACTATTAACCCAGATATTATTTGCTAAATCAGAGTGCGCAACATCAATACCTGTATCAATAACAGCAACTACAACGCCTTCACCTTGAGTTGTATCCCATGCGGTTGATGCGTTAATTGTCTTAAGGCCCCATAAGTCATCATAACTTTGTCCCCAGCTACCTGTTGAACTATAGTACGGGTCATTTGGAGCCATTGTGGTTTTATATTCATAGTTTGGTTGAACATATTCAACGTTATCCAGGGAAGATAAATTTGCTATTGTCTCTTTAATGTCTCCGTCAAAATCAACCTTGAAAATTCCGGATGATTTCGAAAAAGCAGTTGTAATTGGTGATTTTTTTAATAGATCAATAGGATTTTTAATTTTAAAACGATTTATAAGCTCGTTTAGCACTGTAGGGGCGCTTTGAGCTGCTGCTTTATTGTATAGTTCTTGTGGGGTAGAACCTTTAAATTTAATGATAAGTTCATTGGGTTTGTATTTTTGCTCGGTGGTTTCCGCTGCATTTGCAAAGCTGGAAGCCAAAAAGATACCACCTGCAACTAATGAAAAATACTTATTCATTTGCTTGTGTCCTCTGAAATTAATATCTGTATTTAAGCACCTGATATTTTTTAGTGATTTGGGGGTGGTGGTCCGTTTCCTAACATCGTCCTTTATTACCAAACCAACCGGGGAGTATGCATTATCTATTTTTGAGATAAAAAAGCAAATTTAACACCTGTTAATTTGTTGTAAAGTTGGTTGGTGTTTGTAACTCCATGTATATTAAGGGGAAAAATAATGTGTTTATGATAGTAATGTTATATTGTAATAACACTTTATTGCAGTTAAAAATAAAAAACGCTGCCTTTGGGCAGCGTTGTTATAAGCAAAATTAATATTGTTTATTTTGTAACTCTTATTTGCTCAAAAGGTGTTTTAGGACCAAAGAATCCAACTTTTTTATCATGTAGTTGCCATTGGAAGTTATAGATTCCAGGCTTTGACGGTGCTACAACCTTAAATGCAAAGCTTTTCATATTGCCAGGAAGCACCATATCTTTACTTTGCATTTCTACGTTATTTATAAACCAGTCAAGATTTCTTGCAGGGGCTTGTGAAACAAGGCTAACAGAATCAGATGTCCACATACTGGTACCTGTATTTTTTACAACAACGGTAACTTCATATTGGCTACCTGCCTGCATAGTTTTAGGTACTTTCTGAAATACAATTTCTGCTTGATGAGGACTTTTGCCGCTTTCAACTCTTACATTTATTACTGGAGATTTGTCACCGAATGCCGTTCCGTTTTTAGCAATTTGCCATTGAAATGGATATGAGCCAGGTCTTTTAGGAGTTTTAACAGGGATATTAAGAGTTAAAAACTCTCCTGGAGATATAGTTCTATTTTCAGGAAGTTGTACGGAGCTAATTCCCCAAGCTTTATAAACGCCGTTGTTGGCAGGTATTAGACTAAAACCTGATTTATTACTCCAGGCAGAACTGCCTGTGTTTTGATATTGCATAGTAACTTTATAGTTGCTGTCTGACTTAAGGGTATTTGGCACAAGTTGAGAAACAAACTTTGCCTGTAGATCAGTTTCGCTTACTGCAATAGCAACAATTGGTGATTTTTCACCAAATTGATTAAGTTCTTTGTTTGTCATCTGCCATTGCATTTTGTAAATGCCCGGTTTGGAAGGGGCAGTAACGGTAAATTCAAATTTGGCTAATCCATTGAGTTCAATTTTAGTATCTTCAGACATCGAAATTGCTGATATGCCCCATGTTTCCGGATCATCAGCTCCAATAAATACCAGCTTGTATCCTTTTTCAGGTGACCAGGAATTGCTGCTGGTGTTTTTAAAGGTTACAGATACATCCATTGTCTGGCCTATGGCTATGGATTCTGAAATTTTCTGGTCGAAAAACTCAGAGTCGTCTTCAGCTTGTGCCATGGCAGTATTATTGAAAATTGCTAGTAAAATGCCGATTAATGCAGAGGTTAATGCTTGCTTCCCGCTTTTTTTAATCATGCCATATTCTCCTGTGGCTTTTAATTGTTCTATTTAAGCTTTTTATATTAATCCCAATAATAATAAATTATAGGTCAAAAGTACGATTTTAATTCCAAAATTATTAAATATAATTATATGCATGTAGTTAAAGAGAAGATTGTATTGTCTCTCTTTTGCATTTGTGACTAGAAAATATTGGGGTATCTTGTTGCAAATGAAAGAAAAAATATGGGAATTTGTCGTGTATTAGCTTAAAGATATGTAGGAATATTCCTACTTTTTAAGTAAAAATTTTATGATTTATTATTTTTCCTTTGGTTAAAAATCCTTAAAAAACAATTTATTATTTGATTAATTTAGTTTTAATATTAAATTTTTGTGAAAAGTGTCTATTTTATTGAGTTTTTTTAAATTCATGTCTATCTTATTTCTTGCATATGGAATTTATGGGCATGGATGCCAAAACGTAAATATTTTGTTGTGTAAAGATGTGTTGTGTGAAAACTATGGTGGGTGAAAACTATGGTGGGTGAACTATGAGACATGAAGTTTCAAATCAAGTGTGGGATAGTATCTGTACTATCGATAAAACAAAGTTATGTGAAGAGATCGCATTTTTTGAAGATAGGCTGCAACAAGTTGGCTATCCAGGTAATGATCTTTATAAAAATGCTATGGCTAATGCGTTCAAAGGGCTGATTTTTGCTAATAAACAACAATTATCCAAGATTTCATCAATTATTGCATAGAAATATTAATTAATTTAATAATCTGCATTACATTTTGTGTGGTGCAGCATTATATTTGCTAAATCAACCGCTTAGTTGTTTTTACCTCCTAGAAGATATTTTTGTTAGCTTATGTTGCATCACAGCATTGTAGTGATTTACCTACATCTTAATCGCTATTATCGTATTTTTTTTTACATTTTTATGACTATTATATTGTTAACGATATGGTCAGATATGAGACTTAACCGTTTCAATGGAGTTTGAGAGATTATTCATCTCTTCAATATGGGAGGAAGTCTGGTCTACATTGGGTGTTGTGTGAACTCATATGCATGGAGGCTTGTTATGCTTGCAAAAGAGTTATTCTCCTTAAAAATTGATGAAGGCAATGATATTACTGAGATAAATTTGCTAAAAGAGATAGCATATTTTCAGCGAAAACTTACTAGTATTGGTAAGGAATCGGATCCTCGTTTTAATACAATGAAACACGTGTATTCGACGCTATTGGATCATCGAAAAGATTTGCTGAGAAAGATACAGCAGTAGTTAGTTGATTTTCAATATAAGTCTATGTTGAAAAGGCCGGTTTGCACCGGCCTTTTTGATTATTTGAAGTGTATTTAGGTAAATAACAGTTTTATTAGAAGTTCGTACGTTTTTCTTTAAAGCTAAGATCATGGCTTTTAGCTGCTTGTTTCGCGGCTGATTCTGCTTCAGCTATGCCGTCAATTGAGAGGGGGTAATATTCACAGACCTTTACGCCATCTTGGTCTTCTAATATAAAGGCAATGGTACCAATATTTTCATTAAATTGTTCTATTAGAGTTAGAGATTTAGCGTTAGATAGGGAGTAATCAGTTATCCCATCTGTTTGGATATATTGCTCCATGATAGGGGTGGCATTGGAAAGAAAAGAGCAAATAGTATCTTCATTAGCACCAATTATAGAATCTTCAAACCAAACTTGAATAACTTCTACAGAATGTGATTGCAAACCGATGGTATATTGTCGATGGGCTAAGACCCATTTTAAATATCCTTGCGAATCTTCTTTTTTATCATTGAAATTAAGCCAATCTTGGTATGTCATGAAAGGAGTGATGACTTTCTCTCCATCATAATAAAATTGATTTCCAGATTCGGTAGATAAAAGTAATGGTTCATCAGAAGAGAAGAAAATCTGTTCAAATAATTCCCAAAGAGGGGCGCAATTAATTTTTTCTAATTGTGTTTTTAAAAAGGCGCACATATTTGCCAGTGTTGCATAGAAACCGCCACTTATACCTATATTAAATTCTTCAGAGATCATTTTTATAGTGGCGTCAGAAATATTTCCTGATTCCAGCAGTGTATAATCGATATCTTTATCAAGTGTATCTATTAGCTCTTTAGGAGCAACAATGGCAAAAGGAATAACAAGTATTTGACCAAAACCCGGTTGTCTTTTAGGAGATATTTCCTTAATCGGAAAACCATTTTCATCAGAGCCAAGAGCAATAATTGCTGGGCTAAAGCCATCTTTTTCCTGGGCCCTGACATAAATCTCTTGTAAGTAATTAAACAGAGTGAAATCTGGGGTCAAAACCTCGGTTTGATCATATAACGCAGCAGGAATAATAATTCCGTATTTGTGTAAAGTACTCAGAACTTCATTCATATTTGCGGCAATAGCATTAACTAATGTAGATGCTTTTTCTGTAGTAAGGGCTTTTGGTGGTATATCAAGTTTATCAACTGTGGCATCGTCAAGTTCAAGTATGACAGCTCCGCAAATGGCATTAAATTCAGTATCAGATGAAGTCATGGTATCTCCGTATTTTTTATATGATTAAAATCCATTGCACAAAGTATAGTATATCGTGAAATATAAACAGAAATAACACTGGAACTGAAACCACTGTAGATTATAATTACTCCCTTACTAAAAACTAACCCAGTAAAAAGAAACGTATTATGAAAGTAAAAACAAGATTTGCCCCAAGTCCAACTGGATTTCTTCACATTGGTGGAGCCAGAACCGCTCTGTTTTCATGGCTATATGCCAAAAAATGTGGTGGAGAGTTTGTATTGCGTATTGAAGATACAGACAGAGAGCGTTCAACAGATGAATCAGTACAGGCAATTCTTGATGGTATGTCGTGGTTAAGGTTGGATCATGACGAAGGACCATATTATCAAACCAAAAGATTTGATCGTTATAAAGAGTTGGTACAAAAATTACTTGATGAGGGTAAGGCATATAAGTGCTATTGCACCAAAGAGCGTTTGGAAAAATTACGTGAAGAGCAGGTAGAGAATAAATCTGCATTTCGTGGCTACGATGGTCATTGTCGTGATTTAAAAGAAGAGCAAGACGGTGAGTATGTAATCAGATTCCGCAACCCGAAAGAAGGGGATGTGGTATTTGATGATGCAGTTCAGGGTACAGTAACCTATTCAAATTCTCAGCTTGATGATTTGATTATTGCCAGAGCAGACGGAACCCCAACCTATAACTTTACCGTTGTTGTTGATGATATGGACATGGGCATTACTCATGTTATCCGCGGAGATGACCATCTAAATAACACTCCGCGCCAAATTAATATGTATAAAGCTCTTGGGGCAGAAACTCCGATCTTCGCACATGTTCCTATGATAATGGATGAAGGTGGTAAAAAACTTTCTAAAAGAACTGGTGCTGCCAGCGTAATGTTCTATCGCGATGAAGGGTATTTGCCAGAAGCAGTTCTTAATTACCTGGTTCGACTAGGGTGGTCTCATGGTGATCAAGAAGTATTCACCATGGACGAGATGCAATCTTTATTCGATATTAAAGATATCAACAAATCGTCATCATCATTAAACATTTCCAAACTTGATTGGTTAAACCAAGAGTACATGAAAGAGATGGATTCAGAATATGTTGGTGAACAGCTTAAATGGCACTTTGAACAGGCAGGAATTGATACCTCAACAGGCCCTGCTTTGGCCAAGATAGTAGAGAGTCACTGTGAGCGAGCCAAAACACTAAAAGAGATGGCAGCAGCTAGTACATTCTTCTACCAAGACTTTGATGAATACGACGAAAAGGCCGCTAAAAAAGCGCTGCGCGGTGTTGCACTTGAGCCACTTCAAGAAGTAAATAAAGCCTGCGAAGCAATCACTGATTGGACAGCAGAAAACCTGCATAAAATGGTAGAGGATGTATGCGCCAAACTTGAAGTTGGTATGGGCAAAGTAGGGCAGCCGCTTCGTGTAGCAGTTGCTGGAAGTGGGGCATCGCCATCAATTGATATTACTTTGGAAATGCTTGGAAAAGAAAAAACCATAGCCAGGGTTGAAAGGGCGATTGAGTTTGTAAAACAGAGAATGGAAAACCAGTAGCAGTTCTCTGTTGACCTTAGAAGGGATGGTAACTATAATCACCATCTCTTCTACATACGTGGGGCCTTAGCTCAGCTGGGAGAGCGCAACACTGGCAGTGTTGAGGTCAGCGGTTCGATCCCGCTAGGCTCCACCAATCTAATTTACCCAACTTTTCTCCAGTTAAAATGCACTCTACTCGGAACGCCTTGTGTGGAGCGGTTTCGCGAGATTTAGTTGTTTTTCTAGACCCCATCAAAAAGCACGTTTTTGCCCAAATATTCTCCATTTTCTCCAATATCCTCCGTTTTTCTCCAGCCGCGGATTTCACTGACCCCATCTAAGCCAAAAAATAATTGTTTAAAATACAGTGTGTTAAATGGGGTCAAGATTCCGTGTTTTTATGGGGGAATTGGGTGGCAAATGGGTGACAAATATTCAAGCATTAACTACGTTGTTTTAGGCCTTTTAAACTTAAATTGGTGCGTATAGCGCAACATTAATAAAAGCATCATATTCCAGACACAAAAACGTAATATCAGCTCTTTACATTCGGTTTCAAATCACAGCCAATCGGGAACAGCTAGCCCAGGAAAAAGCACAGCGTCGCGAAGATTACCGTCAACGCATTCCTATTGAAGGTAAATTTGGTCAGGCAAAAAGCGGTTACGGATTAAGGTATATTCAGGCCAGGCGTGCAGATACCTCACAAGCATGGATTAACAGCATATTTCTGGTGATGAACCTGATAGCTTTGCTAAAACGTATTTTTTCGTCTGAAAAAATAGCATCCATCAAGATTATTGAATCGATTATTTCAGCTTTATCAAAGTTAGATTGGTTTAGAGAAACAACGCTAGTTAATGAATGCTAATGCGCAAAAGGCAAATAGGTTGTCTTGTAGTTTTTTGAGCAGGCTCTACTTAACAGTGTGCTTGTTATCATTTGGGAATATGCTAACGGAGCTCAATAGCGAAGGCTTTATAGCAATTGCAGACCTCGATACAGAGGATGGCAGCTTTCAATTATTTCTTCAAACACATGCAGAGGCGCATAGCTATTTTAAGACTTTGGGATTTATTAAATACGCTTGGCCCATTTGTTTTCTGTGTTTTCTGGATTAATTTTCATCATACCAAAGTTATAGGGTATTAGTCTATTTGTAATTGCAAGCATTATTAGGTGTTCATTTGTCATGGCGCCAGTTTTTTTCTTGGCTCTTTTTATTCTATTACGAACCGTGTTATCGTTTATTTCAAGATGCTTAGCAATTTCATCTGTTTTTTTACCAATAGCAACAAGCCTAATTACCTCTACTTCTTTTTTAGATAATTCAATATCATCTTGTCTTTCTGTTAATTGCTGCATTTTGATGTTGAGATATTTGCCTAGCTTAACCATATCATTTAAAGAACTATCTAAAGCGCTTCTATCTGAAAAATGTTTTCTACCTATTGATACTATCAAAGTACTAATATATTTTTTATCATGGATGGGGATTGTATAATAAGCGGGACAAACTTTATCCTTTAAATCAGATAAAAATATCATAGAATCGTTATTGCTTTTAATTGAGTCGATTTTGAAAAGCTCATCACTATGAATTGGTTTGTTATTGCTTAAAGAATAATCCCAGGTAGGGTCAACAGCTGCGTATTTTTTATCTATGTAGTGTCTAATCCAGTATTTAGGTAAGTTGGTTGCAATATTGACGGTTGGCTTCATTGAAACATCACTTCTAAGCATTTGCTTGAAGAAAAAGTACTTTAGCCTGAACTTTTTAATGATTTTTTCTACTTTTTCCTCAAGTTGTGGTTTGGATTGAGCCAAAAGTATATCCTCAAATATCCACTCATCTGTTAGCTTTGCATTTGAACTATCATAATTAGGTTTATTTCGTCCAACAAGCTGATCTATGGTAATGCCGTAAATTTCGGATAATTGAATTACTTTATCAAGAGGCGGAATAGTTTCGCTTCTTTCCCATTTGTAAATTGCAGCTTTTTGAACACCAAGCTTTTTTGCAAGGCTCGGTACTTTGCATCCCAAACCTTTTCTTATCTTTGTTAGGTGATTTCTAGGTATTAATTCAGTCATTTAATAAATTGCATATAAGTAAATTAGAGTGTTTCCGTAACGCTATGATTATATACAAAGTTACCGGTTTTAAAAATTAAAAGTATCTTTAAGAGATCCAAAAAGCAGTCAATTGTTGGTATTTTTGCTAATTGAAAGTGGTTGTTAGTGGTGGTAATATTTATAATATTTTATTTTTCTTGTTATTTTGGAGTTAGGCATGAATTTATTTGCTAAAGCTATTGGTGCTGCGTCATTATTTTTAGCTTCAAGTTTCGTATGCGCCTTTGATGATCCTCAGATATCTGAAGGGGTTGGGACAGCAGAAACAAAGTTAACAGGGACTGTTGTACTAAACTTAACTCCAAAATTCGATGATGACGGTAAATTAATTGGTTTAACTAATGGTGGACCTGTATCTAACCTAGATTTGGGTATTAGTATTTCTCCTGTGATAGACATCGGATTGCGAGAAAAATATACCGTTGGTGGTGAACCAACTGATTGGACAAATATTACTGCCTGGAATAATCCAACCTATTTGCTAAATACAGTAGGAGCATTCGTAGAACCTGTTGTAGATTTCAAAACTGGAGATTATGTTGGCGCTATTAAAGGGCTTATAAAAATACCGGATGCTCTTGAAAATACTGGACCAACAGAATTTAGTTATCCAATAGATATTGGACCAGATATAAAAATTAATTCATCTACCTCAGGTGATGCGGTTAATTTATTGGATGTTAGTTTTATTGTGAATGCAGGGTTTAGATTTGATGCAAGCATTGAAAGTGGTGCTGATGTTAATATGAATCAGGCCGCAGTTTTGCAGTTCTTGAAAGTCGAAAATGAAGCTACATTATCAGGTAACGCTGGTATGGTAGTAAAGGATACTTTGACTAATAAAGGGACTATTAATAATCTTCAGGGGACTGCTAGCCGATTCAACAATTTTGATCTTGGAATAGCCAATATAAATAATAACTTTACTGTTACTACAGGGTTAGAGAATGAACGAAAAGCCAGTATATTGGTTGATGGTGGAAAGTTAAATCTAACTACCGATGCGTATGCTCATAATTCCGGACAAATATTAATAACTAATAGTGGTGCATTAATATTACATTCTGATAGTACTCTTAGAGGTAGCGGAACCATTAAGCTAGATGACCATGGAAAAATACAAAGTAATGGTTTTACCTTCAGTAATACAGCAATAAACTCAGAAGGTGGCGTTATATCTGGTAAAGGTATTCTTGCAAATCATAATCATTTTTCTATTAAAGGAGAATTGGCCACAACTATTAGTAGCGAGGCAAATTTACTGAATAATGCAGCCATAACGCAAGTTGGAAATTCAGATTTAGCCTTT
>JAWSVC010000022.1:0-81907 GCA_033852075.1 Gammaproteobacteria bacterium | reverse complement strand
AGGGGACTGGTGAGTTTAATAATAGAGGTATGTTTGTTAAATCAGAGGGGGATGGCGAAAGCATAGTCGAGGCAGGCATAACATTTAATAACACAGGAACTGTTGAAGTTCAGTCAGGTACGCTATCAATTAATTTAGCTAATGGTACATATGGGCAGTACATATCAAATGAAAACACAGTATTAAATTTATTAGGTGGTAACAGAGATAATAATACTTATATCTATGCAGATAACACATCGGGAGTTATTCGCGGCAATGACTATAATACCAGTTATTTTGTTGGTTCAAACTCTCAAATAGAAGTAGGAGCTGGTGTAAATGGGTCAGCAGATTTTGCAGGTGAAGGTAAGCTAATTATAAATGGTATAAAGGGTAGTTCAGGAACAAATACATCGCTAAAAGGAGATATTAGGGAAGTAGTTATAACAGGAAATTTATTAGCTGATAAAGATGCAAATATATCTATCGATTTTAATAATACAGTTGAATTAGCTGGTGGTGCTGTTGGTGGAAATGGGGAAATGATAAACAACAGTGATATGGCCTGGAAATCAGGTGATATCACAGGGGAAGGTTTCGTAAATAGATCAGATAAATTTGAGCTAACAGGTCAAGGCAATAAAGCAATTAGATATACAGGCATACTCACAAATGAAGGAACCATTACTCAGCATGGAAATTCAGATTTAGCCTTTGATAGCTATAAACATATAAATAACCATGTTGAGTCAAAATCAGTAGTTGTTAATAGTAACGATGCTATTTATGAAATCAAGGGTGATGGTGACATTGTTAGAGGCACATACACTGAACAATCAAATGGGTGTGGTACAACATGGTATCCAAAAACTTGCACTAGCAAAAAAGCTGATAAGGGGACTGGTGAGTTTAATAACGAGGGCACTTTTGTAAAATCAGCAGGCGATGGTGAAACTGTAATTGAAAGTGGCGTAACGTTTAATAATACAGGAGCTGTTGAGGTTCAGTCTGGCACGCTACACTTTGAAGGAGACTTGTCTACTAAAGGTACTGTAATAGTGCATGAAAACGCAAAAATAATAAAAGATAAGAATTTTATACAAAGTGGTGGTCAGGTTACAGTAAATGGAGAGCTTGAAACTAATGCATATTTCAATAACGGAGGGGTTTTGCGTGGTTCAGGTAATATCTACGGAGACGTATCTGTATCTAGCCAAATATTTGCAACTAGCTCGGAGGAAAATTTAACCATTTCTGGTGATTTTTCACTTTCATCATCTGGTGATTTTTTCTATCAGAGTATGTACGGTGAAGGTTTTAATAATGATGGAATAACTGTTTCCGGTAAGGCCACAATTGATGATTTTGCAATATTTACATTCGCTTTCTCAGGGTACGACACTTTCTTTGCTGGCGATTACTTTAACTTAATAGTTGCTGAATCTGTGTATATAAATTTGGATAATGTGGTGCTTAACGTTTTTGGTGTTGATCGGCCTTTTGATTATGAACTGTCAATTTGGAATGACACTGCGCTGAGATTAACCGTCTTAAATGATTTAATACCAGCGCCAAATAGTAATGAAGTGCCAGAGCCTTCATGGGTATTTATTCTTGGTGTTGGTTTGTTATTTTACTCCAGATCAACGTTTGGTAGAAGTTAACTTGTAATTATGTACCGAATTTTCAACTTATTAAATTGATATATTTCGTCCAAGTAGCTGATCTATTGTGATGCCGTAAATTTGGGGGAATTGAATTACTTAATCAAGAGGTGAAATAGTTTTGCTTCTTTCCCGTTTGTAAATTGCAGCTTTCTTGACCCCTAGATGCTTGAATCTAGCGTCTACAAACTTGCAGCAACGACAACCGATAATGGTGAATGTGAGCTTAGTAATAATGCAGATGCAGTGATCCGAATCATTTCAACAGCGCCAGAACTTAGCTCAATGCCGCCCGTCATGATCTTGCTTGGATTGATGTTTATTGCTTGCTATAGACCTATATTGACTAGAAGGTAATAGCTACTATTAAAATAAAGCAGGTCCCATGGTTGTGACAGAGCTACCTTGGGGCTTTTGTATTTTGATGATGTACGTGGAGTTGGAAATACGAATAGATTTGCATATATACCATGGTTAATGGTGACGTAGGTTGGATCTAAGGTATAGCCAATAAATATTCTAATTATACCCAGCAAAAGTTATCTTTAGTTAGAGCAATAAAAAGGACACCCATAATTATTTACATGCATTCGCATCAGGAGTAGAATAGTCAATCATGACCAAAGCAAGAAAAAATCAAGTTAGTTTAGAAGATACACCGTATTATCACTGTGTTGTGCGCTGTGTGCGCCGTGCGTTTTTATATGGGGATGATTATGTAACTGGTAAGAATTATGATCATCGTAAGAAGTGGATGGTGGATAAGTTAAAGCAACTGTCTTCTATTTATGCCATTGATATCTGTGCTTATGCAGTTATGAGTAATCACTATCACGTTGTGTTGCATGTGGATGTAGAAAAGGTTGAAAGCTTGTCTGCTAAAGAGGTTATAGAACGCTGGCAGCAGCTTTTTGCAGGAAATATTCTGATTAATCGTTATATGACTGGTGACAAGATGAGTGCCGCCGAGCTTGCTGCAGTCGATGATATTGTAAGGGAATGGCGCAGTAGATTGGCTGATATTTCCTGGTTTATGCGTTGTTTGAATGAATCGATTGCACGTCAGGCGAATAAGGAAGATAACTGCAAAGGCAGATTCTGGGAGGGGCGTTTTAAAAGCCAGGCTCTTTTAGATGAAACAGCTCTTTTATCCTGCATGGTTTATGTTGATCTGAATCCAATCAGAGCAAAGATGAGTGATACTCTGCAGGATTCAGATTTTACTTCTATACAGGAACGAATAAAGGTATTTGCTGAGAAAGAAAATAAAAGGAAGCAGCGTAAAACTAATGATGTTAAAACGCTTGCAGCAGAGTGTAGACATAGTAAGAAAGAGATTAAAAATATGGCGCAGCCAGAGCAGTTGCTTCCCTTGGTTGGCCCATTAACAAATAATTTTGATGAAAAAGGAGTTCAATTTTCTCCATTAGACTACTTTGAACTTGTAGATTGGACCGGAAGGGTGATAAGGGAAGATAAGCGTGGATATATTCCTCCGGAAATAAGGCCGATTCTGCAGCAACTAGGGGTGCAGGAAAAGAACTGGGTTAAGTCGGTAAAATACTTTGGTTCTCGCTTCTACCATGTTGCTGGTGCCGTAGATAAACTCAAACAAATAGCGGATAAAATGGAGGGGGTTAAGTGGTTTAAAGGTAGTGGGAGTAGTAAAGATCTGTATGAAGAGTGTCTTGCGTGAAAATAATTTCTTGCGTACAAATATAAGTGCATGTACCATAATAAGTACTTATGCTTTGATTTTGAGGTTATAGCTATGCAAACTATAAGTTATTCTGCATTTCGTGCTCATTTGGCTGGCACTTTAGATAAAGTAAATGAAGATCATGTTCCTATTACTATTACCAGACAAAATGGTAAGGCTGCAGTAGTGATGAGCTTGGAAGATTTTAATTCTTACGAAGAAACTGCATACCTTATGGCTAGCCCAAAAAATGCGGAAAGGCTTAATCAGGCAATTTCTGAAATAGAATCAGGAAATACGATACAGCGTGAGTTGATCGAAGAATGATTTTATCTTGGGCAGAGAAAGCTTGGGAAGATTATCTTTATTGGCAAGGCGTAGACAAAAAGCGGTTAAAGCGCATTAATACTTTAATTAAAGATATTAAACGTCATCCTTTCGATGGGGTTGGTGAACCAGAACCTTTAAAACATAATTGGACAGGATACTGGTCTCGTCGCATCGATCGTGAGCACCGTTTGGTATATAAAATTTCTGAAAATACAGTTTTTATTGCCCAATGTAGATACCATTATTAATCATCAGTCAATTGATGATGTATAAAAGCGGGAAGTTACAGCCTTATCCGGATTGTTTTTGAGTACTTATTCGTGTTATTGCAATATAGTTTGCGCTATGTAATGGATGAGGTATTCTGTATGATTAAATGCGATTAGGAGTCTTATAAATTCTTACAAGTGTGTTACGGTACTTAGTTTTACTCTGCCCCCTCATTTGTTCGGATCGTATCAATCCAGAAAGGGCAAAGCATATAAATATTTTGTTGAGTTACAGGGTTACTGACTTATAAAATGATTCGATCTCTATAGTCAATCTCTAAATACGAGAATTTTATGAACACAAAAAAATACACAGCACCAGTAAGCTCACTATTAACATATGGTGATGCCGGAAATATACGTGATTGGTCTAAATATATGACTTTAGGATTTACCCAGGAACATATTTCGGAGCTTATAAAAGTCCTTCAAGACGAAAACCTTGCTGATTGGAATGCTGATGGTGTAGAAGTTTGGGTACAGGTTCATGCCTGGAGGATATTGGGACAATTACAGGCAATAGCGGCTATTCCTGCGCTTATCGATATGCTTTATCAAATTGATGAAAATGACGACGATTTTATTGCTGAAGAATTTCCCGATGTCTTTGCCTTAATAGGTATTGCAGCAATTCCGGCCTTATCAGAGTATTTACAAAACCCGGATAATTTACTATATGCAAGAGTGTGTGCAGCACATGGTATTTGTCGAATTGCGGTAACTGATAATCAGGCTCGAAGTGAATGTGTAGCCATACTGGAAGCATCTCTCAAGTTGTATCGTGATAATGATGGCCTTATGAATGGGTTACTAATAAGCTATCTGATCGATTTAAAGGCAGTAGAAAGTATTGAGGTTATTCGCAATGCCTATAACGAAGAGTGTGTGGATTTGCAGGTATGTGGAGACTGCGAAGATGTAGAGATTAAACTCGGAATTAGAGAAAAGCGTTCGACACCACGTCCCCAATTTTATAATCCTTATCAATCCATAGACGAACACGACTACTGGCAAACAGCATCAGCATCAACCCATATCAGAGATAGTAAAAAAATTGGCCGGAATGATCCGTGTCCCTGTGGTAGTGGGAAAAAATATAAAAAGTGCTGTTTGAATTAGAGTGGGGGTGAGGGTGAAGCATCAAAAAATTATTGGTTTATAGGGATATACTCATAGCCAGTTAGTTACAAATAAACAATATTTATTGTGGGGATAATATGATTCAACAAACTCTTGAAAAAATTTTTGGTTTTTCTGGTTTTAAAGAAGGGCAGCTGGAAGTAATTGAGCGGCTTGTAAATGGCAAGTCAGCCATTGCTGTTTTTCCTACTGGTTCGGGGAAGTCACTATGCTATCAGCTTCCTGCGCTGATATTACCAAACTTAACGCTGGTGGTTGCGCCGCTTTTAGCCTTAATTGAAGATCAGTTGGCCTTTATGCACTCAAAAGGGATTGCTGCGGCAAGTATCGATTCTACAAAGTCCAGGGAAGAAAACCTTGAAACCTATAAGGCTGTTAAGACAGGTCAGATTAAGATGCTGATGGTGTCGGTTGAACGCTTCAGGAATGAAAGATTTCGTGAATTTCTTAAGCAGATTAAAATATCTCTATTGGTAATAGATGAGGCGCATTGTATATCTGAATGGGGGCATAATTTTCGCCCTGATTATCTTAAGCTTTCTGATTATAGAAAAGAATTCAATATCAATCAGGTGTTATTGCTTACGGCTACAGCTACTCCGGCTGTTGTGGAAGATATGCTGGCAAAGTTTTCTCTGGGGCAGGAATCGGTTGTTAAGACGGGGTTTCATCGACCGAATTTGCATCTTAGTGTTGCAGGTGTAAAACAAAAAGATAAGGCAGGATTTTTGATCGATTGGTTAATTCCAAAATGTGGAGCATCAGTTGATAGTCGTGCAGCAACAATAGTCTATGTTACACAACAAAAGACAGCGGATGAAATAGCAGCTCTTTGCTGTACTAAAGGGATTAAGGCGTCAGCATATCATGCAGGAATGGGTAATGATGAACGGTCAAGAGTTCAGGCCGCATTTATGGATAATGATATTGATGTAGTAGTTGCCACTATTGCCTTTGGTATGGGGATAGATAAAGCCGATATTCGTCATGTGGTTCATTATGATCTGCCCAAGTCTATAGAGGGATATAGTCAGGAGATAGGGCGTGCTGGCAGGGATGGGTTGTTATCAAGCTGCCAGGTTCTGGCAAATCTGGAAAATATCCATGTACTTGAGAATTTTGTTTTTGGAGATACTCCTGAGAGATCTGGAATCGAGAGCGTGCTTAATGAGCTATCGGCAACAAAAGGCGGGCGCTGGGAAGTTGCTCTGAACAGGTTGTCGACCAAAAGTAATATACGTATTTTGCCATTAAAAACGTTGCTGGTTTACCTGGAGATGCTCGGGATAATTAAACCTCTATACAGTTTTTATTCAGAAATCAGCTTTAAAGAGCTGGTGGAAGAGGTAGATATTATAAATCGCTTTAGTGGTGAAAGACGGCAGTTTGTGATTAATCTTTTTGATGCCTGCCCTAAGGCGAAAATCTGGCATAAGGTTGATTTTACAGTTTTGGAAGAAAAGGGAGTGAAACCGCGAGACAGGGTTATGAAGGCTCTGGAATATTTTGAGGATAATGGATTGATAGAGCTTAAGACCTCATCCATGATAGATCTTTATCAGGTAGACACCAATTTCAATCGAGGTGGTATTGCGGATAAACTGGAGGCGCTGTTTTCTAAAAAGGAAACAGCTGAAATTAAAAGGATTGAAAAGATTGTTGGGATGTTTCAAAGTGATGATTGCTTGTCTGCTTCTCTGGCAAATTATTTTGGTGATGATAGTGTGGATAAGTCATGTGGTACTTGTAGTTCCTGTTTAGTTGGTGCAGTAAAAATTCCGTGTGGTGTGCCAGCACCAATGCCGGAGCAGGCCGAGTTTATTAAGTTGATAAAACCACTTAATGAGTTATTGGAGTCCAGGCAAAATATCATTTCCTTAAGTGTTGAATCTGTCAGTAGATTTTTGTGTGGCCTGCCACAACCTGCTTTTACATCAATCAAAGCAAATCAGCTCCAGGGGTTTGGAGCCCTTTCCTGTTATCGTTATAAAGATATTCGGGATTGGGTTAATGAGTGTTTAAATTAGCCTTACATCTTTTTACATTTTTCTTACAAAGTTTTATCTTTTTCTGACCTTTGATTTTGTGTTTGGGAGTAAATTGAAAATATGTTCAGTAAACATTAAATCAATTTGGGAGAATAAAATGAAAAAGGTTATTTCAATATTTATCTTGCTGGTCTGTTCACTGCAGATGCCTGCATATGCCAAACAGATATCTTTAAATGTGGATATGGGTACTCCGGTAATGTTGGCGCAAAAACAGCAGACAGCCTATATCAAAGTATCCTTGACCGGTTTTGAGCAGGAAGAGGAATCAACCAGAACACCTGCTAACATTGCTATTGTTATTGATAAATCCGGTTCGATGCAGGGGCCGAAGATGCAGCAAGCGATAGAAGCTGCAGTAATGGCAGTTAATATTCTGGATAACAATGATATTGTTTCAATCATTACCTACGATACTGATGTTCAGGTTATTGTGCCTGCAACCAGAGTGTCGGATAAACGCTCAATTATTAGAACCTTAAGAACGATTAGGGCTGATGGTAGCACGGCTTTATTTGCCGGAGTCAGTAAAGGTGCTGGCGAAGTACGTAAGTTTATTGCCAAAAATCGTGTAAATCGCGTGATTCTTCTTTCTGACGGACAGGCCAATGTTGGTCCAAGCACCCCAACAGAGTTAGGACAGTTAGGTATGTCTCTTGGTAAAGAGTCAATCAGTGTGACAACCATTGGTTTGGGACTTGGTTATAACGAGGATCTTATGACTCAGCTTGCAGGTTACAGTGATGGTAACCATGCCTTTGTGGAAAATGCTAATGATCTGGTAAAGATCTTTCAATATGAATTTGGTGATGTAATGTCGGTTATAGCTAAGGATGTTAATATCATCATTAACTGTTCTAAAAATGTCAGACCAATCAGGGTTCTTGGTAGAGATGCTGAAATAATCGGGCATAAGATCCATACCAAACTTAACCAGATGTACAGTGAGCAGGAGAAATTTGTTCTTGTAGAAGTAGAGGTTCCTCCAACAGCGGTTGGTACAACCTATGATATCGCATCGGTTGATGTATCTTATGAGAATTTACATAGCAAAAGAAAGGATAAGGTTTCTGGTTCTTCGGCTGTTATGTTCTCTGCATCAGATGTCGAGATTAAAAGATCTACAAATGTAGAGGTAATGGAAAAGGCGGTAGAGCAGGTTTCAATTGATACTAATCAACAGGCTATCCAATTACGTGATGAAGGTAAAATTGGCGAAGCCAAAAGTTTATTGGAAAAAAATACAGAGTACCTAAAAGAGAAGGCTGATTCGTTTAATTCATCTAAAATTAGAAAGCTGGAGGCAGAAAGTAAAAAGGATGCTGAAGAGCTTGAGGATGAAGCCGAGTGGAATAAAAAGAGAAAAAGTCTGAAAGAGAGAAACTATAAACGTAGTAAGCAACAGTCATATTAATATATGAAAAAAGTTGATAGACGGTACCTGTGTGCCGTCTTTGACTGAATAAAAACCAAAAGGAAAGAGCTTTGCAAAAAAGAGTGATAATTACCCTGCTAATCATCGTATTAATTCCCGTATTACTTTTAGGGGTAATGGGAATACGTTTGGCTAGTAATGAGCAGGATGTGATTAAACATCAGCAAAGCTCTTTGTATCTTTCCAGGCTGGAAAATATTGATTCCATAATTTCCGGGTATTTCAGCGAATTGGAAAAGAAGATTCTAGCCGATTCCATCTATATCTCTAATGATCTTGAAAAGTTTGCTAGATATGTAAAAGAAGAACCGATAGCAAAAAACGGTATTGTATTTGATGTTGATGGTAACAGGATCTATCCGCAAGATGGTAAGTCTCTTTCGGAGAAGGAACGTATCTTTATCGAGAAGAGCCGAATGTTTCAGCAAGAGGCATTAAATGAAAGTCCTGGTATTGAACAGCAGGTGCAAACCAGAGCCAGCTATCAGGTTAGTAAATCATTTTTTAAGGCGCCGCAAAGCATACCGCAACCAGTTAAATATGGGTGGTATACCTGGTTTTCTGGAGTTGAGCAGAATCATATTTTCTGGTGGAAAACCGATGGTAAGACCTTTGGGTTAGAATTGTTTCATGCACGACTTATCTCCGACATTATTATTCTGTTGCCATCGGTATCTGATACGCAGCAAAGATCAAAAGTTGATAGCGTAGGTGAAACCGCATTAATCAAGCTGATTGATAATAACAATAGTGTTATCTATCAATGGGGAGAATATATTCCGCAGAAGCAGCAAAAATATTCATCGATGCTGTTGCTGAATAATCCCCTGAATAGCTGGAAGCTGGAGTATTACACTAATCCGAAAAGTTATAATCCGGTATTTAATCTGTTTAATATCTTAGGTGTGTTGATAGCCATAGGTGCTACCTTAGGGGGATTGGCTTATTACCTGTATCGCGAGCATAGACGTGAAATTATTTTAGGCAAGCAACGGGTAAATTTTGTGAGTCAGGTATCGCATGAACTAAAAACACCGCTAACCAATATTCGAATGTATGCAGAGCTTTTGGAAAATCAACTGGAGGAAGAATTGCTGCATGAGGAGCAGCAATTAGAAGAGCATTGCAGTGAGGGGCAGGCGCAGCAAGATCAGTATTATGATGCAGACCCCAAGTATTTAAAGCATATAAAAATAATTTCATCGGAAAGCCAGAGGTTGTCTCGGTTGATTGCCAATATTCTTAATTTTTCCAAATCAACAAAATCAGGGTTGAAGATCCATAAAACTCAGGGTGAGATAGATGCGGTGGTTAGTGCGGTTATTTCCAAATTCGAACCATTATTAGGTGCCAAAGGTTTTGAATTTGATATTCAGCTTAATGCTAGGAACTTGGTTTTTTTTGATCACGACGCGCTGGAGCAGATACTGAATAATCTTCTAAGTAATGTGGAGAAATATGCGGCATCAGGTAAATATTTGGCGGTTAGTACTTCACAAGGAAATGAATACTCAACAATAACTGTTCAGGATAAAGGGCCAGGTATTCCTGCTTCCGAACACTTAAAGGTATTCAGACCATTCTACCGGATAAGTTCGAAACTGACAGATGGTGTGTCAGGAACTGGTATTGGCCTTAGCATAGCCAAAGACCTGGCGATACTACATGGTGGTAGCTTAAAGCTAGTGCCATTTGAATCAGGGGCTTGTTTTAAATTAATAATACACACCCCTGTAAATGGATAAATTAGTGGGCAAATTATGAAAATACTAGTAGCAGAAGACGATCAGTTTATCAGAGAAGGGATTGTAGAGATCCTGCAATCGGAAGGGTATACCACTATTGTCGCCAACGATGGCCAGGAGGCGATAGACCTTTTTGCAGATCAGAAACCAGATTTTGTATTGCTGGATATTATGATGCCGGAGATTGATGGTTATGAGGTTTGCAGAAGAATCCGTAAAACCGATGAGCAGATTCCGGTAATCTTTATCAGTGCCAAATCAGAAGAGATCGATAAGGTTATTGGACTGGAGTTAGGGGCTGATGATTTTATTGTAAAACCATTTGGTACTCGCGAGGTAATTGCCAGGATCAGAGCTATCACTCGTCGTTGTCTTGCAAAACAGCCAAATAGCACAGATACTCCAAAACAGATAACCATGAAAGATCTGACCGTATTTCCAAATGAACTTAGGGCGCAAAGAGGACAGGCTATAATTGAACTTAGTCTGCGTGATATAAATATTCTGTCTCTTTTATTCCAAAAGAAGGGACGGGTAGTCAGTAGGGATGACCTGTTTAATGAATGTTGGGGACGTGATTATCTTCCGAATAGTCGCACGCTTGATCAGCATATATCCAAGCTAAGAAAGCAGGTGGAGCTTGACCCTAAGGACCCTCAGATAATCCAGACAGTTCATGGTGTAGGCTATCGTTTTGAAGAGTAATTTCTAATTTAAAAACAAGGATTGTTTATTTATGGGAAGGCTTAATAAAAAATTTATAAGATTACTTTTGGGGTTGGTATCTTTGGTTTTATTTTCATGTTCCAGTACCAATCAAAATAAAGAATTTAAGCCTTTATATCATCAAAGCAAACTCCCTAAACCTGATGTAGAATTGGAAATTCCATCCTTAAAAAGTTGTACTTATACAGAAGATAAATCCATAAAATTAAACTCGAAAGAGCCTGTTGTAGTTATTGTGCATGGATGTTTTTCTTCCGCAGGTAGATTCAGATCATTGGCTGATGTATTTGCGTTTCATGGTCAGCAGGCAATTTGTTTTGAATATGATGACAGGGATAGTTTAGAGAAAAGTTCAGCAGAACTTATAGATGCCGTTTCCCTATTAAGGGCATCAATCCAAACAGATCAAATATCTGTTATAGCTCATAGTCAGGGAGGTTTAATTGCAAGAAGAGCTCTTATTGAAGAACGTGATAATTCGTTAAAACTGGAAAATACAGATCTTAATTTTGTGAGTATTTCTTCTCCTTATGGTGGAATACAGGCAGCATCGCATTGTGGGTCTACTACGCTTGCCATTTTAAGTCTTGGACTAACCAAGCCCATTTGTAAAATTATTACCGGTGATAAATATAAAGATATTCACCCAAGTTCAGACTTTATTCTTTCGCCTGGTACATTGTTGCCATTCGTAAAAAAACATATAAAGGTTGTTACGGATGAAGCCGGGTCATGTCGAAAGCGAGGTATCAATGGTAACTGTTTAGAAGATGATTATGTTTTTAGTCTTGAAGAGCAGTATCAAAATGCAGTGGATTCTGAAAATGATCTGGTCAATATAGTATCCAAGGCTGGTCACGTTGAGATTGTTGGCGATGAAAATATTCCTCCAGTTAAGCTAATAAATATCCTTCAGGAACATGAAATTATGAATCACACATCTGTTTCAGAGCTAAACAATCTGAATTTATTGCTTGAGAAAATTTATTAGATACGATCAATAACTATATCTCCTGCGTCAGGAATAGCTTGAATAAGCAGGTATTTATTTCCTTCATGCTCGGTTTGTATTGTGTCGACTTCGATTCCATTTTGGCGAACATAAAAGCCATTCCAATCGTTATTTATCCTAACCTTTATTGTTAATGGATAATCAAATATATCGTCATTCTTTTGATCTCGTAGTCGTAAACTTATTGAATCATCTGTTGTACTTAATACTTCGAGTTTTGCGGTGTCGCGCTCTTGTCCATATAGAACCACTTCCCGATATAATCCTACCCAAAAATCATTGCTATGATCGGAAAGGTAATCCATTAATGATAATGCCTCAGCTTTTTCATCATCATTAAGGCTATGGAACAAATGTACCTGCCACCCCCTGTAGGTTATTGATTGCGGATAGGTGGAGTTGTATTCAATAAGGTTAGGTAATCCTACTCGATCATCGGCAGTAAATACCGCAGTACCCAATACATAGGTATCCATGTAATTCGTATCACCAAGCCTGTTTATATGACCTCCGACTCCGCGCGCAGAAATGTAGTATTCTGCTGCTACTGCTTTATCATCAATTTCATCTTCAGTATCTTTCAGGCCACCAGGATAGGCGAGGGTAATTGGTTCTGCTCCAACGAGATTGGCTTCAATTTGTTCTTGTGAAAGTGAATATTCTTCAGCCGCAGTGTATTCACCATAGTTGTGAGTATATGTATGAGATTGAATATCATGCCCCAAATCAAATAGCGCCTGATAATCAGACCAAAAACCATTAAAGCTGGTGTTTTCAACGCCTATTCGCTGCGTTATTACAAACCAGGTAAATCGAAAACCGTAGTTGTTCCCTTGTTCGACCCACCATTCATGATCTGGGGCGCAATTATCATCTATTGTGAAACTGAATGCTGCAAGCTTGTCATTTTTCCAGGCAGAGATTATTGCCTGGCCGTGCTGTTCCGGCCAAAGGCGATCGCCTGTGTTTACCGGATCCGGAGTAAAGTCGAAATCACTAATATAATCTTCGCAGCTGCTTTGATTCCATTCGCATTGTAAAGAGTATGTTCCGGCACTTAGACAATTAGATTCCGATGTTATTTGTGAGCAGGAGTTTATTGCTGTTACGCTAATGCTTACTTGATTAGAGTATTCAGATTCTCCAGCCTGATTAATAGCGATTACCCGGTAATGTACTTCTTGATCTTGGTTAGTTATTGTGGTGTCAGTATAACTGGTTGCATTCGCGGCAACTGTTGCCAATTGAGAAAAACTATTATTGTCGATTGCTCGTTCTATGACAAAACCAGATTCATTATCGGAATTATCCAGCCAACTTAATTCAACAGATAATTGAGAAAAATTTTGCGAAAGTTCAGTTGGTGTTGTCGGAGCTGTATTAGAGTTTGGTTCTGGCTCTGGTTCGATAGTGTCACCGCTACCGCTACCTCCACAGCCAATGCATAATGTTGTAATTATTATAGTGATAATGAGGCAGAGGTAGCCTTTTAGATTTTTCCCTATCATGCTTTCGTCCTTTGATAGAAATGAATATTATATTTGTAATAATTAGTTGTTATTTTTGTATGATAATATTTCTAAGTTATTAAAGAAATAATACTTTTGTCTTATGTAAGCAGATATTTATTTGTAATCCAAACACAATTAATCTCTAATATATTTCTTTTATCTTTCATATCTGCATTTCATCGCACTGTTCTGATTCTACATCTCAAAAAAAATATCCTGTGAAAATGAAAAATATATTCATAAAGGAGGATTATATGTGCGACGTAGTATCAATTTGCAATGGGCGAAAAAAATATCATCTTGGTGAAACAACAGTACATGCACTTGCCGGAGTGGATTTAAATATAAAGCAGGACGAGTTTGTTGCGTTAGTTGGTCCATCCGGTAGTGGAAAAAGCACCTTGTTAAATGTGTGCGGACTTCTGGATACATTTGATACAGGTGAATACCAACTCAATGGGGTAGATGTTCATAACTTACATCCTCAGCAATTATCGCATTTCAGAAAAGAAAACATTGGTTTTGTTTTTCAAAGTTTTAATTTATTTCCGGTGATGTCCGCGTTTGAAAATATTGAATATCCGTTGATTCTTCAGGAAATGCCAGCCAGGGAGCGTAAGCAACGAGTGACAAAGGCCATTAAAGATGTCGGTCTGGAACAGTTCGCTGCTCATATGCCGGATAAATTATCCGGTGGTCAAAGACAGAGGGTGGCAATCGCCAGGGCTTTGGTAAAACAGCCGAAATTAATTATTGCAGATGAGCCTACGGCCAGTCTGGATACTGATACGGCTAATCAGGTAATCGACCTTATGCAGGAGTTGGGAAACAAAGAAGGCGCAACTTTTGTAGTCGCCACTCATGATGAGCGCATGACTAAAAGATGTAAACGTGTGATTCATCTGGTTGATGGAGAGATAAATAATGAAATGGCTTAAATTTGCATTTAGAAATGTATTAAGAAATCGTCGTCGTTCCCTGGTTACTATTGCGCTGATTGCGGTTGGGGCTGCGGCAATACTTGCTACTCAGGGCTTTAGTCATCACACCAATGAGATGATACTGGAGAGAACTGTAAACAGTTCCGGTGGCATTATTGTTAGTCATCCTGATTTTTTTGAGCGTGATGAGGAAAAAGTGCTGGAGATGGGGTTGGCCGATTATCCATCTCTAATAAGTTCTTTAAAAGCAGATTCTCGTATTAAACATGTATTGCCTACGATCCGTTTTAACGGGATGGTTAGTAATGGTGACAAGACCGTGATTTTTTATGGTGTTGCCCATGATGCAACTTATTTTCACAGAGAAGATGCGGAGATTAAGTTTGTTTCCGGAACCCATTTGTCAATGAATCCAAATCCTGATAAGGAATCTGAGATTATATTAGGTAAAGATTTGGCAAAGTCACTGAGTGTTAGTGTAGGTGACTCTTTAACATTATTATCTACTACTTCCAGTGGGGTATTAAATGCTATTGATTTTACAGTTGTTGGTACTGTTGATGTAGGCGTTAATCAGCTTAACAAATCTTTAATTTATACCCATATCTCCGATACCCAGGAATTACTGGATACTGACAAAATCCATACCTTATCTATCCACTTGTATGATTTTGCACAAATACCATCGTTGTTAACCGAGCTGCAACAAAATTATCCGGATCTTGGGATTACACCTTGGTCGGATCATGCGGAAACATATAACAAGGTTAAAGATGTATTTGGATCAATATTTGGGGTAATTGGGGTAATAGTATTTATTATGGTTGCCTTCTCGGTATCCAATACCATGTCACAAGCGGTGGTGGAGCGTACCAGAGAGATCGGCACTATGGGCGCATTAGGGACGTCAAAAATGTTAATCGTAACCAATTTTATAATGGAGGCATTAATCATTGGAGCTATTGGCGTTGCAATAGGGGTGGTACTTGCTTTTATAGCAGGATTTGGCTTGGATGTTTTTAATGCGCAGATGCCGCCAGGGCCCGGGTTTACCAATCCATATCCCTTGCGCCTGCTCATATCGATCTCGCTGATTATTGATACATTAATAAGTTTGTTAATCGCCTGCTTCCTGGCTTCATGGTTTGCAGCAAGTCGTGGTGTAAAAAAACCTATCGTGGAGGCACTGACTCATGTTTAAGGTATTAGTGTTTTTATGCATAAACTGTTTTGCAACATTAGCTTTGGCATTACCAACTGGTAATGAAATCCTTAAAAAGACCGATGGTTATCGTAAATCTTCAAAGTCATTGCGTGTTGAAATTGAAATAAAAAATTATAAGGGAGAAAGGTTAGACAGTGAACGCAAATATCAGGTATATGCAAAGACGGACAGGCGTTCACTGGTATTATCGCAACATGTAAAAGAAAAAGGGCAGAAGTTTTTGATGGTCGATGGTAATTTTTGGATCATTATGCCGAAAAGCAAGCGTCCAATGCGGATAACTCCACGTCAAAAGATGCTTGGGAATGCGGCCTTGGGAGATATTAGTCAGCTGACTTTTAGTGATGACTACAATAGCCAAATTCTTGAAGAAGATGTTTTGGTTAGTGATAAACCAGCGGTTAAATTGGAATTAACGGCTAAGGCCAATGGTACCACCTACGATAAGATTCACCTTTGGGTTGGCAAGGAAAATTACTTTCCAATAAAGGCAGACTTCTTTCTTAAATCAGGAAAGCTGGTAAAGAATGCAGATTTTCTTTCTACAGAGGATACAAATGGAAATCCTTGGGTTACCGGTATGGTTTTACGAGATCATATCCAGAAAGCGCAAAAGACTGTTATGACTTATTTAGATGGAGAAACCACGGAAATTCCAGATCGTTATTACAATCCAAGTTACCTGATACGTAATAATCTGGAGTGATACTATGCTGAAGATATCAAGAATATGCGGACTGATATTTTTAGCTTATAGTTCTTTGGTTAATGCTTATGATATAGATTTCGAATTTCGAATTCAGCCTGGACACTCCCTCGCTAATAATGACAGCCATTACAGCAGTTATCAAAATGGGTTTGCATGGTCGCGTCAGGATTTAATTGCCGGAGTTAAACATGATGGCTGGGTGTTGGAATGGACGGGAACTCAACTGTTAGTCGAAGATTATAAACCGGAATATAAAGGAATTATTAATCAGGCCTACAAGGATACCAATATCGGTGAATGGGAATTAACTATAGGTAAAAAGAAGATCTCTTGGGGCGTAGGTACTTTTTACCGTTCTTTGGATGTGCTGCAAAATACACCACGCATGGGGCTTCTACCTGTTATCGAAGAGGGACTAACTCTGGTTTCAGCTGAGCGCTATTTTGATATGAGCTCGATCGGTTTTGTGTGTGGAACTGAATGGAAACTAAACTCAGATTCATCTAAATCTGTAAATGATCGTTGTGCGTTCAGGTGGCAAACCTTGATTGATGAATGGGAATTACAAGGAATTGTATACGCTGATGAATTAACCGATTTCAGACTTGGATTAGGAGCAAGTGGTGTTATTGGTGAGGCCTTGGAAGTTCATGGTTCTGCTATGTATTTGCGCCGTTATCAAAAATACACAAATACATTATTAGATAGCGGGCAATTTCTGGCTTTTTCAGATCCAATGCAATACCAGGATAAATACGACGGGGGGCGTTATCTAATAGGTGGTTCTTATACCTGGACTAACGATATTTCCTTAAGTTTGGAGTATTGGCATGATGATTCCGGTTACACGAAGAGTGAGTGGGAAAACCTGACTAATCTTACCTATATTCAACAAAATATTGCTGATTCTGGTTTTGCTCCGGAACCCTTAGTAAAAGGAAATCAGCTTTGGAGTAGCCAAGTATTTCTTCAAGAAAATATTATGCAGGATTATTTTGCCGCGTATCTAGCGTATAATTTTGATGAAACCATTCTGTCCAGCTATATTATCTATTCAATTCTGGATAATAGCTGGATAACAACCTGTAAAGCAAAAACAGAAATTAGCGATAGCAGTAATCTTGAATTTGGTGCCCGCTATTTTGATGGAACTGATGGCTCAGTTTATAAAAATGCGCCTACAAAATTTCAACTTTATATAAGTTGGAATATGATGTTTGACCTATAAGGTAATAATCAATAGCTATATATGGAAGTTCGAAAGAGCAGAGAGAGACAAGTTGGGTCGATTAGAAAAACTACAACGTGATAGTGGTGGAATGTGGGTTCTTCGCAATGAGATTGCCGGGAATCTTTATGGGTTATTTTACGATTCTTTTATGGCCACTTTCCTTTATATAATAGAACCAGATAGAAGTTTTTTTTACTTTTTAGGGATGCTGGTTTCGTACCATTTTTTTGGGGCAATCTCTCGTTATTGCTCTGCCTGGCTATTGTATAAAAAATCGGTACGATTTCATATTGTTGTGGCGATTATATCTGGGGCCATTTGGGGGGCAATATTTTTTGAAATAATTACCGGTAACAATTTACATGATCTAATATTTATTGCTCCGCAATTTACCATAAAAAGAGTTTTATTCGGAATAATGTATTTTATGATTACCGGGCAAAGTATGCATAACATAAGGGAGCGAGTAAAAGCTGAAAAGTCCCTTTTGGAACAGCAAAAGCAAAATCTTCAATATGAAAAAGATTTGGTTGAAATTGAATTATTAGCTCTGCAATCTCAAATAGAACCGCACTTTTTATTTAATACTTTGGCCAATATTCAGGCGTTAATTAGTAAGAGTCCAAAGTCCGCCAAACAGATGTTGACCCAGTTTACTGACCTGTTAAGACACTCACTGGCAAGAACCAGATCAAAAGAAACTAATATAGGAATGGAGCTGGATATAATTGAAAAATATTTATCTATACAACAATATCGATTGGGAGAACGCTTGCAATATGATATTGATTGTAATGAAGAAGATCGACAAATTTTAATTGCTCCTCTTTTGGTTCAACCATTAGTAGAAAATGCAGTTATTCATGGAATTGAACCTGCAATTGAAGGCGGAAAAGTAACCATAAGTGTTGTGCGCAAAAACAATAGTGTAGAAATTAAGATTGCCGATACCGGGCAAGGTTTTTCAGAAAAGACTCAGGGACATGGAATCGGTCTTACCAATGTTCGCAATCGTTTGAAAGCTCTTTACGGAGGCAAGGCCAATCTTAGTATTACAGAGCAGGATCCTAATGGAGTGGTATCAAAAATTACAATCAAAAGGAACAGCGATGAGTAATGTTACTGCCATTATTGCCGATGATGAGCCTTTATTGCGATTTCATTTAAAAAAAGAACTTGCTGAAGTATGGCCTGATTTAGACATTGTAGGAGAAGCTAAAAATGGGGAAGAGGCATTTGAATTAATTGCGCAACATAAACCGGATATCGCATTTCTTGATATCCAAATGCCAGGTCTGACCGGGTTGGAAGTTGCGTCTAAAAATCTAACCGCCACAAACATCGTATTTATTACCGCTTATGATGAATATGCCATAAATGCCTTTGAACATGGCGCAGTAGATTACTTATTAAAACCAGTATCCACAGATCGATTAGAAAAAACTATAGATCGTCTGCAAAAAAGAATCTGTTCTCAGGAGAGCATATGTTCACAAGAGCAAATGCCGGATATTGAAAAGGTATTGGGTATGCTACAACAGATAAAGCCAGCTGCTAAGGACTATCTGAAATGGGTAAAGGCACTTAAAAATGAAGAGGTTTTTATTATCCAGATTGAGGATGTGATCGCCTTTCACGCAGAAGATAAATACACCACGGTTATTACGCAAGATAATAATTACTTGATTCGAACATCTGTCAAAGAATTGGAATCACAGCTTGACCCGGATCAGTTTTGGCGGGTTCATCGCGCAACCATCATCAACGTTAGTGCAATCAAATCGGTAAAGAAGAATATTCAAGGCAAGTACTATATAGAGTTTAGCAATAGTGACTTTACACCAACGGTTAGTAGAACCTTTGCTGATAAATTTAAGCAGATGTGATATTTAGCTGTGTAATTTTATCGTCACAAAAGCCACTTTATCCTGATAATTTGCATTTTATCGCATGGACGTAAAAAAATACTTAACGGGGAATATATTGTTAATACGGCAAGAAAATTGTCTGATTAATAAAATATAAAGCTATGGACAGGGAGATGAAAATGATAAATACAAATATACAAAACAAAGATAGAGCATATTTTTTTGATAACATTCGCTATCTGATAGTGCTCTTAGTAGTTGTATTACATATGGGGGATGCTTACAGCAATTATGTTCCCTGGTGGCCTGTTAATGATCAAAATTCCAGGTTTTTCGATTTTCTACTTTCAATAATTGATATCTTTATAATGCCAACACTTTTCTTTATTGCAGGGTATTTTGCATTGCAATCGATAAGAAAAACTAACTGCTTGAGCTTTATTAAAAACAAGGTTATCCGGTTAGGGATTCCATGGCTTATCGGAATAGTTTTAATGCAGCCAATCCTTAGCTTTGTTTATTATTACTCAAGGGGATTTGATGATATTGATATTTGGGGTGGATTTATTAGGGCAATGAAAAGTGCTTTAACATTTAATACCGGATATATAACTTCTCCGGTCCAGTTCAATCATTACCACTTATGGTTTATCTCACTTCTGCTATTGTTTTGTATAATTTTTGCTTTGGCATATAAAGGCAAACAAATTCTAACCAAATATTCAGAATCGACAATAAAAACAAATGTTTCATCTAATAAGAGAATATTGCTGTCATTTTTAATGGCTACTATCATTTCCGCTATCTTAACTTCAATTATATTCAAGGTCTTATATTCACCCATAAATCCTACCGGTGTGTTTGGTTGGGTCATTGTTGGCAGTGTTATCCAATTTCAAACAATAAGAATCGGGTTGTACTGTGTATGTTTTATATTTGGGATTTATGCATCGCATAAGCAGTGGTTTACTAATGGTTCTGCTCCTGTGCATCCTATAGTTTGGTTAATACTTAGTATCATCCTATATGTTGTATATGTGGTTATGTTCCGTAAAATTATGCATGAATTTTCAATGACTTTAGGCATAACTATGGTATTTGTCAGGATTTTTCTGGTATTTTCTTCGATGTTAGCTCTCATATCCTTTGGCATAAAGTACTGGAATAGTTCTTCCAAAATCAACAGATCCTTGGCAAGTAACTCATATAATATTTACCTGTTCCATTTGGTGTTTGTATATCTAATTCAATTGCTGTTATTAAAATGCGGAATATCAATATACTCCAAATTTATAATTGGATGTGTTTTTTCTATTGTGGTTAGTTACCTATTTAGCCGGTTTATTGTTAAACCGATTGTGGGGATAGGGCGTAATAAAGTGGTTGATGGATAAAGTTCATTAGAAATAATTGGGGTTGGAGTGACGAAGAAGCAATTACTCTAATATTTCACAACGCTTGATTTTGCTCCGCTCCCAATTATTCTTAAGGTTCCGATAATAAAAAGGGCTATAATTATTTAATAGCTGCCATCAATAGCAGTATATTGGTATCTGCTTGATAATTTGCGATTTTTGCATGTTTTACCTGTTTTGCACTAATACTTTAGTATTAAAATCTGGATTTAACATGATGTAAGTTATTGTTTTTAAAAGCTATCAAAAAAATGTTATATGTCCATAATTGTTCGTTGATTGTTATTGTTATTCGTGCCTGTTAGGATTTTATCCAATCGTTTGAATTTATGGAATGGGCATAAGGGAAATCTAAAACTGCCTTTAAATAATTATTATAAAAGGAGAAATGTCATGAAAAAAACACTTATTTTATCGACTATTTTGTTATCTATGATTTCAATTTCTGCTTTTGCAGCAGATGACATTTACACCGATGAGTATGGGACGCTAGAAAAAATAGAATTGGGGTTCTATAACAAGTGGATTTATACCCCTGATGGAATAACATCTCCATCTCCCGTTGTGGTTGTTTTACATGGTTGTGGGCATAATGCTGTTACAATGGCGCAAATTACAGAATGGAACAACTTAGCCTATCGTTATAAATTCAGAGTTTTATATCCAGAAAAACTAAATAATGAAATTACGGGAAAAACCACTTGTTTTAATTATTTTCTTGGAGAGAACGAAACTGATAATTCAGAAATGACAACTATTATGGGTATGATTAATGATATAAAAATAAGGTCTAATGTCGATCCGGATAAAATATATATTACTGGTTTTTCTGCTGGCGCTGCTATGAGTGTTGCCTTGGCCGGAAATCATCCTGATTATTTTGCAGGAGTTGCTCCTATGGATGGCGGTGCTTATGGTATAGATACAGGTCCTTCTGGCTCTGTTAATAATTTTTACTGTTATTGGGCGAATATTTGTTATGCTAATGAAGCTAAAAATGAACCTACCAATTCTTTTTGTGAGTTGGCAAAAGCAAGTTGTGCTGAATCAGGTTTAGAAAGGTGTGCGCAAACGGATGATGAAGGTAAACTTATTCAAGTTTCTCAAGGGATTGATTTAACATGTAATAATGGAGATTGTCCGCCAATAATGGCTGTTTATGGAGGAAGAGAAAGTAATTTTGTATGTCCAGCTAACAGTATTATGATAAAAGAACAATGGTTACAGGCAAATGGTTTAGATAAAGATATGCTTCCTTCAAATATTTGTGCTGGTGGTGAGTGTTATTTAAACGACTCAACAAATCATACTTATGAAGAGTACAAAAAAGATGGTGAAACTGTAGTTGCTTTATTAAAAGTAAAAGATATGACTCATGCTATTTCAGTTGATCCTGGTACTGGATATGATGAAGGTGGCTCTTTAACTGTAGATTTTTTCAATATTCCTATCAATAATTCTAATTCTCATAACGGAAGAATATATTCGACCTACTATATAGCCAAATTTTTTAATTTGATATATTAGTAAAAATAGAGTTCAAGCTCCTTGTTAAAAATAATTGGGATTGGAGTAATACTTAATTTTACTTCGACCCCAATTATCGTTTTTCACCAATACATATATGCACAATCGACTGATTTTGGATGATTGCGCTATGTTGCGGTGATGGCATTATCTCTCCATAGACATAAAGAAAAACAGCTGGTTGTTTTACAATATCATTGAGAAAAGAATCGCGCTCATTAATAGCTCTGGTTGACAGATGCCGCTTTCTGGCTGCGCATGAAAAAGATAACCATAACCCTTCTCTTTCTCCAATAGTATCATTTAACTGCATGGCGGATTCTCGTGCTGCCACGATAAGATCTTGTTTAGTTGTGCTAGCCAGTGAAGCCATTGAATCAACGGGGATGTTTGCGCCAAAGGTTATAGATCCAGATTCTTTATCCCACTTTAGCGGCGCTCGCATAACCCAGTCGTCATCCATCTTAAATCTAAGAGGGAATTCAGAATACAAGGTATCATCGCCAATAAAATCAAAATAAAAATCATATGCGGTCTTATTGCCAATGCGTGATACTACATTGCCATTAACCTCTTGAACTTGAAAAAGTTCGGTAACCTGATTCCAGCCATGTCCAGTTGTCGCACTAAACTGAACCTCTCCTTCAAGTAACATAAAGGTCGCGGAATTACGCAGGCAACGCCCATCTAGGTATTGCAATGTATTATCAAATGTCCAGTCATCTCCAGGAAAAGCACCGGTAATTGGGATGTTGTTATATTTTTTACGCATGTAATCAATTATGGGAGTGGCATTTGCAAACAAAGCGTCTGGAAAAATAAGGCAGAGTGCTGGATCTATTACTTCACGACTTATTTCATATTCAAAATCGCTGGTTAGGTTTTTAATAGCTCCGGATGTGAATTTTATGGCATCACTCTGTATGCCGACTAAAATAATCATGTGATCCAATTTTCGCGCTTCTTTTATTGAACCACCATTTGTAGAACAGCCAGCCATCGGACATTTGAATGTATCGTAGATTTCTTGCGCTGCCTGAGAAGAGGCGTCAAAACGTCCATCGGTAAATATTAGGATTGCAGAAGGGGACGGCATTTCACTTCTTAAGCTATTAATGACGTCTTTGATAGCTAATTCTGAATTGTAATGTTCGCTAGATACAGTAATCGATTTCATGTTAGTTCTCTATATAATCAACGATCTCTACAATTTGGTTTGGATTACCTAAGGCAATATAGTTATATTTTTCCTCTAACTTAATAGATTGAGATCCAATGTCTAAACCATTTAGTGAAAATACTCCTCCACCAGCTGCTTTAAGGATAGGGTAGGCAATAAGGTTAAAGCCATCACTAACATCTCTAGCTTCAACCATTATATCGGCAGCGCCACGTGCTATTTCGCAAATTTCCATTCCGGAATTATCAATTGCCCGAATATCTTTTACTTTATAAAACAAAGGTAATGTCTTTTGCAATTGGTTTTTGGCCATTCCGTAGCCGGTGCGAAAATAGCCAACCATATTTTCTATTCCGGTGGTTTGTGCAGTTTTAATTTTATGTGTTTTCTGGGTTAGATGACATAAGTAATATGCTGAATTATTTTCAGTCCAATACTCATCTTCAGATCTTAAGCCATAAATATAGGCAAAATTTAAATCATTCAGGCAGCTAATTTCTTTATGGTTTGATATTGCAATTACGATACATGGGTCACCAACACCTCGGTCCCAGTTTAATGATCCATCAACAGGATCTATATAGATTGAGTAATCAACATTATCAGGAATATGTGGTTTTTCACCTTCGATATAAATAGCTACATTTGAGTACTTAAGTTCTTTCATGGCTACTTCGGTGGCAATTTGGTCAATAACATGGTGTGATTTAAGATCATTAGAATCCAGGTTGGTATCGCCGATATATCCGGTTTCTTTAAGCCGTTCTATTAAACTATCGCGAATTAAATGAGCGATACGTCTAGCCTGATCCAACTTGTTCATAATTTATTTATTTATTATATCTTTGATTTACCTAGCGGTTTTAGGCGTACTATTAATACAGGTAAAAGCGTTAGATTTGCTATTAGGGCTGCAATCATCGAGAAGCCAGTTAATAGTCCGAAGTATATGGTTGGGATAAAGTTTGAGAAGGCCAGGATCGAGAACCCAAGAGCTATAGTAATGGTTGTATAATACATGGCACAGCCAATAGTTTCGTGGCTACGGCGCACAGCTTCCCAGTAGTTACCACAATTACCAAATTCTTCACTAAATCGATAAACATAGTGGATAGTATTGTCTACGGCTATACCAATACATATTGCCGCAATGGTTATAGTCATGATATCCAACGGAATTCTGAACCAGCCCATTATACCTAATACTATAGCAGCCGAAAGAAGGTTAGGAATAAGAGCAATAATCGCCATAAATGGATTGCGGAACAGCACTATAAACATAAGTAGAATCGCTACGAATACTACTCCAATGGTTAGTATTTGTGATTGGAATAGGGATTGAAGCATGTTGTTATAAAGCACGAGCATGCCGGTAATTTTTACTTGGTTGTCTTCTAATCCAAGTTCATGGGTAAGGTGGTAGCGAATCTTCTTTAATAGTTCTTCACGTCTAAGCGATGGATCAGATTCAAAGACACGGATGCTAAAGCGCAGTTGGTTACCATCTGGTGAAAGATATGGGTCAATAAGTAATGCCTTCATTTCAGTAGGTAGTCGTTTGTATAGAAGCGCTAGGGCAAAGTCATCTTCAAGGATTTCTGAATCAAGTTTCTTTAGCATGCGCAAAGTGGTGGTAAGTGATAGCACCTTGCCTGTTTCGTCTAAACTGTCTAAGTAGTCATGGATGTTTGCTATTTGTTGCAGAGTAAAACTATTAAACCAGTAGCTGGTTCCGGTAATTCCTGCTTCACCTTCCATATCTTCATCGTCGAATAAATCATCAAGTTCAGAATCAACATCCTCTTCGGTTACATCATCTTTTGCAAAAAAGCTATCTGGAGCATCTATTATGATTTCTAACGGGGTGGTGCCGCCGAGTTGGCGATCTATCATCTCCATTCCCTGGTAAATTTCGGTTGAAGATTTGTAGTAATCGATAAAGCGGTTTTCTACAGTTAATTTTGATATGCCGATTATGCTTAAAATGATCAGAATGCAAAAGCTAATCATAATAAAACCGCTATGACTTTCATCACTATGAACAAAAAAGCGAGGGATTGCTAATGCAATATTGTTTTCTTTTACGTTCTTTTCTCTTTTGAGTAGAGCAAGTGCTGCAGGAAAGATTGTAAAGGCAAGAATCATTGAAATAGTAAGGCCAAATACCATCATCCAACCAAAGTCGATAATTGGACGAATATTGCTGATTACAAGTGACCCAAAAGCAACCATTGTGGTAAGAGCGGTATATAGACTTGGGATAAATTTACTTTGTACTGTAGCTAATAGCAGTTCGCGCTGATTAGCATTTGGATTCTTTGCCAGTAATTCTCGATAGCGAACTATTAAGTGTACAAGTAGTGATAGGGTAAGTATCAGCATCAAAGATATAAAGTTTGATGATACAACGGTTACCGGCCAATTAATTAACCCCAAAAGACCAACCATGCTAACACCAGCAATGACACATGTAGTCATTGCCATAAAGACCCAGCGGGGACGGTTAAAGATAATTGTGAGTATCAAAACCAGTAAGGCAAAAACGCCAGCACCAAAGGTTGCTAAATCACTTCGAACAAAGTTGATGGAATCAGAGGTTATCATTGGAACGCCACCAAGATACAGTGTGGCGTTATCGCGATGCTTATTTAATATGGCGCGTACAGCTTCAATATCAATGTCGATCTGTTTTTGTAGTGACTTACTGTGTGTATTAAATTGTGTTTCTGCTTGAACAAGGGATTTGTTTTCTTTTGCTGAAAGTTCCCGCTCTATTGCTAATTTGCGTAAATCATTACGTTCTTTTAGCAGCTTGTGCCAAGTGCTATCGCGTTTGAATTGCACCATAAGCGCTGTAGTTTTTCCATCAGGACTAATTAATAAATTTCGATATAGAGGGCTATTTAGAAATTCTTTTTGTGCCAAATCATGTTGGGCAATTGGGTTTTCAAGCGTCACTACTTCTTTTTCAATATCAGAAATATTAACTGGCGGGCTCTCTAATAATGGAACGTTTATTAAAGATGTAATTGATTCTACTCTTTTTATTGACGCTAATTCATAGTGTAGCTGCTTAAGATCATCAATCACTCCATCGGTGAAGAGAGGCGTTTTTGGAGTGTAGGTAATGATCAAATTATCATCTGATTCATATGCCGCGCTGATTGCCCGGTAATATTCTAAAGACGTATCGTTTTCTAATAATAGGGTATCAGAGGAAGCATCTAGCCTGAATTGGTTAATGTAAGAAATAATTGCACAAAATATTATAGCTATACATAAAAGGGTTAGGCGCGGGCTGCCAAGAACCGTGCAATCATATAATTTAACTAATTTTGAAGAGATAGAATCTGGGTTGCCCATATTGTTAAGTTATTTAGTTAGTAGTGAAAAATTACCATAAGTATAGTATCAAAACAGAACTATACCTTTGAATAAGCTTGAATTAAACACCAGACTCGTTTTTATTACAATAATTAATAAAAAGAATTAGCCGTATCTTTATTTTATATTGGATGGCCAAGAAAATTATACCAAAGTACGATTGAAGTTTTTCTTTCTTAATGAGATAAAGACAATTGGATAATAATAAGAAAGTCTTGGAGGAAAAATGAAAAAAATTATAAATAAAAGGGCGTTGTCAGGAATAGCAGGTTTGGCGATCTTTTCAGCATCTATTAGTACCGCTATTGCTGTTACCCCAAATGATTCGAAATTAAGTCAACAATATGCTGTTAGTAATATGAGCTTAGAAGAAGCTTGGGATATCACAACGGGTAGCGACCAGGTTGTTGTTGCAGTTATAGATTCTGGAATCAATGCTGAACATGAAGATCTAAAAAATAATATCTGGACCAATCCATACGAAATTCCGGATAACGGAATAGATGATGATAACAATGGATATGTTGATGATATACAAGGTTGGAACTTTCAAGAATCTAGCAATGACAGCTCCGATTATCTGGGACATGGAACAATTATTGCCGGAGTGATTGCTGCTGAGGGAAATAACGGTGTTGGCGTTGCAGGGGTTAGTTGGAATGCGAAATTAATGGCGTTACGTGTAAAGCAGCAGGTAAATCCTGATGAAGATCACTTAGCAGCAGCTATTAGGTATGCGGTTGATAATGGCGCAACAATTATCAATGGTAGTCTGGTTGGAAAAACATATTCGCAAAAGGTTTTTGATGCTCTTAGTTATGCAAATGAAAATGGTGTCTTATATGTTGGTTCTGCTGGTAACTATGGAACAGATAATGATGCCACTCCAGTATATCCTGCATCTTATGATCTTCCGAATATAATCTCTGTTGCGGCGACTGATTCTGATGATGAATTGGCATCATTTACGGGTGGTTCTTCATGCTATGGTGAAACTACTGTGCACGTTGCAGCTCCGGGAAAAGATATTATTTCAACAGGTACTCTTTCTGTGATAAGTACAGATTCAACCTATTCTACAAATAGTGGAACGTCTCTTTCTGCTCCACAGGTTTCAGGGCTTGCAGCACTACTTTTATCACAAGATCCTGAAAGAACAGCAGCAGATATTAAGCGGATAATTCTTGCTACAGTTGATGAAAAGGCTTCTTTGGAATTCAAGGTTATAAGTAGAGGTAGAATAAACGCTCAAAGAGCTCTTTCTTATGAAGAAGGTCCTGACACGGTTGCTCCGGTTATAACTTTAAATGGTGATAATCCTATGCAGGTTGTTATTGGTGAAAACTATGTCGAACCTGGGGTTATAGCGACTGATAATAAAGATGGAGATCTATCAAATGCAGTAGTAATCTCAGGTTCAGTGAATACTGAAGAGTTAGGCACATATTATATTACCTATAATGTTTCTGACTTGGCTGGTAATAATGCCGAAGAAAAAGTTAGAGAAGTTCAGGTAATAGAAGAACCAGCGTGTGTGCAGCACACATCTTCATTGATTGAACATGAAGCAGAAGGTAGGGCAGTTTCAGAAACAACTGGTTGGTGGTGGAATCAGACCACGACATGGTATGCAGTTGGGTCAGAAGATGAATTAGGCTCTGATGAACAAGAAGAGATCACATTAAAAGAACAGCCATTGGGATATTTCCAGATAGGTTATTGTGACGACATTGATCAGCCTCCGGTTGTTATTTTGGAAGCATACAGTATTGATGGCTCAATACTGAACGTTAGCGCAAATGTAACTGATGTGAATGATGATGTTGAAGTGGTACGCCTGGTTATTCCAGAACCAAATGCTACTTGTTTATGTGATGGAACTGATGAAGTAGAGTGTTCTATTGATATTAGCCAGCTTGAAGATGGAGTTCATCAAGCTCAGTTGTTTGCGGTTGATGCGACCGGATTGCAAAGTGAAATTGTTGAGTTTGAGTTTCAAGTAGGTTCTTCAACCTGTGTTACCTCTACAAATTATGAGCATATTAGTAATAATCGTGCTTATAAAGGTGGTTTTTTCAATTTCTATGCGTATGCAGTTGGCTCTGATGATTCCTTAGGCTTTGCTGGAAATAGTTTTTATAGCACTAAGACGTCATTGCAAAAGGTTGGTGAAGACAATTGGAAGAAAGTTGATAGTTGTGAATAACTAGTATAACCGCTGATATTTTAAAAGGCTGCTTGTGTTGAAATGCAAGCGGCCTTTTTTAATGCTGGCTAAGAATTGGTTATGTTGTTGGTGTAAATATTAAATAATGATTTTCATATAGGTTTTGCTAGTTACCTCACGTCTTGGTGATGCGGTTTTTGTAAATGTACCAATTTGAACTAGACTTTTTAAAATATGCATATTACGAATCTTGGAGAAAACATATGAGGCTTACTTTAACGAAAAGGATTTTTTTGTTGGGGGTAGTTCCATTAATTGTTCTTGTTGTATTGATTGTGAATAATAGCTTGGAAACCTTGTCTGTTTTTAAGATTCTAGATTCCATGGAAGGTAATATCCAAGTGTTAAAACAGACATCTGTTTTGATTGGAGATCTGCAAAGAGAGAGAGGAAAAACAGCAGTATATCTTTCTGGAGGAGCTGCTTATAAAGACGTAACGAAATTGCAGTCTGCTACCAATGAGCATATGGTAATTTGGAAAGATTCTTTAGTTAATTTGCAGATTGCTAATGATAAATTAGCGTCAAAACTTTCAGAAATTCAAAGTAAATTAGATAGGTATAGATCAAAATATGCAAAACAAGATATAAGCCTTAAGAAAAAAGAAGTTGCAGATTATACTGGATTGGTGATGCAGCTAATTGATCTTCAGACTGCTATTGCTCGTTCGAAAACCACTAAAGGTTTCGGTAAAAAAATGGGTAGTATAATAATTTTGGAGATTGCAAGAGAAAGTGCTGGATTGTTAAGAGCAAATATTTCAAGCGTACTTGCAAGAGGTACAAAACTTTCTGAGGAAGAGTTTTCTAAAATTACATCCCTTAATTCTGGGGTGGATGCTAACTTAAATTCCCCTGCGCTATTATTGCCTGAATCAGCTAAAAAACATCTTGATAGTAAGATTGGCTCGTCTCATTGGAAAGAATCGGAAAAGATCTATCAGCATGTTATGTCCAATGCTTCGACTGGTGTCTTTGAATATACTCCAGATCAATTTTGGAATCCTATCTCTAAAAAGGTTAATGATATTGCAGATGTAATCTCGCTTTCTTTAGATAATATGGGGCATTCTATAGTAGAAATTCAGGAACAGAGTAATAGAGATTTTTATGGACAGATTGTTATTTCTGCATTAACAATAATTGGTGTTTCATTATTAATTTTATGGACAGCAACAAGTATTGTTAGAAGGGTTAAGCAAGTTACCAATTCACTTAAGGAGATAGCTTCAGGAGATGGTGACCTAAATAGTAGGTTGGAGGTTGTTGGTGATGATGAAATTGCAGAGCTTTCAAATGCATTTAATACATTCGTCTCAAATTTAGAGTTAGTTATTAATGCTTCTATAGAGTCTATTGCTGAGCTGGCAGAAGGGAATTTCGATAGTACTGTAAATATTGAAGCCAAAGGTGGGTTGAAAAATCTAAAAGACGGGATTAATGAAACAATATATGCGATCAAGGAGACATCTTCAGTTCAAAATAGCCTTATGACAGCTTTAGCAAATGGTGATTTTTCTAAGAAGGTTGATTTTGATTTGAAGGGAGAGTTTAAAGAAAACGCTCTGATTGTTGTTAACTCAATGAATGCTTTGGATCGGGCTATAGAGTCAGTTAACGGGGTTATGGCAAAAGTTGCGAAAGGTGAGTTTTCTACACGTATTGATATAGATATGTCTGGAGATCTTCATCTGTTAAAAAATAATATAAATAGATCGTTAGACATAGTTCAAAATGGAATTGATGATATTAGTGGGATTGCGGTTTCATTATCAAATGGTGATCTAACTCAGCGGGTGGAGGCAGATCACCCTGGGCAATTTGGTATTTTGAAAAAAGCACTGAATCAATCTATGGAAAATATAACTGAGGTTGTTGCTAATATTGCCAGAGTTTCATCAATTGTTTCTAGTGCATCAGGAGAGATTGCAGCAGGTAATTCTGATATGTCTAGAAGGTCAGAATCACAGGCGTCATCCCTTGAAGAAACAGCTTCAAGTATGGAGGAGCTAACGAGTACGGTTAAGCAAAATGCAGAACATGCTAAGCATGCAAATGAATTGGCAATAAATGCGAAGGATGTTGCTGAAGATGGGAAAGGTGTTGTTAGTAATGCTGTTGGTGCAATGGATGAGATCAATGAAAGTAGTGCCAAGATTGCTGACATCATTGGTGTTATTGATGAGATTGCGTTTCAGACTAATCTTCTTGCTCTTAATGCATCGGTTGAGGCCGCTAGAGCAGGTGAGCAGGGAAGGGGCTTTGCAGTAGTAGCAACTGAAGTAAGAAACCTTGCACAACGTAGTGCAACAGCGGCAAAAGAGATCAAAGAACTTATTCAGGATAGTGTTGATAAGGTTAAAGCTGGTTCGGAGCTTGTTGCAAAATCTGGCGATACCTTGTCTGAAATTGTAGATGGGGTAACGAAGGTAAGAGATATGATTGCTGAAATTGCATCGGCAAGTAATCAGCAAAATTTAGGAATTTCCCAAGTAAATCAAGCTTTATCCAGTATGGATGAAATTACACAACAAAATGCAGCTCTTGCTGAAGAGGCATCTGCCAATAGTGAAAATTTAAAATCTCAAGCAGGAACTTTGAACAGCCAGGTAAGCTTTTTCAAGGTATAGCATTGCATGATACAAGGTTAATTACATAAATTATGTGCTTACTATATGTCAGTTCCCTGACGGTCTAAATGACCGATATCAAGAACCGGCGACGCGTCTATGTGTTGGGCATCCATCATTTGAGCCACTCTTTGTAATGATGAAATTATCATGGTTTGTTCCCAATCGTGCAGATCGGCAAACTGACGGGCAAAATGGTCTTGTAATGGCATTGGAGCATCTAATAATGTTTCCAGTGCTTTTTCAGTTAGGTAGGCATGTACCTTTCTTTTATCTTCATTAGAACGTTTGCGATATACAAATTCTTTTTTTTCAAGGCGGTCTAGAATTGTGGTGACGGTAGCTTGACTCAGGCTAACTTCGTTAGCGATTTCACCAATTGTAACTTCGCCTTTATCTCTAATTGTTTTTAAAACAAGAATTTGAGGTGATGTTAAACCTGTTGTTTTGGCCAAATGTTTAGAGTGTAAATCAGTTGCCCTGATAATTCTGCGCAAAGATATTAGAACCCCTTCAATATTATCCAAGATTGTTTCCTTGTCGATTTTAATGTTAATGTCGCAAGAATTATACATGGAGCTCACCATCTTCTTCAATATTCTCTAATTTGATTGTTTCCTGAAAGTTTTTTAAATCTAAAAGTATGTAAAGTTGTTCTTCGATATGCACTGTACCGCAAATGATTTCCTTTTTAACTGAACCTAGGTTTGGTTGTACATTGGTATCTGAAAATGAGATTAGTCCGCCGATTTCATCTACGCATATTCCCATTAATTCAGAGGCGATATCCAATACCACGATATGTTTTGGAGACTCAATATTATCCTTGCCGCTAGCAATAAATTTTCTTCCGGAAAGAATGGTAGCTACACTGCCTCTGATATTTAAAACTCCGTCGACTATTTTGCTGGCTCCGGGGACTGGATCAGTTTCTATATATGGTGTTATTTCACGAACATCATAAATCGGTAGTGCATAATATTCATGCTCGATCTTAAAGCTCACCCATTGTTCGATGTGAGAGTCTTCTGGTTCGATTTCTGTGTTTTTTATTTGGTCAGACATCTACAAAAAATCTTAAATTTATAGGAATTTGAAATATATAATATTTAGTGTACAATATTTACAGCACTAAGCAAATTATCAATTTAAAATGATAATCTTTTATATATTAAACTGTTAGTTGTGATGTATATGCTAGATTGCTGTTTTTTTGCTATTTAATGATTAGAGCTGAATATATTAGAGATATATAGAAATAGAGATGGAATCAGAACTTATTCTACGCCAACCTAAATCGACCGATGGTTTTTCGGTATATGAATTAATTGCGAAATGTCCCCCGCTGGATACCAATTCTGCCTATTGTAATCTTTTGCAGTGTACTCATTTTAGTAGTACGAGCGTTATTGCTGAGGCTAATGAAAAAGTAGTTGGCTTTATCAGCGGTTATATTACTCCGGAAAATAAAAATACATTATTTATTTGGCAAGTCGCTGTTGCAGAACAAGTTAGGGGATTAGGTCTCGCTTCAAGAATGGTAGAAGATATCTTTATTAGGAATAAAGATAATCATATCAAGTATGTTCAAACCACAATTACTGAGTCCAATACAGCGTCATGGGCCTTATTTAAAGGTATTGCCAAAAAGTTTGGTGCTGATCTTAATAGCGAAATATTGTTTGATAAGGAAAAGCATTTTCGTGGAGCGCATGATTCAGAAATTCTAGTCACAATAGGCCCGTTTAATTGAACGGTGTCATCAAACATTTTAAATACATGGACTTGTAAAAGGTGCTGTTTGAAAGAACAGCATGCAGATCTTTAACCTAGGAGAATAAACATGAAAATATTTGAAGAAATTGAATCTGAAGTGCAGTCATATGCTAGGTCGTTTCCGAGAGTATTTAATAAGGCAAAAGGCGAGCATCTTTATGATGAAGATGGAAATCAATATCTTGATTTTCTTGCCGGTGCCGGAACTCTAAATTACGGCCATAACAATCCTGTTTTGAAGGAAAAGTTGGTTGAATATATAAATAATGATGGTGTCACCCATGGTCTTGATTTACATACAAAGGCCAAAGGCGAATTTCTTCAGGCATTTAATGAAAAAATTTTAAAGCCAAGGGATCTAAACTATGTAATGCAATTTACAGGTCCTACTGGAACAAATGCAGTTGAGGCCGCTTTAAAATTAGCTCGCAATATAACCGGAAGAGAAAATATTATTTCTTTTACTAATGGGTTCCATGGTGTGAGCCTGGGATCATTAGCCGCTACAGGTAATTCACATCATCGTGGTGCTGCAGGCGTTAGCTTAAGTGGTACCAGTAGAATGCCTTATGATAATTATCTTGGTGAAGATATAGATACAACAGCATATTTGGATAAAGTGTTATCAGATTCTAGTAGCGGAATTGATAAGCCTGCTGCTTGCATCTTGGAAACAGTGCAGGGTGAAGGGGGAATCAATGCTGCAAGTTTTGAATGGTTGCAAAATCTTGAACTTGTTTGTCGAAAGCATGATGTTTTATTAATTGTTGATGATATTCAGGCCGGATGTGGCAGAACAGGAACCTTTTTTAGTTTTGAAGAGGCCGGAATAAAACCAGATATTGTGACTATGTCGAAGTCTCTTTCTGGGTACGGGCTTCCTTTTGCAGTAGTGTTGATAAGACCTGATTTAGATCAGTGGAAACCAGGAGAGCATAACGGAACTTTTCGTGGTAATAATCATGCTTTTGTCACAGCAAAGGCTGCAATTGATCATTACTGGTCTGATGACAATTTTTCTAAAGAGGTTAAGCGTAAAGGCAAGTATGTTGCTGATCGTTTGGATTCTATTGTAGAAAAATATGGTGAGGGTAACTTTACCTGTCGTGGTCGTGGCATGTTTCGAGGTATCAACTGTGTTAATGGAGAGCTTGCTGCAAAAATCACAAAAAATGCATTTAAAAAAGGTTTGATAATTGAAACTAGTGGTGCTGATGATCAGGTGGTTAAATTTCTTTGCCCATTAATCATTAGTGATGATAGCCTTAAAAAAGGTATTGATATTGTTGAACAAGCAATTAAAGAGGTTTGTGCTAAGGAAGATAGTATTCCGGAAGAAAAAGATTATTTTGATGGCTCAGATGCGGCTTAATTAAAACTTAGGGTTGTAAAATGATAGTTAGAAATTTAGATCAAGCTCAAAAAGACGGGCGTAGAATTATTTCTCCTGATGGCAATTGGGAAAGTACCAGGTTGTTGTTGAAAGATGATCAGGTTGGTTTTTCATTTCATATAACGACTATATACCAAGGAGCAGATTTTTATCTGCATTATCAAAATCATTTCGAATCTGTTTATTGTATTTCAGGTGAAGGGGAGATTGAAAACCTTGATGATGGGAAAAAACACCAAATAAAGCCAGGAACAATATATATCTTGGATAAAAATGATAAACATATGCTACGTGCATTTTCCGAACTAAAATTGGCTTGTGTATTTAACCCTGCCTTAAATGGTAAAGAAGTTCATAACAAGGATGGATCATACGACCTTGAAGCGGAAGCCATATAAAGTATTTGCACTATGTTAAGTATATTTAAATTAATACTAACAGTACTTTTGCTTTTCTCGTATAGCAGTTTATTCGCAAATTCCATTTCAAATAATGAAAAAGTGGAGCTTGAAGAGAAAAAAATATCTGCAGTAGTAGCAGAGTTGGATAAACCCTTATATTCACCTTTTGTTGAAAGGTATATCCTTGATGATTTGAAGCAAGTACGTATTGAGCAGGCAAAACTGAAGAATGAACTATTGCAACAGATTTATGATAGAGAGCATAAATCTGTTGATAGGGCTGTAGCTTATTCTACAGATACTATTACATATTTCTTTTATTTGATTGCAGGTGCTACTTCAATTCTTGTTCTGGTTGGATGGACTTCGATTAGGGATATAAAGGAAAGAGTTCATTCATTGGCTGATGAGCAAATTTCTAAGCTGGTGAATGAATATGAACAAAGATTGCAAATTATTGAGAAGCAGTTAACTCAAAAAACCAAGCATATTGAAGAAAATAGAGAAGAGATTGAGTTAACTCAAGAGGTTCAATCTCTTTGGTTAAGGGCGGGGCAAGACAATAGTCCAAATAATAAGATTGAAATTTACGATAAAATATTAGAATTAAAGGGTAATGATTGTGAGGCCTTAACCTATAAGGCAGATGCTGTGCTTGAGTTGGGTGAGCCGCAGTGGGCTTCAAATTTATGCCATCAGGCGTTAGTTATAGACCCGGAAAATAGCCATGCTTTTTATCAGCTAGCGTGCGCATATGCAGCTATGGATAAGAAAGAAGAAGCTGTCAGTTATTTATCAGAAGCCTTGAAAAGAAGAGATAGCTATAGAGAGGATATTGAAACTGATCCTGCATTGCATCCACTGATAAACTTTGAACCGTTTAATGATTTATTAACTTCTGACGCAAAAAAGTGAAACGATAATTAATTCTGTTTTTTGGAATTTTTTTGCATAAAAAAATAAAAAAGCTGCAGTTGGACAAGCTGCAGCTTTACCCGTTATGTTTTTTAAGGAGAGACATATCGGTTTTTAAAATCCCCATATTTGCTGCTTATTAGATTCATATTTACGAGTCACCAAATCCCCATGATTTTTAGCTTCTTGCGCTGAATCAATGCGGGATATTATCCATGAATTTGGCTGCTTGGTATATGGTAAAAGTGACTGTATTTTTAATAAAATACCAACAAGTATGTGGCGCTGTGCGCAACACATGGTTGTGTGTTATTAATGGATGTCATGAATATGCGCTTGATTGTAAGTCTTTGAAATGTAATTGTTATGCGTTTGTTAGTATGTGATTTTTCGGGATTTATTTCTGGTAAATGTGATTTTGAAATATGCGGTGTTTAATTGAGTTTTCAAAGAAATTTATATGAACAAAGTGTTGAAGCGAGCCATAAGACTCGCTTTCAATATATGCAAATTTCAAATTACTGTTGTAGTGCCAGCAACCCAGCCCTGGTAATAAAGTTAGCAGGGCGATTAAAGTGTGGTAAGAAGAACTGGTCCAGCAATGCAAGTTTATGAATTGGATATTTTTCCTGGATCATAAGGCTAAATAAATGTAATGCCAGGGTTACATCTTCTCGTGATGCCATTTGTGCACCCAGAATACGACCGGTTTCACTTTCCCAAACCACCTTAAGTGTTACCTCTTCATTTTTCGGCATAAAGTCAGGACGAATGTTCTCCGTAACCGTTACGGTTTTAACGTTAAAGCCCTTTTTTGTGGCTGTTTCTTCGGTCATCCCGGTTGAACACATGCTTAGACCAAAGATGTGGATAGCATTAGAACCCTGAACTCCTTGCATCTTAATATCTGTGCCTGCACAATTATGTGCTGCTACTATTCCTGTTCGTACTGCATTGGTTGCCAAGGCAATGTATTCTCTTTGTTCAGATGCATTGTTTTGGATGTCGCAACAATCACCGATAGCATAAACATCCGGAATGCTTGTTTGTTGGCGATTATCAACCTTGATGACGCCGCGCTCATCAAGGTTAATTCCGGTACCCTTTAGGAAATCTGTATTAGGTCTGAAGCCAACAGACATCAACACCATATCTACATCAAATTGTTGGGAGTCGGTAGCAACACCGCAAACTTTGCCGTCTTTGCCCTGGATTTCGGTAACGCGCTCGCCAATTGCCAGTTCAACTCCGTTATTTGCCATGTTTTCGCGCATCATCTCCTGAAATTCAGGATCGTAGTAGCAGTTAAGAACATTCATATCATTTATCAAAACGATCTCTTTACCATTTCTCTTAAATGCCTCAGCTAGCTCAACGCCAATGTAACCAGCGCCAACCACCGCCACTTTTTTGATTGTTGGATCTTCCATTTTTTCGATAACATCCTGAGCATTTTGGAAAATCTTGGCATAGTGAACATTTTCCAGATCCATACCTGGAATAGGTGGAAGAATTGGCCATGAACCAGCTGCAATAATCAACTTATCATAAGAATCAGTTTTTTCTTCTCCTGTGTTGGTACACTTGATAGATATTTGCTTATTGTCGAAATCAATCCCGGTTACCTCATGTTCCATATTCACATTTACTCCCTTTGATTCAAGGAGTTCTGGGGTCGCATAAAATAGTCCACTAGCACCAGCGATCATTTTGCTAATCCAAAGAGCCATGCCGCAACCAAGGAAAGAGATATTTGTATTGCGATCATAGGTTGTGATTTCAAACTTATCGCCATAGCTATCAGCTAGAGTTTGCACAGCATAGGTTCCTGCATGGTTGGTTCCAATTACAATAACTTTTTGCATTTTGTTGCCTCGTGTTTTGTAAATTCAATAATTTCAGGTTATCAGATCTAAAAAATACTGAAAGTTAGTCGTGGCTAAAAACATATAGTCTAATTAAATATAGCGTATTTGCCGCATTTTAAACTAAAAATATGCAGATGCTTTGCGGGGTTATGCAACATTAGTATAGTTTTATAATCAACTAAATAGGAATGTTCGTATATCAAATGATCTTTTTTAGGCTATTGAATATCTCAACTATACTTATAGATACACCATTGAAAACTTGAGGAATCAGTGAGTATCTTACGTGCCTTTGTGCTACTTATTATTTTTTCTGCACCAGCTTTTGCCAGTGATGGATTAAAGGTAGATGTTGTTATTTCTGGAATTAGCGGTGAGGAATTAGATAACGTCAAAGTTCATCTTGGATACAAAGATTTTACTAGCAATCCGCAAAGAGAGATCTCTGTACGACGTTGGTATAAGCTAAGTTCACAAAGAATTCTTAATTCATTACAGGCATTAGGATACTATTCGGTAGATATTGATTCAGATTATGTCAAAGCAGAAAATGAAGTAGAAATTTCTTTTGTGATTGATTTGAATGAGCCTGTGATCATAAGTTTTGTAGAAGTGGTAGTTGGGGGTGATGGACAAAATGATCCAGCTTTTCAAAAAGTAGTTGAAAGTTTTAAACAGCTTAATGGTAAACGATTACGTCATGATCAATATGAGGCTCTAAAAAGTGATCTAACAAATGTGGCGGTAGAAAAAGGTTATTTTGATTCCGAATTTATAACTAAAAAAGTTGATGTTTATCCTGAGAAAAATAGTGCTGTGATAAAAACTAAATTCGACTCTAAAAAAAGATATCGTTTTGGCGATGTGTCTTTTGATCAGAGTAGATTAGATCAGCAATTTTTATATACCTTTGTTGGGTTTAAAAAAGGTGACTATTACGATGCCCAAAAAATAATCAAATTACGTACTAAGTTACTTTCAAGCCAATATTTTAGCTCTGTTAGTGTGGTAAGGGGTGAAAAACCAACGGATTCTTTATTATGGCCTATTACAGTAAATTACCAGTTAAAGCCAAGATACAAATATGACTTTGGGATTGGTTATGGTACAGATACGGGGGGAAGACTAAGTTTTGGTTTCGAAGACAGGCTCGTTAATCCATTAGGCCATCATTATTCAATATATGCAGAATTATCGCAGAAAAAACAAAATTCAGGGTTTGAATACATTCTTCCATTAGAAGATCCATTGCATGAACTATATAAATTTAATATTGCATACGATAGAGAAGATATAGATTTTGCTAAGTCTAGAGCTCTTTCGGCTGGGGTTGAGAGAGTCAGGATCAAGGATAATGATTGGACTAGAACCATATTCCTAAGGTATCTCCATGAAAAATCATATATTGCTGAACGTGAAGTAAATGCAACATTACTTTTGCCTGGTATCAGTTGGATTCAAAGTCATTCAAACGATTTTAAATACCCCACGAAAGGGTGGATGGGTAATATTAATCTTATGGGTGGAGTTGAATCGGTAGGGTCTGATTTCTCATTGTTCCATGCGCGTGCAAGATTCAAGTTTATTCGTAAGCTTTTGCCAGGAATGAGGTTGTTATTGAGAACGGAGTTAGGCGGGATGTATATCGACGCGAGTGATTTTGATAACGTTCCGCTGTCACTAAGATTCTTTGCAGGGGGGGATAAGAGTGTTCGAGGTTATGACTATAAGAATCTGAGTCCAGAATATAATGGTTATAAGATTGGTGGTAGATATTTAATTGTTGGTAGTACGGAAGTTGATTATAAGGTTAAAGAGGATTGGGCAATAGCAACCTTCTTTGATAATGGAGGAGCAATAAATAATCTCAAAGATAACTTGGAATCTTCGGTAGGTATTGGATTACGTTGGTTTTCACCAGTTGGTCCCGTTAGATTAGATTTGGCATTTCCTCAAGATCAGCAAGCTGAAAATTACCGGTTTCACTTTTCAATAGGGCCGGATCTTTAGGGTTAGGGTATTTAAGGTAAATAAGTGTGAATTTGAATAAGATAAACCTTAAAAAGTTACTGCGTTATTTAGGTTACACCCTGACGGTATTATTTATCTTAGTCGTGACAATATTTTTTATTATGATTTATACGACTTGGGGATGTCGTCAGATTATTAGTATTGCAGGACATTATTCTGGTGGGGAGCTTAAGGTTGCAAATATATCTGGAGCAATTGCTGATAATCTCACGATTAATGATCTTTCGTTTAAAAATGAATCCACCAAAGTTGATCTTGGTGAGGTAATTTTAAACTGGGAGTGGAGCCGTATATTTTCTGGGGAGATAAGTATATCAAGATTTGAACTTGGTAAGGCGCAGATAAGACTCGAAGAACAACCAGCGCCACAAGAAAGCAAACCATTAGATCTTAGTGAGCTAATGAACATAGATCTTGGTTTATTACTTAGTTTGAAGCTAAGGCAATTTTCGATAAGTGAATCATACCTAAAGTATGGTGAGCAGAAATTCACAATAGATGCTATACAGTTAGGCTCATCTTTAGAAGATAGTGTTGTACAGATAAATATTGAAAATGCTAACGCGCAAATCAAGGAAAAACCACTTTATTTAAAAACCAATTTGAAATTTGATACCAGTGGGGATATTCCGGCTTTAAGTGGATCATTTGCATGGGCAACCACAATCGATTTAGATGAATTTAGTGGTAATGGAACCATAGAAGGTGATTTTTCTAAGCTAATCGTAAATCACCAATTAATTCATCCTTGGAAGGTTGAGTCAAATGCTGTATTAGGAATTGATGCTGAATATAAACCATATTATTCCGTAACAACTAATTTTGAAAATGTCGGTTATCCAGTAGCAAATTCAGTAGTAACTATTTTGGAGTCAACAATTAATATTGTTGGTAATAATCAAGGACTGAATTTTGACATCAGTAGTAATACCGATTATCAAGGCACAATTTTTAATATAAATACAAACGGAAATTTTGATGGCAAAAGATTAGATTTGGCAGCACTAAAGATTCTATCTGAGTCAAAATTTCTAACTGTTATCAGTGGACAAGTTGATATCGCAGATAAGATTGGCTGGAAGCTTAAAACTGATTCGCAGATATATAACGTGGACCGATTTGTGCCCGAGCTACAACAGCAGCAGTTAAATCCAATAGCTTTAATAGAAGGGGTGTTTGATACTAATACTCAAAAGGTTGAATCATCTATCGATCTTAATATCGATAATATTTTTGCCAATAATCTAAGTGCCATAACCCAGATGGTTTTTGCTGATAATACACTTCAAGCAAAAACGGAGGTGGTATCACCATACAAGTTAAATTCAAATCTTGATTTTAATGTTGCAGATAACTCATTTAATTTAAATTTGAGTTGGCAGCAATTATTCTGGCCGTTAGTTAAGTTGCACGATTTAGCTTATGACGACAATGGAATGGTCAGTAAAAAACATGTAGTTGTTGGTGATATTCTATTAAGTGATAAGGGAAAGGTACAACTTGTAGGCACTGCAGATAAATATCAACTAAGTACGAGTTTTAACGCAAAAGTTGAAAATATAAATGCTGACTTTTCAACGCAGGGCAAAGGAAGTATGGATAGCTTTGAGATTACCAACTCTGATATCAAGTCATCAGTTGGAAGTCTGCAAACAAACGGAATTGTAAGCTGGGGTGATAACCTTGTATGGGATGCCAATATAGTAGCAACAAATATCGATCTTGAAACATTCGGATTACAAAAGTCAGATGTTTCCTTAGGGGTAAAAACTTCTGGAAAACATATTGGTAATAAAACTGATTTGCTTGCCAAAATATCAGATATCAAAGGAACAATCGGTAAAGAAAAAGTAAGAGGTCATGGAGTCGTAACTTTCAATAGAGATATTAGCCATGAAAAACCAAAGGCAGATATCAAGGCAGATTTAGATGTTAATATTGCTGAAACTTCGGCCAAAATCGGAGTTATGGCATTTCAAACCGAGGAAAATATTAATATTAATGGTGATTATAGGATTAATATAGATTCAATATCATCTATGTTACCTGGTTCGACGGGGAGCGGTTTGTTGTTTGGCAAAATCAGTGGTGATAGCGACGGATACAATATAATTGGCAAGGGCTTTTTAAGCAATTTCAAGCACTCTGATTTGCGGTGTAAAAATGGCGATTTTGTATTTAGAGTTTCCACATCAAGTTTGGAAGATATTGTTTCTACATTGAGTTCTGAATTTCGGGGGAATTTTGTAGATATCACTAATGGAGATTTAAAATTTGCTGAAGCAAGTATTTCTGCTGAAGGCAGTGCGGATAGCCATAAATTGCAGTTTGATTTAGATGGGGACTATAAAGCTAAATTGCAACTTGATGGTAGTTTTGATACTAAATCAAATAATTGGAAGGCCAAATTAAATCAGACTTGGGTGGAGAATGAAGTTATTGGTAGATGGGATGGCTCTGAAATTCTTATTGAGTTTGTAAACGATGCCATAAGTATTCCAATGTCATGTTTTAACGGCAGTCATAAATCAGAAGATACTTTTTTAGTAACTCCAGAGAAAATTTGTATCGGTGGAGTATTTTCTGAATCATTAATTAAAGCCAAAGTAGATATTCATAAAATCGATCTGCTCAGATTTAAGGCATTAGTACCTCAAGATGTAGGTGTCCAAGGCTTAATAAATGGTGATATTGCTGCAGAGATAAAAAGCATGGACTTTGTTAATGCTAATATCGATAGTAACCTGCAAAGTGAACAAGGGGTATTGACACTAACCTTACTTGATAAGAAAAAAGTAGATTTACCATTTGAGTTAGTATTTGACACTAAACTTAAAGAGAGAATTGGGAACTCAAAGGCAAGTATAAAAGTAAACGGTGACTTGGATGGTAGCGCATTGGCAAAATTTGAATTGCCAAATAACGATGCAGAACTAGATAAAACAAAATTAACATCAAGTCTGCATTTTAGACTAAATAACTTCGAATGGGTTGACGAGATTTGGCCAGAATTCGAATCGGTTAATGCCAAATTGATAGTAAATGCCGCTGCAGATGGAAGACTGAATGATCTGCGTTATAACGGTAGCGCGAAAATAACAGAAGGAGCATTGTCCATTTTATCAACAGGTGTGGTGCTAAAGGATATAACCGGTACGGTAGATTTTGATACCGATCAAATAATACTTAATGGTTATGCTAATTCAGGCGAAGGTAAGATATCTGTATCCGGCAATGCAAACAAACAGGATGTATATCCAATTAATATAGATATCATAGGTAATAGTTTTAGGGTTATTGATACTTATGAAGCCAAAGTTGATATTTCTCCTCTATTGTCTGTACAGCTATTAGAGAATAAGACAAAACTTAATGGAGCAATAAATATTGACACCGCAAGGATTCGTGTTGGTGATTTACCTGAAACTGCAGTAAGTGTTTCCGATGATGTGAATATAATAAAACCAGATCAGCAGGAAACTGCGCAGACAAATGAAGTTGAAGCGAATCTAAAATTAAACCTTGGAGAAGCATGTTCTTTTAAAGGATTTGGATTAACCACTAAATTGATTGGATCCCTAAATATTAAGCAGAAGAAAGGATTGCGTGAAGGATTCGGAGAACTAGAACTAAAAGAAGGAAAGTTTAAAAAATTAGGAATCAATCTTGATATTGAACAAGGGCAGTTAATATTTGTCGGTCCATTAGATAATCCAGCCTTAAACATCAAGGCAGCAAGAAAACTTGAAAGGGCACAAAAAGACGAAAAAGTATCGGTAATGATAAAGGGCACTATAAAAAAGCCGCGTTTAGTATTTCCTGAAGAATCAACCTATGGGCAGACCAATGCAATGTCTAATTTGGTAACTGGAGGTGAAAGTGGCAGTGAAGGAGATAAAAAAAGCCAAGCACTATACTCTATTGGTTTAAGTGCTGGGGGTAGGTTTAAAGATCAAGTGCAAGACGAACTTGGTTTAGATTCATTAGAAATTACCGCAGCAGGATGGATGTTAGGTAAATACCTAACACCAGATTTATATGTAAGCTATACGACTAGATGGCTAAAAAATGAAACTCAGTTAAAATTAAGATACAATTTAAATAGGCTATTTACATTAGAAGCAAAAAGTGGGGATCAGCAGGGGGCTGATATCTTTTATACTCTTGAAGGAGAGTAATTTTAAATTACTAAAGGTTAAGATTATATGCGTATTTTAAGTCAGGCAGCAGCATTGTTATGTTTAATTTTTTTCGCCATTGGAGCAAATGCTACAGGAATCAGCAAAAAGCAGGTTCAATTATTTTATGACAAGATTATTCAGGCTAGTGAAAAAAGGGATATAAAGTTTATTCAAAACTGTATAGCAGATGATGCAGTGATAGAATTGACTTTGCATAAGAAAAATGGAAAGACAAAAACAAATACCTTTAATAAGCGCAAATATATCCATACACTAAACAATCAATGGAATATGATGCAAAGTGATTACTCAGAAATTATGCAAACGAATATTGCATTGAATGAAGATAAAACCAAGGCTATCGTCAAAGTTAAGTCCAAAGTTAAACAGATCATAGCAGCTTCAGTTATAAGAGGTTCAAATGATGATGTTATTGAAATTGAAAAGGTTGATGGTGAATTAAAAGTTACCAAATCGGTTGGTGATTTTTATCTTGATTAGTCATAATGGAAATGAGACTCATACATTGCATGAGTTTGCTAGTGAACCAGGATGCTGGTATCCAGATGCTTGTCCGGAATAATAAATAGTTATTCATGTTTTTAAAAAAAAGACTGTTTTTACAGCCTTTTTTTTGGTTATACTCGAAGCATGAAATATATATTTGTATATGGGACATTAATGTGTCCTGAAATCATGCGTGAAGTGGCTGGTAAGTTCGAATTTGTCTGTGATGCGGTATTGAATGATTATATTTGTTTGGCAGTTAAGGAAGAGGAATATCCTGGTATAAAGGCGAATATTGGTTCAAAAACTACAGGGAAACTTTATACAGGGATAAGTGATGAAGGGGTGGATAGACTGGATGTATTCGAAGGTGAATATTATCAGCGTACAGAGGTGATGGTTGAAGATATTGATGGGACAAAATATATGGCAGATACCTATATGTTTCGTGATAAATATTCAGATTTTTTATGTAGTATCGAATGGGATTTTCAAGATTTTGAAAAAAATGGAAAAAAGCTGTTTGAAGATAATTATTTTGGTTGGAAAGAACTTGCTGAATAACAAAAAAATTATCTGCTATATTAATTTATATGGATGTAAATAAAAAAAATGAATCTAACGAACAGCCTTATAAAGGTAAAGAAAGGCGTTCGGCCTCCAGGTTGGCTGTAGATGCTAATTGCATTCTGTTGCTTGAAGATAGCCATGAGGTTCCGGTTAAGATTGAGAATTTGAGTTTTGCAGGTGCTTTTGCCGCATTTGATCATGATGACAGAGATTTCTTTATTAATCAGCGTGTTTGGTTGAAGTTTACTCTTAAGATAAATAAAGAAATTCATAAAATTGAAATCAGTGGAATTATAATACGGGCTAATAATTTTGGCGTAGGCATTGCTTTTCGTACAAGTGAACGAGAAGCGGTTGAACCGGTTATGGAAAAGCTTACTGAATATATTCAAAGTAATCGCGCTAAAAAATTCGATCTAGAATAATCAAGGGGTTTTAATTGTTTAATTTTTTAATTCAGCTTAGTAGCTTGTCTGCTGCGTTATCTATTTTTATATTTTTTATTTCCCCAACTACCTGTTATAGCAGAACCTTCTATGCAGAAGGAAGCGATATATTGCTTGGGGTTGGTGCCAGAAATATAGCTTTGGCAGGAGCTGTTACTGCAGGCACTGGAGATGTTTATTCGGCATATTGGAATCCTGCAGGTTTAGCAAGAATTGAAGGTACACAAATTACAATTTCGAATAAACCTACTTATGAATTAATCCCTGTGAACTATTTGGCAGCCGCGGCAACAACCAATAATTTTTTAGAAACAGGTTGGAAATTAAGCTATGCATTTGCCCTTATTCCTCGTCTTAATATATATGGTAATGGAACTTTTAGAGAAGACGAGTTTGAAAGTATCTTTATGCGTTATGCATTACCCGGTTTAGTAGGAGATTTTACTGGTGAGTTGGAATCAAAAACCATGGATTATCGTTTTGCTTTTGGATTAGCTCCAGAAAGTCACCCTGAGTTTAGAGCAGGATTTTCTATCGGATATGTTGATTGCGGAACAGAATTTTGTGGTGTTAAAGCCGAGGATCCAGATAATTATATTATTGCCTCTACTGGCGCTACTGCTTTTGCCTTAAATTTGGGGTTTCAATATGAGTTATCTGAAAAGTTAGCGTTGGGATTCGTAGTTAATGACGTTAATACATCGTTGGATGTTGAGGTGACAGAGACAGATAATTCTGGAACAGAAACTAATATTTACCATATTGAATTTCCGCGTGAGATCGTTTTGGGTGCTTTATGGAAGTATAGTAATTCGATAGATTTTGCAGCTGATTATCGTCAGCTTAGTGGTTATTATGGTGACTATAGGATAGAGTTCAAAACCGCTCGCTTGGGGGTTGAATGGAAAAACGCATGGGAAGATATTGATCTTCAGGCAGGATTTTTAATACCAATAAAGATAAGTAGCAATAAAACAGAAGATCTTGATGCTCCATATTTCGGAGCTCCTTCATTTGGTATTAGTTGGAATGTAGATAATTTTCAGCTGAATTCCGCGCTATTCTTTGATCCAGTAAAAAGTTTTCAGTCCAATGCCCCAAAAGCTTCTATAGAGATATCTCTTAGTTATCAACTCTAAATTGCCTTTTATTTCCGTTGTCATCAACAGCTACATAAGTAAATTTTGCCGAGGTAACTTTGAATCTGGGACTTTGTTTTTCGGTATTTCGTAAAATAGGAGTTACCCAAACTTCTAGATTAAGTGTTATTGATGTATTACCGGTTTTAATTATTTCTCCATAACAACATACAATATCACCTACCTTTATTGGACTAATAAAATCAATATGACTTACTGATACAGTTACAGTTCTGCCATTGGTATATTCTTTGGCAAGAATGCCGCCGGCAATATCCATTTGCGACATAATCCAACCACCGAACATATCACCATTGGCATTGGTGTCTGCAGGCATGGCCATGGTTCTTAGGATCAGATCACCGCTAGGTGTTGTGCATTTACAGGTCATGAGTTTTCCTTATAAATAAAAAAAGGGCAATTATTAGTTGCCCTTTTTAAAATCAATTTAAATCAATTTTAGATCTCTGGGCCAAAATCGATATCTGCACCTTCTTTTTCCGGGATCATAAGATCTTCTTTGTTGATTCCAAGTTTAAGAGCAGCTGTACTAGCAACATAAACCGAAGAATATGTTCCGACAACTACACCTATAATCAGAGCAAGTGCAAACCCATGGATGTCTTCGCCTCCAAAAAAGAACAAAGATATAAGCACCAAAAGGGTGGTAATAGATGTCATTAAGGTACGACCAAAGGTTTGATTAATCGATGCATTGACTACTTCTAACGGAGTAGTGTCACGCATTTTACGGAAGTTTTCACGTAAACGGTCAAACACAACAATAGTATCGTTTAGCGAGTAACCAATGATAGCAAGTAAAGCTGCGACAATAGTCAGGTCAAAATCAAGTTGGAATATTGAAAAGATTCCCACTGTGATAATAACGTCATGAGCAAGAGCTGCGATGGCTCCGGTAGATAGCTTAAGTTGAAAACGTAGAGCAACATAAATAAGAATCGCTAAAAGCGCTAGTGCGATAGCTTCCGTTCCTTTTTCTGTTAGTTCACCTCCAACCTGAGGCCCAACAAAATCCTGTCTTCTGCTTTCAACCTGTGTTCCATCTTTTTGTAGGGCGTTCATCACCATTTCACCAATCTTTTTACTTTCGATCTCTTTAGATGGTGGAATATGAATATCTACGTCGATATTGGTTCCAAAGTATTTTACTATGGCATCTTTGAAACCAGCTTCTTTAAGCTGTTCACGAGCTTTATTTAGATCTGCAGGTTGTTCATAGGTTACACCAATCAGTGTTCCTCCGGTAAAGTCGATACCGAAATTAAGTTGCCTGGTAGCAATAGATGCAATCGATATTATAAGTAGGGTAATAGACATGATAGTAGTTATCTTTCTACTGCCCATAAAGTTGATTTTTGAATCACCATGTAAAAATTTCATTATCTTTCCTCCAACCTATATAGACAGCCATTTAATTTTACGACCACCAAAGGCCAGATTAACAATAGCTCTGGTGCCCATTGTCGCTGTAAACATGGATGTGGCAATACCAATTGATAGCGTTACTGCAAATCCTTTGATCGGACCAGTACCAAAACTGAATAAAAGTATTGCTGCAATAAATGTTGTTAAGTTAGCATCAAAGATAGTCCAGAATGCCTTGTCATAACCAGAGTCGATAGCTGACTGTGGGCTTAATCCATTGCGCAATTCTTCTCTTATCCTTTCAAATATAAGTACGTTAGCATCAACGGCCATACCAACAGTCAGTACGATACCTGCGATACCTGGCATAGTTAGCGTGGCTCGGAATATGGATAGTAAGGCAACCATAAGAGCCAGATTGAGAAACAGCGCAATGTCTGCAACTAGGCCAAATGCTCTGTAATAAATAATCATAAATACAACAACAAGCAAGAAACCTATGGTTACAGCTAATTTGCCTTTCTCAATATTCTTTTCGCCCATTGATGGTCCAACAGTACGTTCCTCTACAAAGTAGATCGGAGCAGCAAGAGAACCGGCTTCAAGAAGTTTTGCCAGATTGTGAGCCTCTTCCATGGAATCAATTCCTGAAATTTGGAATCTGGTGCTAAGTGCATCGCGGATGGTAGCAACGTTGATTACCTGTTCTTTCTTTTTGGTAATCCATTTGGTTTCTCCATCAACAACTTCTTTGCCTATGTAAACATCTTCGGAGAATACGGTTCCCATTGGACGGCCTACGTTGTCACGTGTGGCTTCGTAAAATTTGCTGCCACCAGTTTGGTTAAGGCGAATGTTTACGATAGGTAGACCAGTTTGAGAGTCTATAGCAGAGCTTGCACTCTCTATATATTCACCGGTAAGCATGATCTCTTTTTGCAGTAGAACCGGGCGACGTTTATTACCTTTCATAAAGTAGAGTTTAGATTTTGAAGGAATTACCCCTGTTTCTTTAGCAACAAAAGCGTCGTTTTCCTGATCTTCAAGTCTGAATTCCAAGGTTGCCGTGGTACCTATAAAGGTGCGCGCCATGGCAGAATCCTGAATGCCAGGAAGCTCAACTACGATACGATTTTTACCTTGTCTTTGAACGATTGGTTCTGCAACACCAATTTTATTTACACGTTCACGTAAGATAGTAATATTTTTTCTTAGTGCGCTTTCGGTGATTGCTTTAATACTTTGTTCATCCATACCTGCGGTAAGAATAAATTTTCCTTCCTGATTTGTAGAAGAGGCTAATTTAAAGTCAGTAAATTCTGCTTCAGACTTCAGGGTTGAATAGGCTTGATCAAGTAAGTCTTCTTTTGCGAAGATCATTTCGATACCATCTTTTTTCAAGTTAACCTTGCGGTAGCGAATTCCTTCAGAGCGAAGTAGGCGTCTTGATTCGCTATAGGCTGTTTCTAAACGCTTGGTAATGGCTGCCTGGGTGTCAACTTCCATTAAAAAGTGAATGCCTCCGCGCAGGTCAAGACCAAGCTGCATTGGAAGTGCATGCATGGATTTTAGCCATGGTGGAGTATTAGAAACGATATTAAGGGTGATACTTAGATCTTCTTTTGCCAGAGCCTTCGTTATAATGGCCTTGGCATTAAGCTGCTCTGTTGAGTCGCTATAGCGCAACAATACCATTTTTTCACTGTAATCAACCGCTTTGGGTTGTGTTTCAAGCCCCTTTACAACCTCTTTTATTTTAGTAACAGAGGCAGGTGTTAATTTGGCCGATATTGATGTATTGCTTATCTGAATTGCAAAGTCATCTTCATAAAGATTGGGAAGAGCATAGATAGCACCAAAAATAACAACCAGCGCAATCAGAATGTACTTCCAAAGTGGGTACTTATTTATCATGAAACAACCCTTTTTATCGTTTTTCCATTTTGTATAATTTAGAGCCTTATTATTAAGGTTAAATTAAGCGTTTTTTATAGTTCCTTTGGGTAATACTGCAGAAATCGACTGCTTTTGCAGTTTGATCTCAACTTCATTACCAAGGTCAACAGTTACAAAGTTGTCACCAACACTTTTGACTTTAGCAAGGATGCCTCCACTGGTAACAATCTCGTCGCCTTTATTAAGGCTTTCAAGAAGCTTTTTGTGTTCTTTCATCTTTTTTTGCTGTGGGCGGATCATTAGGAAGTACATGGCAACACCCATTACCAGAATCAAGATCAAGCCGAAACCATTCTCGCCAGAACCACCACTACCGCTTGCGTATGCATTTGATATGAAAAAATCCATAGTTAATCTCTCTTTGTTATAAACTGTAAAAAATCCGGTAAAAATTGGTCGATATTATGCCATATTGACCAGATTATTGCCTTTGTTTTTCATAAAATTCCTTAATAAAATCTTCTAATCGTTCATTAGCGATTGCATCACGGAGCTGTTGCATTAAAAATTGATAATAATGCAGGTTATGAATTGTGTTTAGCCTTGCCCCTAGCATCTCATTGGTTTTATCAAGATGGCGTAGATAAGATCTTGAATAGTTGCGACAGGTGTAGCATTGACAATTTTCATCCAATGGCTTGGTGTCGAATTGGTACTTACTATTGCGGATGCGTATTACCCCGTTTTCAGTAAACAAGTGGCCGTTGCGTGCATTGCGGGTAGGCATTACGCAGTCAAACATATCTACTCCGCGTCGTACTGCCTCTACAATATCTTCAGGTTTACCAACTCCCATCAAATATCTTGGTCTATCTTGTGGCATATGTGGCATTAGGTTATCAAGAACATAAAGACGCTCTTCTTCAGTTTCGCCAACCGAAAGCCCGCCAATGGCGTAGCCATCAAAGCTGATTTCTTTTAGCCCGTCTATAGATATCTTGCGCAGGTCAGGGTACATGCCGCCTTGAACAATGCCAAATAGGGCAGATGGATTGTCTGCATGAGCATTTTTGCTACGTTTGGCCCAGCGTAGCGAAAGCTCCATTGAATCCCGAGCCTCTGTTTCTGTTGCCGGGTATGGAGTGCATTCATCGAAGATCATGACTATGTCTGATCCGAGTTCTCGTTGAACCTGCATTGATTCTTCTGGGCCCAAGAAGATCTTGCTGCCATCGACAGGAGATTTAAAGGTAACCCCTTTTTCTTCAATTTTGCGGAGTTCGCCAAGACTCCAAACCTGAAAGCCTCCGGAATCAGTTAGGATAGGCTTATCCCAGTTCATAAAATCATGTAGGGTGCCATGGGCATTGATAACCTTGGTGCCAGGTTTTAGCATTAAATGGAAGGTGTTGCCAAGGATGATTTCAGCGCCAAGGTCTTTTACCTCTTCAGGCGAAACAGACTTAACCGTACCTTGAGTGCCAACCGGCATAAAGGCAGGGGTTTCAATGGTGCCGCGGTCAAATTTGAGTTGCCCTCTACGTGCTGCACCGTCTGTATTAAATGTTTTAAATTCCATCGTGTTCTTTTGTTTGTTTTCGTTCATCATACCGGCGCAGGCCGGTATCCAGAAAAAATAAGTCGATTGAGCGAAGTCGAAATCACCTTATTTTATAAAAAATCAATAAATAAACATCGCGTCGCCATAACTGAAAAATCTGTATTTTTCTGCAACTGCATGTTCATATGCCTGCATTATTAGCGCCTTTCCACTCATTTCTTTGCCAGCAAAGGCAGAAACCAGCATAAGCAATGTAGAAGCCGGTAAGTGGAAATTAGTTAACAGTGCATCCACCACCTTAAACTCATAGCCTGGGTAAATAAAAATATCGGTTTCATCGCTATATGGCGTTAATACACCGTTCTTAGCAGCTGATTCCAGGCTTCTTACCACCGTGGTGCCTATGGCAATTACTCTGCCTCCTGCATTTTTAGCTTTTGCTATCTGTTCACATACATCTTCGGAAACTTCTACTAGCTCTGAGTGCATTTTGTGATTTTTTACGTCATCTACGCGCACAGGTTGAAAGGTCCCAGCTCCTACATGGAGGGTAACGCAGCCAATTTCAACCCCTAACTCGGAAATTGCAGCAATTATTTCTTCATCAAAGTGTAGTCCTGCCGTGGGAGCAGCCACTGCACCAGGGGTTTCAGCAAATACTGTTTGATAGCGACTTTTATCATCTTCTCTGTCATTTCGTTCAATATAAGGGGGAAGAGGGACGTGTCCGTATTGCTCCAGTATTTCCAAAACTGATTGTTCGCTATTGAATTCGATGTAAAATAGTTCGTCTTTACGCCCAAGTACGGTAACAGAAACTTCTTCCTCCAAAATCAGATTAGCTCCAGGCTTAGGTGACTTGCTTGATTTGATATGAGCATAAACGGTTTTATCATTAAGAACTCGCTCAACCAAAATCTCGAGCTTGCCTCCGGTTTCTTTTTTACCGAACATACGAGCGTTAATTACTTTGGTATTATTGAATATCAGGATATCGTTTGGTCTTAGATAATCTATTATTTGAGCAAAAGTCTTGTCTTCAATCTGCTTGGTTTCTTTATTAACCGTTAATAGACGACTTTTGCTGCGATCAGCAAGAGCTTCCTGCGCAATTAATTCTTCCGGTAAATTATAGATAAAGTCTTGAGTTTTCATGGTTTGAGCGATTCTTTTAAATAGGATGCGATAGTATCAGGATAAAAAACAACTATCGACCCCTTGATCAATAAAAAAAAAGGCTTATACTCTAGCGATTCGGTAATTTGAACTCTCATAATTACCAAATTGATGTGCCGGGGTGGCGGAATTGGTAGACGCGACGGATTCAAAATCCGTTTCCCTCGGGAGTGTCGGTTCGAGTCCGACCCTCGGTACCATTAATGTGTTTTTAATCATTTTAAAAAGTTTTAAAATCAATAATATATACTGATGATGTTGTTGTTTTGTTTGTTTGATCAGCATAGGCTTTAGCTTTCTTTGTGATTAAATAGAAAAACTATCGAATACAGCATGTCTTCTGTTTTGCTAACTGCGCCAATTATTCTGTTAATGCAATAAATCTAATATCAGTTAAACTTATCTATCAAGATGGAATGATATGACTCCGCATACCTTCAAAATAAGGGACTGCAATGGTTAAGAAACCAAAAAAAACAACCAATAAAAAACAAAAAAGTTTTGAAGAAACTCTTTGGGATTCTGCGCAATAAACTGCGCGGTAGTGTTGAATCTTACGAATATAAGCATGTGGCAATAGAGAGGCGGAGAATGTGATCTTGTATAATCTATCAGTGACACTTCTTTCTAAAAAGACCAAAGCGGAGGTAACTGCATGACCATTGCCACCGGAACCATCAATTACCGATTAGGGACCGCACTGGTAACCGGATGCGGCTTCTCTTATTCTGCTGATGAGTTCGACACTGCATTGTCCGGCTCTGTCGCAGGTTATGGATGGGAGGTTGAGTTATGAGTGACGAATCGGAAGAAAAAATATTTTCAACGATTCAGAAATTTTTGAAAAATCCGCCTGTCATAATTTGGGGTTCCGGGGCAACGGTTCCCTTCGGGCTTCCGACAATGGGGGCTCTGAATCGGGCATTGAAAACTGAAATAGAAAACTTTAACCCTACGGATGAAAATCTGGAGATTGAACTAGGTAAAACTGAATATGAATTACAAATGCCAAAAATCAGAAAGGTTATTTGGAATACCGTTAATTATTCAGAAAAAGAAATTATTAGCAAGCTGCTAAAATCTGAAATGACGGAATTTGATGCCATAAAAAACATGATTGAAAAATTCCGATCAGCACATCCGCAGGTCGTGAACATCATTACCACTAATTATGACCGGGTTCTTGAGTATGTAATGGGATACTACAACATTCCCTTCTCTGATGGATTCATAGGTAGAGAATTTTCTCTTTTCAACAACATTCATTTCAAAGGCCAAAATATTACAAATTTAATAAAAGTACACGGCTCATTGAGTTGGTTTAAAGTGGGCAGCAATAGTCGATACCTAATGGTTGATCATGCTGATTGTGAACCTTTAATCATCTCCCCTGGGAAAAATAAATATCAGGAAGCATATCAAAATCCGTATCGTGACTTAATTCAAAAGTCAGATGCCTTGATTGATAGTGCGCAAAGTTTCCTTGTAGTGGGATTTGGGTTCAATGATGAGCATTTAACGCCGAAAATCAAAGAAAAAGTTAACAGCGGAACGCCTTTGGTGCTGATCACAAAAAAGATTACCGATAGCTGCCGCAATGAATTAAAAGAAGCTCAGAAATATGTCTTGTTAGAAGAAAATGAAACAATAAAAAAGACATCCGTTATAACTAAAATTGGCAAAGATGATACGGCAGAAGTGCAAATATTAGATAGCGAATATTGGCAACTTAAAAAGTTTATGGAGGTTCTGTGATATGGATACAAATAGCTTAATTGGAAAAGTTCAAAGTGTAGATACAGGAAATATTTCCGTAAAAGTCGATAAAGAAGAACTGCTGAATAGTGTTCAGATCAATCAGATTGTCCAAATTCGCTCTACTAAAACGGGTGAAAAAATTATTGGCCTTATTTCCAAAATAATGAGAAAGGCAGTTTCTGAAAAGATAGATGACGCATCAGAACCGGATTTGATTATCGAAAATCTCATGCGAGTAAATCTTGTTGGAACTCTCGTTGAAGCGAGTGGAACAGAACGGAATATTTTCAAACGAACACTCAATACTGTACCGAGCATTAATGCCGATTGCTTTCTCTTACAAGGGGATGATCTTGCAGATTTTATGGGTATTATTTCGGCTACTAGCGAGAATCCATTGAAGATTGGTAAATACACGATTTCTGATGAATCAGATGCGAATTTAGATGGAAACAAGTTTTTTCAGAGGCATGCTGTCATTGTTGGAGGAACCGGTTCAGGCAAATCATGGACTGTTGCAAATATCCTTGAAAAAGCAACTAAGCTAAAATCGATTAACAGCTTGGTTTTCGACTTACATGGTGAATACAAACCACTTGCGGAACTCCCAAATACCACACTTCTAAAAATTGCCGGACCATCTGATAGATCGGATGATGATAAAATCATATTTCTACCGTATTGGCTTCTTTCGTATGAAGAAATTGAGTCCCTATTGCTTGATCGCAGCGACAGTAACGCTCCCAATCAATCGCGTGCCCTTTTTGATCTGATTATTCAATATAAGAAGGAGAAGCTTGAAGCTGAAAACAAGCAAGATGTGCTTGATAACTTTACTGTTGAAAGTCCTATTCCATATGAAATAAGTAAACTGCTATCTTCTCTTGAGGAAAAAGACACTGAAATGGTTCCTGGGGCAAGGACAGAAAAGCAAGGGCCGCTCCATGGGAAACTGACTCGTTTTATTCAACGCCTAAAAAGCAAGCAAACTGACAAGCGATTGAATTTTATTTTCAGTTCTGATGAGAAACTATTGAATTACGACTGGATGAACTCACTCGTTAATAAGTTCTTAGATTTCGGAAATGAGAAAGGGCTCAAAATCATAGATTTTTCAGAAGTGCCTTCAGATATTCTTCCATTGATTTCAGGATTGATTGGGCGGATTGTTTTCTCGGTTCAGCAATGGATAGATGAAGACAAAAGACATCCTGTTGCATTGTTCTGCGATGAAGCCCACCTTTACATACCTGCTAACTTGAAAGGCAGTATGGAAGAAAAGGGATTAGCCAGCTTTGAACGAATTGCCAAGGAAGGACGAAAATATGGGCTTTCGTTGGTAGTGATCAGTCAACGTCCGTCAGATGTGAACAAAACCGTTTTGAGCCAGTGCGGAAACTTCATTGCGATGCGTTTAACCAATCCTGACGATCAAAATGTAATCAAGCGTCTTTTTCCAGATAACCTTGGCGATTTTTCTGAAATGCTACCGATACTTGATATTGGTGAAGGTTTGATTGTGGGAGATGCGTCTCTTTTGCCAAGCCGTGTTCAAATAGATCAACCTAAAATCAAACCCAATAGTGCTACAGTGAATTTCTGGGATGAATGGGGCAAAGAAAAATCTGAAAAAGGGTTGGAACAAGCAGTTGCCAATTTAAGGAAACAACAAAAATGACCGCTTTCCACCCCTACGAAGACGAGTGCACCGAATTCAAGCGTGAGCTCACCGACATGATTGAAAAGGAAGTCGTTGCATTTCTCAACTCCCCCAAGGGTGGAGACATCTATATAGGTGTAGAAGATGACGGTACGATCATCGGTGTGGAAAATCCCGACAAGTTGCAACTAGCTATTATCGACCGGATTAAAAATAACATCCAACCTACTACTCTTGGTTTTTTTGATGTAGTAACGCAAGAAATGGAAGGCAAACCAGTTATCAAGGTGATTGTTACTCGTGGACTGGAAAAACCCTATTACCTGAAGAAATATGGAATGTCTCCAGCAGGGGCGCATATCCGCGTCGGAACTAGAATGCAGCAGCTGACTACCGAGATGATTGATCGGCTTTATGCCACCCGAACTCGTGATTCGCTGCGCAATATTCCGTCACCACGCAAAAAGCTGAGCTTTCATCAGCTCAAAATCTACTACGATGAGAAAGGATTTACGGTCAATGATGCCTTTCTGGAAAACCTCGACCTTTACACCCCTAACGGTGAATTGAACTATGTTGCCTACCTACTGGCAGATGAAAACGGTGCTTCAATTAAAGTTGCCAAGTTTGCTGGCACAGACAAGGCTGATCTGGTTGAAAATGAGGAGTATGGCTACTGTTCACTTATCAAGGCAACAGAACGTGTCCTTGATAAGCTGGAAATAGAAAACAGGACTTTTGCTAAAGTTACCGGTGCACCCAGAAGGCTTGAAAAAAATATGATTGATAAATCGGCGCTTCGTGAAGCGTTTATCAATGCAATCGTTCATAATGACTACACTCGTGAAATGATTCCTGTGGTGGAGATTTACGCCGATCGTTTTGCCATTGTCTCTTATGGTGGATTGGTTCAGGGATTATCTCAAGAAGACTTTTTTGACGGACGTTCTATGATCCGCAATCGTGAACTGATGCGGGTATATCGAGACCTTGATTTTGTAGAACAGCTGGGTTCCGGTATGGGTAAAATCCTTAGAGCATACTCAAAAGATGTTTTCCATTTAAGCGAGAATTTTATGGAAATCTGCTTTGCATATGAAGAGGGATATGAGCCTGCAGGACAAGTTAAGGCACTTAAGGATGACGGGAAAGCGTCGGGAAAGCGTCGGGAAAGCGTCGGGAATACGGCCAAAATGATTCTGGATATTTGTAGGGAAATGCCATCAATCACCATCCCGGAAATGTCTGAGAAAATAGGTATTACAGAGCGATCCATTCAGCGCAATATCCAAAAACTCCAGACGGTTGGTCTATTACATAGAGCTGGCGGAAGAAAAGAGGGGCATTGGGAGGTTATTGATGAATAAGTTCACCGAAGATCGTTTAGAGAAGGCAATAATAGAGCTCTTGCAGGTAGAGGGATATGAACATTCATGGACAGACTATTACAAGAGATCCCAGTGAAGTTCTTATAAAGGGCAGGGTAAAGTGCAGACAGTATGGAGTGTTGATAGCCTTTATGATTTTGAACCATTTGAGAAGCATGACTATTACACTGAGATACCATTGGGAGAACGTAAGCTAGTTATTTATGATGGCTTGTCAGAATATATGACTAGAATAGGAACAGCAAAGGCTTTTACTTATAGGGCTGAATGGCGCGAAACTTGGAGTTTAAAAAAGTGATTGCTTTAAGAGTTTTATTTTCAGTATTGCTGTTATGTTTTTTGGCTTCATGTGATAGCCAAACTACAGAGTGCCCGCTAACTTTGGATCAAATAAAGATAATTGATCAGAAAGATTTTAATGGCACTGCTTATTATCTTGTTGAACGAATAAGTGGTTGGCATGAGAAAACAATAATTATTCAATTGTTTGATAAGAAGCCAGAGTTTTTGAAAGGGCTGATGGGGCGCTATACAGAGCTAAGGAAGGTGGGCGAAACATGGTGCAGGTTTCAGAATGGGAAATTAATTATGAAGAGGCGGAGGAGAGTTAGGGTTCGATAGCCGCCTTTTCTTTTAGCCCTTTAATTTTATTAATATCCCAGTTATCAACTGCCCACTTCCAAATAGAATCTAAATCACAATCAAGAAGGTGAGTTTCTGGATTTTGTTTCAAAAAAGTTAATGCATTAAAAAGTGCCTGTACTTTTTTATGTGTGTCGATCTCTTTAGCTAGGTTTTGCTTGCTGAGTTTTTGCCCTGATTCATTTATAGCAATAGGTAGATGTGCATATCTTGGCGTATCAAAATGAAGAACACGTTGTAAATATATGTGTTGGCAAGTGCATGGTAATAGGTCATAGCCGCGTACAATATCTGTAATACCGCTTAATTGATCGTCGATAACTACAGCAAGGTTATATGCATAAAGTCCATCGGCACGCTTTATTACATAATCGCCAGATTCTGTTTCCAGGTTTTGTGTGATATCTCCCTGTACTAGATCATGGAAGTGGATGTCGATGTTCTCGGTTAGTAGACGCACTGATCTTGGTTCTTTATCGCCAAGTCCATTGCGGCAAGTTCCGGGATAAATTAGACCATTGCCTGATCTGGTTGCAACCTCAGCTATCTCTTTGCGGCTGCAGCCACAGGAATAGGCTAGTGAGCGATGCATTAGTTTGTCGATATATTCTTGATAGATCTCATAGCGCCTGCTTTGATAGGTGATGTGTTCATCCCATTCAAAACCAAACTGCTCAAGAGTGCTTATAATGCTTTGGGTTGCGCCTTTGATTTCTCGGGGAGGGTCTATATCCTCAATGCGCAGCAACCACTTGCCATTTTTGGTTTTAGCTTCAAGATAACTACCGACGGCAGCAACCAATGAGCCAAAATGTAAAGGGCCGGTTGGTGAAGGAGCAAATCTACCTATATAATCACTTTTAATTTTTATTTCTGACATAAACAATTTTGAATTGTATTTGTTTTGAAACTACGATTATACGTACAATTTAAAATAAATGGATAGATTGATGGTAAATACAGATAACATTTCGCGTAAGATGCACGACATAGCTCCCTTTTATGTTATGGATGTTATTAACCGGGTAAAGGAGCTTGAAAAGTGTGGGGGAGATATTGTTCGGATGGAGGTTGGTGAGCCAGACTTTGGGACGGCAGAACCAATTATTCAAGCTGGAATTAAAGCTATGCAAGATGGACTTACTAAGTACACACCGTCTTTAGGTATTATTGAATTACGCGAAAAAATATCTACATATTATAAAGAAAATTTTGGTGCTGATGTTCCTGTTGAAAGGATTATTATCACTAGCGGTGCTTCTGGTGCACTAATGTTGGTAATGGGGGTATTGCTTAACTATGGTGATAAGGTGATTCTGTCTGATCCGGGATATCCATGTAACCGCCATTTTGTAAGGATGTTTGATGGTGAAGCGACAATGGTACCGGTTGATGCCTCTACCGGTTTTCAGTTAAATGCTGAATTGGTTTATAGGTATCACAAAGATAAAACAAAGGCGGTAATCGTTAGTACTCCATCAAATCCTACCGGAACGACAGTTTCAATCGATGAGATAGCTAAAATTAAAGATGTGTGTACTGCAAATGATTCGGAATTGATTGTTGATGAGATTTATCACGGACTGATTTATGAATCAAAAATACCATCAGCAGTAACAGTATCCGATGATCTGTTCGTTATAAATAGTTTTTCAAAATATTTTGGAATGACTGGTTGGCGTTTAGGTTGGATGGTTATTCCTGAAAAGTATATAGATGCCGTAGATCGGTTGTCGCAAAATGTATTTTTATCGGCTCCGACAGTGGCGCAATATGCCGCAATTGAGGCATTTAATCCCAAATCTGTGCAGATATTAGAACAACGCAAACAGATATTGCAAAAAAGAAGAGACTATCTGTTGCCAGAGTTACAAAAAATTGGTTTTGATATTGGAGTTGAACCCCAAGGCGCATTTTATCTTTATGCAGATTGTTCAAAATTTACTAATGATAGTTATAAATTCTGTTTTGATTTGCTGGAGAAAGCAGGTGTAGCAATTACACCAGGGATTGATTTTGGCATACATAATTCAAATAAATACGTACGCTTTGCTTATGTTAGCAATATGGAAAGGTTAAAACTTGGAGTAGAGCGGCTTAAGTTATATCTATCTTAACTAGCCTTTTGATATCCAAGGTCAAAGAGATAATCGATAAACTTTGTTATCAATTTAATCTTTTTCTTTTCAGGTTTATAAAATTCAATTCCAACCCTAACATGCCCTTGAGGATATGATAGCTCTACTATATGAGTAACAGTACAGATCATATCAATAGTTTCGTCTTGTTTGGTTTTTGGATTTGTTATTGTAATGGCAATTGCTATCTGCTCTTTGCAGTAAAATGGCAATTCACTTTTGAACGCTAAACCTCCCGAAGAGAGGTTTTCGCACATTGTGGTTTCTGATTCTCCACATTGTTTGAAGATTTTAATTTGTCCATCATACCGGATTCTTTGATGTTTTCTTCTGTCCCCGAACATAATCACCATACCCGTTTATCGTTATTATTTTTTTAAGATGCATTATTGGAAAGAAAATTGCTATGAAGTGGTTCTCAACTACTAAATTTGTGCCTATTTGCTTTAATGCTGTGTTATATAATTTATATGTCCCCAAACAAATTGTCATACCAGCGTAAGCCCACTGCTGTCCGGGGAAAATATTACCTGTCTTTGGAAAGCCATGCGTAGCAAGGTTTCTGAATGAAACAGGTGATTTTAGACTTAAATTTTTCAAGTTCCCTGAGCGTAGCCGAAGGGCCAAGAAAAATTCAATAAAATCAATGAGACTTCGGCNNTTTCCCCGGACAGTAGTGGGCGTAAGCCGGTATATAGTTTTATTTGTTATGTATCCCTGGTCCTAACTACAACACCATCAACATCTTCAGCAGTTTTGTCTTCAACTGCAGGAATTTGTTCTTGTGTGTCAGTCTCAATATTTTTAATAGTGTGGTGATTCTCTTTCCAGAGCAGGGTTGCTCCAATGACTGCTGCAGGCATAACGAAAAAGTTTAATATAGGTATCATGGTAAGAATTGACGCGGCAGAGCCAAAACCAAGAGATAAAGCTTTTTTTTCTGCAAGTTTGTTTTTAAGCTCTTTAAAAGAATTTTTGTGATTCCCTGCTGGAAAATCACAGTATTCAACTGCTAATACCCATGCTCCAAAGATAAACCAAAGCGGTGCAGCTACAATGTTTATTACCGGTATTATCGACAGAATTACTAATGGAATTAGTAGCAGTAAAAAATAGAAAATCTTTCTTAATTCGTGAAATATTGCAGAAGGAATGTCCTTAAATAGCGAGCTTTCCTCATCTATTACCGGTTTTTCGCTGTAATAAACCTCTTCGGTTTTTTCGGATAGGCGCTCATTAAATGGAGAAGCTATTAAATTAGCCAAAATGGTATAAGAGAATGAGGTTGCAATAAGTGATAGTGCTGCAAACAGTATGTATAGAAGGAATTTAATTGCGCTTAATGCTAATCCTGCTAGCCAGGCTATCCATTCTGGCCAGTCATTTAATGCAGCCTCGTTTGGTAATAGCCAATTTAGTAGGTCACTAAACTGATATAGTGCAAACGTGATTACAATAGATAAAATTACAAAACTAATAATAGCAGGGACAAGGACGAACCGTTTTAAACCTGGTTTAGTTAGTAGTCCAAGTCCCTTAAAGAAATATGCGATACCGCTGATAAAATCGTTAATCATGCAGTAGTTTTACACTATAAGTATACCGGTTGTCTAGGTTCCCAACCTTTAGCTCGGTGTTCAACGGTAACAGTTGTATAGATTCCACCGCGAACATTGAACTCTGCTGTAACACGCATGTAGCGAGGTTCTGTGGCTTTAACAAGGTCTTGTAGGATTTCGTTGGTTACTGCTTCGTGGAATGCTCCAGCTTCGCGGAAACTCCACATATAAAGTTTTAGTGACTTTAGCTCAACGCATTTTTTATCTGCAATGTACTCGATTAGGATGGTAGCGAAATCTGGTTGGCCTGTTTTAGGGCATAGGCAGGTAAACTCTGGCACCTCGATTTTAATAACGTAATCGTTTTGTTGTTGAGGGTTTTCGAATACTTCAAGTTCTTTGCTTGGCTGTGATCCCATGATGTTGATCCTTTGTCTGTAATACCTGTATAAAAATGGCAATTAGAAAAAAGGCCAACCTCTTTGAGATTGGCCTTTTTTAGGAATATGGTGGGTTGCATAGGAATCGAACCTATGACCTGCGGATTAAAAGTCCGTTGCTCTACCGACTGAGCTAGCAACCCGTTTCATTGCGAATGAGCGCTGCATTCTACAGAATTTTTTTTGTAATGCAATAGTCATATTGGCAAAAAAATAAAAAAAGTTAGGGAAGAATTATATGGCGGAAGGTGTTGTGGTAAAAGGGATCACTAAGCATTTGAAAATAAATGGCCTTATAAAAAAATAGGGGTAATATAAAAATTACCCCTATCATGAAAATATATAAATCTAAAATAATATTATTGTTATTTTCCTTGCATTAAAGTACCAATAAGTTGCTCAATTGGAATCTCCATTCCATTAAGATTTAACATGCCTTTGTTTAGTCTATATGCTCCTTCTATATTAGAGCCGTTGATGGTAATAGCATTTTGAGCGGTTAGTGCTTCAAGTTGAGCTTTAACTTTGTTTTTTGCCATTTCCTGTAATTGTTCCGGGGTAGCGTTTTCTCCAGACATGCTTAGATCTTTAACGATGTCTTTTTTAGCTTCAGAAACTAATACCATTTCAACCAAGTTCGTAGGTACAGATATTTTGGTGTTAATAGCAATCATTGGAATCATTTGCATTGGGTTTGCAGGAATAGGATTTCCGCCAAGATCAATAGAGATTTTAGCATAACCATCAATATTACCTTGAGGTGTAGTAAAATTTAGTTTGCTGATCTCAATTTCAGGTCCTTGTTTAAGTAGCTTTGGTAGGGCTTCCATTAGTTTTTGTTGAGCAACAAACATTGCTGCTTCTGGGGGGAGGCCTTGTTTTGCAACGTCAGCTTTAGCCATTTCTAAATCTTTTTGAAGTGACCTAATTGCTTCGGCATCGATCTTACGAACGTCTAGTTTAAACTCAGCAGGCCCGTATTTTTCGCCATTTAGTTCAGCGTCTTTAGCCGAGATACTGATATAACTTGATAGTGAATTTCCTTTAAGATCATTTCCTGCTTTAACTGCAAGTTTATTCATATTGCCTTTGATCATTTTACTAGCGTCAGTAGTGTTAGCTTCTAACAGAATACTTTCTATTGTGTAATCAGCTTTGGAATTCATAAAATTACCAGTTTCAAATGATCCGGAAGCAGATCCTTTAATACCATTTATTAGTACGAAATTGTCGTCTTCTTCAACACTAATGCCACCAGCATCAATGGCTGAAATAAATGAGTTTGTTGAAGTATCGTGGGATATAACTGATTTAGCTCCACTCCATTTGATTTTCATGCCACTAGGAGAGGTAAAATCTATAGGGGTAACTTCTACAGTAGTTTCTACTAGACCAGAAAATGATACCTTTGATTTGATTTTAAAAGGATTTTCTTTCCATACGTCAGCAACTATCTGTTTTAGGTCTTTATTTGAATTGGTGTTGATCTTAGTGTCAATATAGGCTGCAACTGGTTGTGCAGGGTCAAAATCAGGAGCTTTAAAAGCAAAAGGACCGTGGTAAATTTTATGTTCAAGCTGAATAGTGATTGGCTTATCGGTTGGGATAACCTTTGTGTTAACGCCAGAGTTGATTTTTTCTGGATTTATAGTGAAGTCGGCAATAGCTGTAGAGATAAATAGCCCTTTTTCATAGCTTTTTAAATTGTATGTTACGGCTTGTTCACCAGCAGTTTGCATGATCGACTTTTCAAAGCTTTCTTTGGCAATAGAACCAGACCAGTAAAAGGCTCCAACTCCAATGCCCGCCATTATTGCTGCGATCACAATTAGTCCAAAAATAAACCCAAATAATTTTTTCATTTTATTGCTCCGTTTGTGGGTACTATCCATGATAGCTATGAATCTAACTACATAGATAATAGTGATTGCTAGCTTGAATAGCAATCAATGAGGTGTTTGTTTTTGTTTTAGGGGAGCAAAAGAGGATTTGTAGACAAATGATATATTGATTTATACCTTGCCTACCTCGTTGGTTTTTGAGGGAGGCAAGGTATATAAATATAAAGTTACATTCTGTTGGTTTTTACCGCAGAACTAGATTTGTTGGATTTTTTATCTTCTTTTTTAGGAGTAGCTGGTGACATTTTAAAGCTATCTTTTTGCCCTTGTATCTCTAATAGTTCAATGTCAAAGATAAGTGCAGAATTTGCTGGGATATTTGGACTTGGGCTGCGCGTACCATATGCAAGGTGGGGAGGGATAAATAATCTCCATTTTGCACCAACTTTCATCATTTGCAGAGCCTCAGTCCAGCCTTTAATGACGCGGTTTACCGGTGTAGTGAATGGTTTGCCTCTTCTGTACGATGAGTCAAAGATAGATCCGTCAACTAATGTGCCTTTGTAGTGAGCAATAACTGTATCAGTGGCTTTGGGTTTTTCACCTGTTCCTGGAGTTAAAACTTTATATTGAAGACCAGTTTTGGTTTCTTTTATATCGGCTAGTCTGCGATTTTCAGCCAAGAATCTTTTGCTGCGTTGCAGGTTCTCTCTTGATTGTTTTTCTCTTAGATCACCTTGAAGCTTTTTAATTGCGGCGACAGAATCATCCATCTCTTTTGGAGAAAGTCGAGGCGATTTACCCTCGATTCCATCTCTTATTCCTGCATAAAGGGATTCAATGTTAAATCCATCGAAGTTATTTGCATTAATATAGCGACCCATTTTTAGACCCATGGTATAGCTTGCTCTTCTTGAATCAGTGTCAAGATCGTCATTTTGTTCTTCGGCGCAAGCTATTGTTACTGGCAAAATAGCAATCGCCATGAAAACTGAATACATAACAAAGCTTTTAGTTTTTAAAATCATTATTTCTCCTTGATTTGTTTTTTAAATTGCTAATACAAATTGCACTAAAGTTGAAAGTGAGTTTTAAGGTTAATCATATATTAACTGCAAAATATGACAAAATTCTGAGTATGCTAGCACATTATAGTTAAGTTTGTATGAGTCTAAGATAGCGTAGAAGTGCAATATCCATCTTGGTGTCTATACTTAAAATTGAGGTAATACAGGTAAAAAAATAGGATAAAAAATTTGATTGTATCTACTGTTAGATTCTTATGCGTTTTTATTGCATTCGTCTTTGGTTATTCCGTAGCCTTGGCGTCAGATCTGCCTGGACCATTGGTGGATAAACAATGGCTGGTTTCTAATATGGATAACAGTGATGTCGTAGTCGTAGATGTTAGATCAACAGACAAGTATAAATTTAGTCATATACTAGGTGCTTACAATATTAGTATTGATAAAACCTATCCTGGTATTGGTAATCGTTTGTTGTCTATAAATACAATGAAAAAATTATTTGAAAAAGCGGGGATTTCCAATAATAAAATCGTTGTGCTTTATGATGAGGATTATAAAGACGCAGCACGCATGTTTTGGCTTCTAGAGGTATTCGGGCATGTTAATAAAGTTGGAATTCTTGATGGAGGTTTTCCTGGTTGGATACGTTCTAATTTGCCTCAGTCTAGTGAAATATATGAGGCGAAGCATGATAAGTTTTATCCAACTATCGACCCGGATAGATATGTAACCAAAATGTCGATTTTATTAGCACTTAATGCTACTGGAATGATGGTTGTTGATGCTAGGTCAAAAAATGATTATCACGGTTCTGAAGAGAATGTTGGTGAAACGGTTAGGGTGGGGCATATTCCTAGTGCTGTTAATATTCCATGGGATGAAAATCTTAGTTATATCGATGGTGTACCTAGAATTGCATCAATAGCTGATCTATCCGAAATATATGTCCGTATAACAGAGAATGTTGTCGTATTTGTTTACGATGATGATGGGAAAAAAGCCGCAGTTAATTATTTTGCATTACGACTTATTGGAAAAAAAGCTGCGATTTATGGATCTGGTTGGAATGAATGGGCTCAGGATATTTCATTGCCAGTTGTTAAGTTTGGTTCGATAAACTGATCTAAAGATAAATAATGATAGCTGATAGGAAAAACAAATCTAAAATTTCAAGGTACTTTGGGCGCTTGTCAATTCAGACAAAGCTTGCGCTTATTATTCTTACAGCATCGGTTTTGGTTTTGAGTGTTGGTTTCGTATCAATTATATATTGGGACGTTAAATCTATTCGAAAGGATGCATTAAATGAAACTAAACTGGCAGCATCAATATTAAGCCAGGATATGGTTAAGCTTTTGCTTTTCGATTCGCCAGATGTAGCTACTGATGCCGTTATCAAATTGAAAGAGTTTCCAAATATTGAAAATGCGATCCTCTTTGATAAGAAAAAAAATGACGTGTTTCATTATCGTAAGAATATAGAATCTATTTATCATCCTCGGGTATTAGATGATATGGTGGAGTTTGAATACCACGATGATTATTTTTATGCTTTCTTGCCGGTAAGATATCAAAATACTGATTTTGGAAACTTATTTTTCCGAGTTTCAACAGAGAGCCAAAAGCAAAAGATTTTTGGATATTTTAAAGTGGTTATTTTAATGATACCGCTTTTGATGGTTCTATCTACATTTATTGCGATTAAGTTTCAGGAAATCTTCTCTGCTCCAATTTTGCGTTTAGCCAGAGTTATTAAAAAAGTATATGCAACTCATGATTATTCTCATCAGCTAGAGTTTGATGAAGAAAATGAGATTGGTGAGCTTTATGATGGCTTTAATCTGATGTTGGAACAAATTGATTTTAATACCAATAAAGTGCATAGCGTAAACCTTGAAATAGAACGTTCTAATCAGCAGCTAAAAGCGTTGAATGAGCATTTAGAAGAACAGAAGTTTGCATTGGATCAAGCAGCCAAAGTGTCTATTTCAGATGCAAAGGGTGTGATTACTTATGTAAATGATCAATTTTGCCATATGTCTCAGTATTCTCAGGAAGAGTTGATTGGTCAAACATATAAGCTAATAAGATCAGGTTATCATTCTGATAAATTTTTTGAGGATCTTTGGTACACCATTAGCAATGGAAATGTTTGGAAAGGTGAAATCAAAAATCGGAAAAAAGATAAATCATATTATTGGGTTAACACCACAATTGTTCCTTTCCTGGATAAGGGTGGGGTTCCTTATCAATATCTTTCAATTCACTTTGATATTACAGATAGAAAAGAGGCAGAATCTGCGTTGATGGAGGCTAAAGAATTAGCTGAAACAGCAGTTAATGCCCAGACAGAATTTGTAAGCACTATGAGTCAGGAATTAAGGACACCAATGAAAAGCTTATTGGAGATTCTTAATGGAATTCTGCGTGAAGGAAATGTGGCCGACCTTATAAATGATCAAATTAAAAAAGCGCATCAATCAGCAAGTTCACTATTAACTCTGTTTAATGACATATTGGATTATTCAAGAATTCTTGCAGGCAAGCTTGAATTTGATTCTGTTGATTTTGCGTTAAGGATCTATATTGACGACATATTATCAGGATTTAGTGAAGAGGCTGAAAAGAAAGGTATTGACCTTACTTCTGTATTTTCAACATCAATTCCTCCGGTAATGAAAGGAGATCCGACCAGGATAAGAGAGATTATAAAAACACTGGTTTCAATTATATTAGGATACGTAAAGTACGGAACAGTTGCTTTAAATGTTCGTACTATAAAAAATGGAGGAGAAGAATATATTTTATTCGAAATCAAATCATCAACTTTGGTTTTATCCTCTGATTTGAAGAAAAAAATACTTAATGCATTTACCAGAATTGATGGTTCAATATCTGAAGTATTTAGTGGTGAAGGAATGGGACCGGCACTAAGTAAACAGTTTATCCGCATGATGGGAGGGGAATTTGGTTTAAATTCAGATCAGGATGATGGAACAAATTTCTGGTTTACTGTTCGTGTTGGTGGAGCTGTTGGTCGTGCAGCCAGAAATATGATTGAAGATGGCAGTAAAGATTCCGATATGAATATCTTGCTGATAGCTGATGATAATGATGAGATAGAAAAATTCAAATATGCGTTATCGCATAAGAAATATTCTTACCATATTACTAAAAGTATATCTGATGGATTGAAGCTAATAACAACGCCGAGCTCAGAAAGGAACAACTTTGATGTTGTGATTTTTAGTATGAATTTGCCTCTAAATGTTTTACTTGAAGCAAGTAAAAACATCAAATCCAACCCTGGTATAATGCAAGTTGATTTGGTGATGATTAGTCTGGGGGCGCAACGTGGTGATGCAGAAAAAGCTCGTGCTGCTGGTTTTAAAGCGTTTTTATCAAAACCTATCGATATTGATTATTTAGTAGAGCATTTAGAGATTATTCCCACCGCAAGAAACATTGAGGAATTATTAGTAACTAAGCATATCTTTATGGAGGTAGACGAAGCGCATAAGAAACGGATAGTTTTGTCGGCTCATGAAGAAAGTACTGTTAATGAAGTTACTATGATGGCTCGGGCATTTGGATTAGGGGTTGACCTAATAGATGAGCAATCGCCACTTATTAATTGTGAAAATGTATATTCACTGGCACTAGTTTCTCCGGCAAAAGATGAATCGGAAGGAGCGCATGCGGTGAGTTTGATACGGAAATTTAACAATAGCGGGCATCCATTGCCGGTAATTGGAATTAAAGGACATCTGAAAAAGACCGATAAAGAGTTATGCGAGGTGATGGAGGTAGACGATATTCTTACCAATCATATGTCGCATGAAGAGATGTTGCATATATTTAAACGCTGGATTGTGGGATTTGCAGTTGAGCATAAAGTAAAGGAGTAAAGACATGGATGAAGATGACGAATTAGGTGGAAAAGCCATAATTCCAACGGATGATTTGCATAAATCGGTAAGTAAGACCGGATTGATAATCCTTGGTATAGGTCTTTATCTTCTTTTATTTCCAATGTGGGATGTAATTATAGAAAAGGATAAGGCCGAAGCCGAACTGCTTCCTGTAAAAATTGAGTTTGCAGAACTTAAAGAGCAGGGGAAAAAATTATCTGAGGCTGATCCTGAATCTCCAAGGGTTATCGAGCTAAAAGAACGAGAGGACAAAGTCTTAATAGAATTGCGAGAGAGATTGGAAGTTCAAAAATTCTACAAAAAAAAGTTTATAATCTTTGTTATCGTAATGAGCTTCTTATTATTGGTCGGCTTTATTGTGATTATATTTGGATTAGTTATGTGTAATGACTTTAGAGCAAGGTTTAGACCACCAAAGCCAGAAAAAGATGAAGAAGATGAGGAAGATGATGACAACAAGAACAAGAAGTAAAAAGCAGGTCAGGTAGTGTAGGAATATTCCTACATTAATTGGAGAAATATGCCAATTTTAAAAATCTGCGAACTGGTTCATAATGTATACAACATATAGGAACACTGAAACACGGTATTTGCAGGAAGCAATAGGTTAAGGATAACCAGCCGAGACAAGAAAGAATTTTGTGGTTTCAGATTGGCTTTCAAGGAATGAAGGCATAAGGAAAAAAACAAAACCCCTAAAGGATATAGGGGTTTTTGTTTTTCTGCGTTCTGAAAAAACCAAAGTCAAAACTGCAGCTATCTTATCAAATCATACCTAGCAACACTTTCCGTAATAATATTTCTCTTCACGGTATATTTTTTATCACTCAGGTTGTACAATCGACTGTTCGAAAATAAATTTATATGTTTTTTGAGATAATATACCTGTTTAAATGGAAAGAGTTCGCGTAAAAATTTGTGGAGTTAAAACGGCGGAAGATGCCTTGTGTGCATCAATGCATGGTGCAGACGCAATTGGTTTGGTTTTTTGTGAGGGTAGTTCAAGAACCGTAACGGTTGAGCAGGCGCAGGAAATTATTATCGACTTACCTCCGTTTGTAGCTGTAGTCGGTCTTTTTATGAACTCTCCAAGACAGTTTATAGAACAGGTGCTTAACAGTATAAATTTGGATATTATCCAATTTCATGGTGATGAGACTCCAGAAGAGTGCCGCAGTTATGGAATTCCATATATAAAGGCAGTTCCAATGAAAGGTCTTGCGGAAGAAAATACTGGTTCGGCAGAACAGATATTACAAGAATATCAGCAGCGCTATAAAGACAGTAAAGGCTTTGTTGTAGACAGTCATGCTCCTGGTGGAGCTGGTGGTTCAGGAGAAACCTTTGACTGGACTTCTCTTCCACAGAACTTTAGCAAGCCAATCATATTGGCCGGAGGTCTTGATCCGGACAATGTCGTACAAGCAATTAAACTTGCTAAACCATTTTGCGTTGATGTCAGTAGCGGCGTTGAGGCGCAAAAAGGTGTTAAAGACCACCAGAAAATCGCAGCGTTTATAAGGGGCGTAAATAGTGTCAGTTAAAAAATCAAAAGAGATGCCGCTCGGCGATATTAATTTTTATGACTATCCTGATGATGGCGGACATTTTGCCGAGTTTGGCGGAATGTATATGGCCGAGACCTTGATGGATCCTGTTCTAGAGCTAAAAGAAGCCTATGAAAAATATATGAAGGATCCTGCTTTCATTGCCGAGATGGATCGCGATCTTGCATACTATGTTGGTAGACCGTCACCGCTATATTTTGCAGAACGTTGGACTAAGGAACTTGGCGGCGCCAAGATTTTCCTAAAACGTGAAGATCTGAATCATACTGGGGCGCATAAGGTAAATAACACCATTGGTCAGGCGCTTCTTGCCAGATATATGGGCAAGAAACGGGTGATTGCTGAGACCGGAGCAGGTCAGCATGGTGTTGCCACTGCAACTGTAGCAGCGCGTTTCGGTATGGAGTGTGTGGTCTACATGGGCGAAGAAGATATTCATCGTCAGGCCATGAACGTATATCGCATGAAGCTGCTTGGTGCCAAGGTGGTATCAGTAACCTCAGGTTCCAGAACCCTGAAAGATGCATGTAATGAAGCGATTCGTGATTGGATAACTAATGTTGATGATACATTCTATATCTTTGGAACCGCTTCCGGGCCACACCCATATCCAGCAATGGTGCGTGATTTTCAGGCTATTATTGGTCGTGAGGCCAGAGAGCAGATTTTAGATCAGGACGACAAATTACCAGATGCAATAGTTGCTTGTGTTGGTGGTGGTTCCAATGCTATCGGGCTTTTTTACCCATTTCTGGAAGATCGTGATGTAAAAATCTACGGAGTTGAGGCAGCAGGGTATGGTATCGATACCGGAAAGCATGCTGCGCCTCTTACCGCTATAGATACCAAGGTTGGCGTTTTACATGGTACCAAAACCTACGTGATGTCGGATAAGGATGGTCAGATTACCGAAACCCACTCTGTTTCGGCAGGGCTTGATTACCCAGGAGTTGGGCCAGAGCATTCGTGGCTTAAGGATACAGGCAGAGCGCAGTACGTCGCGGTAACTGATACTGAGGCGCTGGAAGGTTTTCATGATTTAACCAGATACGAAGGGATTCTGCCGGCGCTCGAGAGCAGTCACGCCATTGCCTACGTTAAAAAATTGGCTCCAACTATGAGCAAAGATCAATCTATTGTGGTTTGCCTGTCTGGACGTGGAGATAAAGATATCCATACAGTAGCTGCATGGGAGGGGATCGAAATATGAGTATGATAAGAGAAAGCAGATTAAAAGGTTGTTTTGAGCAGTTAAAGCAACAAGGTAAAAAGGCACTTATTTCATATATTACTGCAGGTGATCCAATACCAGAGATAACCGTTGATGCTTTGCATAATCTGGTTGCTGGTGGTGTAGATATTATTGAAATTGGTGTGCCGTTTTCCGATCCTGTTGCTGATGGCCCAGTTATTCAAAGAGCTTGTGAAAGGGCGTTAGTTCACGGCGTTAGTCTTAGTGATGTACTGGAGATGGTTAAGCAGTTTCGTGTGAAAGATGATACTACTCCAATCGTGCTTATGGGATATCTTAATCCAATAGAAGTTATTGGCTACGAAGAGTTTGCTAAATGTGCAAAAGAGGCTGGTGTTGACGGAGTGATTTCCGTTGATATGACTCCGGAAGAAGGTAGAGAGTATAATGTAGCATTATTAGCTAATAAACTTGATCCAATTTATCTGATAACTCCAACTTCACCTAAACAGCGAGTAGAATGGATAGCCTCAATGGCAAGTGGTTTCATCTATTATGTATCGGTAAAAGGCGTTACCGGATCAAGTAAGTTAGATGTGAAGCAAGTTGCAGAAAAACTTGATATCATACGCTCCATTACCGATTTACCAATCGGAGTAGGTTTTGGTATTAAAGATGCAGAATCTGCAGCAATGATTGCATCGGTTGCAGATGCCGCTATTGTTGGATCCGCGCTAGTAAAGATTCATGCGGAAAACACAGATGACCCAAAATCAATTCCAGGTAAATTAAAAGATTTGGTTGCAGGGATGAGATCAGCTATTGATGCCTGATAAGATCATTGGTTAAAGATTTAAAGTTATAGGATATACAGATGAGTTGGTTGCAAAAGATTACATCCAGTATTCGAATAGAAGGAACTGCAAAGAAGAATATACCAGAAGGGCTGTGGGGTAAGTGCGATGCATGCTCGGCTATTTTATATAAACCCGAACTTGAGAAGAGCTCCTGGGTATGTCCAAAATGCGATAATCATATGAAGGTAGGTGCTCGTCAGCGTCTGATTCTTTTTCTTGATCAGGGGAGCGAAACAGAGATTGGTGCAGAAGTGCAGCCACAAGATGCCCTTAAGTTCAAAGATCTGAAAAAATACAAAGACAGACTTAGTCAAGCGCAAAAGGCAACTGGCGAGAAAGATGCCTTGGTTGCTATGAGTGGTAAGGTCAATGGTGTTTCTGTAGTAGCTGCTGCATTTGATTTTAATTTTATGGCAGGCTCTATGGGTAGTGCTGTTGGTGAGCGTTTTGTACGTGCTGTTAATGTTGCTATAAGCCAGAAGGTGCCTTTTATTTGTTTCTCTACAAGTGGAGGAGCTCGTATGCAAGAGGCTCTTTTTTCCCTAATGCAGATGGCAAAGACAAGCGCAGCATTGGCAAAGCTAGCTCAAAATGGAATTCCATTTATCTCGGTATTAACTAATCCTACCACAGGTGGAGTATCTGCAAGTTTGGCGATGCTTGGAGATATTAATATTGCGGAACCAAATGCCCTTATAGGCTTTGCAGGGCCTCGTGTGATTGAGCAGACAGTGCGTCAAAAGCTTCCGGAAGGGTTTCAGCGTAGTGAGTTTTTATTAGATCATGGTACGGTGGATATGATTGTCGACAGGCGGGAAATGCGTGATACGGTAGCTCAGATCGTGTCGATGTTACAAAATAAACCATCGCCAGATGTAAAGCAGCTGCCGTCAGCAGTCTAACCCAAAAAATGTATGTCATACCAGCGTAGGCGCACTGTTCTTCAAAGATTCGTATGATAAATAAACGTTTTAATACTTTAGCTGAATGGCTGGCTTGGCAAGAAACCTTACATCCCACAGAGATCGACCTCGGTTTGCAACGAGTTGATAGTGTTCGTGCTACTCTTGGTATTCCATCCAAATTATCATCTATTGTAATCACAATTGCCGGAACCAACGGTAAAGGTTCATCGCTGCGTTTGATTGAAGAGATTTGTATTGCACAAGGTTTAACTGTTGGTAGTTATACTTCGCCACACCTGAACATATATAACGAACGTATAAAATTAAATGGTGAACCTGTAGATGATCAATTGATTTGTGATGCATTTGAACGTATAGATCAATGTCGCAAGGATACATCATTGAGCTATTTTGAGTTTGGAACTCTGGCAGCACTTGAAATTTTTAATAATCAAAGACCGGATATTGTTTTGCTTGAAGTTGGACTCGGTGGCAGACTTGATGCAGTTAATATAATTGATTCGGATATTGCCATGATTACCTCAATCGGAATGGACCATATGGATTGGCTTGGCAATACTCTGGAAGATATTGCCCGTGAAAAATGCGGTGTTATGCGCGCAAATAAATATGCGGTATCTGGTGAAAGAAGGAATATTCAGTCAATAGAGGAAACAGCGCAAGCGGTTGGTGCAAAAATACTCAAGATAGGTAAACATTTTGATTACATCAAAAATGATAAAGATTGGGAATGGAACAATAATCTTGGATTTGGCAATTTAGAAAAGCTTTCTAATCCTGCGATGAAAGGTGAACATCAATATCAGAATGCTGCTACGGTATTAATGGTATTGGCCATTTTGCAGAATGAACTTGGTATTGATATTTCCAGTGAATCAATTAATAAGGGATTGGAGTGTTACTATTTGCCAGGCCGGGTAGAGGCAATTCAGAAAGATGGCGTTAACTGGATAGTTGATGTTTCCCATAATGTTGATGGAGTGCAAAGGTTACAGGAATACCTTGCCCAAGAACCGAATCACGGTAAAACTCATGCGGTTTTTGGATTATTAAAACGGAAAGAGCTTGAGCCAATTATTAAAGTAATGGATTCCGTAATTGATAGTTGGTTTTTAACGGAACTTCCTGATCATGATACTTTCATAAAGGAAGAGCTTTTTTTTCGTGTAAGAAACATCGTTAGTCAAGATAAGAAAGTGGTGGTATTTTCTAACTTTGATGAGTTATACCCTCAACTTATTAAAGAGATTGAATGTGGTGATCGAGTTATTCTTTTTGGCTCGTTTCGTATGGTTGAGGCATTTACTAAATTAGGATAATCTTGCTGGATTGCAGTTTTTAATTTAAAAATCTATAAAAGTTATTAGCAACGGGAGATAAAATTGAAACAAAGGTTAATTGGAGCGGCAGTATTAATCTCACTAATTGTGATTTTCGTACCTATGCTACTGCGTGGTCCAGTTGAAAATCGTGTTGTTGAAGTTCCGGTTGAAATTCCTCCAAAGCCATTTGAAGTGGTTGGTCAAAAGAGGCCTGATCAAAGCGCAGAAAAAATTATCGCTACTATTCCTGAACCGTCTGGACGTAGACCAGTTATTTCTGAAGAAGAGCCTACGTCTAGATCTATGCCTAGTAAAATCACCAAGGCGGCAACTTCTGCCTCTGTAGCATCAAAGGCGGCAACTTCTGCCTCTGTAGCATCAAATGCAAAAGAGAAGGCGAAAACTGATAAAAAACCTCAACCAGATGTTGTTAAGAAACAAGAAAAACCGGTTTTATTAACAGAATCAAAAAAGAATATCGTAGAATTAGCCTGGGTGGTTCAAGTTGGAAGCTTTTCAAATTCTAGGAATGCACTAGCTTTGCGTGATAAGCTACGAAGTAAAGGTTACAGAACATTCGTAGAGTCAATAGAGACAGATGCGGGAAAAATGTATCGGGTAAGGGTTGGACCTGAGCTGGATAAGTCCAAAATTGAAAGTGCACAGAAGAAACTGAAAGAACAAGAAAAACTTTCAGGTAGGATCTATAAGCATGGAAATTAACTCCATATTACAAAGGAAAAATTATGGTTTGGATTGATATAACTATTTTGGTAATACTTGGGGTTTCGGTTTTAATAAGTGTGATTCGTGGTTTTGTAAAAGAAGCGATGTCATTGGTTGTATGGATAGCAGCATTTTGGGTTGCTATAACCTTTTCGGTTCAGCTTTCCGGAGTTTTGGCACAATGGATTAGTGATCCAATGATTCAGCGAGTTGCTGCATACGTGATATTATTTGTTGTTACGCTTATCATTGGCGCTATTATTAATTTCATTATTGGTCAATTAGTCAAGAAAACCGGGCTAACCGGAACTGATAGGATGATAGGTATAGTGTTTGGGCTTACTCGGGGAGTAGTAATTGTTTCTGCCCTAATCATTCTAGCTGGATACACAACCTTGCCGCAGTCAGAAGTGTGGAGTCAATCAATACTGATTAAGCAAGTTGAACCTGCTGTAGAACAGGTGCGTAAGATGTTACCAGATGACGTTTCACAATATTTACAGTTTAAGAAGTAGCTTGGTATAGAAAAATCACTTAGATTTTACTTAAGGAAAATTATATAATCGCCAGCTCGGAAAATTCCTGGCTATACATCGAAAAAGAAATAGTCGTGAATTTGTCGGTAGTATTTTTTTGGTCTAGTAAGTCATCATGAGACCACAAACAGTGTTCCAGGAGACATCATAGAATGTGCGGTATTATCGGAATAGTTGCTCAAGGGCCTGTTAATCAGGATTTATACGATGGATTAACTGTGTTGCAGCACAGAGGCCAAGATGCTGCAGGGATCGTAACCTTCGGAGGAGGTGCGGTTCACCTTAGAAAAGGCAATGGGTTGGTTAAAGATGTGTTTGATACCGAACATATGCTGGCTTTGGAGGGAAATATTGGTATCGGCCATGTTCGTTATCCTACCGCTGGCTCTTCAAGTTCTGCTGAAGCACAGCCATTCTATGTGAATTCTCCATATGGTATATCTCTTGCTCATAATGGTAATCTAACCAATGCAGAAGCTCTTAAAAAGGATTTGTTTTTAGAAGACCTAAGGCACATTAATACAGGATCAGATTCTGAAATTCTCTTAAATGTTTTTGCTCATGAATTAGCTCGTCAGGGTAAACTGAAGATTAGTGAAACAGAGATATTTGAGGCTGTAGCTGGTGTTTATCGTCGCTGTCGCGGTGCTTACGCAGCCATTTCTTTGATTAACGGTTATGGTATCGTAGCTTTCAGAGATCCTAACGGAATCAGACCAATTTGCTACGGTAAACGCCAAACTCCAAATGGTACAGAATATGTAGTTGCATCTGAAAGTGTAGCGGTAACCTCTCTTGGGTTTGAATTTGTCAGAGATATTGAGCCGGGTGAAGCAATTTATATTAGTGAAGCGGGAGAGATTGTGACCTCTGTTTGTGCAGCAAATACTCAAAGATCTCCTTGTATATTTGAGTTTGTATATTTTGCTCGCCCTGATTCTATGATTGATGGGATTTCTGTTTATAAATCTCGTCTTAGAATGGGGGAAATGTTAGCGAAGAAGATTCAGCGCGAATGGCCGGATCATGATATAGATGTAGTTATTCCTATTCCTGATACAAGTCGTACAGTGGCGTTGCAGCTGGCAAATTCCCTGGGGGTAAAATATCGTGAAGGGTTTATGAAAAACCGCTATATCGGTAGAACCTTTATTATGCCTGGTCAAAAGATTCGTAAAAAATCGGTACGTCAAAAGCTTAATGCTATTCCTCTTGAATTTAATAAAAAGAATGTACTTCTTGTTGATGACTCAATTGTTAGAGGAACAACGTCAGAGCAGATTATCGAGATGGCAAGAGAATCAGGAGCTAGAAAAGTTTATTTTGCTTCTGCAGCTCCGCCAGTTAAATATCCAAATGTATACGGGATTGATATGCCGGTAGCAAGCGAGTTGATTGCTCATAATCGTACCGTAGATCAAATTGCTGAAGAGTTAGGTGCGGATAAAATGATCTACCAGGATCTGGAAGATTTGGAAAAGGCGGTAATTAGAGACGGCAAGACTAATATTGAGAGATTTGACTCTTCTTGTTTTTGTGGACAATACGTTACCGGTGATGTTGATGAAAGTTTGTTAAATTATCAGGAACAATTACGAGCAGACTCTGTTAAACAAAAAGCAGGTAGTGGTGACGTAAAACAAGTAGATCTACATAATAAATAATAAATCGTTCAATTTCTTGTTCCCGGACTATGTCTGGGAACGTATAAAAACTTTTTTGTTTCGCTCTCGTAATGCTATACTCACATTAACTGTTTATGCTACGTAACAGTTAGTCATACATCTGTTGTATGGCAATGGATTAACAACAAAGATAAAGAAAAGGAAGCAGAAGGGTGTTTGAGTTAATAAGATCCGGTGGTTGGTTAATGATTCCTATCATTGCATGTTCAATACTTGCAATGGCGATTGTGTGTGAAAGACTGTGGAGTTTGCAGCGTAAAAGGATTATCCCCAAAAATCTTGTAGCACAGGTTTGGTACAAGGTTAAAAATAAGCAGATGACCTCATCTGATCTAAGAACTCTTAAAGAAAGTTCAGCGCTTGGTAGAATGCTGGCAGCAGGTCTTTCAAATATTCATGGTTCGCGAGAAGTGATGAAAGAATCCATCGAAGATGTTGGTCGTCACGAGGCTTATAAGCTGGAAAGATTTCTTACAACTCTTGGAACTATTGCTGCCATTTCCCCTCTTCTTGGTCTACTTGGTACTGTAATAGGTATGATTAAGGTATTTACTGCTATTTCAACTGTAGGTGTAGGTAATGCAGGAAGTCTTGCCAGTGGTATTTCTGAGGCTCTGATTACAACTGCTGCAGGTATGACAGTAGCGATTCCATCACTGATCGCATTTAGATATCTTCGCGGTAAAGTGGATGGCTTAGTTGTTTACATGGAACAGGAAGCTGTAAAACTAATAGAAGTTATCCATGGCCAAAGAGTAAAAGATAAGGATTTTGAAGAAGGACCAGGACAGTGAGACTACGTCAAAGCCGCAAGGAAGATCCGGATCTGAATATGACCCCTTTGATCGACGTGGTTTTTCTACTATTGATCTTTTTTATGATAACCACGACCTTTCAGAAAGAATCAGATCTTGAATTGAGTTTGCCGGAGGCAAGTGGCGAACCTGTTGAAAGGGAAGAGGTTGCGTTCGAATTAGTGATTGATAAAAATGGCCACTATTATGTTAACGAAAGCAAAGTGGTTGGTGATGATATAGAAAGTCTGAAAAATGCTATTTCAAAGTCAATTCTTGGTAAAGAAGACCTGCCATTTGTTATAAGAGCTGATGGTGATACTAGTCATCAATCGGTAGTTAGGGCAATGGATGCAGCCAGTCAGCTTAATATTAGTAAAATTGCTTTCGCTACAACAATATCTGAGGAAGATAAATAAATTGATTGTGGAGTAAACCATTGAAGCAATGGCTGCTGAAAAAATGGTCATCAAGAAACTGGCTAACAATATTATTGTTGCCGGTTTCTTTGCTTTATCGCTTAATAATTTCTAAAAAACGCGCTAAATTCTTAGCAAATCCCCCCCCCAAGTATCCGATTCCAATTGTTGTTGTTGGCAATATTTATGTTGGGGGAACCGGCAAAACACCGGTGGTTGTCCACCTGGTAAATCTTTTGAAGGAAAATGGTTATAGGCCAGCTGTTATTAGTCGTGGCTATGGAGTCAGGATTGATGCTTTACTGCTGGTTGATAATAATTCATCAGCAGAACAAGTTGGGGATGAGCCTTTGTTGATTTATAACAATTGTAAGGTTCCTGTTGTAGTTTGCCCGGATAGAAACTTAGCAGCGAACTATATTCTGGAAAACTCTGAGTGCGACATAATTATCAGCGATGATGGTTTGCAGCACTATGCCCTTAACCGTGATATCGAATTAATAGTATTTGATGCACAAAAGGGGATTGGTAATGGCTTTTTATTGCCGGCAGGACCGCTTAGAGAACCTATGTCACGAATTAATGATGTTGACTTCACATTGATTAATGGTAAAAGCTCTTTTTTGAAAGGGAGTAGTTTTTATCTGAAGATTGATTGTGCTGTTAATATGGTTACTGGTGAAAGGGTTGCTCTTGATAGGTTGTGTTCATATGTGGATGCTAAAAGAGTGCATGCAGTTGCAGGTATAGGTAATCCTGAGCGTTTTTTTGCACAGCTTGAACAGTGTAGGCTTGAAATAATTCGTCACGAATATGATGACCACTATCCATATACTAAGCAAACATTGGATTTTATTGATGGCTACCCGGTAGTTATGACTGAAAAAGATGCGGTTAAATGTAAGGTGTTTGCCAGAGATGATTGGTGGATGGTTCCGGCTAAAGTCGAATTTGGTAGTGATTTTGATTGTCGGTTCTTGGATAAGGTAGATAATATTTTTAAAAGCAATTAATGCTAAATTCGTGATAATGGAAAAAAGATGCAGGAAAAAAAATTTAAGATAGCAATACCGGCAAGATATCAGTCGACACGGTTGCCCGGAAAACCTTTATTAGATATAGCCGGCAAACCTATGGTTCAATGGGTATATGAAAAAGCAATGCAGTGTGGAGCTGATGAAGTAGTTGTTGCAACCGATGATGTTAGAATATTCGAAGCCTGTGAAGGTTTTGGTGCCAACGTTTGTATGACTGATCCCAATCATCAATCAGGGACTGATAGGTTAGCAGAACTTGCACGAAATTGTGGTTGGGGAAAGGATGACATTGTAGTAAATCTTCAAGGCGATGAACCTTTGATTCCAACATCATTGTTATTGCAGGTGGCAGAAAATCTTGCGCTTAACCCAGATTCAGCTATTGCAACTTTATTTACCCCTATTCATGAACGAAATGAAATAACTGATCCTCACGTAGTGAAAGTTGTGAAAAGTAATTCTGGACAGGCTCTGTATTTTAGTCGTGCTCCTATCCCATGGGATCGTGATGGGAAAATATCAGATGCTGAAGTGCCAAATCATTATGCTCGTCATTTGGGAATATATGCCTATAGGGTAGGTTTTCTTTTGTCTTATACATCGTTGCAGCCATCCTGTCTTGAACGTTATGAGTCACTAGAGCAGCTTCGAGCCCTTAGTAATGGTTATATGATTCATGTTGATCAAGCTGTTGATCTACCTGGAATGGGGGTTGATACATCTGAAGATCTGGAAAAGGTAAGGCAGGTATTGCTGGCATCTGGTGGGGAATAATTATGATAAATGTGCTATTTGTGTGTATGGGAAATATTTGTCGATCACCTACAGCTCAAGGGGTATTTGAGAAAATACTGGCAGAATACTCGCTTTCAGATCGGGTATATGTAGATTCGGCAGGAACCTATGGCTATCACGCAGGCGAAGGGCCTGATAAAAGAGCTGTTGCAGCAGCAGCTAATCGATGTGTTGATATTTCTAAACAGCAAGCCAGGGCTGTAAATATAAGTGATTTTGATAAATTTGATTTGATATTAGCTATGGATATGTCAAATCTTGATGCGCTTAAAGAGATGGCTCCAGTTGATTGCAAGGCAAAACTTAAGCTTTTTATGGACTATGCATCATCAAGTAATATTAAAGAAGTTCCTGACCCATATTTTGGGGGAACTAAGGGGTTTGAAATCGTGCTTGATTTGATTCAGGATGCATCTAAAGGAGTATTACAAGAAGTTAGGAGTATGCTTTAGTTATTTAAATAAAAAAGAGGGCATAAGCCCTCTTTTTGCGTTTATTGTGCGCCAGGCATGGCGCACTT
>JAWSVC010000021.1:0-75267 GCA_033852075.1 Gammaproteobacteria bacterium | reverse complement strand
TGAGGCCCCTCCTACTCGATTTCTTTCTTCTGATTGTTATTGTTGATAGATGGCCTCTACCTCTTCAGCAGATAAGGCCTTGTTATATATTTTCACTTCGTCGATTATCCCTGTGTAACCTTCTCCCAGGTTCGTATCGTAGTTGCTAAAGAAATTAAGAGTTCCTTCTAGAGGACTACTGTTATCAATTTGTCCATTAACATATAACACGCGTTGTCCGCCGCCATATGTAAGAACACAGTGATACCAAGTTTCTGATTCTGGGAACATGTTTGAAGACATGTAGTTAGTGCGACTGGTTCTTACAGTAGTACTGATTCTGCCGGCATTAGAATATATCCTATATGGATAAACATATGGCCCTCTGCGGATTAGATGGCCTACAAAAGAATCATCAAACTTAAACCATAGTGAAATTGAGAATTCATTGCTGGAATCTATATCAAAGTGTGATATACCTAGATTTACAATATCATCTCCGTCAAACTCCAGTGCTCCTCCTGATATGCCATCGGCTATTCTGGTTGCTCCAATGATTTGGCCGTGGTTGCCATAAGGGGTTGCATCATTGACTGTATCTCCATCTTGTTCATCAAAACTCCAGTGACCGGTAAGGCTGTCATCTATAGATAAAGGTACATAGATGAAGTCAAACCCGGTTGATGGAGGTGTTGGATTTCCTGCAAGGTCTTCAACTCCAAAGACAACCATTGAGTGAGTGATGTTTTCAGGTATCTCGGAAACTGTTAATGTAACGGTTTTTTGATCTGTTTCCAGCTCGGCACTAACAATATTAAGTGCTGGTGTAATTGTATAATTGGCAATATCTTCAGCGGTGATTTGTGTTATCTCTTCGCTGAATTCAATAGCAATTGATGTTGAGTTAATTACTTGATTTGATGCTATTGTCGGTCCAACCGTATCTATATCAAATATATATTCCGCAGATATAATTTCACTAGGCTCTTTTCCATCACTGTACGCGATAGCTTTTAGAGTTGCATTCTCGTCAAGAGTAAAGGTTCCCTGATATAGACTAGATTCTTCGCTGGGATCAGTGCCGTCAAGAGTATAGTAAATTGCTGCGCCATCAGTGGCTGAGTTTATGCTAACGCTGATTGCGTTTGTATATGTTCCTGATTCAGGAGTTATCTCTGGTGATTGGGTGTATTGTGGAATATCTCCAGAATATAGATTGTTAACTTGCTCTGGTGTGAGCGCTTTATTGTATATTTGTATTTCGTCGATTATTCCATTGAATCCTTCACCTGCTTTAATTTCTTGCGCATCATTACGAGTGAAAAGATCTCCTGTTATAGAATCTTGCAGATCTATTGCTCCATCAACGTACATGGTGCGTTCGCCCTCTTTATATGATAGAGCTACGTGATGCCATGAGCCTGCTGTTAAAGGCACTAATCCTCTAATGTAATTGGTTCTGTTGGTCCGAATAACGCTACGCATATAGTTGCCGGATGTGGTCATTCTATATGGATAAACATATGCTCCTCGGATAATGATGTTGCCGGAAAGCGTATCTTCAAATTTTATCCATGCCGTAATGGTAAACTCATTGGTTTCATCAATACCGTGGGTAGAAGTGCCAAGGCTAACATACTCTCCTTCAGCTCCACTAAATGCAAATGCTTTGCCTGATTTGCCGTCATTTATATGGGTGGCTCCGTAAATGGTAATATCATTCGTGGTTTCAAAGTCCCAGTGTTGTTGTAGGCTTGTAGGAAGATCTACAACAGTATAGGTAACTTGGATCTGAGAGTTGGCTGTAATCTGATTTCCACTAATGTCAGCAATATTATTAACTGTCAGGGTATATGAGGTATCAGGTGTTAATTCCGATGTTGTTAAGACAATGGTATCGTTTGATTCGGTGTTAACCAGAATAGAACTAATGGATATGTCGTTATCTATTGTATAGTTTTCCAGATTGGTTAGATCATCAATTTGGATTGACTCACTAAAGGCAATCTCAATTTCTGTGGATGATATTGTCTTGGCGCTGGATATTTCTGGAGCAGTTGTATCTACTACAATTTCATAATATCCATTAATGATATTGCTTGGTTCAATTCCATCTTTAAATGCTATTGCTTTTACTTCAGTTGAAGAGTTAATGGTAATAGGGGTTGAATAAGATGGAGAAGATTCTGTTGGATCACTACCATCTAGAGAATAGTGGATTTCTGCTCCATCAGTTGCATCTGTAATAGTGATAGTTACGTTTTCATTGTAACTGCCTGGTGTAGGTGTAAATGTTGGGGCGCTGACTTTGTCTGCGGCAACGCCATCCCAGCCAGCTATTCTTGCTAACGTCCACCAAAGAGCCTTTCCGATACGTATTGTGGCATCTTGGCTAATGTGAGAGCTTCCTTCTCCGCCATCCCACTCTACCCGGTAGTCGCTAACCATATATTCGAAAGTATGTGAGTCGCCAAAAGCTGTATCATTCCACGTTGTCGTGTTTTGGTTGCCGTCAGGATCATGGGCCAGAATGTCGGCGTAGTCTATGAGTATCCGGTCGCTACTTTGGGCAACGTAGTTGCGAATGTGTTGGTTTTTTAGATAAACCTGATAACCCCATTCTCCGGTTCTATCAGCAGGACCAGTGGTAAATACCGCTGTGGTATTAGGATTGTCATTATTGTATTTATCTATGGCGCGAAGATAATCATCCATGCTCGACATTGTGCCGATTTGTTCGGTGTCTTCATCATCTAACCCCCAAGCTCCCTGATCCACAATGTTATATGATTCATCATAGGTATTTTGCCAGCCTGACCAATGAACATGATGGACAGGATCCAGATATCCTGTTGAAAGGCTGCTTCCTCTCATGTCCCAACACCAGCCCCATAGAAATACATCGATATTATTTCCTAATGTTCCTGCTGCATAAGCAAAGTTGTTATTCATGTTTGCAGTAGCAATATCACTGGTCCAAATTTGAGCCTCTCCTGCGCTTGTAATCCATCTGGGACCATATCCATAATCGAATAAGATGGGTCTGTGTATCCTAAGGTGTTGGTCTGTATATTCTTCTGGAGCATCAGACCATTTGGTGTTGGCAGCAAATGTTGGGTTTTGTAGAGCTAATTGTTCTGCTCCATAAAGGTATCCGCGGCCATGTGATTCACCAGGGATATTTACCAGCATTTTTTTAACTTCTTGAATGTAGTAATCTGGAATCTGATCGAATTGATCGACCGCATTATGGTCGGCAACGATTCCGGCAAATGATGGTCCTGCCAGTCCAAGCATACATAGGGCAAAGGGGATTGTCCGTTTCATTATTTTTCCTTTTATACGTTTTCTATTTTTGTAATAAATATTTTGTAATTAGTATTGGGTTACAGCTACGGGGATATTGCAAAAGCAAATAGTCTGTAAGCCAGATCATTAATCTAACACTTTAGAGGTGCTGATAGCAATTCTACTTTCGTATAAGAACAAATGCACATATAAAAATCCCCGCAAAAGCGGGGACTATATACAATATGCTGTAAAAATATCAGGTTTTTATTAACCCTTATATTTTTGGAAGGCTAGGGTGGCGTTGGTGCCACCAAAACCAAAACTATTAGAGATTACAGTATTGAGTTCCGTATTAGTTTCAGTTTCGCGAATAATCGGCATTCCTTCGAATTCCGGATCTAGCTCTTGTATGTTTGCAGAAGCTGTGATGAAGCTATTTTCCATCATAATTAGAGAATAAATTGTTTCATGTACGCTTGCTGCGCCAAGAGAGTGACCTGAAAGTGGTTTAGTAGAGCTAAGTTTTGGAATGTTATCTCCAAATACATCTCTGATAGCTCTCATTTCAGGAGCATCGCCAGCTGGTGTGCTGGTGCCGTGGGTGTTGATATAATCAATTGGTGCGTCAAGATTTTCTATTGCCTGTTTCATACAGCGAGCGGCACCTTCTCCTGATGGGGCTACCATGTCATAGCCGTCAGATGTGGAACCAAAGCCAACGATTTCAGCATAGATATTTGCGCCACGAGCAAGTGCATGCTCCAGTTCTTCTACCACAACGATGCCGCCACCGCCTGCGATTGCAAAACCATCGCGGTTTTTATCGTAGGTTCTAGAGGCTGTTTCAGGAGTGTCGTTGTATTGTGATGTAAGCGCTCCCATTGCGTCAAAGATAACTGTAAGTATCCAGTTTTCCTCTTCGCCACCACCGGCAAAAACTATATCTTGTTTGCCTAACTGGATTTGTTCATATGCTGAACCGATACAGTGTGCACTGGTTGCGCAGGCTGAACTAATAGATATATTTACACCTTTAATCTTGAATGGTGTTGCAAGAGCTGCAGAAGTGGAACTGCACATAACTCTTGGAACCATATAAGGTGATACCTTACGAGCTCCTCGCCTTTCAACTGTATCTACATAGGAGACGATATTTTCAGGTGAAGCTCCACCAGTTCCTACGATTAGTCCAGATCTTGGGTTAGACACATCTTCATCTGATAACCCGGCATCCTTAATAGCTTGTTGCATAGATATGTATGCATAAGCAGACGCATCAGACATGAATCTTCTGATTTTGCGATCAATAAGATCTTCTATTTTGATGTCAACGGATCCAGAAACTTGGCTTCTTAGCCCTTTTTCTTTATAGGATTCATTAAATTTGATTCCTGATTTGCCGTTGAGTAATGATTCTTTAACTGTTTCTTTGTCATTACCAAGACAAGAAACAATCCCTAGTCCAGTTATAACAGCTCTTTTCATTAAAAACTCTCTGTTGAGGTAAATAGTCCAACTTTAAGGTCTTTGGTGGTGTATATCTCTTTGTCATCTACGTACATAGTACCATTTGCTATGCCCATTACCAGACTGCGAGCAATAACGCGCTTAAGGTCGATTTTGTAGGTGACTTTTTTATGGGTTGGTAAAACCTGTCCTGTGAATTTAACTTCGCCAGCACCAAGGGCTCTGCCTTTACCTGGGTTGCCAAGCCATCCTAGGTAAAAACCAACTAATTGCCACATTGCATCAAGTCCCAAGCAGCCAGGCATTACGGGATCACCAGGGAAATGACATTCAAAGAACCAAAGGTCTGGATTGATGTCGAGTTCAGCAATGATTTGGCCTTTACCGAAAGCACCACCTTCTTCTGATATGGTTACGATACGATCCATCATCAACATGTTTGGAACTGGTAGCTGGGCATTTCCTGGTCCAAATAGCTCTCCGTGACCGCACTTTAGAAGTTCTTCTCTACTGTAGCTTGATTGTCTAACTACGCCTTCGCTTACTTTTTCCGTCATTCTATATCCATAATATTGTGTTGGTACTAATTACATAGTGCCAAAAAAACCTAAAACTGTAATAATTACTGCGTTATTTTAGGGGTTAATCCCGAGCTTAACTGCAGTAGGCATGATCATTGATATCAAATGATATTTGGATCTTTTTGCCTGCTGTTTTAAAACCAAGTTTCAAAACAGGCGTATTATGACACTTCATGGCACTACATTTCCAGACAAAATATTAAAAAAAATCCCATCTTTGATGATGTTTCCATTAAATTTTGTGCCAATAGGGCTTCAAGGGTGGTGTTTAGCCTCGATTTTAGGGGATATCTTTGCAGAACAGATAGAAGATGGAGACGTAGACTTCTTGTGTGAAAATGCATTATTAATTCATATGCGAGATATAGGTTTGAAGTGGTTTTTTACTTTCGATGATGGGTTTAAGATGTTGTCGCACTTGGATGAACCTACGGTGACAATTCAGGGTGATGTAAATGAATTTATTCTTCTTGCCAGTCGCAGGGTCGATCCGGATACGCTGTTTTTTCAGCGTAGGCTAGAAATTATTGGGGATACCGAGATAGGGTTGCAGGTTAAGAATCTGCTGGATTCTGTGGATGAGAGTGTAATTCCCATGCCTGTTGATATATTCCTCCAGTGTGCCGCCGATTATGTTGAGCGAATTGTTCTAAAGAAAAAATAGCGTCATACCGGCGAAGGCCCATTAGTGTCCGGGGAAAGTAATTTAATAGAATCAAGATGGCTGAGCGTAGCCGAAGNNTTGACCCTTCGGCCTTGGTTTATCCTGAGCGTAGCCGAAGGGCTCAGGGAGCTTGAAGAGTTTAAGTCTAAAATCACCAGCTTCATTCCAGAACTTTGCTCAACATTGCTTTCCGAAGGTTCGCAATATTTTCCCCGGACAGCAGTGGGCGAAGGCCGGTATCCAGAAAAAGTAGCTATATAAATCATTATTTGATATAGACATATCAATACCGAATTCCCCCTGCTCAAATCAAAGTGTCTTCAATTTCAAAGCGTAATTTAATTATTGAGACTGCTGGGCGGGATCCTTCGATTCTCGCAGGAAAAATTAGGTATTAGGTATTAGGTATTAGGTATTATTTAAGCGTGTCTTTATTCAATCCCCGCTCCATCAAACGCAAATCCCTGGCAAAAGCGCTCTCTTGGATCCAGGTCAATTTCTACTGCCGGCATTTCCCCTTTCAGCATTTTATGGGTCTGTTCGATCACCTGTTTTATATCTGCATTAGCGGGTGATATGCGTAGTGAATCAATTCCTGTTGATTCAGCAAGTTTCCAGGCGTTTAGGCTATTATGAATTGCGCCGGACATGGTTTGGGTGCCGTTGATACGCAGAAAATCTCTGCCATCAGTGGTGTCTACCATATGGCCATATGGTTTTTTTGTGCAGATGTTATCGCAGTGTTCTTTGTCTAGTTCTTCGACGCGAGCGCTATAGCAGCGAGCAGAGATTGCTAACGGGAGGTAGCCAAAAGCATAAAGGTCTATTGTTGCGTTTAAGTTTTCGGATGCTGATTTTATTTCAGCGATAGCATTGATTGAGATCTCTATCGGAGGAGTCCATCGCACCATGCCTTTGTCTTGCAAGATCTTGGCGGTGTTGTGGTTGTAGATGTTTATTCCGGGGCCGCAGGCAAATTCTTTATTATGGTGGTTAAGGATATTAACTGTGCCAATGTCGTTAGCCTCGATTAAGAATGGTGTGTCGGCACATATATTTGTTAACTGACTGAGTTCTGCGGTGGTTTCAATTAATCCAAGGGTAGAGAAAATTACCTTTTTGTCAGTTGCTTGTAATTTTTCTGCAATTTGCAGCCATTGTTTAGTTGATATGGTTGTTTCACGCTTGCTGCATACCGTATTGCCGATGTAGATAGTATCAAGAGGAAGGCTTGCCATTTCCCGATAAAATTCAGTAACGGTTTTTAGGTTCCAATTGAAGGGGATTTGGCTGAGAGATATCTGCATTAGCGCCACCCTTTTTGGTATGGGCCTGTAGTGGAGTCAATTCCCTCGGTAATACTCTGTAGTTCATTACGTGCTTTGTTAGGAATTGTTTTGGCATCTGCAGTGATTGCGTCAATAGCTGAGCGCCAGGCTAGGGTAACTTTAGCAACATAGGCTGGGCTGCGTTGTCTGCCTTCTATCTTTAATGCCTTTGCTCCTGCGGCGATTAATTGGTCAAGTACATGAATAGTATTTAGGCTGATAGGTGTTTCAAAGGCATATGTAGTTTTACCATTAACGTTATATCTACCCTTGCATGGAGTAGGGTAAGCGGCATTTTCATCCTTTTTATAGCTGTCGAGCAGGATGTCGTTTAGGCGGCATTCGAGTGAATCGTTGTTTTCCAGCCATTTTACATGGCTGGCCGGAGAACAGGCTCCGTATGTATTGGGTGATTGGCCAGTGGCATAGGATGACAGCATGCAACGTCCTTCGGTCATAACGCACAAACTGCCAAAGCCAAATACCTCAATATCTATTGAAATATTGGTGCATATCTCTTTGATTTGTTCGACGGTAAGTACGCGAGGAAGTACCGCTCGTTTGATGCCAAAGTTTTCTATATAAAAATTTAGCGATTCAATATTGGTTGCAGAGCCCTGAACTGATAGGTGGCGGTTCAGGTTTGGATGTTTGCTAAGGGCATAATCCAGTACCCCAATATCGGCGACGATAATTGCATCGGTTCCGGCATTCGCGGCAAGATCCACTGCATCTTCCCATTTTTTCCATTGCGCGGGTTGGGGGAAGGTGTTTATTGCAACCAAAACTTTCGCACCTTTTGCGTGAGCATAGTTTACTGCCTTGCTAATGTTTTTTGCTGAGAAATTCAGGCCGGGAAAGTGGCGGGCGTTAGTTTCGTCTTTAAATCCAAGATATACAGAGTCCGCACCGTTATCAACAGCGGCCTTAAGTGCAGGTAGGTTGCCGGCAGGGCATACTAACTCCATGCTCTTTTCCATTAGGTCGTTCTCCATCAGGTGTAGATCTTGGTTGGGATGAACGGTTTGCCTATGGCGCTGCCTTGAGCTCCAAACTGATGCAGGTTGGCTGCGATATCATTTAATACCATCCATTTTTTATTACACCATTCAGGTGCCAGCAGAACATCCATTTGTGCAGTTCCGGTTATGCGATGGAAGATAACATCGCCAGGAGTATGGCGAATCATTTCGGCAGCAATATTGGTGTATTCGGCAAACTTTAGCGGAGTGTAGTTACCAGCTTCCCACTCTTTGGCAAGAGGGGTGTTACGAACAATATGTAACGGGTGTAGTTTTAGCCCGTTGGTTCCAAGGTCGACAACCTTTTTCAGAGTCTCCAGGCTATCTTCAGGTTTTTCTCCCGGGAGCCCGATTATCAGATGGGTGCAGATATCGAGGCCAAGTTTTTGGGCTCGTGTTATGGCGTCGGCATATTCTGCAAAGGTATGGCCCCGATTAACGGTTTCCAGTGTTGTGTCAGATGCAGTTTGTAGCCCTAATTCAAGGCAAACTTCGTGCCCCTGATCTTTGTATTTTGCTAATAGTTCCAGAGTAGCATCTGGTACGCAGTCTGGCCTGGTTCCTATTGAAAGGCCAATAACATCACGCTCTTCCAGAACTTGGTTGTACATCTTTTCTAATTGCGCAACGTGGGCATAGGTATTGGTGTAGGCCTGGAAATACGCAATATATTTTCTTGCTCCGGTTCTTTTGCGTACTACAGTTCTGCCGCTTTTAAGTTGATCGCTGATAGATGGTGTTTGGGCTGTGTTTGGATTGAAAGATTCGTTATTGCAAAATGTGCAGCCGCCAACCCCTTTGCTGCCATCTCTGTTAGGGCAGGTAAATTGGGCGTTTATAGTGAGTTTGTGGACCTTACAGCCATATTTTTCAAACATGGCGTGGCCGAAGGTGTTAACTAGATTAGGAAGCTGCATATGTATAATGGTAAAAATTAAATTCAGCGCATTATAAGCGAAAAGGTACTCGGGATAAACTGAACTTGGATATTTTAGTTTTTGAAAGCATTGGGGGGGGATTTTTAAAGTGCGGGGATGTCGTTTATCTTTTAAAAAGATTTTATGGTCCTTAACCGGTTGAATAATAATAAATATTAATCTGAGTTAATTGGTAAAGTATTGATTTGTTAGTCTATTACAGTGAGTTGCATATAAAGAGATTGTTGGTTGACAATCAATAGGTAATGCATATAATGCAGGCATCATCCGATTACTGTATATGTTCTTCATATGAATTTAGCTATGTATATCAAGGGCAAATATTAGTAGACGGAAAAGTTGGTCCAGTAATGTATGAGGCGTCAGGAGGCTTGTACATAGTGCTATTGGACCACTTGGGTTACCCTTTGGGGTAGGTGTCTAGTACTAAAATCTTAAGGAGTAGGCTATGGGTGGTCATGGACCAGCTGTCAAGCTTGGCAAAGATAACGCGTCTGGATATAAAGGCGCTCTCGGTATCAAACTTTTCTTCGTTTATACAATCGTTTACGCAATCTTCGTTGCAATCAATGTCTATGATGCAAAAATCATGGAAAAATTGGTTGGCGGTCAAAACGTTGCTGTTGTGTATGGCTTTGGTCTTATCGTTCTAGCGTTGATCATGGCTCTTGTTTATAACAGTCTCTGCAATAAAGCAGAAAAAAGACTTAACGGTTAAGGGGGATTAAATAATGACTTATGACGTCTCCGTACTAGCGGTTGTTCTTTTCTTAGCTTTTGTATGTTTTGTTGTTGGTATCTCTTTCTACTTAGGTAGTAGAACCAAATCAGCAGAAGGTTACTACGCTGCTGGTGGTACAATCCACTGGGCGGTTAACGGTATTGCGTTTGCCGGTGACTATCTGTCTGCAGCTTCATTCCTAGGTATTTGCGGCATGATCGCGACCAAAGGTTACGATGGTTTCCTATATTCAATTGGTTATCTAGCTGGTTGGATGGTTGCTCTATTCCTTGTTGCAGAGCCTATGAAACGCCTTGGTAAATACACATTTACTGATGCTCTTGACTGCAAATTCAATTCTAAAGGTATTCAGCTTACTGCTGCGATCTCTACTTTGATCGTATCTATCTTCTATCTGATTCCTCAGATGGTTGGTGCTGGTGTACTTGTTGAGCCTCTACTTGGTTTCCCTCACTGGGTTGGTGTTGTATTCGTAGGTATCATCGTAACAGTTATCGTTGCTACTGCGGGTATGGCTTCTACAACATACGTACAGTTCATGAAAGGTGGTCTTCTATTGATCTTCTCTTTCATCCTTGTGATCTCAATCCTTACTCGTGGTCTTCAAGTAGGCCCTGATGCTGGTGGTGATACTCCATATCACAACTTCACAACTATCCATGCTACTGTAGCAGGTGGAGCGGTTTCTATTGATGACCCTGCATATACTGTAGTTTCTCAACCAAATGATGCATTCATCAAAGACGGCTATGTAATGCTTGCTAAAGATGGCTTTAACTCTATCTGGAAGATCAAAGGTGATCACCTGGAAGAAACTCTTAGCCACACTGTTCTTGCTGATGGTACAGAACTTTTTAACGGTGGTAGCAAAGAAGACAAGAGATTCTTTAAAGTTGGTAGTGCTTCTAAACTGATTGTTGATGGTAAAGAAGTTGCTCAAACTGGTGCGGTTGGTCCTTTCGAGTTCCTAAACGTTGTTCGTGATTCTGAAATTATCCTTTGGGGTAAGAAAAGAATTCTTGATGGTGGCAATACATACGATATCTACTACCAAAAACCAGTTCCAGGAACCAAGATTCTTCGTCCTGGCATGAAGTTTAAAGTAGAAGGTACATTCTTAGACAAGCTAAACTTTGTTTCACTTATGCTTGCTCTATTCTGTGGTACTGCTGCTCTTCCACACATTCTTATCCGTTACTACACTGTACCTAGTCAGGCTGATGCTAGAAAATCAACTATCGTTGCTATCGGCGCGATCGGTTTCTTCTACATCCTGACTCTATTCATGGGTATTGGTGCTATGACAAACGGTGTTATCAACGTTCTTGAAGGCAATATGTCGGCTCCGTTGGTTGCTCTGTCGTTTGGTGTGGTTCTGTTCTCAATCATCTCTTCGATTGCGTTCTCAACCGTACTTGGTACTGTATCTGGTCTGATCGTTGCTGCTTCTGGTGCGGTTGCTCATGACCTTCTGACTAACTTCTTCGGTGTTCAGTTTGATGATGCTGGTAAGGTACGTGCTGGTAAGATCGCTGCTGTTGTAGTTGGTGTTATTGCAATTCTTCTTGGTATTGCCTTTAAAGGTATGAACGTATCGTTCCTAGTGGGTTGGGCGTTCGCGGTAGCTGCTTCTGCTAACCTACCTGCGATCATCATGATCCTGTTCTGGAAACGTACTACATCACAAGGTATTGCTGCTTCAATTATCGTTGGTATCGTATCTTCACTAGGTATTATCCTACTATCTCCATCAATGTATGATAAGTATGGTTACCTAGCTAGCGATGCTCCATGGGCTCTAAACAACCCTGGTATTGTTTCTATTCCTCTAGCGTTTATCGCACTAATAGTTGTTTCTTTAATGACTAATGGTGTTGGTAAAACTGACGAAGAGTTAGAAGCAGAAAACGCTTAATTTAAGATTAGTTTTTAATCTGAAGCTAAGTTATGTATTGGGCCACCTTCGGGTGGCCTAATCTTATAAAAAAAAGATGTTTTTATGATTTAACTATAAAATATAGGTTGTCATTAATCTGAGGTATCTTGAGAAAGATATCTAAAAGAGGTAAATATGAATCGTTATCGCGTTACAGTTTTGGTTATTTGTGCAATATTGCTTGTTCTGGCAGTTGGTGACTTTTACACTCTGAAAAGAAATTCTGAACCGCAGGTTATTGCCTGGGATATGAAAACAGGTGGTTTGGATCCAGATAGAGAATGGGTGACTATAACTGGTGGAACTTTAATGTTGGAAGAGGCGGTATCGAATTCTGGTGAGCTTGAGATAGATGCTTTGGTTGTTCCTTTGGTTAGAGATATCGATGAAAAGAAATTTCATGTCCTTGTTGAAACCAGAGATCCCAAACTTGTTGAAGCCTTCACTAAATATCATTTAGGACTGGATTCAGATGCAGAAAAGGCAGAATTTTTAGAGCAAAATATCGATACCTTTAGAATGCAAAAAACAATCAAAGGTATGGTTGTTGTAGGAGCATTTGGTGGTTTAATGCCTAATCGTGACCAGGAAACCATGCGAGAGGTTGCTAAAGCAACTAATATGGATCTTGCCGAGGATGTGGTTTTTATTCATGAAGGTAATGAGCCTGCTAGCCCATTTAGAGCTATTTTCTTTTTGGTGATGGCTATTGCGGGCGTAATTAAGGTGATTATTATCTCGCGCCAAGCGAAATCTAGTGCTGGTATGCCGACAGCTTAATAAAACAGTTTGTTTTTTATATTTGGTTAAAATATAGAAATTAGGCGCTCACTGAGCGCCTTTTGTTTGTGCCCTTAATTCCGGCGTCAACAATAACGGATCTATCATATTGCCATTAAGCGATACTCCCCAATGTAAGTGGGGGCCAGTGACTCTTCCGGTACTTCCTACATAGCCAATCAAATCACCTTGCTTAACTTCTTGCCCCTTTTGGGCTGTAATTTTATCCAAATGACAATACATGGTAACCAGTCCATTGCCGTGATCTATAAAGATGACATTACCATTAAAAAAGAAGTTACCTTCTTCAGTGATTTTTCCTGCTAAAGGGGCGTAGATAGGCGTGCCTTTGGGGGCTGCTATATCAATACCACTGTGTGGTTTGCGTGGCTGCTTATTGTAGAATCTACGTAGTCCAAAAGGACTGCTGATAATGCCTTTGGTTGGAGATTTAAGTGTTGGGGACTTTGCTTGAGTTTCCTGCCAGTTGTCTAGGGCTTTACGGCTTCTTATCTTCTCTTTTTTATGTCGTTCCAGATTGGCTTTGCTTAAGTTTACGTGTTTGTTGGTTTTAAGGGTTATGTATTGGGATTCGTATTCATGTTTATGGATATTAAAGCTGATTTTGTTATTTGAGGTCGCTGTAGAAATTTTTAATTCTTTTGGGCCGGTTTTTTCTGTGAGGCCAATGCCAACAATAGCATACCAGATATTTTTTTCTTGAATCGTCATAACTCGCTTATCATTAAACTTAATTATTGGTGTGGTTGGAGAATACCCGATCTTTACTACTGCGATTCCTCCTGGTATTGGATTGTTTGGTAGTTCTATTCCGTAGCAGGAAATATTTAAAAAAAATGTCAAAATGGTTAAAAAACAGAATCTAAACAAAACTATGCTCCATGTTAGGGTATGAGGATTCAGGGAACCAAGATTTACAATATAGTATTTGACTTGGGTAATAGCAAAAAGTTTTGGTTAATGGGATATTTCTGTAGTTGTTCGAGCAAGCTGAATGCGAAAAAGTAGTCTATGGGTTTATAGTTTATCGTTCAGTAGAAGCCAGTCGCAAAGACGATTCGGGATGTCGGCTAACGCCTTTTTGCTAATAAACGGTGTGATGTGGCCTCCGTTACATGGTATTTCATAGTAGTTAATGCTATTGGTAAGGCCGTTTAGTGCTCTGGATGACATAGGAGGAACGATTTTGTCTTCTGTGGAGTAGATATTTAATATCGGAGCTTGGATATTCCTTAGATCTATCTTGTTAGGTCCTATCTCGATCTGTGCGGATATTAGTTTATTTTGTTGGTAGAAATCCTGGCAAAATTGTTTAAAAGCCGTTCCGGATTGATCTGGGCAGTCAAAATTCCATTTTTCTATTCTTAAAAAAAGTTCTTTTTTTCCATTATCATCGATATTTAGCGCAAAATCTGAATATTTACGAGAGATAAAGCGAGTAGGGTTGGTGTTGATAAAGTTAAGCGTTAACGTCTTGCCTGGTATAATTCCATGCGCCGTTACTAATTGATCGAAGTTTATATGTTTTGAGTGTTTAGATATCCGATCCTGTTCTGTATTAAAGTCAACAGGGGTGTTGATACAGATAATACTAGATATATTTTTAGGGTTAATGGCTGCATAGCATAAGTTGAGCACTCCTCCTTGGCAGACACCCATGAGGTTGATTTTTTGTAGGCAGCTTTCACGTTGGATATATTTTATGGAGTTATTTATGAATCCGTTTATATAATCATCCAGTGATAAATATTTATCTTTTTGTTTGGGGTATCCCCAGTCGATTAGGTAGATATCGAATCCACGGTCTAGTAGTGATTTGATGAATGAGCGATCATGTTGTATATCGAGTATATAGGGGCGATTTATCAGTGAAAAGGTTATCAGTATCGGTGTTAATGCTTGCCTATTATTTGTTGGTTTATAACGGTAAAGTTTAAAAATATTATTGGATAGCACCTCATCCTTTGCAAGCGGAGCAACATGTACTTCGCGATCTTGCATTATTGTTGCTGAGGCTTCATTAATCTTGCGATTTAATTCATTTAGTTCAGCTAAGATATCGCTGGAATTAAAGGTGTATCTATCCATGACAGGTCTCGTGTAAGCAAGCGTCCAATATTCCATATACAAAAGATGAAATCAATGGATTGTTTTAATTTTTGGGGTTTTCCCCGACAGTAATGGTGGAAGACCGGTATACAGTTTTTTTACCAGAGTTGTGTTTAATGCATGTTGTCGTTGTTTTTATCTGCATGCTTTGCAGATGTTGAAGAACTGTGGGAATCATCCAATAGACCCTTTAGTTGTGAAATTTGTTGCTTTAAGATCTCAATTTCACTGGTTAGGTTATCAATCTTGGCGGAGTTGGCTTTATTATCAAGTTCGCGCTGATATTGGATTGATTGTAGTTCTTCTTTTATTGAGTGTTGCTGCTTACGTAAGACGTATTGTTCGTGGTACGAAGAATCCAGATCTTTTTGAGTTGGTAAACCGGTAAAAGTGGAAACGTTTTCAGTGAAGTTGCCAGTAGCAATTCTTAATTGTGAATATGTATTAACTAACTCTCCTATATGTAACGAAAACTCTTCGCTAGCGGTTATAACCAGATATGCCTCTTCACAGCTATCAAGCCAAAGATAATAGAGGTCGGTGATACTGAATTTTTCATCCTGACCTGGAATTTCTTGAGAAATGCGTTCTTTGAAATTAACGGTTGCCTTTGGAATAGTTAAGGCCAATGTTCCTTGTAGCTTATAGTAACATTGATAGTAAACATTTATTAAGTTAAGGCCGTTGTATATCTCTCCTTGCCATCCGGCTAGGCTTTGTTCATTGGTTTGAGTACGCAGGTTATGAAGTGATTCTTCGATATGATTAATGCTTGTAGGATTAAAAGGTAAAAAATGCTCGGTATTGATCGAAAAAGGGGTGAATTGATTGCTTACTTCGTTGTTGTTACCAGCAGGATGTGGAAATCCGGGCTTTGATAAAGAGGTTGTTTGTTGCTGTTTTTGTAGATTTTCTGTATTTGGTGGTTGCGAATCTTGCAATAAGTGAGAGTGTTCTTTTATCAGACTGCTTGCTAGTCCATTCCAGTTTTTTTCTGTTTCTGGATTTTCGTTATTATTAATGTTTTTTAAAATTGCATTTTGTATGGTTGAAAAACCAATTCCATTGCTCATTAATGCGCTGGATATGTCGGCTTTATCAGCGGATAAGTTATCAAATTCTGTTGGGGCTTCAGGATTGATGTTAAATTCGTTCTGAAGAATATTGTTAAATTCTGCTTTTATTGAATCCCAGCTATCCATGTACATGCTGTCAGTATCATCTTTACAGCTATTTTTATTTTTGCTTTCCATGCGCAAGGATAGATCCAGTTTTTTTGATTATTGAAATAATTCTAACATGCAGATTTTTGCGTCGCAACAGCCATTGTATTGAATTTTCGGATTTTAAAAACGCTATTGTTATCCTAGAAAAAGCAAATAATGTGATCTAGGTTATATTATTGAGAATATTGAATGTTTTTAGCGAGTAAAGTTGTTTTCGCTGTATATACTTAAAGTTGAGTTGGTGACGTAAAACTAAGGAATTTCAGCTTAAGAAATGCTAGGAAAATAAGGGATTTTAGGATTGGCAATATCTGAAGAATTACAAAATATCCAAAATTTAGGCGATGTAGATCGCCTAAAGCAGGTTATTGCTGATTATTCTAAGGAAAGGGAACTGCTGCAAAAAATTGCTGCGGCTCAGTCTTTAGAGGCCGTATTTGGTGAAATTGTCTTGTTTTTAAAAGAACGTTGGGGGTTTGATTCATTTGGGGTTCAATTAGTGGACCATAAAGATCGCCTGATACGTTACTTCCGCAGCTATGGAATGGATGAGGAAGAGGAAAAGAATAAAACCAGAGTGTATGACTTTGATTCAATATCAAAAGATAATGAAGATGATAGTCATGCACATAGTAAGATTAGTGTTAATGTTGATTTAGATGGTGATTCAATATCTGCTAGAGTAGCTAGAAATTGTAAGCCGTTCTATGCCGATGCCAGTAAGATTACTGATGTGGTATTGGAGCAGATGCCTCAGGAGGATAAAGATGCGCTTGTAGCAGTAGGCTTTGTTGAAAATTTGGTTATTCCTCTGGCAGATGATGGCGAGGCTATTGCTGTAATTCATCTGATTGCTAAAAAAAATAAATTAAACCTATCTAAAAAAACAATATCTGAAATTCAGGATTTTGCGCATAGTATTGTTGGACATATCAAGCGCGAAATAGAAAAATTTGAATTACAACGTACTAAGTATGAACAGCAACGCATTATCGAGCAGGTAAAGCTTATTGGTTCTCATATAGAGTTAGATGGGTTATTAACTATTATGGGGCAAGAGATAGAAGCTGCAGATCATTTTGATGGATATCTGATTAACCTGATTGACGAAGAGAAAGAGAATCTGGTTTGTGAAAAGATCAAATTACCTCCTGAGTTTGCAGAGATTGAAAGTTCATTTTATAAAATGAATTATCCGCTTAAGACTAAGGATATAACCATAGACGCATTTAATAGCTGCAGTACTTTATTTTTTGATACTAAATCTATTTTGGAGCATTCAGGTAGCACTCGAAATCGTTTTGAACGCTGGAAGATGCAGTATTTGGCTATAATCCCAATAATTGCTGGGTCTGAGCCTCTTGGTACTATTTTGGTATTTAAGCAAAATGATGAGCTGTTTAAAGAGAAGGTTCATTTGGTAGAGAAACTTGCATCTCTTTTTTATGACCAAATCAAAAATTCAATTTTTTATAGCCGCCTGAAAGAAAGAGAAGAGCTGATAAATACAGCAAGCGCTAGAAATAAGCGCATGCTTGAGGTAATTAATCATATAAATAACATTACCTCAACCAGAGAGATCTATAAGATGATTCTGAAAGAGTTGCTTGAGGTATTTAATTTTGATTTGGGGTCAATTTTGTTGCATCAGAATGATAAGTTGCAAACCATTGAGAGTTCGGTAATCAATCCTGAATTTGAGAAAATAAATAAGGATTTTATTGAATGGAGTGTTCAAAATCCTTATGAGATCGAGATTACCCAAGGATCTACAGCTATTGCGTTTATAAATAATATACATTTCTTTTTTCCTCATGTTGATAAGATCAGGGATCTGCCAATGGCTCAGCGGGATAAGACAATTTTGGATATGCTAGAGCCAAAGTCATTAATGATTATGCCGATTCGTCTTGCAGATAAGCCGGTTGGAATTATTTGGCTATATAGTTTAGATCAGAGTGTTGAATGTACTCAGCAGGATATCGATTTAATCGAGATGTTGAGTTCTTTTGCCGGAACAGCGATTCGGAATGCTGAACTATATACTAAGGTGGATGAGCAGAATAAGAAGATTGATAAACTGATGAAGAGCCTGGAAGAGCAGAATAAAAAGCTTGCGGATATGGCTCGTAAGGATAAGTTGACCGGGCTATTCAATTTTGGTCATTTCCAAGAGGAGATGATGCGCCTTATCAATGAATATCAGCGTTTTAAAGGGCAAATGAGTTTATCGATGGTTATTGTGGATGTGGACCACTTTAAAAGGTTTAATGATACTTACGGGCATACTGGGGGGAACATTGCCTTGCAGGATATTTCCAGCAGAATCAAACAGGCAGCGCGGCGTATGGATGTTGTTTGTCGTTATGGTGGGGAAGAATTTGTGGTTGTTCTGCCGAAATGTGATTTGCAAGGGGTGGTTAAATTTGCAGAAAGGTTAAGAGAGGATGTTGCGGGTAGGCCTGTGAAGACGGATGCTGCAGATGTTCCGGTAACCATTAGCTTAGGCTGTGCGACGTATCAGCCGAATGAGAAGATGACTGAGTTTATTGAGCGTGCCGACCAGGCTCTTTATCGCGCTAAAGAGGGTGGTAGGAATCGTGTTGAGTATGATGGTGATCTGCCATCTACGATATAAAATTAGTTTGCGTATATATTGTTTGAAGTGATTATTAATTCCACAATTCCCCTGCTTAAATCAAAGTGTTTATAGATTTAATGCGTAGTTTTATTATTGATGCTACTGGGCGGATTCCTTTGATTTTTGCATGGAAATTCTGGTATAAGTAAATTCCATTCTTGTGGGGAGGGGAAAATCACCAAACCTGCTTTACCCTGCACACACCTCCAAGTACTACATATTCACTTTCCCCTTTTAACATTTTTGGTAACAGTTGGTGAAAGAATAATATTTTGGTAAGAGGAATATCTGCTTGCAGGATGTAATCGCCAAATTCTTCTGCGCGTTCTTTTTTGTCGGTAAATGAATTTAAGTTGTTGAGCAGTATTATTCGTTCTCTTTTATCTATCTTATGTAGTAGTTCATATTGGTCTAATCGATTTACCCCTCGATAAAGGCGAAGGTGGGTTTGTCCTTCAAAGCGTCTTTTAATCTCGTGCTGACAAAAGGAATAGAGTAAATCAAGTTGGGTGTCTAAGGCATTGGTATTATAGATGCCGGAGCTGCGCATCTCCTGATACTTTAGAAAACTGGTTGAATCTGGGTTAGTAATTGGTTCGATATGAAAACGTGGTATAAGACCGAACCTGGATTGTACCCACCCTTTTAATACAGCAGCTTCGCGTCCGTCAGGGTCGAATGACCAGCCACGAGCCATTCTTAGATAATCTGCCTTTTTGCGGTGTTTTTTGTTTTCAGCGTTATATCCCGCAGCCTCAAGATCATGCAAAGAGAACATGACATCCATGTAGTCTAAAAACAGTTGTGATCTATCCTCTTCTGCAAGTAAAAGGTCAAGGCGGGTAAATAGTTCTTCGTATAGTGTTTCAACCCCGTCAATATATATTTGAGCAGGATGTTCCTGAAAAGTGAGGCTGCCAATAATGTCTGCAGATAGGTTGCAGCGGTTAAATGGCATGCGGGCATCTTTGGGTAAATGTATCTTTATTTTTGTGTCGTTAATGTCCATTTACATCCTAAAAACACAGTCGCATCGGAATCATACTGGAAAATGTAAATCCATGTCTTTGATAAAAACGCTGTGCCGCTTCATTTGTTTGGTCTGTGAGAAGAGTGATGCGTCCACAATTTTCCGATTTTGCGTATGAAATTGCCTCCGCCAATAGTTTAGAGCCAACTCCTGTTTGGCGGGCAGAAGCTGAAACGACCATGTCTTCCAGTAAGGCAACTCTCTCTCCAAGGGCTGTAGAAACAGTAAATAGCAGGTTTACCATTCCTATAATTTTATCACTGCTTTTGGTGACAAGTATGGTTCCAGTATTTGGTTTGCTAATAATAGCAGTTAACCCTTTTATCTGAGTGGAATGATCTGGTTTGAATTCCTCTTCTTTGGTAAATAACTCAGATAATAGTTCTGCCAAAGCAGGGATGTCAGCATGGGTGGCTTTATCAATTATTAGACTCATTGCTTTCCAATAACCCTTCCGGGATCTGCAGTATGCGACCGGGTTGTGCCTCAAAATGGATATGGTAGGCAACCTTGTCTGGAGGTATTTGCAGCACGCGCATAACCTGTCCCTTGTTACCCTCTGGAATGACAACTCCATCGCTAAGTGGGATGTCGCAAACGGAACGTACCCATTGGCGAAACTCAAATAGCGATTCAATCCATTCTTCGTCGATATCAATAAGTTCCTCAGGGCGGCAGCCAACGATGCGACCCTCTTCCAGGAAATGTACAGAATAGATTATCTGGTCCTGTAGGAAGGTGCCGATATCGACGATATGGCCGATGCATCCACGTTTCATTAATGGTGCTCCTGTATCCAGTCCCGGATAGGTGCCATCATTGCGCACATTGCGGATAAGGCGAACGGCATCTCCACACTCCCAGCGGATTTCTGTTGTCATAGAAGGGGGCATCATTGAAACATCTCCTCTAGTGGTACAAAGGTGCTGCTTCCTCCTTCAGCACGCGGGGTCATACGAAATACACGAAATACCTTTTCGGTTTGTGCATTCGAGGTTACAAAATCTTCGTAAGCCTGCTTAAGCCATTGTTTAAGCCAGGTTTGTTGTTCATCTGCTGAATCGGGCATGTCATCATTATTACGCGCAACATAATCATGAAAACGTTTCAGGATATGTAGACGGTTTACCTGGACAACTTCCTGCGCATAGGGGACGTTAAAGAAGTTGAGAAATTCTTCAGCCGAACTAAGTGAGTTTAGTTTGTCATCTAGAGATGGGTGTAGATTCATGATGCCTCCTGACAGCCAGATTCACAGCCAGCGCAACCGCTACTGGTGATGTTTGGATTATCAAACGTGAAGCCGCTTTGTGCAGCATCTTCAACGAAGTCGACATTGGTATTATCAACCATCGGAAAGGTTTCTGCGTCTATGAATAATTTGATTCCATCGCCAAGGTCGATTAGCTTGTCATTGGGTTTAATCTCTTGTTCCAGACGTAAGGTATATTTTATGCTGGAGCAGCTTTTTTGAACCAGCAGGCGAAAGCCTGCATCTGGCGATTCTGGTCGGTGGTTGCGTAAAACCGCTGTTGCGGCTGGGGTGAAATTTAGCATAGCATTCTCCGGTTACGTCGTTGTTTACTTTTTTATTTAGAGATTAGCAAGCGGCGTGCCATGACGGATTTGCGTTCTAAGATGTTGATTTTATGTGGTGTTTTGTTTTTTGGTGGTTGTGGGGTTTGCTACAAAACGCACCATGATGTTGCAAAGGGGGCAAGTTTATTCCAAAGGTTGTTTAAGAATAACTGTTGTTTTGCGAAGTTGCATTGCTGTCTGGGGAAAATAAATTGCATAAAATTACGTCATACCGGCGAAGGCCCACTGCTGTCCGGGTAAAATATTGCGAACCTTAGGAAAGCAATGTTGAGCAAGGTTCTGGAATGAAGCTGGTGATTTTAGACTTAAATTTTTCAAGCTCCCTNNTTTCCCCGGACAGCAGTGGGCGAAGGCCGGTATCCAGAAAAATCATGGAAATAATGCACTGAAAGTTTAGTGTTATTAGATGGTTATATTCTTGCTAGAATGATAGTTATGGTCAAATATTTAGTTAGAGATGCTGGATCCCGGCCTTCGCCGGGATGACGACATCATAAATAATGTCATTCATACGGTGTCGACCAGTATCCAGTTAAATATCGAGAGACCTATGCTTCCTTAGCTTCAAAAGAGAAGCTGTTTTTCGCACATACGCGTCCGCATGCTCCGCAGCCGATGCAGTCACTGGCATCTTTAATTACCATTTTAGCTGCAGCACTGACGTCTTCGTCATCATCCTCGTCACTGGCGACAAAATCCAGTACGTCACGCGGACAGACTTTAAAGCAGCGTCCGCATGCTATACAGCTTTCTGGGTCCAATGATTTTATGAACTCTGGCGTCCATGGTGACCCGCCCTTCGTTTCAGCAGTATATTCGCTCATGTTTAACTCCTTATAAATAAGTTAACGTGTTGTTGATGTTTGAATAATTGGGGCCGGAGTAAAATTAAGCGTCATAGATTATAGGTGCTGATTCAGTATTCTATGAGATGGCTTATTTGTTACTCCGCACCCAATTATTCTGGTTTGCAAAATAATACCCCTGGGTTTTTAAGTCAGGGGCATGGGTTATAAGTTGTCTGCGGTATCAATCTTCCGCTTTGCTGATTCGCGTTGCCCTTACCGATATAGGTAATCGGTCAGGTTTTGCTATCGGTGCAAAGTGATAGATGCCACCGTTCTCCAGGCGAAGTTCGCCACCCCATTTGTCCGGGGTGTCGAACTCAATGGAAGCAATATCTGCCTCTATATCACGCTTGGGAAGGTAAAATACCAAACCACCATTGTTACCTTGACGAATCATGATATTAGCCATGGCTTCCATCCTCCCTTTTAGCGAATCAGATCGTAGTTGAAATCAGTTACGCCAAGTTTCTTGGTCTTTTGATCGATATCTTCCAGTACCGCGTTAACTAGTGTAGTCAGGATGTACATCCCGCCTTCATAACCTAAAGTTGTATTGCGATGCAGGTGATGACGGTCGAAAAGAGGGAAACCGATACGGATTAGTGGTACTTCGAATTCCTCGCCTTTGTGCAATGTGTCGCGTTGGATGAATTTGCCGTAGCTGTTTCCAATCAGGAAGTCTGGCTTGTCGGTAAAGCACAGGCTGCGTAGATGCCACAGGTCAGCTCCAGAGTATAACTTGGCGCTGGCTCCATATGGTGATGCATCCAGAACTTTTTGCATTGCTTTTTCCCAACGTTTGTTACCGTTGTTGCAAACGATGTGTGTAGGTTCGATGCCTAATTCAAGCAGGAAGCTGGTAAGGCCTAATAGGAAATCAGGATCTCCGTACATTGCCATTTTCTTGCCGTGTAACCACTGGTGCGAATCAGTCATCATGTCTATAAGACGACCACGTTCCTTGGTGATTGATTCCGGAATTTCTTTACCGGTAAGCTCAGAAATTTTCATCATGAACTCATCAGTAGCTGAAACTCCCATAGGAATTTGTAGGTCAGGTACTTCGTGATTCCAGGTGCCTTGAACAAATTTCTTGGTTTTGTTCAATGACAGTGGTTGCAGCAGTACGGTAGTTATTGCGTTTGGAGCATCTTTTACTTCTTGCTGAGTTGTGCCGCCGGCATACATCTGGAACTCGCCATCAGCTGGAGTATCTAATACTTCTTCAGGATCAGACAATAGAGTGAAATCTAAATCCATCTCCTTCATGTAACGCTTGATTACACGGAAGTTGCCTAGATAGGTTTCAAAGCCTGGCACGAAGTTAATCTTGCCGTTCCAGCCAACTTCTTTGCCTTCCATATGATTAAGGGTGAAGTAGCTCAATATGCCTTCACACATGTTGTCCCAACCGGTGATGTGCGAACCAACAAATGATGGTGTAGCAGCATGTGGTACCGGGAATTCTTTAGGTATGTAGCCTTCATTTTTAGCATTGTTGATGAATGCGTTAAGGTCGTCCCCGATTACCTCGGCGATACATGTGGTTGATACTGCTATCATTTCAGCATCGTAAAGCTTATGAGCGTTGTGCAGTCCTTCGTGGACATTTTTTTGTCCACCAAACACAGCAGCATCCTCAGTCATTGAATCAGCAATGATTGCGAATGGCTCTTTAAAATGACGGTTGAAGTAGGTGCGGAAATATGCCACACAGCCTTGTGAACCGTGGATATATACCAATGTTTTGTGAAAACCTACACCGCAAAGTGCTGCACCAAGTGGTTGGCAGGCCTTGGCAGGGTTGATTGTTAGAGCTTCGCGTTCGAAGTTTAGATCCTGATACTCTTGAGTGGTGGTCCACTGGAAGGTTTCTTCCACTTTTTTCTTTGGATGCTGTTCTTCGAATACAGATCTCTTGGTATTGAACATCTTTTCGTATTCTTTATCACAGAACAGAGGATATGACGGTTTAATATTATCTACATTTTGCATACTTTACTCCTAGCCCGTACCAACTATGGATTAATACGAGCTATAGTTATTAAGATGGTGATGTCAGTGCGTACTTAGCCAGACTTTCTCATGTGCGCTGGAGCTTCTGCCCATGGTGCAACCATTTTGTCCCAGCATGGGTTGTTTATGGTCATATCCATGTCGCGTGCAAATACCGCGAATCCGTCGTAACCATGATAAGGGCCGGAATAGTCCCAGGAGTGCATCTGTCTGAAAGGAACACCCATTTTGTGGAATGGATATTTTTCTTTGATTCCTGAGCCAACCAAATCTGGTTTCAGTGCCTTTACAAATTCATCCAGCTCATAACCTGAAGCATCATCAAAGATCAGAGTAGAATCTTTCATATCTTTGATGGTACGGTCATAATCGTCGTTGTGAGCAAATTCATAGCCGGTACCAACTACTTCCATACCTAGATCTTCATAGGCACCAATCGTATGGCGAGGACGTAGGCCACCCACATACAGCATCACTTTCTTGCCTTCCAGACGAGGTCTGTATTTGGCTATGATGGCATCCATTGAAGGAGTGTATTTTTTAATAACCTTCTCAACGTTTTCTTTGATTTTGTCGTCAAAGTAACCCGCGATCATGCGTAATGATTCAGCGATCTTGGTTGGGCCGAAGAAGTTGAATTCTGTCCATGGAATACCATATTTTTCTTCCATGTGACGGCTGATGTAGTTCATGGAACGATAGCAGTGCAGAAGATTAAGCTTAGCGTTTGGAGTATTTTCCATCTCTGCAAGGGATGCGTCACCAGACCACTGGCCGATTACACGTAACCCAATTTCTTCTAGCAGTCTGCGTGATGCCCAAGCATCACCACCGATGTTATAGTCACCCAGAAGTGCGACATCATATGGAGTTCCTTCGAATTTTTTACCATCACGGTTGTGGACAACGTAATCACGCAATCCATCGTTGGCAATATGGTGTCCAAGTGATTGTGAAACACCTCTAAAACCCTCACAGCGTAATGGTATTATCGGCTTGCCGATTTCAGCAGATGACTTTTTGGCTACTGCCTCGATGTCATCACCAATCAGACCTACTGGGCATTCTGATTGAATTGCGATCGCTTTGGTTAGTGGAAACATGGTTTCCGATTCCTGAATCAACTTGGCTAGTTTCTTGTCACCACCAAATACGATGTCTTTTTCCTGAAAATCAGAGGTGCAGTTCAGATCACCAAATACATCAATGCCGCCCATACCTGTGATGTAGTTTCTTCTGCCAGCACGTGAGTATTGACCGCAGCCAACAGGGCCGTGAGAAATATCTAGAATATCTTTCATTGGTCCAAATACTACACCTCTTGAACCGGCGTAAGCGCAACCGCGCATGGTCATCACTCCAGGGAATGATTTGCGATTGGAGGTTATACACTTTTTGGATGACTCCAGCTTTTTATCGTTAACCATTAAATGTTTGGCACGATCTTTTCTGGTTCGTTCCGGATAAAAATCCAGCACCTCTTTAATCAGGGCTTCGTTTTGTTCGCGGTTAGGCTTAGTCATGGATTTCTCCTATTATTAATATTGGCTAAGTTATTTAGGCGTCGGCTGCTGCCGCCGCTGCTTCAGCTGCTGTCTGACCGACGATAGATTCATCTTCGACATCCATGATGCCAAACTCCATTAACAACTCTTCAAGTTCTTCCATCTCTAGCGGAGTTGGAATAACGAATCTTGTATTGTCGACAACCTTTTGTGCTAGTGTACGATACTCATCCGCTTGGTTAGCTTCAGGGTTGTATTCGATTACGGTCATACGACGAATTTCAGCGTGTTGTACTACATTGTCACGAGGCACGAAGTGGATCATTGTAGTTCCAAGGCGTTCGGCTAATGCCATGATTAGTTCGTCTTCGCGGTCGGTATTACGGCTGTTACAGATAAGTCCTGCTAAACGTACTTTACCTGAGGTTGCATATTTGCCGATACCTTTAGAAATGTTGTTGGCTGCATACATGGCCATCATCTCGCCAGATACAACGATGTAGATCTCTTCCGCTTTGTTTTCACGAATCGGCATAGCGAAACCACCGCATACCACGTCACCTAGTACATCGTAAAATACGAAATCAAGCTCGTCATCATAAGCGCCTTCTTCTTCAAGGAAGTTGATAGCAGTAATTACGCCACGTCCGGCACAACCAACACCAGGTTCAGGACCACCAGACTCAACACATTTCACGCCACCAAAGCCAACTTCCAATACATCTTCTAGTTCAAGGTCTTCAACAGAACCTTGTTTGGCTGCTAGATTCATCACGCTAGTTTGAGCTTTAGAGTGAAGGATCAGGCGGGTTGAATCAGCTTTAGGATCGCAGCCGACGATCATTACTTTCTTGCCAGACTCGGCTAGAGCAGCAACCAAGTTTTGTGTGGTTGTGGATTTGCCGATACCACCTTTACCGTAGATGGCGCATTGACGAATTTTTTTAGCCATGATAATAACTCCTAATATTTAATGTTACTCAACAACGTAATCTGTTGCCGGGCTCTTCAATATCACCATAAGCACATTGCATGCCATAATTTTTTATTGCTGTAACTTGTTGTTTATAGTTGACTAACTGGTAAGTGTTGGTTGGTAACTTGTCTTACAATATTGCGACAAAATGTTTGAAGAGCTACAAAATACACGGTGTTATTCCTTCTCATAATCACGTTCATAACTAGAGATGCGCATGCGTTGTTGAGATCCCCAATCAAGTTGCACTACTGTCCGGGGAAAATATTACCTGTCTTTGGAAAGCCATGCGTAGCAAGGTTTCTGAATGAAACAGGTGATTTTAGACTTAAATTTTTCAAGTTCCCTGAGCNNTTTCCCCGGACAGTAGTGAATCAAGTTGGGGATGACGATTTCTTTTAGTTGGGGATGACGGACATTTCTTATGAATAATAGGGGGGGGTGAAAAAAGGGATAGGTTTTGATGCACTCATTGTAGTGATTGCTACATAATGTTGTTGTTGGTTGCTTGATTGTTGTGTTTGTAACAGCGCGCTCAAAAAATAAATCCTTTAAAAACAACGAGTAATATTGGCGGTCTGTGCTTGGCATGCCATTTGTATTAGTGATGATACAGCCAGCCTGTCCCTGAATCTAAAATCCTGTAGTGGAGGTATGATATGAATGATTCGGCCATAGATATAAACATTCATCGCGATGTCGCTTTGCGCATTGCACTGGCCGCGCGCGCATTGCCTGAAACAGATCCGCGACGTCTGTTAACAGTGCTTGATGATTGTATCGGCTTGCCATTAACCCAGAATGGATTGGATAGTCTAACGCCCAGTATGATGAAACAGGCAGCCCATGGTGATATGAAGGATGTTCCTGGTCCTATGTTGCGTCAGGCAATTGGTTTTCTGAAAGGTGACATAGAGATGAATCAAGAGCCGTTACCTGAAATTGAATCTTATTGTGAAGATGAAATGCCCGGATCTATCAGAGTGGCTTGTGCCTCAAATTCAGCAGAGGTTATAGATGGCCACTTTGGTTCTTGCGAAAGATTTTTGATATATCAGATATCTGCAACTGAAGTGCGTTTGATTGATATTCGTTCCGGTTTGGATGCGGACCAGAAAGCAGGGTTGGATGTTGATCGTTCAATTCGCAGGGCGGATATGCTTAAGGATTGTAATATGCTGATAGCATGTTCTATCTGGGGACCTGCAGCGGCTCGATTTACCCGATTTGGTGGGCATCCGATTAAGGTAGATGCTCCGATAGCAGCGCTAGAGAAACTGGCTGAATTGCAGACAGTGATGCAGAATTCGCCACCGCGTTGGATGGTGAAAGCTGCTGAAATTCCGATGCATGTTTAGGGGGAGCTGGCAAAATAATAATACCGTTCGTGCTGAGCGCGAAGCAGTCGAAGTATGCAACGGTATTAATATAAATATAAGTTATTGCCCTTCGACTACTCGTTCCTCGTGCTCAGGGTGAACGGAGGTTTGGTAGGTAAGAAGTGTTAATAAACAAAGATGTAGAAGTGAGATAGTTATGAGTTTAAGCAACGCCGAAATAAAAGAATTACGTAACGAACCGGCCTGTGATTCCAATAGTGGAAACAAGGAAGGTTGTTCCCGTGCGACACCTGGGTCAACAGCTGGAGGATGCACCCTTGATGGAGCTTTGATAGCCCTGTTGCCAATAACTGATGTTGCACACATAGTGCATGGCTCTATAGCGTGTACCGGTAGTGCTTGGGGAATCAGAGGTTCCGGAACCACTGGTGAAAGTTTTTACAAAATGGGAATGACCACAGATCTGAATGAATTAGATGTGGTTATGGGTAGAGGTGAGGCACGCCTAATACACAGTATTCGCCAAGCAGTTAACGATTATTCTCCCAAGGCTGTTTTTGTCTATGAGACCTGTCTTACTGCTTTGGTTGGAGATGATGTTGCTTCAGCATGTAAGGCTGCGCAAGATAAATTAGGTGTACCGGTAATTCACCTTCCGGCAGCAGGGTTTTACGGTAGCAAGAACTTTGGTAACCGTGTGGCCGGGGATGTTATGTTGAAAAAGGTTATTGGTACTGCAGAACCAAAACCATTTCCGGAAAAAACACCTGCTGGTCATAAGATTTACCATCTTAATCTTGTTGGTGAATATAATATTGCCGGTGAGTTTTGGCATGTTTTACCACTTCTGGACAAACTCGGTATAAATGTTAGAGGTTCCTTATCCGGAGATGCGCGTTTTAATGAAGTTCAGACGATGCATCGAGCCGATGTGACCATGGTTGTTTGTTCCAGAGCTTTACTTAACGTTGCCCGGGGATTGGAACAGAAGTATGGCATTCCCTGGTTTGAAGGTAGCTTTTATGGGGTTAGAGATACCTCAAATGCATTGCGTAGTATTGCAGCAATGATAGGTGATGATGACCTGATAAAACGCACTGAAGAATTGATTGCCGAGGAAGAAGAAAAGATAAATTTCGATTTGGATGAATATCGCGAAAGGCTTTCCGGTAAAAGCGCACTGCTTTATACCGGTGGAGTTAAATCCTGGTCGGTACTTTCGGCATTGCAAGATGATTTAGGTATGAAAGTTGTTGCCACTGGAGTAAAAAAATCCACGCCGGAGGATAAACAACGCATCAAAATGATTACCGGGGATGACATCCAGATGGTAGACAATGGTAACCCGGAAAACCTGATTCGGTTGTGTGATGCATACAATGTAGATGTGTTGGTTGCCGGTGGAAGGAATATGTACACATCATTGAAGGCTCGCATTCCATTCTTACATATCAATCAAGAGCGGGAACAACCCTATGCCGGATATGAAGGAATGCTGATTTTAGCTAAAGAGCTTGATAGAACAATAAACAATCCATTGTGGAAAATTATTGATAAGCCCGCTCCTTGGGAGGTGGGGTGATGATTAGAGTATCAGGATCCCTGAGCGTAGCCGAAGGGTCAAAAAATTGTATTCCAAGTGCCGAGGCTTCGGCTACGCTCAGCCATCTTAGAACAGAGATTTTAGTATGCATATTACCTGATGAAAATATCCAGGAGGCAACATGGCAAAACTAATTAAACGTACAAAAGCAATGACCGTTGACCCGATTAAAATAAGCCAACCTATGGGGGCTACATTGGCATTTCTCGGGTTGGATAAATCAGTCCCGCTTTTGCATGCCAATCAGGGTTGTTCAGCCTATGGCAAGATCCTGTTTATTCGTCACTTCTTTGAGCCGGTTCCGATACAGACTACAGCGTTAGATCATTTGGCTGCGGTTATGAACCCGGATCAGAATTTAATAGATGGTTTGGTAAATTTATGTGAAGAAGGCAAACCAGAGATAATAGGAGTTTTGACTACAGGTGTTTCTGAGGCTGAAGGTACAGATCTGCAGCGGATAATCAAAGAGTTTCGCAGTGAATATCCTCAATATAATGATGTAATTTTGGTTCCGGTATCAACTCCTGATTACCTTGGGTGTTTGGAAACCGGTTATGTTGCAGCTGTTGAAGCGATAATTGAAAACTGTGTTGCTAAAACATTTATTGAAGCAAAAGATAAAAAGAAGAACAGTAAAGATCTGGTTATATTGCCAAGTGCAATGCATACACCGGCAGATATTGAGGCCATCAGACTTATGGTAGAAATGTTTGGCCTTAATCCAATATTTCTGCCCGATCTAAGTGGTTCACTGGATGGGCATTTAGCCGAGTCGCGCTACAGTCCGATAACCTACGGGGGGTGTTCCAAAGGCATGTTTGAGCGTATAGCAAATGCCTGCGGCGTAGTTTCAATTGGACTATCAATGAAGAGTGCCGGCATGCTACTGCATCTGCGTGCCGGTATCTCTTTTTCCCATTTTGATGGCTTGATTGGTATTAAGGCCAATGATGAATTTATGGCAATGCTTATGAAATTGTCGGGCAACCCGGTTCCGGCAATGTATAAAAGGCAGCGTCAATGTCTTCGGGATGCGTATTTGGATGCGCACTTTTATCTGGGTCAGTGTAGACTGGCCGTTGCCACTGACCCAGATCTTCTTATCCCTTTGCAGGAGTTGTCGGAAGAGACCGGCATAGACCTGCAGTATGCTGTTACTACTAATCTGAATTATGGTTCAGATTATAAAGAAAAACTGGAAGGTCTTGATTATAAGGTTATACAGGAAGGGGATCTGGAGGATTTTAAAAAGCTTTCCTATGAATACGCCATAGATTTGGTGATTGCTAATTCCTATATGACTGAATTTTGTGAAGAACAGGAGTTGGCGCATTATCGTGCTGGTTATCCGATATATGACCGTATAGGTGGAAGTCGTGTTTGCCGTGTTGGTTATGCCGGTACTACCGATATGGTTATAGAAATGGCAAATCTGGTATGGCAACAGCGTCCGGAAGGTGCTGATGAATATGTTTCCGTGTTTAGGAGGGATAAAATGCAGGGGGGATACTATGATGCGGCGACACATGCGAGTCATTAATGACGAAACCAAAAGCTGTTCCGATGCTGGTATAAAGGTTGCCTTTGCCAGCATTGGCCTTAAAGAAGTGAATCAACATTTTGGATTGGCTAAAGGCTTTGCTGTTTATCAGATAAGTGTATCAGGTTATAAGATGCTTGAGGCAGTAGGTTTTGATGAATCCAAAACTTATGAGCCTGGGCATAGTGAAGATAAGTTAACTGACAAAATCAATCTAGTTAAAGATTGTGTGGCGGTTTACAGTAATGCTGTCGGTCCCAGGGCTGTAAGTAGGTTGTTAGAAAAAGGTGTGCATCCGATTAAGGTAGATGAGGGAATCTTGATTGCTGAATTGGTGGATGAACTGTATCACAGAGTAAAGTCAAATGATATTCCTAGTTGGATGCGGCGAGCAACCAATGCAAAATCTAGGGCTGAAGATGATCCTGGTCGGTTTGATAAGATGTTTGAGCAGGAATGGGCAGAAGTTTAAGGGATATTTGAAGAAGTAATATTGTTTTTTGGATGCGTTAAATTCAATTCCTTAAAACAAATTGGCTACCACAGAAAAATTTTTCGTAATAGTCTAAGCTAACAATAAGTGTTAATAGAAGTTTCACTAATTGTTGGCGTATGATTTTGGATGTATATGCATTCCCAACGAGGACGTTGGGAACGAGAAAAATCCGATTAAGGTATTCATTCTGCAGAAATCATAAAAAACCTATCATCAAAATATTTCTCAAGGATTGGAGCAACATCCTTCCAGCTAAGTCCTCCACCTCCACAACCAGGGCGTGGAACAATTATCTTCTTCCATCCTTTTGTATTAGCCAAAGCAACAAGTTGTTTGCACGAACGTTCAATAATTGCGAGTTCAGGGTTGACAAACTGGCTTTGCTCAACAGGAAAACTGACTAATCCGTCGATAACCTCAAATACCTGAGCGCCATGTTTTTGCATCATTGCCCCCAAAGTTTGAGGAAGTTCTGGAAAACGCTGCTTAGCCTGATTGGCACAACCCCTGGGCATTGGACATATACCTTTTTTGGTAATTGATTCTGAGGTTGTAATCACAACTGGATATTTCCCGAAATAATCCCACAAGTTCCCGGTTATCTCATGCATGCTGCTCTCCATGGTTAAATTGATAAATTGAGTATCGAATAATAAAGCAATAATCAGACCCAAAATCTCATGTAATAAAATTCCAATGTTTATTGGTTATAAAAGGTGTTCGATGAGTATATGCTGGTGCGTTTTTTGTAGTGTTTGCTACAAAAAGGGGAGTGTTTTTCACTCAATGTTTAAAAAATAACATTGCGAGTTCTTATAAAAAGTCATTAAAAACATATAGTAATTAGTTTTTATTGCTATTGGCACAGCACTTGCTCTTTTAAATTAAACAGATGCAGAAAAGGTGCTGAATTATGACAACTAGCAGCCAAATAGAACTTATTATTGATGATACCACCCTTCGCGATGGAGAACAGACTGCGGGCGTTGCATTTTCGTTAGATGAGAAAATTGCCATAGCTGAGGCCTTGGATATGGCAGGAGTGCATGAAATTGAATTGGGTATTCCTGCAATGGGAGAGGCAGAACGGGAAGAGATAAAGGCGATTGTTGATTTGTATTTAGGTATGGATACGCTTGTTTGGTGTCGAATGAGCGATGCCGATTTGATGCTCTGTGACAATTTGGGAGTTGGTATGGTTGATTTATCAATTCCCGTATCCGAACAGCAAATATGCTACAAGCTTGGTAAAAGTAAAAGCTGGGTATTACAACAGATAGATAGACTGGTTCGTATGGCTATTGATATGGGTTTGTCTGTTTGTATCGGTGGCGAAGATTCCAGCAGGGCTGATATTGATTTTTTAAAAAGCGTTATTGAAACAGCAGAAATGGCAGGAGCCAGTCGTTTTAGATTTGCTGATACTCTTGGAGTAATGGACCCATTTTCCGTATATGATGCCTTCAAAACATTAAAAGAAGGGTCAAATATTGATCTTGAAATGCATGCTCATGATGACCTTGGTTTAGCGACCGCGAACACATTGGCCGCATTGCGAGCTGGTGCAAAACATGTAAACACAACGGTTAATGGTTTGGGAGAGAGGGCCGGTAATGCGGCTATGGAAGAGGTTATCTTGGCAGCGCGTCAGCAGTATGGTGTTGACTGCGGGGTTAACCTAAAAGCCTTACCAATGTTAAGCGCAATAGTTGCCGAGGCGTCAGGTAGAATAATTCCATGGCAAAAAAGCATTGTCGGCGATGGAGTGTTTACCCATGAGGCAGGTACCCATGTAGATGGCCTGTTAAAAAATGTACAAAATTATCAAGTCCTTGACCCAGCAGATATTGGTCGTTCTCACCAGGTAGTTTTAGGAAAACATTCCGGTAGGCATGCTTTGCGCTATACCTATGAAACATTAGGATTACCTATAGATGAAGCTGACGAACCTATGTTATTAGAGGCCGTTAGGCGTTATGTAACTATGAATAAGAAGACTCCGGATTCATATGAGTTAGAGCGTCTTCATAATGCCTTATATAACGCTCAGGTTGCTTAATCTAAAGCTAAGAGGAAAAAAGATGGCTAAAGTAATAGAAGATTTTAATACCCTGGACGAGCTTTTCGAATACCTGGGTGTTCCAGAAAAAGCACACAAAAATTTTACAGATGACATGCGCGGAACTGTTCTAACCACGTTCAAGCGAAACCTAATCATGTCACCTGTAAGTCTGGAAACAGATATTGAACAATGTAAAGAGATAATGCTGGATTCTATTGAGCTTGTTGAGTTACAGGAAAGTGGAGTTATCTTTCACGAGAAAAGCAGTTGTGCTTCCGGAGGTGGTTGCTCTGGTTGTGGCAATCACTAATTATCAAATTAAAGATGCAGGCTTGTTGACGAAATAAACAAAACTTTATAGGTAATTGAATAAAGTTGGTCGGAGTAAACTATGAGTATCCATGCCCAAAAAATTAATTCAGAAATGGACTACGAAACTACATATTTTATGCTGAAAATAGCAATGGAGCGTTATCAGTGTTCACATGAAGAGCTTCAGAAAGAGCAACAAGTAGAGGTGCTTAATCAGGCATTCAAATTACAGCAGCTTAATACCACAATTCTTGCTTCATCCAAGGCAGATGGAGTTCAGGTTCCTGAAAAAGAAATTGAATCTACTTTAAAACAGATTATAGATAGATATGAAACCGTTTCTGAGTTTGAAAATGAAATCAACCGGCATGGTATTTCGCGTATGGGGTTTAAAGAACTTTTAGCGGATGAGCTAAAGGTAAACGCCATATTAGAAACCGTTAGTGAAGACATTAATATTACTGATGCAGAAATTTCTGAATATTATAAAAAAAATCATAAAGCATTTTTGAAGCCGGAAATGCGAAAAGTAAGACATATACTGATAACTATTAATGACGACATTCAGGGAAATAATCGGTTGGATGCATTGTTAACATTAAGTTTAATAGCTAATGAAATTGCAGGAGATATCGAAAAGTTTAAGTATTTTGCAATGAGAAAATCTGAGTGCCCAACTGCATTAAACGGGGGAGAAATTGGAACAATTCCATCGGGTAAACTTTATCCTGAATTGGATGAAGAATTATTTTCCATGGATGTAAATTCATTAAGTGAAATTGTTGAAACTGAAATGGGTTTTCATCTGGTATGGTGTGAAGAGATCCATCCAGAAATACTGATTCCAATAGAAGAGGTCGAGCACAAAATTAAAAAACATCTGCAAGAAAAAAAACGCACAGCCTATCAGCGGCAGTGGATATTGTTAGAGTTGCAGAAAAACAAGCAAGGTAATAGGCAAGATCACTAACCTTGAAATATATAGTAATGGCAAACGGACTGTCTTATCCCGAAGAGTTGTGAAAAAAGGCATGGTAGAACGATAATTATGGAAAATCGTTTTTGCAGTGTCTCTCAAAGAGGTACGAAGTTTTGACCTTATTAGCTAAATTATATTGTTCGCAGTTAGAGGCATTATACCAAGTCAGTCAGGTATTAAGTCGCTCGCTAAACTTTCATGAGACTTTGCAAAGTGTATTGCAGGTATTGCATGATACCCAGAAAATGGGTCATGGTGTCGTAACGCTAAAAGATACAAATAGCGGAGAATTGCTTGTAGGTGCGGTTTTGGGGCAAGAATTAGCTGAAAATGAAGGAATTGTCTATCAACCGGGAGAGGGTATATTCGGAGCTATAGCAGAGCATGGAGAGATGGTAGTTCTTTCCCGTATAGCAGATGACCCCAGATTCTTAAATCGACTGTCACTTTATGACCCGGAGTTACCATTTATTGGTGTTCCAATAAGAATTTATGACGAAGAAATTGTAGCTGGTGTATTGGCGGTTCAGGTTGCAAAAGAGGATATTCCAATACTTGAAGAGCATGCTCATTTTGTCGGAATGATAGCTAATCTTATTGCGCAAAGTGTTCGTTTGGCAATCGAGGTAGAAAAAGAGCGCGAAGACCTGAAAAATGAGCGCGATAGCCTGAGGCGAACTGTAAGTAGATCGTATGGTTTTGACAATATGGTTGGCAGCAGCGAGATCATGCGTCGCGTGTTTGAATTAATCCGTAATGTTGCAAAGTGGAATACCACGGTTTTAGTGCGTGGAGAATCAGGAACCGGAAAGGAATTAATCGCAAATGCAGTTCATTATAATTCCCCCAGAGTTAATGGGCCGATAGTAAAGGTTAACTGTGCTGCGTTACCAGATAATTTGTTAGAATCAGAGTTGTTTGGGCATGAAAAGGGTGCCTTTACCGGTGCAGTTAATCAGCGCAAAGGGCGCTTTGAACAAGCCAATGGCGGAACAATATTTCTTGATGAAATTGGAGATGTAACACCAGCGTTTCAGGTAAAGCTGTTACGGGTATTGCAAGAAGGTGAATTTGAAAGAGTTGGTGGTAACGAAACCATAAAGGTTGATGTTAGAGTTATTGCAGCTACTAACCGTAACCTGGAAGAACTGGTTGAAACAGGAGAATTTAGAGAAGATCTGTATTATCGCCTTAATGTTGTTCCAATATACCTGCCGCCATTACGTGAACGTAGAGAAGACATACCAGTGCTTGTTGAGTACCTGATTGATAAGATAAATAAACAACAGGGAAGAGAAATTCAGATTACCCCAGAGGCAATAAGAATGCTTATGCAGTTTGATTGGCCGGGTAATGTTCGTGAGCTTGAGAACTGTTTGGAACGATCGGCGATTATGTGTACTGATAATACGATTGGAGAGCCAAGCTTATCCGTTAATTTATTACAAAGCTCAAATCTATTTAAAACTGCAAATCCGGCTACTTCGCAAATTGATCTTCAGGATAATTCTATAGATGAGCGGGATCGTATAGTAGCTGCACTTGAACAGTGCGGATGGGTACAGGCCAAGGCAGCCAGATTGTTAGGGATGACTCCAAGGCAAATAGCGTATAGGATACAGGTTATGGATATAAAGGTGAGGCAACTATGATTAGAAGTACTGCAAATCCCCAGGTTTCACATAACTGCGTTATTAAATCTTCAAAAATACTCATTTACATAATAGTAAACTCCGCTTTTTTCAGATTGAATGCCTTGTTCTGCAAAACCTGGATGATTCGCGGCATTTTGTCATTGCACGACTCGATCGGGCAATCCAGATTAACTGGGGGCAAATTTCCGTTCATCCTGAGCGCGAGGAACGAGCAGTCGAAGGGTGGTAACAATAAACTGAATTTTAATCCGTTTCGCACTTCGACAAGCTCAGCACGAACGGGATGGAGTCTTCATGTAACACAATTAATCTCATATTTGGTTTTTCTGATTGGCCTAATATCCTTCATCCTCACATTTCCTGCAACAGCCAACGCAGCAGAGATAAAAGTCGCAGTAGCCGCAAACTTTACAACAACAATTAAGAAGCTTGAGCCAGTATTTGAAAAGCAGACCGGACACGATCTTATTTTACATTTTGGGTCAACAGGAAAACTATATGCACAGATATGTCATGGAGCTCCGTATGATATCTTTCTAGCTGCCGACGTTAAAAGGCCAGAGCTACTTGAAACTAACGGTTTAGCTGTGCCGGAGAGCCGATTTACATATGCAAACGGCTCCTTGGTATTATGGATGCCGGGGCAAGACGCACAAGCAGAATTTTTACATGGTAAGTTTGAAAAAATTGCCATTACTAATCCCAAACTAGCCCCTTATGGACTTGCTGCACAACAATTCATGGAATCTATTAACGTTTGGGATAAATACCAGCCCAAAATTTTGGTTGGAAATACCGTTAGTCAGACCTATCAATTTGTCGAAAAGGGCGGGGTAAATGCCGGGTTTGTAGCGTTATCGCAAATATCCAAAGAAGATAAAAATTCAAAGCACGTATGGGTTATTCCAACATCTGGCTACACACCTTTAGAACAACAGGCTGTATTGCTTAAAAAAGCAGAAAACATCAAATTGGCGCAGGAATTCATGGAATTTCTCAAAGGTAATCAGGCCAGAGAAATTATAGAAAATTCGGGATATAGTGTTGCTAAAACAGAAAAGGAAGGGAATCCGCAAGCTGAAAAAGGCAAATAATTATGAGCCTGAGTCCCGATGACTTACTTGCGATTTGGGTAACTCTTAAACTCGGATTTGTTACAACATTAATTTTGCTGATATTGGCAACCCCAATTGCCTGGTGGTTTTCTCAGCCAAGTAAAAGAATTGGTGTCAGGATATTTAAAGATATTATGGCATCAATAGTATCACTGCCAATGGTCTTGCCACCTACCGTTTTGGGGTTTTATCTGCTGGTTATGATGGGGCCGGAAGGGTTTTTTGGACAAATGATGGGAGCGTTGAACCTTCCCCTTTTAGTCTTTAGCTTTAGCGGGTTAGTAGTTGGCTCAGTTATCTTCTCAATGCCAATAGTCGTACAAACATTAAGAAACTCTTTTTTAGCGATTGAACATAGTCATCTTGATGCCGCTTCTACTCTTGGAGCTAATCCTCTGGATAGATTTTTCTCGCTGATTTTACCGCTATCTCGTCATGGATATCTTTCTGCTGCCGTGCTTGGGTTCGCCCATACTATAGGAGAATTTGGCGTTATCTTAATGATTGGCGGCAGCATTCCCGGAAAGACCAAGGTTATCTCAATGATTATCTATGAACATGTCGAGGCGCTTGAATATGCAAATGCTCATGCCTTAGCAGTTATGATGTTGGTTTTTTCTTTTGTTTGTCTTCTTACAATACAAATTTTTAATAAAGTAGATACAGTAAGGGGGCGGACGTGAATCGGGTTATCTGTCAGTTAGAATTGCAGCGCGATAATTTTATTATCGACATAAAACTGAATTTGCCTGGTTCGGGTGTTAGTGCATTATTTGGCGCGTCTGGTTCCGGAAAAACCAGCCTGCTTAGATTTATTGCCGGCCTGGAAACCGGTAGCTCTGGTTTTATCGAAGTGAATCAGAATAAATGGTTTGATAGTGAAACACTCTTTAATTTAAAGCCACATAAAAGAAGTGTTGGCTATGTATTTCAACATGCGGCATTGTTTCCGCATCTAACGGTTCAAAAAAATATTGAATATGGCTTTAAGAGAAACAAAAAGAACTATAAGCCGCTTACCGTTGAGAAAATGGTCGAACTTACCGGAGTTAAAAACTTGCTTAACCGATACCCGGCAAATCTGTCTGGCGGCGAAAAACAGCGGGTTGCAATAGCAAGGGCATTAGCCAGTAATCCCGATCTTCTGCTTATGGACGAACCAATGGCCAGTTTGGATCTGCGTAGCAAAGAGCAGATGATACCATATCTGGAAAAACTTTTTTCTCAGCTTGAGATACCTGTTATTTATGTAAGTCACTCCCCTGATGAAGTTGCCAAAATGGCAACCTATATTGCCTTGCTGGAACAAGGCAAAGTAAAGGCCTGTGGTCCAATGTTAAACATGATCTCCCATATGGATAATCCAAATAGCGGAGAAGATGAAGTGATGATTGTTTCCAGAAAAGAGTGGTTAAAGATGACGAATATTCCCCCCGGGGGGAATATTCAGATTTGAATTTTCCACACGTGTGGAAAATTTCAATATCTTGAAAAATAAGCAATTAATTTTTTGAAATGTGGAAAAACTTAATTGTGGGGTAGGCGTCGCCCACCGTCATACCGGCGCAGGCCCACTACTGTCCGGGGAAAATATTACCTGTCTTTGGAAAGCCATGCGTAGCAAGGTTTCTGAATGAAACAGGTGATTTTAGACTTAAATTTTTCAAGTTCCCTGAGCGTAGTCGAAGGGCTCAGCCATCTTGATTCTATTAAATTATTTCCCCGGACAGTAGTGGGCGTAGGCCGGTATCCAGAATTAAATGTGATCTGCCCACAATTGCTCTTAAAGCTATTCATATTTCTAGTCATAATTTCATTATATTTGCATAAATATCAATATAACACTATAATTTAAAAAGATTTAATATTTAATTGTAATCTACAAAAGCTATTCGTAATGCTAGTCATTTAATTGATTTTCCAAGGGTGATTTTATGCCACAATCTATGAGAGAGTTCTTAGAAAACGGACCAGCCACATCAAAAGAGATCCAGAACCACACAGGCTATAGTCAACCAGTAGTAGCACGTAAACTTAAAGCTCTTGGAAATGATATTGTTAGACTACAAGATGGCAGGTCTCCAAAATATGCATTAACCCGTAATGCTTTTGGCGCAGATAACAAACTAGCCTTAGTAATGGTGGATGCTTATGGAAATACTGTTATTGCAGCACACATACGCCCTTTGGCTCCAGAGGGTTTTTATGTAGAACCTGCTACAGGAATGCCATCTGTATTTCTGGGTCAAAAAAGAAATGGACTTTATGATGACTTACCTTATTTCTTGCAGGACCTCTGCCCTCAAGGGTTTATTGGCAGACAAATAGCAAAGAACCTAGCCTCGCAACAAAGTGAATTCCCCTCAGACCCGAGAAACTGGAATACTAACCATATCGGATGCTATTTAATATCTAATGGCGATGATCTGCCTGGCAATCTAAAGCTGGGGCCAAATGCGCTTTTACGCTTAAGACGCCACCCAGAAACTTCGAGTGAAGAGGACTATCCATTATTAGCAAATAACGTTATTAGTGGCGAAGTGCCTGGTTCATCAGCTGGTGGTGAACAACCAAAATTCACAACATTTTGCAGACCAAAATCAGCGCATGTCATAGTTAAGTTTTCCCCAAAAGGTGATAATGATGTATCAAGAAGGTGGCGTGATATTCTAATAACAGAATTTCATGCCACCGAAGCCCTACACAGCTTCAATATTCCAGCCGCTGAGACACGCCTATTAGAATTGGATGGCAGACTTTTTCTAGAATCAGAACGATTTGATAGATCCGGAGAATTTGGGCGCATGCCCCTTATATCACTTCAAGCAATTGATAGCGAATTTACAGGGTTTGGCGATAACTGGCTAAAAGTGATGACTGCTCTTCAACAAAAACAACTAGTCAGTTGGCAACACGTTTATGACACTGTAATTTACTGGGGAGTTGGCAAACTAATAAACAACTCAGATATGCATTTAGGAAATTTAAGCTTTGCAGCAGAAGGCGATTTTTTTAGATTACTGCCAGTTTATGACATGTGTTCAATGGGTTTTGCCCCTAAAGGCGGTGGCGAAGTTGCTCCGTATGAATTTGCAGCTAAAATGCCAGATAGCTATAAATTTACGCCAGGTATGATTAAAAGCATCATTAATATTGCGCGTGATTTCTGGGAGCGTGTTGCAAATGATTCCAGAATCTCTAACGAGCTAAAAGAGTTTCTTGAACGCGGCAATCCAATAGATTTTATTTAATATAACAATCTGCTTTACTTTAATCTCGACACGTACGCATCTGCCAACCTACAACGTCATACCGGCGAAGGCCGGCATCCAGAAAATATAACAAAAAGAATAAGGGTATTAATGCCTATTTTATTAGTAGGTATCGATATTGGTATAATTGTGTGGTAATGTGTGAAAAGTGAATTTAATACATCATTTATGATGAATGAATGGTAGTTAGGTGCGTTTTAGCAGATTTATTTTAAATCTCGTAGTATAATAGTTAATACACTTACGCAACTGGAAAATACCATGAAAACTCAAGATCTTACAGCTTCGGAGAGAATCATATTAGCTGAAAAGCTATGGGATAGCGTAGTTAATGATGGTTCAACGCTTGAACTATCTGATGCTCAAATCAAAGAACTTGATAAACGTCTAGATTCATATCTTTTAGATAAAGATAAAGGTTCTTCTTGGAGTGAAGTCAAAAACCGTATAATTGGAAATCAATGAAATACACTCTCACTATCAGGCGTGTAGCTGAGCTTGATATTACAGAAGCATTTAATTACTACGAAACCAAGCGTACTGGTTTAGGTCATGATCTTTTATTATGCATTGAGGATTCACTCTCAAAAATAGAAAGAAATCCTCTGCATTATCAATTAACTTATAAAAGCCTTAGGCGTTGTTTAATTCACAGATTTCCATATTTAATTTTTTACTTGGTCGAAGATGAGAATATTATTGTAACAGCTGTAATTCATGCTCGCAGAGATCCAACAACTTGGAATGAACGCGCCTAACATCGCCATCAACCATCTCACCTTTGGTACTGGACTCAAATCCGCAAGCAGTTTTTCGCTGGTTATGGCAACGTTATGTCTAATATCTGCAATTTGAACCTTTTCATTGCAAAGACCAATAAAAAGAGCTATAAATAGCACTATATTTAACTCTTTTTAAGGCTTTATTATGAGACAAGTTCTTTCTACCTGTTCTGCAAGCATCTCAGAATTAAAGAAAAACCCATCAGCATTATTAAATCAAGCTGAGGGTGCTCCTATCGCCATTTTAAATCATAATGTTCCTGCCGCTTACTTAATACCTGCTGAAACATATGAATGGCTAATGGAGGAATTGGAAGATTTTGAGCTTTCCAAAATTATTAAAGAGCGTGCCCACGAAAAACAAAATGCCATCGAAGTGAATATAGATGACCTATAAACTTAAATTTATTCCCAGCGCTCTTAAAGAATGGAAAAAGCTTGCCCAGCCAATCAAAACTCAGTTTAAGAAAAAACTGACTGAACGTTTAGAAAAACCCCATAACAAAGCTTCACGCTTAAATGGCTTTGAAAACCACTACAAAATCAAGTTACGCTCTCTAGGGTATAGATTAGTTTATGAAGTTAATGATGACGAAATAACGGTATATGTAATCGCTGTTGGTAAAAGAGATAAGGGGTTGGTTTACAAAAGTGCAAAAGAACGAACTTAGGCATAACATCACCATAAATCTTTGCGCATTCTCTGCTGGACTCAAATCCGCAAGCGGTTTTTCGCCGGCTATGGCGGGCGTTATAAGTCATCGCGCAGATTTTAAATTCTCGAAATAATTCATAGCTTATAGCACTCAAAAACACTACAATGTAATACAAATTACTACACAAAGGTGTATTACAATGTCTGTTACAAGCGTCAGAATAAAATCAGAAATAGAAAAGCCTCTTGAACTATTGGCTAACAAGCTTCACAGAAGCAAAAATTACCTAATCAATCAAGCAATTAAGGAATTCATTAAAAGGCAAGAGGCAGAAGATATTCAATGGCTTGAAACACTAGAAGCTTTGGACTCTGTAAGATCGGGGATAGGTGTTGATGAACAAGAAGTTAATTCTTGGCTTAACAGCTGGGGTACGGCTAAAGAAAAGCCTGCGCCAAAAGCATGAAAATTATATATACACCCGAAGCAATATCCGATCTGAAACGGTTACGAGATTTTATTGAACAAAATAATCCAATGGCTGCGCAAGCAGTAGCTAAGCGTTTACTAACTGGCATTAATAATTTAAAAACTTTTTCTCGCATGGGAATTGAAGTTAGCAAAGCACCAAACCCAGATTTGATTAGAGATTTAATTCTTGATAATTACACTACTCGTTATCTAATCAATGATAAACAATCTCAAATACATATATTGAGAGTTTGGCATCATAAAGAAGATGACTTATAACATCGCCATCAACCATCTCACCTTTGGTGCTGGATTCAAACAGCAAGCGGTTTTCGGTCAGCTGATGTGTGGCGTTAGCCATATTTCCCAAGCTTCGATTCTTGCATAAAAAGTGATACTATAGTGATACTCTTTCACTTTAAGGAATATCCTATGAAAACAGAGTTAGTCACCAACCTCAAAAGGCAAGCAACAAAAATTCTTGCTGAGCTTCATGAGTCTAAAGAACCTGTTCTTATTACAGAACACGGTCAACCTTCCGCATATCTACTAGATGTTAATGATTATCAATTAATGCTTAATCGCATGCAAATTCTTGAAGGTATTGCAAAAGGTGAACAAGCAATAAGAGATGGTCGCACATTTACCCAAGCAGAAGCCAAGGAAAAGCTTAAAAAATGGCTGAAATAATTTGGACTGAACCAGCTCTTGAAAACTTGAATGATATTGCTGAATATATTGCCATTAACAACATATCTGCTGCAGAAAAGCTAGTAGACAATGTTTTTCAAACAGTAAGTAGATTAGAACTTTTCCCTAAATCTGGTCCTGTGCCGGAAGAAATTGCAGATTTTGACTATCGTGAAGTTATCGTTAATCCTTGCAGAGTACTCTATAAAATAGATCAAAACTTTGTTTATATTTTGCATGTACTCAGACAAGAAAGAAAGCTCCGTAAGTATATGCTTAATGAAATTGAAAATGGCTAACATCGCCATCAACCATTGCGCATTCTCTGCTGGTCTCAAAACCACAAGTGGTTTTTCGCTGGTTATGGCAAGAGTTATATCGCACAAAGGATCATGAGCAAATTTGAGATAAACGTCTATGCAAATTACCTATAAAGACATTAATACAATTGACACAAAACAGTTGCAAAATCTATTTGCCTCTGTTGAGTGGGATTCTGCCAATTATCCTGAAAAGTTAACCCAAGCAATAAAGAACTCTGATAGTGTCATCACTGCTTGGAATGGTTCTGAGCTGGTTGGCTTAATGAACGCTTTATCTGATGGTGTTATGACAGCGTATTTTCACTATCTATTGGTAAAACCGCAATACCATAAAATGAACATTGGTCGAACTTTAGTAGAAAAAATGTTACAAAAATATTCAGAATATGCACGTAAGGTTGTAATAGCATACGAGAAAGAGGCTCATTTTTATGAGCAATGCGGCTTTAATTTAGGAAAAGGCGCTGTTCCAATGTTTATAACCTATCTCACAACATAATGGTTGTATAATTGTGCAATATAAACACTGTGCTCAAGTGGTATGTGTCATACCTGTTGACACCTGATACGTTATTGGTTACATTGTAATTTATGATTCTAAGTTTTAAGCACAAAGGTTTAAAGAAGTTCTTCCAAACTGGAAGCATTGCTGGTATTCAAGCTTCTCATGCAACAAAGCTTCGTCTCATTCTAGGTAGGTTACATGCGGCAACTTGCCCTCAAGATATGAACCTACCTAGTCTAGGGTTGCATCAACTAACTGGCAATCGTTCGGAAATATGGTCAGTATCCGTTAACGGTAATTGGCGTGTTACTTTTAAGTTCGTTGGTCAAGATGCTGAAATTGTTAACTATGAAGATTATCATTGAGGTGACACTATGTTAATGCACAATCCTCCACACCCAGGCGAAATAATCAAAGAGCTTTGTCTAGAGCCTCTTGGCATTACTGTTACTGCTGCCGCTAAAGCTCTTGGCGTAAGCAGAAAAACTCTTAGTGCTATTGTAAATGGTAATGCAGGTATTAGCCCTGAAATGGCTATTCGCCTTTCCATAGCCTTTGATACATCTGCTGAAAGTTGGTTAAATCAGCAGTCACAATATGATCTTTGGCATGCTGAACAACATCGTAATGAGCTGCATGTTAAAAAACTTATTGCAGCTTAATACGTAACATTGCCATCAACCACCATACCTTCGTGCACCGGACTCACTCTATATAATCGGCTTCGTAATGAGCCATAATTTTTAAACACCATTTAAAAATTAAGAGGAGTCCATACAATGAGTAATATAACAGTTGGTTTAGATATAGCAAAAAATGTATTCCATGCAGTGGTCATGGATAACAGAGGTAACGTTAAGACACGCAAGCTTATTCGGCGCTCGCAAGTATCTAAATACTTTGCAAATCATGAAGCTGCCACGGTTGTTATCGAAGCTTGCGGTTCTTCAAACTACTGGGCACGCGTTATTCAAAAGCTTGGTCATGAAGTTAAATTGATACCACCACAGCACGTAGTGGCATATCGTCGCAAAGGTAAAAATGACTACAATGATGCAGAGGCTATAGCTGAAGCAAGTCAGCGCCCTAATATGACTTTTGTTCCAATTAAAACAATTGCGCAGCAAGAGCTTCAATCGCTATTACGTGTACGGGAGCGCAAGATATCTGATAGAACGCGAATAGCTAATCAGATTCAGGGGCTGGCAGCAGAGTTTGGTGTTGCGTTAAACAAAGGTAAAACTGCTATTAGTAAGCACTTACCTATGGCACTCGAAGACATAGAAAATGAGCTTACCCCAAGCATGAGGGGTTTACTAAGTGAGTTAAGAGGCGAATATCTGCAGATAGACGATGCTATTAAATGGCTGGACAAGAAAATTAGCTCAATAACGGCAAATAATGAAGTATGCAAAAGAGCTCTAACTGTCCCAGGAATTGGACCAATCAATGCAGCGACGATTTATGCCAGCATCGGCAATGGACAGTACTTTAAAAACGGTAGACATTTTGCTGCTTGGTGCGGGTTGGTCCCAAAGCAAAATTCTACGGGCGGTAAGAATAATTTAGGCGGCATTACTAAGCGGGGTAATAGCCAAATAAGGCAGCTGCTAGTTCACGGTGCGCGCTCCGCACTAACGTGGGCAGCAAAAAGAAAAGAACCGGATAATATGCTGAACTGGGCTTTAATGCTAAAGACTCAAAAGCATCACAATAAAGCTACTGTAGCTCTTGCAAACAAAATGGCTAGAGTAGTATGGGCTGTTATTGCTAACGAACAGCCTTATAAGGCTTGTAGATAAAAGCACTAACAGATTAACTAACTTAAAAAGGAAAAAATCTCACCACCAGTTGCGATGTGGGTTTGACAAGATGGTAAACAGTTAAACTGACCTGATTTCATACTAAACACGTCATTGGCTCATTACGAAGCCGTCGGAATGATTAGTCAATCAGGTAGTTGATTCCATTAGGGCCATGAGGCACTCTTGCTCTCTGTTAAAGGCCGAATATATGACAGCGATGATTTGTTTAACATTAAGTCAAAAACACTTGTAAAACGAGTGAGTCCATATATGACGTTTGGATTTTTGTCCAAGATCCCACAACAAACAGTTCTTGTGTAACAAACCCTACATCAAAAAATATATTTTGTAGTGGTAAAAATCTAATAAAAACAGTTTGATACAATAACTATAAAAAATGGCACACCTCATGCAATGTCTTATGTACGAACTCAGTGAGGTGGAGTGATGACCAATTTCAAATCAGCAAATATCCTATCTTTTCCTAATGCTAAAAGCAGTGATTCTTGTGGTGGCGGTTCCTGCGGTAGTGATTCTTGCGGTAGTGAAAATAAATCAGTAAGTGATAAAAAAGAAGACAGACACCCTTGTTATTCCGAATCTGCGCAGCATAAGTTTGCGCGGCTTCATCTTCCGGTGGCTCCTGCCTGTAATATGCAGTGTAATTACTGTAATAGAAAATTCGATTGCGCTAACGAGTCGCGCCCGGGGGTGGTTTCATGTTTGCTTTCTCCAACTGAGGCGCTGGAAAGAGTTGAGCAAGTCAGTAGTAAACTTGATAACCTTGCGGTAGTTGGTATAGCAGGTCCTGGTGACCCTTTGGCAAATTCGGATAAGACTTTTGGTACTATCGAGTTGCTGAATAAAAATTTCCCTGATCTTATTACTTGTTTATCAACTAATGGTTTGAATCTGAATAAATATGCAGATGAAGTAATTGCGTTAAATGCAAAGCATATTACCGTTACCATGAATACAATAGATCCTTTTGTAGGTAAGCAGATATATGATTGGATGTATTTTGAGGGTAAAAAATATACAGGAATCGAAGCTGCTGAAATTTTGATTCAAGAGCAGATTGAGGGGATTAAAAAAATGGTTGCCAGTGGTGCTCGGGTAAAAATTAATTCGGTAATGATACCTGGGATAAATGATGGTGATATTCAAAATGTAAGTAAGATAATAAAAGAGCTGGGTGTAGAGATACATAACATTATGCCGCTGATTTCTAAGCCAGAATTTGATACCCATTTTAGTCGTATTGGACAACGCGAACCTACTTATGAAGAGCTAACTCAGCTACGTGATACATGTGGTATTGATATGAAGATGATGCGTCATTGTCGTCAGTGTCGTGCCGATGCTGTTGGATTGTTAGGTGAGGACCAGTCTGGGTGTTTCAGTAAGAAGGCGAAAAACTTTAGCGAGTTACTAAAATCATATCCTGAGCCTCATAAGCCTAAGGAAGAGAAAAAAGTAGAGCAGGCTATTGTTATAAATAAACCTCTTCGGGTTGCCGTAACTACTAAAAGCCATAATTTAATAAATCAGCATTTTGGGCAAGCACGTCAGTTTCTGATTTATAAGGTTACTAAAGAAAAAGTAGAGTTCGAAGGTGTGCGTCGCTCCGACCAATATTGTCTGGGTAGTTGTGATGATGATCGTGAATCAGTTTTGGATAACTCTATTGAGGCTTTAAAAGGTGTAGATGCGGTATTAACTGCACGCATAGGCCACTATCCACGAGAAAAGTTAAGTGAAATGGGTATAGATGTTTGTATCGATTATGCGATGGAAACTATTGATGACGCAGCTCGAATGTATTGTAACTCAAAGTTCGAGGAGTGTTCTGCTTAAGCTGATGTAACTAAATTGTTTTATACAAAAGAGAGGTTAAGGTGCCTTTATCTTGTATTCAGGAAAAAGATAAAATTATTGTTAAAAGTCGCTATGTAGAGATGATCTTTAATTCCTGGTGCTTAGGTAAAGGTACCATGCCTAAGAATATGGAATGTGCAGACTATGATACATGCTACACCGTTTAATTTATTTAATCCCAATTCTATTTGGTCAAATCTGTTCAAAAAGAATAAAAAGCCTGCCGATGAACTAACGGGTAAGGCGGTTGCGGCATATTGTGGTTTGGCGGTTGGCGATGCTCTGGGGGCGACTGTTGAATTTATGTTACCCAGTGAAATTGTTCACGCATACGGAGTGCATAAAAAGATTATTGGTGGTGGTTGGTTACATTTAAGGCCGGGTCAGGTAACAGATGATACTACGATGGCCTTAGCGCTTGGTGACGCAATATTAAATAAACAGCGCTTTGATATGACCGATATGGCGATGTCATTTGATAAATGGATGAAGGGTAAACCTGTAGATATTGGGAATACCGTTCGTCGTGGAATAGTAAATTTTCGCAATACCAAACGACCTGCTTCACCAGAAAGTGAACACGATGCAGGCAATGGCGCATGTATGCGCGTACTTCCGGTGGCGTTAGCTACCTATGGTTCAGACCAGGAGCTAATAATGCGTGTGAGCAGGATGCAGTCGCATATTACTCATAACAACGATTATTCTGATGCGGCTGTTGATTGCGTAGTAAAGATGATTCATCTGGCTTTTGATGGGGCAGATAAAAAGGCGATGGAAGAGGGGCCGGTACAGGATCTTATAAAGGCATTTCCGCGCTATCGCTATGACAAGAAACATTATCATAATCCAAGTGCTTATATAGTTGATACTATGCGTGTGGTTCTTCAGTCGTTTTTTCATACGCAGACATTTGAAGATTGCATGATAGAAGTGGTAAATCGTGGTGGGGACGCAGATACCACTGGAGCCATAGTTGGAATGATTGCAGGTGCCTATTACGGATTAGATGCTATACCTGTTCGTTGGATTAAGGCAGTAGAAAGAGATGTTATAGCCAAGTGCCGTTATCAGGCAGAGCATTTAATCGGATTTTCAAAAGAATTTACAGAGGCAATACAATGACAATACAACTAAAATCAATTGGGATTATCCATTCGCCGTTTTCAGACCTAAAAGGAATGCCAATCCAGCCAGGTGGTGCCCGTGCATCTGGAACTGTAGAGCTTAGTGAAGAGTATGTAAAAGGATTGCAGGATCTTGAAGGGTTCTCGCATGTGATTCTGCTTTATCATTTTCATAAAACGCAGCATGTTGATTTATTAATAAAACCATTTTTAGATACACAACCAAGAGGCGTATTTTCAACGCGAGCTCCACGTCGGCCAAATCCGATTGGGATTTCTGTAGTTAAGCTTACTGGAATAGAAGGCAATACACTGTTTGTAGATAATCTTGATGTTTTAGATGGCACACCGTTATTAGATATAAAACCGTACATTGCTGCATTTGATGGTGTAGAAGACGCAAAGATTGGCTGGGTGGAAAAAAACTGTTCTGATGTTAAGACCAAGTTATCTGATGATAGGTTTGTATGATTAGCAATGACTTTGATGGGTAAGCAAAATATAAAAGCAGTAGGTGGCTTTCTCCTCTGAATAGGGTTTTAGCCGCAAACGTGTCATTTAGCCCTTATCTTGCTATAGTGTTAACCGGTATCTTCATTAAGTATGTAGACATAGTTTTCACGTATAAGGGCGAGCGAATGAAGTTAAAAAGTTTAATCATATTTTTTACAGCGTTAATCATCTCATTTTCAGTATCAGCTGGGTCATTAGAGGACAGAGTTAAGGATAACGACTCTATCCGTTTAGGTTTTGCTAATGAAGTACCATGGGCCTATCCAGGGGAAAATAATAAACCCCTTGGATTTGCAAATGCGTACGTTATTGGTGTGCTGAAAAAAATGGGGTATACCAATATCGAGCCAGTTGTAACTGAGTGGGGTGGGTTAATTCCTGGTCTTAAGGCAAATCGTTTCGATATTATTACTGGTGGAATGTATATCCTTAATAGCCGTTGCCAAAACATTAAATTTTCAGAGCCAATGGGGAAATTTGGTGATGCCTTTATAGTTAAGAAAGGTAATCCTAAAGGCATTAATAACTATCAGGATATAAAAAACAAGGGATTGGTTCTTGTAACTGGTGCTGGTTATAACTCGGTTGAAGCAGCAAAAAAAGAAGGCGTTGCCAATAATAAAATTATGCAGGTACCCGGGCCTACTGAAATTCTTGCAGCAGTTAAGGCCGGCCGTGCAGATGCAGGTGCCGTAACATATTTTACCGCTTTAAATTTAGCCAAAAAATCTGGTGGAGATATTGAAGTAACAGATCCCGGCGCCTTGCCGGAATGGACTCTGAACTATGTAGGCATAGGCTTCAGGGATTCAGACGCTGATTTTTTAAAGAGATTTAATGAAGCGCAGGCTGCGTATCTTGGCAGTGAAGAAATGCTTAAATCTGTTGCTGAATATGGTTATACAAAATCTCAACTACCAGGCAATGTAACTACAGAGTGGGCTTGCTCTAATCGTTAGTTTATTGGCGATATTTAAGACATAAAAAATGTCCTTTATTGAATTTCTTCAACAATACGGCCCAAGGTTTTGGGATGGAACATTAGTAACACTTCAGCAAACAGTGTTGGCTATTTTGCTGGTATTGCCGCTAGCTTTTTCTTTTGGGATTATGAAACTATCCCGTTATAAATCTCTGCGGGTTATTTCTAATATATATATTGAACTTTTTCGAGGTACTTCATTGTTGGTTCAATTGTATTGGATGTTCTTTGTATTACCTCTTTTAGGGATAACCCTTAGTAGTTTTACGGCGGGTTTTCTAACTCTAAGTTTAAATATAGGCAGCTATGGAGCAGAATTAGTAAGAGGTGCGATACAGTCAGTTCCTCAAGGTCAATGGGAAGCAGCTATCGCTTTAAATATGTCTTCATACAAAAGAATGGTAAGAATTATATTGCCACAGGCAGTTGTAATAATGTTGCCTGCATGGGGGAATCTGTTTATTGAATTGCTGAAAGGATCTGCGTTGGTGGCATTGATTTCGGTTGCAGATTTAATGTTTCAGGCTAAACAAATTAATGGGTCAACATTCCTTTCCGCCCAAACATTTGGGGTTGCCTTAATTATTTACTATATTCTGGCTCGATTTATTATTACTCCAGTGATGCGCCAGGCTGAGAAATTTATGTCTAAAAAGCTGGGATTAAATAATGTTTGACTGGAGATGGGCTTTTGTTTGGGAAATTTTGCCAAGGCTATTTGAGGCAACGTTAAATACCTTGCTGGCTTCAATGCTTGGTTATTGTATCGCTCTTGTTATGGGCTTGATATTTACGCTTTTGCAAAGAACAAGAGTAAAAACATTAACCATTATTACTCGTGAATTGGTAGAGTTTTTAAGGTCTACGCCATTAATACTCCAGATATTTTTTGTGTTTTATGTTGGGCCTCAGTTTGGTATTAATCTTTCTCCTTGGGCTGCGGGTATGATAGCTATTGGATTACACTATTCAGCATATTTGTCAGAGGTCTATCGAGGAGGTTTGGAAAGCGTTCCTAAAGGTCAGTGGGAGGCTGCTACTTCTCTGAATCTTTCTACAGTTAAAACATATATAAGAATTATATTGCCCCAGGCCTTACCGCCTTCTCTTTCTGGAATGGGTAATTATCTTGTAGGTATTTTTAAAGATACGCCAATGTTATCGGTTATTGGGGTTGCGGAATTGATGCATACTGCCAATGCTATCGGAGCTGAAAGTTATCGGTATCTAGAGCCCATAACTTTAGTTGGAATTATTTATCTATTTATCTCGTTACCAGCCAGTTATTTAATAAGAGTTTTGGAAAGATATGTAAATCAAAAAATGGGATTAAATTAATTATGAAAGATCTGGAAGCTTACCCATTATGTCTTGAAGGTGACAATATACCTATGGTGTGTTTTAAAAATGTTACCAAACGCTACGGAGAACTGACAGTATTAGACAAACTTAATCTGGAAATAGATGCAGGAGAGATGGTTACAATAATAGGGCCGTCAGGCTCTGGTAAAACTACGGTATTAAGAATGTTGATGACGCTGGAACATATTGACGGAGGAGTTATTTATGTTAATGGTGAACCGCTTACACATATGGAAAAAAATGGGGTTTTAGTACCTGCTAATCATAGGTATATTCGTGAAAAACGTGGCCAAATAGGGATGTGCTTCCAACACTTTAATTTGTTCCCGCATATGACCGCAATAGAAAATTGCATGGAAGGGCTGGTGCATGTTTTAGGTTTGTCAAAAAAACAAGCCAAACAGCGAGGTGAAGAGTTACTTGAAATGGTAGGGATGTTAGACAAAATGGATGAGCATCCTTCTAGATTATCCGGAGGCCAAAAACAGCGGGTAGCAATAGCAAGAGCTCTAGCTATGCGCCCAAAGGTTATGTTATTTGACGAGGTTACTTCAGCATTAGATCCAGAAGTAATTGGAGAGGTCACCAGTGTTATTAAAGGGCTTGTAGATAAGCATAGTTTAACGATGTTAATGGTTACTCACCAAATGGGTTTTGCTCAGCAAATATCCGATAGAGTGTGCTTTTTTTATAATGGAAAGATAGAAGAGCAAGGATCGCCAGAAAACCTGTTTTCCAACCCTCAAAGGGAACGAACTCAACAATTTCTTAATGCAGTGAATGAGTCGATTTAATAAATTAAATCAGATTTTTTTATCGCATTCCCAGGCTCTGCCTGGGAATGCCTGTAGTAATGATGCTTTAATGAATTACTTAGCTGTAAGCTTCTCATTATAAGGATAAACCTTATCTTCCAGCCTTGCATGAATCTTCAAGTTTCCGGCAATAACATTACCACTTTCCAAAAACTTATCTTTGCCATAAAAATCGGTAACTGTTCCGCCAGCCTCTTTAATCATTAAGGCGCCAGCAGCCATATCCCATGGCTTAAGTCCAATCTCCCAAAATCCATCAAGACGTCCTGCGGCAACATAGGCTAGGTCAAGTGCTGCAGAACCTGCACGGCGAACACCAGATGATTCGCTGAAGATATCCTTAAACATCTCTAAATAGGTATCAATAATATCTTGGTTTTTAAATGGGAAGCCGGTGCCAAGTAGGCAACCGTTTAGTGTTTTTTTATCGGCAACACGGATTTTTCTGCCATCCAGAGTAGCTCCATTGCCTTTGGATGCGGTAAATAATTCTTGTTTAAACGGGTCGTAGATTACGGCCTGGTCAAGCTCGCCATTAACCTGAACTCCAATAGAAACGGCATATTGCGGGAAACCGTGCATAAAGTTAGTGGTGCCATCCAGTGGGTCGATAATCCAAACCACATCGCTTTTGCCTTCGTGACCAGATTCTTCAGCCAGAATTTCGTGGTCCGGATAGGCCTCTTTGATGATCTCGATAATATCCTGCTCGGCACGAAGGTCAACTTCAGTAACAAAATCATTGGCATTTTTGGAAGTAACAGCAACAGAATCAATTCTGTCGGCATATCTAGATATAGTATTACCAGCCTTCCTGGCCGCTTTAATTGCAATATTTAATAGCGGATGCATCGGGGATCACCTATTTTAAAGAACAAAGAGGCGAATATTTTACCAAAAAATGTTATTTTTCCGCACAGTTTTTTTAAAAAGCTTGAGATATCAGGTAATAGTTACCAATTTATAATCGCAAAAATGGTGGTAAAGAGTGAGAATCGTATTAATTGGAACAACGCATCCTGGCAATATCGGAGCCGCAGCCCGAGCCATGAAAACCATGGGGCTAAGCCAGTTGGTATTGGTTGAACCAAGAAAATTTCCACATGAAGAAGCTACTGCCAGGGCTTCCGGCGCCGATGATATTTTGCAGAATGCGAAAGTTGTGGATACTCTGGATAAGGCACTTGATGGTTGCAGCTTAGTATTTGGTATGACTGCCAGAAAACGCCGCCTTTCGTCCGAAGCGTTAACTCCGCCTGAAGCGGTTAAGCAGGCAATTGTTAATTCAACAGGTGAGAACAAGGAAAATATCGCCTTTGTATTTGGCCGTGAACACTCAGGCCTTACCAATGAAGAATTGGATCGTTGTAATTATCTGGTACACATAGATACAAACTCGGAATACTCATCGTTAAATCTTGGTGCTGCCGTGCAGGTAATCTCCTATGAAATTCGTAAACAGTTGGTGGAATGTAGTGAGGTCACAGAAACCAAAGAAGAACGGGAAGAGCCAGAAGAACAGATTGAACAAGCAACGGCAGATGAAATGGAATTGTTTTACCAGCATCTGGAAAAAGTTCTTACCGATATAAAGTTTTATAATCCGGATAACCCGCGCAAACTAATGCGTAGACTGCGCAGGCTTTATAATCGGGCGCAAATGGATAAGAATGAGATGAATATTATGCGTGGCATCTTAGCTGCGGTTGAGAGGAAATAAAAAACTATCTTCCTCCCAGTAAAATAGCGGCAAGTTTTGGCACTTTGTGCAATAGACGATTAGCCAATATCGTAATTATGACAGTGATTATCGGGGCCGCTATCCAATATACCAGATATGGGATGTCTGCTGGTATTTTTTGAAATAAAATCCAAATAATTAATATCAATGGTCCATGAGAAAGGAAAGTCAGGAAACTGTTCTTTGAATAGTTATGTAGAAATTTCCCGGCTCTGGAGTTTTCCAGTAATGACATAGATGGCCAAATCAGGAATGGTGATACCAGCCTGAATAAATTTCGGTTTTCAATCTTGAAATAAATTATTGCAATGCATATGGCAATGAATATTGATAGAAGTATCGGGGCATATTTATCTAGTCTTTTTAGATCCCATTGTTGATTAGCAGCTAATGCTCCCAGGTAAAAACTGACTATCATGGGATTACGGAGGATAAGTTGTCCATCAAGGTTGAACTGGTAAATAACCAAAATCAGCACCAATCCAGTATATGGAGCTCTTTTGATAAGTTGCCAAAATAAAGGGGAGAGAATAGATATAATGAATAAATCTCTTAAAAAATTAAGCGGATAATTTACTGGTGATTCTGTTAATCCGGTTAAGGCATTTATCCATGCCATAAGGTCAAAAGGATAGAGCTTTGCAGAAAAATCATGCGAGAGAAGATTATATTTCTGGACTGCAAAGATAAATACGGCAAACGGGATATTCCATATTATTAATGGATATATAATGGAAAAAAACTTTTTTTTGACGAGTTTTTTGGGATAAAGATAAAGTCTGGATTTAAAAATAAGATAACCAGAAATTGCTGTTAAGACGGGTACCGCTGCTCTGAATACTCCGTGAGATAAAAAGGCTTTGATATATTCAAAAAAAGGGCCGTTTACTTCACTTAAAGGTTTATATGGAGGCAGATGCAGGATAATAATCCCAATAATCATGAAATAGCGGGTTATCCAGATTCTTTTGCTAATATCTTTTTCTAAGGTTTTTTTGTCCATAATAGATTAGTTCTTTACAAACTTAACAAGTATTTTTGCCATTCTTTTATTAAAGATTACGGTTAATCCCGAATAAATTATTATTCCACTGATGATGGAAATTGCGAACAGTAGGTGTTGGTTTATGTTGGTAAGCATGTGCTGAATACCAAATATCGAAAACATCATAATTGTGGCCAGTATAAGAGGTGTCAGCATACTTTTAAGCAGGTCTGTAAGCTTTAGCCCAATAATAGGAAGGGTGTAGAAAAGGTTTCTGCCAACAACAAACGGGAAACCGATTGCCCAGGCGTAAGCTAGCCCCATTAAACCGCCAGTCTCACAGCCAATGTAATATGCAGACACCATTACAACAAATAGCCATACCTGATTTTTAAAATCCTTCTTGGGATACCCTAGTGCCCCGGTGATTGATGGTGTTAGACCGTTAAGCATTCTGATTGGCAGGATAAAACACAGCACTCTGAGAGCGGGTATTGCTCCGCGCCAGTGTTCACCTAAATAATCAGGAATAAAATCAGCAATGGATGCAATTCCCCATAAGACAGGGAATGAAATTAGACTTAGTAGCCCAACCGCTGTCAGGTAGTGGTTAGCTACTTGTTGTGTGTCATCCTGCATTCTGGCGAATGCTGGGAAGGCGATCTGATTAATAATTGGTGATATCTTTTGGGCTGGCAAAGATGCAATATGAGTGGCAAATTTGTAAAGGCCGACAGTATCTATTGCAAGCAGTCTTCCTGCAATAATCATGTCTGCATTGGAAGAGAAAAACCATAGCCATCTTGAACCCATGGTAAATCCACCAAATGAGAGCATGCCGCTTACGCCTTTGAAGTTAAATGATGGGAGGTGGCGAAATGGGTTGGCATAATTATAACCGATAAGATGGCAGATAATGGTTGTAATGTGTCCTAGTATTAGTGCCCAAACGCCTAAGCCATATGTTGCACACAAGAGGGTGGTGAAGCTGGATATTATTGAAGAAATTAATTCAATAATAGATCGTATTTTAAAGTTGAGGTTTCTTTCCAGACTGGCCTTGGGAACGACATAAAATGGTATAAGTAGAAACTGAGCGCCTAGAACAGAGATAAGGGCCGTAAGGCGTTCATCACGATAAAATTCAGCTATGAATGGTGCGGATAATGTAATGATAGTAGTTAGTATGATGCCAACGATTAGTACCAGTCCAAATATCTGGCGTTGGTCCATAATAGTAATATCTTTTTTCTGCATAAGTGCAGAAGAAAGTCCAAGTTCGCTTACCAAAAACATAAATGAGATTACAACCGTGGCCATGGCGAAAAGCCCGTAATCGGCCTCGACCAGAATTGACATGATATAAAAGGTTATTATCCATGAAAAAGCCTGGGATAATATTTTAATAACCGTAAACCACCTAAGAGATGTTACAACCTTGGCTCCTATATTTGAGGAGTTTAAATTTGAAGAGTCTGTATTAGAAGAGCTTGTATCAGACATTGGTGGATTCTTATGGTTTGTCCAAAATCGAGTTGTTTGTTAGGTCGATATAATACCACTTTAATTAGAGATTTATTAATCAAATATGCAAATAAAAAAGGGAAGGCTTAATGCCTTCCCTTTGGTTTTAGCTTTTAAGTTGGATTATCTTGGAATAATCGCCCATTTAGGTGCGTCGGTGTAGTCGGTTATGCTGCCTCTGTTTGAGAAAACTGCCCAAGCTTCATCTGCATTGGCTACATTATTATCCACTGTGTAGGCAACAGCACCCTGCATTCTGGTCATATAGTTAGCAGTTGAACCTTTATATTTCTCATATAGTTCGCCTACAGCAAAGTCGTATCCAGATTCGCTTGAGATGTATTCCATCATAGCAGAGCTACCACAGCTATAGTTAAGAATTTCTGAACCAAATTCTACAGTAGCTGTTTGGTTATAAAGCTCACTCCAAGTGTCATAAAATGGACCAGTTTTATCGTCCCCTGCTGCAGTCATGTAGGCTGTAGCCAGTGTGGCACAGTAGTCTGTTCCATAAAGTCTTCCTACTGGGAACCTACCTTGCCATTGCATTACAGAATCCCAGTTTGTATATCCTAGCTCGATTACATGCCCCATTGATGCGGTGAAGAAGTCGTTCATCCAAGGGGAAATCATTCCTAATGTAGTATCATCATTTCCGTCACCGCTAAGATCCCAAGTTTCATTCCATGAATATCCAATCCAACCAATATCATTGGCATAGGCGTATCCTTCGGTATCATCTACGTAGTTTGCTTGATACCAATCACGGTTATTATCCAGTTTTTCTTTGAAATAGCCTTTCATGGGGTGGTCATCAGGCATCATAAAGGCAGTTTGGCCTAGGGTGCGAATTGACCATGCCTGGCCGCGGGTTTGGTCCCAACCAACAACCCCTTTATCTAAATTTCTTCTATATGGGTTTGCCTGTATTAGATTGAACGCAGCCCAGAACATTTGCTCTTCTAAATAATAGTGGTCACCGGTAAGTAGGTAAGGTATATAAGCAAGTGAGGGTTGATGTGATGAATCGGCAACACTAATTTGGTTTGCGAACTCTTCATGCCATGAATATCTGGTGCCCCAGCAAGTAGTCCCGCAGTGATTTATCGGCATAACTTCTGATCTACCTTCCCCGTCATTATAGTCGTGGTTATATTTGTCAGAATCACTTCCATATAGACCAACATGAGGCCAATCATCAATAGATAATGGTAATTCAGTATTATTTTCGTTATCTCTGTAACGATAGTGAATGGAAAAGGTTCCTGCTTGTTCTGCATTGCCAAACATAACAGTTTTAGCTCTGTCATCTTGAGATATTAGGTAGTTAGCTGTCCAGCCAGGTAAAACACCATAATCTTCTCTGGCTCCTGTACCAGGCATATATGGCTTGATAGTTCCTAGTTCCATAACTCCATCTGCTGCTTCCCAATCGTCGACCATATCTTCCAGTGCGCTTTCGGTCATATATACGCTTGGGTCATAATTGGGAATTGCTTTTGTGTCTTTTAGATAGCTGGTTTTAAAATTCACAGAAATTCTTGGTTCGGTTCCCCACCAGAAAACCCTTCTAAACCTAGCGTGATGGTAATGAGGTACGCTGGCTTGCTCTAAAACGATTTCTCCGCCAACTGTGATTTTAAGGTCATAGCTGTATGAGGCTGGATTAGGCTCAAAAGCCCAAACGTTTTCAACAATGGCGGAAACCCTAACTGAATCAAAGCCGTTATATGCTCTAATGTTAAAACGAGCTTGTAAATGTGGATGTGGATTACCTTGAGCATCTTCCATAGGAGCAGAAACCATCCACTCTGATACAGTTTGACCGCTTAGCCATAATGTTTCTGCAGAGTTTCCAAGCAGATCTGCAGCTGATGCAGTGTAAACGGTATCGTTTAGGGTAATAGTAATTACTGAGTCAAAGCCGTCATCTAGAAGGGTACTCAGATTCAAAGGAGTATCATTTCCTTCAGCGTTTGTTGCATTAAGGTAGATACGAGCCTTTTCCTCTTGCTCTAATTCAGGGATAAATGCTGAGATAATTGCGTGCTTTAAAGAACCGTCATCATAGGTCGCTTTTTTATCAACCTGAATTGGTAGTGCTACATCATTTGCTAGTGTTGCTCGTATACTTTGGTCAGCAGGAATGTCACCTTGTTTAAATACTTGGGCAAAAGTTACTGGTGAATTAGTTGAGCCAGCAGGGTTGCCACTTTGTTCTTGAATGTAAATGGTTGTTATCGCTGGGGTGTTATCGTTGTCATTGGTGCGTCCATCGGTATTTCCAGGGCCTTCAACAGCAGGATATTGTGGTGTTTCTTCTTCAGGGTCTGGAGCAGGAGCCGGTGTTTGCGGAGTATTATCTTGCTCATCGTCTTGGGAGGTATTGTTTGTTGGGGTTGTCTCTGCTGGGGTTGCATCCCCGCTATCAGAATCGCTGGTTATGTTGCTGCCACCGCCTCCGCAGCCAACAGAAACCATTAGAAATGAGGTTATTGTTATAATCCCTAGCGCCCTGCTTAAAATTCTCATTGTATTACCCTTTTAAATTTCCATCTTTATCCATGTTCTTTGGGAAATGTTTTGACGGTTTATATCCCGTTCTTATGCTTAAAGGTAGTAGTTTATTGTCCAAAAAAAGGTTAACCACGTAGCATTTTTCATTAATAACAAATAAACGGTACTTTATTCTGGACAGATGGGCAATAAATTTGCTGAAAACCTTGGTATATAATGATTTTCTAATTGTTGGGGTGGTTAATAATTACTCAAAAAGAACATGTTTCTGTAGGCGATTTAAAAGTAGTAGGTTTAAGTTATGTTGGTTTGTATGTGCGAGATTCTTTATGAGAATTCTGGTAAGGTGGTATTTAATAGTTTTGAAGAGTTTTAAGGTGATGGATCTTGTAACAATCGGCACAGTTCACAGCTGTTATAAAGAAAAATTCGGTATTCCCCGGCAACCGGGATTGGTTACAGAAGCCAAAGGCTATATTGAGTTACTGCATCCATATAATAGGGAAGAGGCAGTACGGGGATTGGAACAGTACTCGCATTTGTGGATTAGTTTTATCTTTCATAAAACCAAAGAGCAGGGATGGAGCTCTATGGTTAGGCCTCCGCGCCTTGGTGGTAATGCCAAGGTTGGAGTGTTTGCATCACGTTCCATGTTTCGTCCAAATCCGTTTGGGCTTTCGGTAGTTAAGTTAGAAGGGATTGATTGTAATAACGGAGTGAATATTAATATCTCCGGCATGGATCTGGTGGATGGAACCCCGGTTATAGATATCAAACCATATTTGCCTTACGTAGATAGTTTGCAGAATGCCAAAGGTGGTTTTGCTGACGATGCTCCAATGGGGATTTGTGAGGTGGTTTTTTCTGAAACTGCTTTAAATCAAGTTAATAAAGTTAAAGAAAGATATAGCCTTGATATCTTGTTGCTGATTAGACAAATACTTCAATATAATCCTGCGCCTGCTTATAAAGAGTTAGAGGTTGGTAGGGTATATGGGATGAAGCTTTTAGATTTTGATCTGAAGTGGCAGCAGATTGACGTTGATAGATTCGAAGTGTTGTCGTTAGATTAATTGGCCTCATTAAAAAGTTCATTACGGGGTCACAAAACGAGAACTGTTATATTGATATACCTGATTGAGATAACTACACTTTTTTATATTAGAAAGTGATGTTGAGATTAGGAATGGAGAGTAAAATTTCTGTTTTAGATGCGCTTAAATCCCAAAAAACTGGATGGCTGGTTTTAGGGGTTATGGTATTACTGTGTCTAATATTATCTATATTTTTTATTAATCTGCATTCAATTAGAATTTTCGAAGTCAAAGAGATTAAGAAAACGCGTATAAATGTACAATTCAATGCAGTTGCTCAAAATGTTCGTCATCAAGCAGATCTAATCTTTTCAGAGTTAATTAATAAGCCCGAATATCTTCGGTTAATGGCTGCTGCGGTTAATAGTCGGGATGATTTTCAAAAAGATATGTACCGGAAACAGCTGTTTAATACTCTAAATCCTCTTTATAAAAGATTGCTTAGTATAGGGATTAAACAGCTTCATTTTCATGAAGCTAATAATGACAGTTTTTTGAGGATGCATAAGCCAGATAAGTTTGGCGATAATTTAACTAAAATCAGAAGTACGATAGCCTTTGCGAATAAAACAGAAACTATAGCTCGTGGTTTTGAAGAGGGGCGTATTTTTAATGGGTTTAGAAATGTTTACCCATTATACAGTAATGAAAAGCATATTGGGTCTGTAGAAATCAGTTATTCCGCAAGTAGTTTAATGAAGATGATGAACGAGCTATTTCCTGGCACCATTGATTTTATAATTGGTGCAGAAGTGGTTGGTGATAAGGTTTTTGTTCAAGAAAAATCTAACTACAAAATTTCTCCGTTGTCGCCGGACTTTTTAATAGAATCAAACCGATTTACAGATATGGTGCTTAGTGATAATAGGTTTGATGAAAATCTTCTGGCAAAAATCAATTCTAGTATGGCAAAGGAATATGGGGCAAAACTATATGATTATAGACGTGAGGTTTATCCTGTAAAAGTCAATGGAGATATATATACCATATCGGCGTTACCGTTAATTAATTTTGATGGCGAACCGATTGGGTATTTTATTAGATATGAAGATGGTGGCGAATTTAAAGCTATCGATAATGCTTTTTTGCGTGAGATTACATTGCTGATTGTTGTTGGGGTGTCGTTATTAGGGGCATACTTTGTTCTTTTGATTGGCCGTTGTAAATTAGTCGCAAAGCAAAAACAGTTAGAGCTGGCCCTTGAGACCAGAAGTCGCTTTTTAAGAAGTATGAGTCATGAGCTTCGAACTCCGTTAAATGGGATTATAGGATTTGCTGAGATCTTGCATGACAATTATGATCATCCGGATCGTGATAATTTTCTTGGGTTAATTATTCATGCGGGAAAATCATTGCTGCAACTTATTAACGATATTTTGGATACTGCAAAGTTTCAGTCAGTTGGAGTTAAGGTAGAGTTTGCAGATTTTTCTACCAAAAAACTATTTGAACACATCGTTGAATTTTTTGAATCACAGGCACACCAAAAAGGGATTAAGGTATTGCTTGAATTTGGCAAAGACTTTCCTGAGGTTTTGCATGGTGATGTACTTAGATTACAACAGATATTGGTTAATCTTATCGGTAACTCAATAAAATTCACAGAAAAAGGTTATGTGAAACTTAAGGCCAGATGTATTGAGAAGAGTGGGCAGTTATGGCTTGAAGTAATTTGTAAGGACACAGGTAAAGGGATGGCACCAGATGAGCTGGATAAGATTTTTGAAGAGTTTCATCAAGCTCAAGGACAAAGCGAGATGGTATATGGCGGGACCGGTCTTGGTCTTTCCATAGTTAAACGTATCATTGATGCAATGAACGGAAAGGTAGATGTTGCTTCAGAGCTAGGAAAGGGATCTGAATTTACTGTTTTGATACCTGTTAAGCATGCTGAGTCAACTATTGCACTGGAAGATGATTATGGGGGGACTGAACATGAAGAACCGTTTATTAATGGTAGAAAAGTGTTAATTGTCGAGGATAACCAAATAAATAGCCTTTATCTAACAGAATTATTAAAGCCTCATGGTGCCATAGTAAGCTGCGTGTCAAATGGAAAAGAAGCATTGGACTATCTGGAAAACAACAAGGTTGATCTCATATTGATGGATGTGAACATGCCCATAATGAATGGGTATCAGGCTTCTGAAAGAATTCGTGAACTGGAAGATGGTAAAGAAAATCTGCATCGAATTATTATTGGCGTAACAGCAGGAGTTTTAGATGAAGAGATCTCTGCTTGTTATGATGCGGGAATGGATAAAGTTATACGCAAGCCTATTCAACGTAAAGAACTGTTTTCAACATTGAATAGCTTTTTTATTGGTATGGAATCTGCTGAGCAGGAGCTTAGTGAAGAAAATAAAGAACATGAAAAGCCACAAACAGAAAAAGCTACACCGGGTATTGACGATAGTGAGTTGGAATATATCGACATGCAATTTTTGCATAGGAATATTCCCGGAAGTGATATGCCAGAGATAATGCGTAAGGTTATTCAAATCTGTGTAAAAGATACGATTCCAGGAATTCGAGGGCTGGAAAATGTTGTCGAAGATAAGAATATTACCGTGCTAAATCAGGATAGTCATCGATTGAAAGGAGCCTTGATGTACCTTGGGTGTGAAAAGATTATTGAGAAATTGTATTTTCTTGAACATGTTGAAACTATTGAAGAGGCAAAGCCTGAACTTAACGAGGTTTTAGTTCAGGTAAGTGCGCTAGAGCAAGAATGCAAAATTATTTTAGATAGACTTGGTTAATTATTCCTGGGAAATGTTCTTCTCAATTGATTTTTGGATGTGCTGTTGAATCTTATCCGATATGATCTGATTTCCATCCTGGTCAGTTACGTAAAAAATATCTTCGGCACGCTCGCCAATGGTAATAACCTTGGCGTTCTTTAATACTATATTGCATTCAGTAAATGCCTTACCAATTTGGGATAATAGGCCGGGATGGTCTGCAGTATAAACCTCAAGAGCCGTGGTGGTTGTTTTATCGTCTTGTGAAAAATTGATGACCGTTGGGGTTGTAAATGATTTCATTTGACGCGGTATTCTATGGGTGACTGCTGTGACTGTTTGTTCAGGATTAGCAATTACCTTGCGGATATGGTCGACAATACGATCCTTTTTGCCTTGTTCATCGATTGGTTCTCCGTTGGCATCAACAATAAGGTATGAATTTAAAGCATAGCCTCCGTCGGTGGTAACAATTCTGGCATCGAAAATTTCAAGTCCCAGTTGCTCAAATGCAGCACAAGTTTGTGCAAACATATTTATTCTGTCTTTGGCATATATAAACAGCTCACTGCCACCTCTGGTTACAGCGTTTTTAATAGCAACGCTTGGTAGGTCTTGATCTTTCTGAGTGAATACCACCTTGGTGTGCCAAGCAATTTCATCAGGTGTAAATCGCAAGAAATAGTCATCTGGTAGATGTCTCCATGTGGATTTTATTTTCATGTGATGGATATGTTCTGGCTTGAGCTTTTTAAGGGCGATTTCCTGAGTTTGTTTTATTAGGCCGTTAGCATCAACAATATTGGAAAGGCCTCGTCTAAGAGCGCTGGATGTTGAAATGTAAAGATCGCGAAGTAGTGATTCACGCCAGGTATTAAATAGATCTGGATTGGTGGACATGATATCAGCTACGGTTAGCAAATATAGATAATTTAGATGGTTTTGATCGCCGACTAATTTAGCAAATTCATGAATTACTTCAGGCAAAGATATGTCTTTACGTTGAGCTGTCATAGACATTTGCAGATGATTGCGAACCATCCATTCAACTAACCTTGAGTCGTATTCACTAAGTGAATGTCTAATGCAAAAATCATATGCGTCGTCAGCTCCCATTTCTGAATGATCCCCGCCTTGCCCTTTGGCGATATCATGATAAAGACCTGCTATATATAGCAATTCTGGTTTGGGTAATTTCTTGCTGATTACACTATAGAAAGGATATTCGCTGGCAAAGTTCTCAGCTCCAAATCTACGTAGTTGTCTAACTACAAACAGGGTATGAGAGTCAACAGTATACGCATGGAAAAGGTCATATTGCATCATGCCGGTGATGCGATTAAATTCTGGAAGATATGCCCCTAAAATCCCGTAGTTTTTCATCCTAACCAATTCATGACTAACGCCGACGGGCTGCCTGATAATTTCCATAAAAAGACTTTTGGCGCGGATGTCATTGCGGAATTCGTCATCAATAAGGTTTAGATTAGTACGGATCTGGCGAATAGTATCTGCACGGATACCTTTTATTTCAGGCCCGGATATCGTATGTAAAAATATCTCCATCAAGGCAAATGGAAAACGCTGAAAAACCTTATCGTTGCGAGTCTCAATAAAACCTTTGCGTACCTGGAATCTGGAATTTAGTTTTTTCGGCGGTTCATCTTCAGGAAATAGAATATTTTCCTGAAATAATTGCAGTAACATTTCATTAAGGCGATTTAGTTCCGTGATCGTAACAAAATAATCCTGCATGAATTGTTCAACCGCCAGAGAACTAGGCTTGTCGTAATAACCAAGTTGTTCTGCAATCATTTTTTGATGGTCGAATAATAAGCGGTCATCTCGTCTTTTATTCAAGGCGTGTAAAGCAAAGCGTATATCCCAGATAAAATCACGGGCTGCTATTAGATCCTTATATTCATCATCTTGTAAAAAGCCAACCTTAACGAGGTCATTTAAGGAATCAGTGCCAAAATATCTTTTTGCAACCCAGTTAATCATTTGCAGGTCACGTAATCCGCCAATCCCCTCTTTTAAATTTGGTTCAAGGTTGTATGCAGTACCTCCGTATTTTTCATGACGAATCTCCTGTTCTTCAAACTTTGCTTGAAAAAATTCTTTGCTAGGCCAGATCTTATCAGGGGCTGTGACCTCATTCATCTTGTCATAAATTGTTTGGTTGCCAAAAACCAAGCGTGATTCTAACAGGTTGGTTATGATTGTTATGTCAGATTTGCTTTGAGTAATACAGTCTTCAATGGTGCGAACACTATGGCCGATATCTAAGCCGATATCCCATAAAAAGGTAAGGAACTTTTCAATTCCCGGGCCATATTTATCAAATTGGTCATCTTGCATTAATATCAGAATATCAATGTCTGAGCCCGGATGTAGTTCCTCTCTGCCATAGCCACCTACCGCAACCAGACATATATCATTTGCACCATCAAAAATATTTTTCCAGGCGTGTGACAAGGCCTGGTCAATAAGATCGGCCTTTTCTCGAATAAGTTCAGATGCGTGATAACCGTTGTGAAACTTTTTTATCAAAATAGAATCAACGGTTTTAAGTGTATTTTTAAATGATTCGAGTAGATGAGAGATATCTATGGATTGATTCAGGGCCGCGAAATCAAAAAGTTCACCTGGGTTATTGCTCATAATATCTACCTATCTAATTGTACCTGGATCTGATAGCAGGCACGTCATACCTTGCAGTCCGGGGAAGTTAATGCCGTTCGTGCTGAGCGCGAAGCAGTCGAAGTATGAAACGGTATTAATTCATCTGTTTACAGTCATCCTTTGGCACGTCATACCGGCGAAGGCCGGTATCCAGTATTTACCCGCCTGCTTCAGCCGAAGGAACAGTAAGAATATCAACCCCATCTGCCGTAACTAAAAGGGTATGTTCGTATTGGGCAGATAGTTTTTTATCTTTGGTTACCACAGTCCAATCATCAGGAAGAAGTTTGGTATGGCGTTTGCCAGCGTTTACCATAGGTTCAATAGTAAAGGTCATGCCTTCTTCAAGAATAACCCCAGTTCCTGGCTTTCCATAATGTAAAACCTGAGGATCCTCATGAAATTCTCTGCCTATGCCGTGCCCGCAATATTCGCGAACTACGGAAAAACGGTTGCTTTCCGCATGGGTTTGAATGGCGTGCCCAATATCTCCTAAGCGAACCCCAGGCTTTACCATGGAAATTCCAATGTCGAGGCACTCTTTTGCTACCTTGCATAAACGTTGGGCAAGGATGCTCGGCTCTCCAATAAAAAACATTGCGCTTGTGTCGCCGTGAAAGCCATCTTTGATTACGGTTACGTCGATATTAATAATGTCACCTTTTTTTAGTTTCTTTGGACCAGGGATGCCGTGACATATTTGGTGGTTTACCGAAGTACATATGGATTTGGGAAAACCTCGGTAATTTAACGGGGCTGGAATAGCTTTCTGGACATTGGTTATATAGTCATGGCAGATATCATTAAGCTCGCCAGTTGTAACACCGGGTTTAACATATGGTTCTATTATTTGAAGAACATCGGCAGCCAGATGACATGCAATACGCATTTTTTCAATTTCTTCAGCATTTTTTATAACAATTGCCATTAAACTTTCCGTAATTTGAGTAAATGTTATCTGATTGTATATATATGAAGATATAAAAGCTACTTTGCTTGTTATTGTTATTGTTATTGTTATTGTTATCGTTATTGTTATTTGCTAATATGCGTGAACTGTTTCATAACAAAAATATTTGTTTCACATCTATTTGGAAATAATAATGGGAAATAAACTAAGGGGATCGAAGTGTCATCATTTCTAGTCAAATCTTTACGTTTAACTGTACTTGTAGGGGGGCTCCTGGCTCTTGCTGCCTGTGGTGGCGGTCTTCCTGACCCTGAATCTGAGACTGATTCTGAATCAACCCCCAATCCTGAAAAACAGCAAGGTTACTTTATCGATGGCCCTGTTGAAGGGCTAAACTATTCAACCAGCCCGGGTAACTTAAAAGGTGTAACCAATATTGATGGCGAGTATGAATATCTGGATGGAGACACAGTAACCTTCTCTATTGGTAAAATCGTACTCGGTTCAGCAACAGCAACGGGAGTCGTGACCCCTCAGAATCTTGTTGGCGGAGAAATCGACGATCCTCAGGTAGTAAATATCGCGCGTTTGCTAATGACACTTGATGCAGATGGCGAGCCGGATAATGGTTTGCAGATCCCTGCACAGGTTCGCGCAGCAGCAGCGCAGCTTGAAGATAACGCTGCACAAATCAACTTTACGGATGATAACAGTTTTGCCATTGCAGCGCGGGAATTGATAACTGCGCTGACTGATGATCTGGTAGGGGTAGAGGATGACGATATATATGAAACAGCGCCGCTGCTTGTAGCATCACTGGAAGCGCAGATTCATTTGATAGAATCTGCAGGTGATAACGATGGTGACGGTCAGATAAACTACATTGATACCGACGATGATGCTGATGGCCTGACCGATGTGGTCGATAACTGCCCGTTAATCAGCAATCCCGACCAGATGGATATCGATGGTGACCGGCAGGGTAATGCATGTGACGATGACGATGACGGCGACGGCGTGCTAGACGGATCCGATAACTGCCGGCTCATCGCCAATACCGACCAGACTGATACAGACAGTGACGGGCTGGGAAATGAATGTGATAATGATATTGACGGTGATGGCATACCTAATAATTTGGACCCCTTCCCGGATAATCCCGACAATACAGATACAGATGGTGACGGCATCCACGATAATATTGATGACGACGATGACAACGACGGTTTCGATGATGCAGCCGACAACTGCCCGCTTCATGTCAATGCCGACCAGACCGATACAGATGGTGATGGCGAGGGCGATGCATGTGATACTGATGATGATAATGACGGCATTCCGGATGAAGAGGACGATAATCCACTCACCCCTGATGCGGTTACGGTAACCATTACTGGTCAAATCGAGAATGGTACTATCAGCCCGTCAGAAACCCAGATCATTAACCGGGGCAAAACGATTGAATTTACCGTAACGGCGAATTCCGGATACTACCCGCATATATCAGGCTGTGATGGCAAACTTGTAGCCACTGCATTTACCACCGCCGCAGTAAATAGCGACTGCACTATAACCCTGAGTTTTAAACCCCCAACCGCACCGCTGAATGATACAGGTGCCACCCGCTGTGCCAATGCTGATAGTTATGATCTTGCCTGTCTTCAGGCAGGTCTTCCAAGGCAGGATGCCGAGTTCGGGCGTGATGTAACCCATAATGATGATGCCGATGGCCATGCCGGCTTCAGTTTCACCAAGATTGATGCCAATGGAAATGAACTGCCGGCTTCAGCAGCACAGTGGAGTTGCGTAAAAGACAACGTAACCGGCCTGATGTGGGAAGTTAAGACCGACGATGGTGGTCTGCGCGATAAAGACAATACCTATTCTTGGTATAGCTCTAATAGCAATACCAATGGTGGTGATGCCGGTACCGCAAACGGTGGTTCTTGTGCGGATGCAGGTAACTGTGATACCGAAAAATATGCTGTCAGCGTCAATGCAGTTGGTCTATGTGGTCATAGTGACTGGCGATTGTCTAGTGTCTCTGAGTTGTACGGTATCGTAAATTCAGGCGCATATCAGCCAGCAATAGATGCGACCTACTTTCCTAATACGGTTGATGATAGATACTGGACGTCATCGACCTATGCCTATTCTGGCACTAGTGCTTGGTATGTAAGCTTCTATAGCGGCGGTGAGATTCACTCTCATAAGAATCAAAGCTTTTATGTGCGATTGGTTCGCCTGAATAGTGATTGATTTAGAATTGTTTTTAAGTTGCTTTTTGGGGGCAACCAATTAACGAATTTAGGTGCGCTTGCTCCTGGGTAGGACCATGGGCGAGGAAAGCAAGTAAGGAATAAATAATATGAAAGCAGTAATAAAAATTGTGCTTATTGTCACCCTATTATGGGGGGGAGTGGTAATAGCTGTTCATGCTCAAACCTGTAATCAGAATATAATTCCAACTACTCCCGGTGAGCATTTTATCGATAATGGCGACGGCACGGTTACTGATATACGCACCGGGCTTATCTGGATGCGCTGCTCTTTGGGGCAAATCTGGGATGGCGCAACCTGTGCAGGAACGGCAGCAACATACACATGGCAACAGGCATTGCAGGTAGCAGCAGGTTATACCTATGCAGGTAGCAGTGCCTGGCGTGTGCCTGATAAAAAACAGTTACGATCTATTGTCGAAAGGGCTTGTTACGAACCGGCTATTAACCTTGATATATTTCCGCAAATGCCGGATGTTGGTCGTTACTGGACATCGTCGACTGATAATGACTATGTCTTAAACGGTTATGCCTTGATTGTGTACTTCGTTAATAGCAATTCTATGCCATCTAGATTAGTCAATATGGACTCTAACGAATATGTCAGGTTAGTTCGCCTGGATACTATTGATGAAGATGGCGACGGTGTTGCTGACGAATCCGATAACTGTCTTCTGTATGCTAACGCTGACCAGCTGAATACCGATGGTGACACCCAAGGAGATGCATGTGATACTGATGATGATAATGACGGCATTCCGGATGAAGAGGATGATAATCCACTGACCCCTGATGCGGTTACGGTAACCATTACTGGTCAAATCGAGAATGGTACTATCAGCCCATCAGAAACCCAGATCATTAACAAGGGCAAAACGATTGAATTTACCGTAACGGCGAATTCCGGATACTACCCGCATATATCAGGCTGCGGCGGCTCCCTGGTAGGCACTAAATTTACCATCGACCCGGTTGTGGATAATTGCACTATAACCTTGAGCTTTAAGCTTCCAACAGCACCGCTGAATGACACCGGTATTACCCGCTGTGGTAATGCAGATGATAATGATCTTGATTGTGCCCAGGCAGGCTTTCCGGGGCAAGATGCCGAGTTCGGACGTGATGTAACTCATAATGACGATTCCGATGGTCACGCCGGCTTTAGCTTTACCAAGATTGATGCCAATGGAAATGAGCTGCCGGCTTCAGCAGCACAGTGGAGTTGCGTAAAAGACAACATAACCGGCCTGATATGGGAAGTTAAGACCGATGATGGCGGTCTGCGCGACAGAGACCACTCCTACACCTGGTATAACTCCGACAGCAACACCAATGGTGGTAATGCCGGTACCGAAAACGGCGGTACTTGTGTGGATACCGTCAATTGTGACACCGAAAAATATGTTACCAGAGTTAATGAAGTTGGACTTTGTGGCCATAATGACTGGCGCCTTCCTACCCTCTCTGAATTGCTCAGTATCCTAAATTTAAGTGCGTCTAGACCCGCAATGGATACAGCCTACTTTTCTGACGCAGATGATGGAATGTACTATACGTCGTCGCTATCTGCTCAAAGTAACACAGGTGTGTGGTTAGTGTTCTTCCGTTATGGTGATCATGTCGCCTATGGTAAGGGTAGTATTCAGAGTGTGCGTTTAGTGCGTCCGGATAGTGATTGATTTTTTAATTAAGTTAGTACCATATTGTTACTACAGTGGTGATAAAGGTGGATGCTGAAGGTTAAGATTTTAATAGCAGGTTGGCATAAATTGGCCAACCAGCGTAAAAGGAAAACAGATGAGATATATAGCTAAAATTTTGCTGGTGTTGTCAGTGGTGCTGATACAACATATTGCTCTGGCGCAAACCTGTAATGATACTGTTACCTCAACCACGCCGGATGAACGTTTTATAGACAGGGGTGATGGTACAGTGCAGGATAAGCATACTGGACTTATCTGGATGCGCTGCGCCTTGGGACAAACCTGGGATGGTTCCACCTGCACCGGTAATGCTGCCACCTACACCTGGCAGCAGGCACTGCAGGCAGCAGCTGACACCACCTATGCCGGCAGTAGTGCCTGGCAACTGCCAAACATTAAGCAGCTTACTAATATTGTTGAGGAGTCATGCTATGATCCGGCAATTAACCTCAATCTGTTTCCGGCAACACCATCATCCTATTTTTGGTCAGCGTCGCCGTATGCCAGTGGTAATGATTTCGCCTGGGGCGTTTACTTTCGTTACGGTGACGGTTACGGCAGCTATAAGAGTAGCTACGGCTCTGTGCGCCTAGTTCGCCCGGGCGCTACTGATGATGATGGTGATGGTATAGCTGATGAAGCCGATAACTGCCCGCTTCATGTCAATGTCGACCAGCTGGATACAGATGGTGATGGCGAGGGCGATGCATGTGATACTGATGATGATAATGACGGCATTCCGGATGAAGAGGACGATAATCCACTGACCCCTGATGCGGTTACGGTAACCATTACTGGTCAAATCGAGAATGGTACTATCAGCCCATCAGAAACCCAGATCATTAACAAGGGCAAAACGATTGAATTTACCGTAACCGCCGATGCCGGATACATTCCGTTTATATCAGGCTGCGACGGCTCTTGGGTAGGCACTGAATTTACTATCGACCCGGTTGTTGATAATTGTGCAATAACCCTAAGCTTCAAGCTGCCGGCACCGCTGAATGACACCGGTATTACCCGCTGCGGCAATGAAACAGATACCGATCTTGACTGTCCTCAGGTTGATTTTCCGGAGCAAGATGCCGAATTTGGACGTGATGTAACTCATAATGACGATTCCGATGGTCACGCCGGCTTTAGCTTTACCAAGATTGATGCCAATGGAAATGAGCTGCCGGCTTCAGCAGCACAGTGGAGTTGCGTAAAAGACAACATAACCGGCCTGATATGGGAAGTTAAGACCGATGATGGCGGTCTGCGCGACAGAGACCACTCCTACACCTGGTATAACTCCGACAGCAACACCAATGGTGGTAATGCCGGTACCGAAAACGGCGGTACTTGTGTGGATACCGTCAATTGTGACACCGAAAAATATGTTGTCAGAGTTAATGAAGTTGGTCTCTGCGGTTATAACGATTGGCGCATGCCTAATAAAGAGCAACTGCGTTCCATTGTTAATTACGCCACCAATAACCCTGCGATAGATGCGTCATATTTTCCGAATACCCGCAGTTCAAATTATTGGACAGCGTCGCCATATGCCATTAGTAATGGTTACGCCTGGCACGTTAACTTCGATCAAGGTTACGGTTACAACTACTATGAGAATCACAGCTACCATGTGCGGTTGGTTCGTCCGGACAGTAATTGATTTTTGAATTTTTTAAGTGTGCCGGCACTTAGCTGGCACAAATAAGGATTGCTTATGGATTACAAGCGTTTACCAATATGGCGGCAGGCAACTGCGTTAATGGTAGAGATGGAACTAGCTGTGCGTGTATTTCCGCGCTACCATAAATACACGCTGGGGCATGAGTTGCGGCTCAAAACGCAGCGTATTGGCCAGGTTATTCACAGAGCCTTTACGCGTAAACAGAGCAAACATAAATTAGCGAGGTAGGTTGGGCTGAAGAATGAAGCCCAACAAAAAAAAGAAAACCCAATGCGATATCGAAGATCAAAAACACCCGGGGCAACGCTCTTTTTTACGGTTAATCTGGAAAATCGGAAACAAACTATTTTGACAGAATATATTGAAAACCTGCGGGCTGTGGTTAAAAACGTAAAACAAAAACATCCATTTGTTATTAATGCCATGGTTATATTGCCGGAACACCTGCATACAATTTGGACTCTTCCGGAGAATGATAATGATTTTGCGAAGCGATGGTCTCTGATCAAAGCAGGGTTCTCAAGAGGGCTGCCGAGGAATGAGAGGATCGGCGACAGCCGCTTGAAAAAGCGAGAGCGGGGAATCTGGCAACGCCGATATTGGGAGCATCAGATTCGAGATGAAGAAGATTATGCCAGACATGTTGATTATATCCATTACAACCCGATTAAACATGGTTATGTAAAACGTTGTATCGATTGGCCCTATTCTAGTTTTCACAAATATGTTAGAAAAAGATGGTTGCCGGAAAATTGGGCAGGATCAGAAGAAACAGAGGGGTTGTTCGGTGAATGCTGAAGCGTTGGGCTTCGCGCTGCTCTGCCCAACCTACGGTATCTTCAGCAAAAAAACAGCGAAGTGGGTTAGCGCTGAAGAATGAAGCCCAATTAAATTAACTTAATAAATCAGTTGACAAACAAAATACAACCACCAATAAAAGGAACCGCAATGAAAAAGACTAAAAAGGTACTGGTTTTACTGCCATTACTTTTTGCTCTGCAGGTGCACGCCCAAACCTGTAAAGACAGCATCACTCCAACCACCCCTGATAGCCGCTTTAATGATAATGGTGATGGCACTGTGACAGATAAAATCACTAACCTCATCTGGATGCGCTGCGCCTTGGGACAAACCTGGGATGGTTCCACCTGCACCGGTAGTGCTGCCACATACACCTGGCAGGAGGCACTGCAGGCAGCAGCTGACACCACCTATGCCGGCAGCAGTGCCTGGCAACTGCCAAATATCAAGCAGCTTACCAGTATTGTTGAGGAGTCATGCTCTGATCCGGCAATAAACCTGAATCTGTTTCCAGCAACGCCATCACCCCGGTTTTGGACAGCGTCGCCGCATGCCAATCTTAATGATAACGCCTGGTACGTTAACTTTAGTAGCGGTTACGATCTCAACTACTATAAGCCTAACTACTACTATGTGCGGTTGGTTCGTCCGGACAGTAATTGATTTTTGAATTTTTTTAGGAGCGCTGGCGTCCCGCCGGCTTTATAAAAAATAAAGAAAAATGCCGGCAAGATGCCGGCGCTCCTAATAAGCAAGTTTCATTATTTGATTACTTGCTTATAAATATTCGTGATTGCTTATATTATGTGAATTGCATCACATTTTCAAGTAATTTGGATTAAGGAGCAAACTTTAATTGTGCACAAATTAACCTATGAAAATAAATGGTTAGCAACAAGTAGAAAAAACCTTTAAAAACAGTTAATATTTTCAAATAATCTGCCGGGTAAATCTAAAGCTTATATAGCTAACCTAAACCATATAAGCTTTTGAAGCAGATAGGCACGAATCATCTAAAATGAAAACAACTGCAAAAACAGCAAGAGAAAAACTATGGGAACATTAATGCCGGTGCGAATGTATGATACATCTATGACTGAATATATGTTTGTTCAGTGGTCTGATGAAGAAGGTATTGATACATTTAAATATGAATCCGTCTTTTTTTACGATATTCAAGATGCGCTTGAATTCATTCGTATGTTTGCATGGGAAGATAACTGTGTATATTACTGGCGAGAATTACTTCAGGATATGGATGACCAGGCATATGCTATCTATCGCATGAGTGATGATGATGTTGAAGATCGTTTGACACAACTTTTTGCAAATGGTGATATAAAGGCATTTGTTGAAATTAAACATCAGGTAGATGGAGAGGACTTTGAGTATGCTGAAGAGGCCGTGGCCACTGAGATAAGTAAGGTTGCCGCAAGCGATAACAGGGCAATCAGAAAGCCTGAAAGTAAAGAAAAAACGTACAAGGTACACCCGGAAGCAAAATCTCCAAAGGCTGGAGATAAAACTCATAAACGTCTGCATGAAGATGGTATGAAAAAAGACTCATACACTAAAATGGAAGATGGAAAACCGCTTGGATCTACTAAGGGGAAAATGCCTC
>JAWSVC010000052.1:0-2130 GCA_033852075.1 Gammaproteobacteria bacterium | reverse complement strand
ATGCAACCGCATATACAATTGCTCAGGCGGTTAATGCGGAATCTTCATCTACTGGTATCACGGCAACTGCAACTACTGAAGCTACAATTAGCGGACTATCAAGCGATGGTACTATTACCTTTGATCTAAGTGGTCAAAATGCAGATCCAGTAACTATTTCTGCAACTGTAAAAACAGGAGATCTATCGGCTTTAGTAACTGCTATCAATGAGCAAACTGGTAATACAGGTATTACAGCAGCAGTAACTAGTGATACTGGAGTGATTACTCTAACTAATGGTGATGGTTATGACATATCAATTAAAGATTTTAGTCATAGTGCTAGTTCATCAGAAAATATCTCAGTAACCGGCGCGTTAGGAAATGAAACAGTGTTAACTGATGATGGTGCTGGTACTACTGACTCAACAGTTGTTGGTGGAACAGTGAAGTTTAATGCAATCTCTGATTTCCAGGTTAGCTCAAGCATCGAAGGTGCTAATGAGGCTTCTTTAGGAGCAGGGGCATCAATCTTCTCAACAGATGCCAGTATTGCAAATGTAAGTTCTCTTGCTGCAGTTAATACCATGGATATCTCCACCCAAGAGGGTGCGAATGATGCGATCGAAATTGCAACAGCAGCGCTAGCGCAGATAGACTCGGCTCGTGGTGACTTGGGTGCGGTACAAAGTAGGTTTGAATCAACTATCTCAAATCTATCTTCAGTATCAGAGAATGTATCGGCAGCGCGTTCACGAGTACGTGATGCTGACTTTGCAACTGAAACTGCAGAACTAGCACGTGGCCAGATCTTGCAACAAGCTGGTATGTCAATGTTGGCACAAGCTAATGCTTCTAACCAAAATGTACTTTCACTTCTTCAGGGCTAGCCAGGGAAATAGGTAATTGGTTTAAATTGAGAAAGTTTAAGCCGTTACCTAATAACTTTGGTAAACAAATTGGATAAAATGTTTTGACGAACGACATATCCTGAAGTACAAAGGCGATCATTTGGTCGCCTTTGTTTTTTGTGGCTATTTTCTCTGGGAGCGCTAGCGTCCCGCCGGCATTTTGAAAAGTAAAAAATTAAGCCTACAGATGCTGGTGCTCCTAAATAATATTAATATCGCATAAATTAATCTTCTTAATATTTGTCTAATTATTGCAAATGGTCTGCTTTCCCGCTGAATTTGAAAATGCTATTATCTAAACGATAGTATGAGGTTATAATTTATGTTATAACCTGCATATGAAAGTTAATAAAGGTGTTTTATGTCTGTTCATGCTTTGAAATTAAGAAAAATTGGTAGCTCTGTTGGGGTGATTATCCCTAAAGAACTTCTTGAGAAGCTTCATGTTGAAGAGGGCGATAAAATATTTGCGGATGCAACTGATAGTGGTTTGCAGCTTACTCCATATGATCCTGATTTTGATGATGCGATGCAGGCTTTTGATAAAACAAGAAAGAAATATCGTAATGCTTTGCATAGGCTGGCTAAATAGTGTTTAGATGGATTCCTAAAGCTGCAATTATTGAAATTCATAAAGAGCTAATTTTAGAGCACGGCGGATTGTCTGGAGCTATAGCTGTTAGTCAGGACTTGTTAGATTCGACTCTTGCAAGGCCAAAACAGTTTGAAGTTTACTCTGGCAAAACAACATTATTTGATATGGCTGCTTCATATGGGTTTGGGTTTGCAAAAAATCACTGCTTTAGCGATGGTAATAAACGCATTGCTTTAGTTTCAATGGATATATTCTTGCAAATGAATAGGTATGAAATCGTTGCTGAAGAAGTTGAGGCAGTAGTAATAATAGAAGAATTGGCGGCGGGTAAGATCTCAGAACAAGAGCTGGCTATATGGGTGAAAACAAACTCGAATAAATCGTAATAATTTACTGGAAAATAATTACCCCCCCTCAAGTTCTCATTTTGACAGCCGTTATATAAATTATAAGAATATGGTGCTGGGAGTTAGGCGCCAATTATTATAATAAAGCACCTGGAGTGAGGTGCTGAATTACATATAAGAAATTTGGATATATGTTGAGCGAATCTCACTCCTCGCTCTATGTTTGACGAACGATATATCCGAACACTTGGGGCCGGTTTTTTCCGGCCCTTTTTTTATTCGTGCGCCAGGCATGGCG
>JAWSVC010000020.1:0-112892 GCA_033852075.1 Gammaproteobacteria bacterium | reverse complement strand
CAATCCTTCATAGTTTCTACGATACTTCAAGTGCCCTTCGGCTACGCTCAGGGTACTTGGAAGAGTTAGTCTTTTAATGTATCAAAAAACTTCTTTGCTTTATCGAGCCATGATGATGACTGCGGGTTGTGCTTAGAGCTTCCTTTGAAGCTGGCATCAAACTTTTGCAGTAAGTCTTTTTGATCTTTTGTTAATCGCACTGGTGTTTCTACGATTACACGACATAGCAGATCACCTTTCAGACCGCCACGAACTGGTTTTACGCCTTTACCTCGTACACGGAAGATTTTTCCAGTTTGAGTTTCGGCAGGTATAGTTAATTTTACCTTGCTATTAATACATGGCACTTCCAATTCGCCACCCAATGCCGCAGTGGTAAATGATATTGGTACTTCGCAGTAAAGGTTGTTGTCTTCACGCTCAAAGATTGAGTGCTCTTTTACTACTACCTGTACAAATAGATCACCAGCAGGGCCACCGTGCTTACCTGGTTCACCTTCACCGCCAAGCCTGATTCTATCACCATTATCAACACCCTCTGGCACTTTTACGTTAAGGGTTTTTGATTCTTTAACCTGACCGGTTCCTCGACAGGTATGACATGGATCTTTGATTACCTTACCTGTTCCATGACAACGTGGACATGTCTGTTGAATCTGGAAGAATCCTTGCGATACACGAACCTCTCCAGATCCACCACAAGTTGGACAGCTTTCTGGATGTGTGCCTTCTTTGGCTCCTGATCCGCCACAGGTTTTACAATTTACATTTGCGGTAAAATTGATCTTTTTCTCGCATCCTAGAACTGCTTCTTCCAAGCTTAGTTCAAGTACATAGCGCAGATCTGCTCCACGTTGTACGTGACTTCTTTGTGATGAACGAGAACGACCGCCACCGCCAAAAATATCGCCAAATACATCACCAAAGATATCGTGGAAATTGGCTCCACCTCCACCTCCACCTCCACCAAATCCCCCCATGGACGGATCAACACCAGCGTGACCAAACTGGTCGTATGCTTGACGTTTCTGACTGTCAGACAGGATTTCGTATGCGGCTTTTGCTTCTTTAAATTTTTCTTCCGCATTGGCCTCTCCGGAATTTCTATCCGGATGATATTTCATAGCCAGGCGTCTATAGGCCTTTTTAATTTCGGCCTCAGTGGCGTTTTTTTGCACTCCGAGTACTTCGTAAAAATCTCTTTTTGACATTAAGTTACCGCTCGTTTATGTTTGCCTGCGATCCTTATAGGATAGCTATATTTTTAAAACCAAATTACATCTAACTAAAACAACTTTTATATCGCCACTCTTAGTGCGATTAAGGGCATAGCCATATTTATGACTACGCCCTATAGGACACTCAGTTATTGTGCAGAAGAATTAGTCTTTCTTAACTTCTTCAAACTCTGCATCAACAATATCGTCATCAGCTTCGTTACCACCAGTTGCTTGTTCTGCACCTGTTCCAGCAGCCCCTTCAGCACCACCCTGCTCTGCTTGCTGTGCATATACTCGCTCTGCAAGTTTGCCAGAAGCTTCAGTTAGCTTAGTTGTCTTGGCTTCAATCTCTTCTTTGTTGTCGCCATCTTTAACAGCCTTCAGCTCTTCAAGTGCTTCTTCTATGTTTTTCTTTTCTTCATCGCTTACTTGATCTTTCATCTCTTCCAGAGCTTTTTCAGTAGCGTGAATCATTGCATCAGCTTGGTTTCTTGCAGAAACTAGCTCTTGGAATGCCTTATCTTCTTCCGCGTGAGCTTCTGCATCCTTAACCATTTTTTCGATCTCTTCATCAGAAAGACCACTGCTGGCTTTAATTACGATAGATTGCTCTTTACCAGTAGCCTTATCTTTAGCAGATACATTTAGAATACCGTTAGCATCGATATCGAAAGCAACCTCAATTTGAGGCACTCCGCGTGGTGCCGGTGGAATATCGCTAAGATCAAAACGACCAAGTGATTTGTTTGCAGATGCGATTTCACGCTCACCTTGAAGTACGTGAATTGTTACTGCAGTTTGGTTATTCTCTGCAGTTGAGAATACTTGCTCTGCTTTACTTGGAATGGTTGTGTTCTTCTCGATCAGCTTGGTCATTACACCGCCCTGAGTTTCGATACCAAGTGATAGAGGTGTTACGTCTAGTAGTAGCACGTCTTTAACATCACCACCTAGTACACCACCTTGGATAGATGCACCGATAGCAACTGCTTCGTCTGGGTTCACGTCTTTACGAGGTTCTTTACCGAAGAAGTCTTTAACCATCTCCTGAACCTTAGGCATACGTGTTTGACCACCAACCAAGATTACATCGTTGATTTCACTTGTGCTTAGGCCTGCATCTTTAAGAGCAATTTTGCATGGCTCCATTGTTCTTTCGATCAAATCACCAACAAGAGACTCAAGCTTTGCACGAGTAAGTTTCAAGTTAAGATGTTTTGGACCTGAAGCATCAGCTGTAATGTAAGGCAGGTTAATATCTGTTTGCTGTGTTGAAGACAGTTCGATTTTTGCCTTTTCTGCCGCTTCTTTTAGCCTTTGTAGAGCTAGTGGATCGCTAGTTAGATCCATGCCTTGTGACTTTTTGAATTCTGCTACAAGATAGTCGATTACAGCTTTATCGAAATCCTCACCACCCAGGAATGTATCACCATTAGTTGCTAGTACTTCAAACTGATGCTCACCGTCGATCTCTGCGATCTCAATGATTGATACGTCAAATGTACCACCACCAAGGTCGAATACAGCTACAACCTTGTCACCTTTTTCTTTATCCATACCGTATGCAAGTGCTGCTGCGGTTGGCTCGTTGATAATTCTTTTAACATCAAGACCTGCAATCTTACCTGCGTCTTTAGTTGCCTGACGCTGTGAGTCATTAAAGTATGCAGGAACGGTAATTACTGCTTCTGTAACTTCTTCACCAAGATACTCTTCTGCAGTCTTTTTCATTTTTTGCAGTACGCGAGCAGATACTTCTGGAGGAGCCATTTTCTTACCGTGCGCTTCTACCCAGGCATCACCATTATCTGCTTTGATGATCTTGTACGGAACAAGACCAATATCTTTTTGCACAACTTTTTCATCAAAGCTACGACCAATAAGCCTTTTTACTGCAAATAGAGTATTTTGCGGGTTTGTAACTGCCTGACGTTTTGCAGGCTGACCAACAAGAACCTCTCCATCTTCTGAGAAAGCTACGATTGATGGTGTAGTGCGATCACCTTCACTATTTTCAATAACCTTGTTGTTTTTCCCGTCCATAACGGCCACACAAGAGTTAGTGGTTCCTAAGTCGATTCCGATAATTTTACCCATTTCTTATCTCCAAACCTTTTCAAAATTCTGTTAAATTCTTTGTTACTAACTTAATGGGGACTTACTTTTTGTTTTCAACCCTTAAGGGAAAAATAAATCCGTAAATTTTTTCAATTAATTAAAACCTGCATTCGCGCTTTGCGCGGCAAAAAGAGTTTCCTTCTTTTTGCTGGATTCCCGCCTTCGCGGGAATGACGATTTAGTTTTAAAAAGCGTTATGAGCGCAGCTTAATCGAGGCAAAAATCTGTTAAAAAGCGGAGTTTATATGTAAATAAATGAGCATTTTTCACTGATTTTTAACAATGAGTAAGCAAGCGCAATAGCTTTTTTATGCTGTCTCGTCGATACTTGGCTGCTCACCTGCATTAGGCCCTGGCCCATTCGAAACAACAACCAGCGCTGGCTTAATCACACGTTCGTTAAGCAGATAACCTTTTTGAACCACATCCATAACCGTATTGGCATCAAATTCCGGTGAAGGCAACATGCTTATAGCTTCATGAAAAGAAGGATTAAACTTCTCTCCTTTAGGGTTCAGCTCAACAATCTTAAACTTGCCAAACATTTGATCGAACATCTTTAAAGTCAGTTCGGTCCCTTCTTTGATCTTGGCAATATCAACACTTTCTTCATGTGACGCTGCGTATCCAAGATCCATACTTTCTTTAATTGGAATAAGTTCAGCAACAAACTTATCTACTGCATATTTATGCGCTGACTCTACGTCTTTCTGGCCTCTTTTGCGCACATTTTCCACCTCTGCCTGAGAACGCAGATATAAATTCCAGTTTTCATCAGCCTTTGCTGTGAGTTCTTCAATCTGTTTTTTCAGCTGATCTACTTCACTGGTTTCAGCTTGTTCTTCCGGCTGGGCAGTTTCAGTCTGATCTTGCTCGGTTACTTCTTCATTGGCTTCAGTAAGATCATTCTCTTTTTTTGACATTTGTGTCTCCGCTCTTTACTACTTTATTCTTATGAAAATAAGTTAATTTAATCGTTGAAACTTAATTGGGGGCTGGTATTTTGATTTTCAAGGGTTTAACCAGGATTTTTTAAAATATTAAACAAGTTGACTGAGCCCTTAGACTTCGATAAGGATGAACCAAGTCCAAAGTCTCCTTGTTTTTATTAAATTTTCTTGGCCCTTCGACCACGCTCAGGGAACTTAAAAATTTACATATTCAAAAAAATATTGCTGGGCTGATTATTATGCAGGTATTATCGATTATAATTTTTATACATCACTATTTTAAGAGCAGCAAATAATTATGGCGCATAGATTTAACAAAATAGGAATAGTCGGCAAACCAACGTCTACCCGTGCAGCTAAAACGGTAGATAGAATTGCTGAATTTTTATGCAGCCAATCTATTGAGGTAATGGTTCATTGTGATCTTAATCTTTGCAGATCATGCAACGGTAAGGCATATAAATTGGAAGAGATTGGTGGACAATGTGATTTGATTATTGTCGTTGGTGGTGATGGAACTCTTCTTGGTGTTGCCAGATCTCTTCTTGATTTGGAAAAGCCTATAATCGGCGTTAACCGTGGCCGCCTTGGTTTTCTGGTGGATGTTTCCCCAGAAGACATGTACGAAATCGACGAGATTCTTTCCGGAAATTATATATCTGATACTCGTATGTTGCTTGATATTAAAGTAATGAAAGGTGATGAGGTTATATCCTCTTCCCGTGCATTAAATGATGCAGTTTTATATAAATGGAACACTCCAAGGATGATTGAGTTTGATATCCACATTGACGGCAAACTCCTTAACAGCCACCGCTCTGATGGCCTAATCATTTCTACTCCAACCGGTTCTACTGCATATGCTCTTTCAAGTGGCGGACCAATTATCCACCCAGAGATGGAGTCTTTTCTGCTAGTACCTATTTGTCCGCATACTTTATCTAATCGTCCTTTTATGATTGGTTCAAATAGTACAATTGAAATTACTCTAAAAGATGACTGCATAAGTCATAGCCGTATCAGCTGTGATGGCCAGCAGGATTTATTATTAGACGAAGGTATTAAAATAGTGATAACCAAAGCAGAGAAAAAATTGCATCTACTACATCCATGCCATCATGACTTTTTTGAGATTTTGCGCGCCAAATTACGCTGGGGCGACCCTTCGCTTAGCTAATAAATATTCGTTTCAGGGATTGTAATGATTACCCAAATTTTTATCCGCAACTTCGCGATTGTAGAACAGCTTGAACTTGATTTTACCCAGGGAATGACTGCATTTACTGGTGAAACCGGCGCAGGCAAATCGATTTTATTGGATGCAATTGGTCTTATTTTGGGCGATAGAGCAGATACAGATACGGTTAGACATGAAACCGATAAGGCAGAAGTAGTCTGTAGCTTTGACATATCTGCAATCGAACCCGCAAAAAAGTGGTTGGAAGAAAATGACCTTTTAATTGATGAGAATGAATGTTCAGTTAGAAGAATCATTAGTAGCGAAGGACGCTCTAAAAGTTACATCAACGGCTCCCCTGCTCCACTGCAATCTTTAAAACAGCTTGGAGAGATGTTGGTAAATATTCATGGACAACATGAACACCAGTCTTTGACCAAGAAAAACACCCAAAGGGAAATACTTGATGAGTATTCCCAAAATCAAAAGCTATTAACAGAGGTTCAGGAGCTGTATTCACAATATACTTCCACTAAAACCGAACTCGACACATTACTGCAAAATAACGAGTCAGCACTCGAACGTTCTGAGTTCCTCCGTTTTCAGATTAATGAATTTAATTCTTTGGCCACCACTGATGGCGAATATGAAAACCTATCAGAAGAACACAAGATACTTGCCAATGCCGGAAACATTTCTTCGGTTGGGCAACAAGTAGCGCAGATTCTTTGCGAAAATGAGCAGTTTAATGTTAATGGGATGCTTAACCAAGCACTCTCATTAATTAGCTCTCTAGGAATAGAAGATAAAACACTAGATGCGATTACCGAACTATTAAGCTCGGCTCAAATCCAGATTGACGAAGGTTTTAGCGAACTTAGCTCTTACATTGATAATATCGACCTTGATCCTGCCCGACTTACTTTTGTTGAGGATAGAATCGCTGCTATCTTAGATATATCGCGTAAACATCATTGTGACCCTTCTGAATTACTTGCTAAGTATGAGTCGATTCAAAAAGAACTGGATTCTCTTGAAAATGCTGAGCAAATAACTGAGAACCTTGAACGCCAACTCAAAGATATCAAAGAACAGTATCAGGAAAAGGCACAGGAACTTTCTAAAACCAGAGCCAACAAGGCCAAAGAACTCAGCAAAAAAATATCTACCTCTATGGATGAGTTAGGTATGTCCGGAGGCATCTTTGATATTGGCGTAACTTCTGATCAAACAGGAGAACCACAACGCTTTGGCAGCGATACCATTGAATATCTGGTTTCTGCCAATAAAGGACAACCTTTAAAACCACTTGCCAAAATCGCATCTGGCGGTGAATTATCCAGAATAAGTTTGGCTCTTCAGGTTGCTGCCGCCAATAGCATCAAAATCCCAACCATGATTTTCGACGAAGTAGATACCGGAATTGGCGGAGGTATTGCTCAGGTAGTTGGTAATAAATTAAGACAACTTGCTAATGGTAGACAGGTTTTTTGTGTCACTCACCTTCCACAAGTTGCGTCATGTGCACACAACCATTTAAAGGTTGAAAAGAGTTCAGATGACAAAACAACCAAAACCAGCATTAACCCTATCGAAAGAGATAATAGAATTAACGAGATAGCCAGAATGCTTGGTGGGATTAATATTACTGAGAATACTCTTAATCATGCTAAAGAGATGATTGAGGAAGGGGCGGCTTAGAATACGGTTCTATTATTTAAGATCCCGGAACCCTTCGACTCCGCTCAGGATAAACCAAAGCCAAAGGGACAAAGAAATAATTAAAGTTTGAACCCTTCGGCTACGCTCAGGGATCTTACAAAACCTACTCGCCCGCTTTTACAATACAATTTCTGCCACGCTCTTTAGCTTTATATAATGCCTTATCTGCTTCAAGCGCAAGTTGAGTAGCATCATTGCAATTTGGATATGAGGCAATACCGGCACTAAATGAAACAGTGAATTCACCTTTTGGTGAATGCTGTCTGATAGCCATAAAACTTTCCCGGATTTCATTCAAGACCTGATAGGCAAAATCTATATCAGCATCTGGCAACACTACGGCAAATTCTTCACCACCATATCTTCCAATATAATCCGACTTTCTTAACCGCTGTTGTAATACTCGCGCAACACTCTTAATTACCCTATCCCCTACATGATGCCCATGGGTATCATTCACAGACTTAAAGTGGTCAATATCTATCATTGCAAACGTCAAAGCACCATTTTTGCGACTGGCACGAGCTACTTCGTGAGTTAACTGATCTTTAATCCTGGTATGATTCAGTAACCCTGTAAGATTATCAGTAACCATAAAGGTTCTTAGTATTCTTGCCCTTTCCGCTCTGATAGCTACAGAACGAATCAAGTGAGGTGGATTAATTGGCTTGGTTAGAAAATCATCACCACCCAGGCTCATTGCGTCTAACTGTCTTTCTATTTCAGTTTCAGCAGAAAGGAATACGATTGGAATACTTGCGTAAGCAGGAAATTGGCGAATAACCTTAGCTAATTCCATGCCACTGCATTTCGGCATATACATATCCATAAGGATCATGTCTGCCGATACTTCTTCCATTACATTAAGAATATCCAGTGGGTCATTTATCACACTGGTTTCCATTCCTGCTCGTTCAAGAATTGACGAATAATAAAGCGATTGCGTTGCGCTATCTTCAACAATTACGATATGTAGCGGATCTACCTTCTCTTCACCAGTTAGTTTATCCAGTTGGTCTATAACTTCATGCACATTTAGTGGTTTAACAAAATAGGCATCAGCTCCAGATCTTGCGGCGGTAAGTCGGTGACCGATATCGTCATCATCAGATAAGAATACTATTGGTAAATCTTCATGAGCGATTTTGCGAATCTGATCTGCTGCTTCAGCTGCAGAAATAGACATTCCAGGGACATTTACAGACATGATAATCACATCAGGAATGTTATCGGTACTTAACTCATCAAATAAATGCATGTATGAGTCAAATAAAGAAATATTATATCCAAAATGGGAAAGTTGTTTTTTCACCCCTTCATATAAAGCACGGTCACTTTCCAATAAAAAAACTTTGTATTCACTACAACGCAATGCGGTTATATCAAAATCACTAACTTTATTTTCTGTTGGAACTGTTTCAAGATCGTCTTCATCAAGCTCAATCTCTTTTAACGCACCTAGATAGTCAGCAAAAACCTCATCAAGCTCTTCACCTATTGACTCCCCGCCTTCAACAACGGGAAGCAAAGCTACGTCCATAATACGTGCTAATTCGCTAACATGGTGAAATTTTAATGCCACTCCAGAAGCGGCCAAATCGTGTACAAGTCTATGCATAGCATGGATTGATTCCCTGGATCCATTCTTACGAACATTCAACCAGCAAAATTCAATATCTGCTATCTTAGCAGGCAATTCATCCCGAAACTTTTTCCGTAAAAGTTGTAGTTTCTGGCTTTCACCTAAAGCAGCATTGCCCATTAAAAAATCCCAAGTAGACTTAATTTATTTACACATTTTTATAAAGTGCTTCCTTGATTCATGCACTCAATGATAAGGATAGCAGACATTAAATAATTTCGCTGTTCCTATACATCGAAACAATCACATTTCCAGAAATTTGCACCTTTGCCATTTAATTATGGCTGCGCGCATAGCCACCCATAACGACTATGTCACAATTTTATTACCAAACATAAAAAAAATTTCGACATTTTTAAGCGAACTGAGATATTGGTTCTATAATTATGATGAGTGTTTTTAAAAAGGAGTTATGCTGATTTATAAGTGGATATTACAACTGTTTTATTAGCTAATATTCAAAAATTCAGCGATTACAGGAGACTCATGGGAAATTCAGTCATATCTAAATTAACAGGCGGAATTCTTTCCTCAAGCGGCAAAGAAAAAAAAGGGACCTATGATTACGATCCTGATGTTGTAATGGCAGCATTACAGAAAACAGCGGGAAGCGTAGGAAGCCTTGGGACAGAAGTTGTCGATATTGCAGGACGTATCGAAATTCTTAGCGACAAAATCAAACACGAAGAAGAGATGTTTGGTAAGTTGCTGGAAATATCCAATATATTGATGGACACTAACAAACGCGTAGATTCATCAGTACAAAAGGCTAAAAATCTCACTGCATCTGCAAATGAGAATATCGAAAACTCCAAAACCACTATTGAATCTTCTTTGGCAGACATTGTTACACTTACTGAATCGGTAACCAAAAGTTCTGACCAACTATCTGAACTTAATGACGCATTAAAAGAAGTTAGAAAAATTGCAGTAACTATTAGTTCTATTGCCAAACAAACTAATCTGCTTGCCCTAAATGCAACTATTGAAGCCTCAAGAGCAGGAGAAGCTGGTCGTGGCTTTGCCGTTGTAGCAGAAGAAGTAAAAAACCTTGCTAAGAAAACCGCTGACTCTACGATACAAATCAGCTCTACCCTTTCTACTTTGGGAAAAACTATTGAAACCCTGATTGAACAAGGTGATGAAAATAAAACCACTGCAGAAGATGTACGTAACGGTACAACTCAAATCCAACAAATCATACAAGAAATAGGTTCAACCGTTGCATTGATCGATGATGAGTCAACAATGATTGTTGGTGCAGTTCATGAAATTGATACCCAATGTGAAAAAACTGTTGAAGGTCTAAATGATCTTACTGATGACGTACAAGAAGCCACTCAAACAGTTGATAAAGCTCGTGATCGAGCCTCTACTCTAAGATCATGGACGGAAGAATTAATCCGTTATACGGTTGTTCCTGGTGTTGTCACCATCGATACCCCAATGATTCAAATGGTAAAAGATAAGGCTAAAGAAATTGAAGACCTGTTCGAAAAAGCATTATCCAACGGCATACTAAGCGAACAAGATCTCTTCGATCATAACTACGAGCCAATACCAAGAACCAATCCAGAGCAATTTACAACACGCTATGCAGATTTCTGTGATAAACATTTACCAGAGATTCAAGAACCAGCTCTTGAAAATGAAAGGGTTACTGCATGCGTTACCGTTGATATTAACGGTTATATGCCAAGACATATGAACTTTAGATCACATCCACAACGTCCAGATGATCCAGAGTGGAACAAAACCAATAGCCGTTACAAAATGATGTTTAATGATCCGGTTGGTATTGCGGCAGCAAGAAATACCAAACCTTTCCTATTACAAACTTATCGTGCACCACTTGGAAATGGGGAATATGCCCTGGTTAAGGATTGCTCAGTACCACTTTATGTTCAAGGTAAACATTGGGGAGCTCTAAGACTTACCTATGATCTTAAAGTAACTCACGACTAATAAAAATCTGTATAAGTTTTCAACAACACAACCAACTAAAGGATAGGACGGTATTAATTTTCATGAGCGAATCAGACGATTTACTATCCACCATAAATAAGATTGCCGTTGCTTCCGGCAAACTTGGTGTTGAATTAGTCGAATTAACCGGCAATTTAGAAACAACCACCGCCCAAATTTCCGAAAAAGGTATGAGCCTACGTGAATTCGAAAATATATCTACAAAACTTCTTTCAACTAATTCAGAAATTGGCAAAGCAGCAAAAGATATAAATAATTCAATGACTGGAACATCTACAAGAATCTCTGTAGCCGATAATATTATCAAAGAATCAATAACCTCTCTTTCTTCACTAACAACCTCTGTAGGTGATTTAGGAAACCAAATTACAACCTTTAATGATTCAATAGAAAAAGTTGGATCAATTGCAAAAAAGATCGGGACTATTGCAAAACAAACCAACCTACTGGCATTAAATGCTACGATTGAAGCCGTTAGAGCAGGAGAACGAGGAAAAGGATTTGCTGTTGTTGCCGACGAAGTAAAAACCCTTTCCAAACAAGCATCAGACGCTGCCGCAACTATCGATAAGACATTAAGCGATCTTGATATTATTACCAAAAGATTAACAACTAAAGGGCAAATGTGCGCTGAACAATCTGAAAATTTTGGTTCAAAAACATCTGAAATATCCGCAATGTCAACTGAAGTTCAAAATATGGTAGGTTCGATTGAAAGTGTTTCCAAACACATATCAAACTCTGTTGAATCAATAGATATTAATACATCTGATACAGCCGACCAAATCAACAAACTCGTCCAAAATTCCATAGATACTAATAATGAAATTGAAACAATAAAGCCTGAGATAGATAAACTTTTAAATAATACTCAAGAGCTTGTCGGCTTAACAGCTATAGATGGCATTGAAACCATCGACACCCCATATATTCAACTTGCTCTTGAATTAGCACTTAATGCTAAAAACACTCTGGAACTTTGTATCAAGCGAGGAGAAATTACAGAAAACGAATTATTCGATTTTAGTTATGAAATAATACCAGGAACTAACCCTGAACAATTTACTTCTCCATTCGTAGAATTAACCGATACCTATTTTACGGAATTTCAGGAAGCTACAGCCAAACAATTACCAAATATCGTTGCAGCTTGTTGCTGTGATATAAATGGTTATATTGGAACCCATATGCAAGCCGTTTCTCAGCACCCTACTGACGATCCTGAATGGAATGCACAACATTCTCGAAATAGAAAGATATATGACGATCCTGTCGGCCTAAAATCAGCAAGAAATAAATCAAAATTCTTGCTACAAATTTATCGCAGAGACCAAGGTGGCGGAGAATTTAAAATCGTTAAAGAAGCTACAGCACCTATTTTTGTTAACGGTCGCCATTGGGGTGCCAGTAGAATAAACTTTACAACTTAAATTAGAAAAGCTAGTTCTAAAAAATTCGATCTAGCATATAAAAGTTAAATCAAAGGGATAGAATAAATGCTTTTCTCACGAAATAATAAAAACGCAGACACAACTTCAACAACTAAAAATAACAATAAAGATATTACTCTGTACAAAAAAATTATAAATAACACTTCTGCCCAAAGTAATACTCTGGCCAAGCAGATAGCTGGCATAGAATCAAACATGGTTTCAGCCATTCAAAAAACAGAAGAGGAAAAAATCCTATTAAACAAGATAAGCGAAGATTCAAACCGAACTATAGAATCCATTAATGAAATAAAACAATATACTGAAGGTTCTTCTGCTATCTCTGATGCTTCTTTATCACAAATAATGGATACTAAAGGCAATATAAACGAAGCTCTTGATTCGATAGAGATGCTTATTGATACATCGTCTGAAATACAAGAAGACCTACTCTCTCTGGCAACTACTATAAAAAGAATCAGTAAAGTTGCCGCAGGAATCCATATTATTGCCAAGCAAACCAATCTGCTAGCCCTTAATGCCACAATAGAGGCAGCTAGAGCCGGAGAATCCGGAATTGGTTTTGCCAATGTGGCTGAAGAAGTAAAAAGTTTATCCAATGAAACAACAAGTGCCACGCGAGAAATTGACGCCATATTAAAAGTTCTAAACGACCAAATACAGCACTTAATTACAGAAAGTACCGAAGGAGCAGGCAAAAAGAAAGAACTTAAAACGTGTCGCAAATCAGTTGATGATATCTACAAAACTTTAAATTCAACAATTAGCACCGTATCCAATGCATCCAGATCTATTTCCAGAAACACTGATAATGTTGCAGATCAATGCAATACAACCATTGAAAAACTTAATTCGATTCAGTGTGAATCAGAAAAATCCTTAGAATCTCTATTATTAGCAAAAGAGAACTCCAATATCCTTATGAATAATTCAGCCAAATTAGTTGAACTCTCAACTAATCCATAGACTGAAAATATTGCAAAATTCTTCCACCAAACTATGTTTTGGCATTATGTTAAGTTAGCTAAAACATACAATAACATCGACTGGTTCTCGTTTTACTATTTTAACTAATTCAAACTTAAATCCATTTAACCGTATAATCTATTCGTGTGCTAATATTGTTTTATAAAATAGTATCACTGTAATTTTCTAATTAGCCCATGGAAGTAAAGAGCTAGTATATGTTCTGGAATATTTTCAAAAAAAATAAAAAGATTGATAACAAACCAAAATTTGATGTTGATGAATTACAAACGTCTTTGCAAAAAACCGCTGAAGAGGTAGGAGACCTAACGTTAGAAATAGTTGGTATTGCTGGTCGAGTTGACCTTCTTAGCCAAAAAGTTGATAGAGAATCTCAGATGTTTAAGGATCTGCAAGGAAATGCAGCTTCCATGCTAGACAGTAATAATACTGTTAACGATTCTGTAAACATGACTAAAGAGGTTATAATAAGAGCAATAGATAATATCTCAGATTCTAAAGCAAATATTAATAATTCTATTGATAATATTAAAGAACTTTCTGAGTCAGTTACTGAAAGCAGTAGTGAACTGGAAAAATTAAGTTCTGCCCTGCGTCAGGTTAAAAAAATCACATCTACTATTGCCTCTATTGCAAAACAAACCAATCTATTAGCACTTAACGCTACAATTGAAGCATCAAGAGCAGGTGAATCGGGACGCGGATTTGCGGTAGTTGCTGAAGAGGTTAAATCCCTTTCCAAAAAAGCCAGTGAAGCAACAACTGAAATATCCCACACTATTAATGCCCTAGCTAACCAAATTGAATCTTTGGTAGATATGAGCCAGAAGAATAGCCTAAAAGCAGAATCTGTTAAACAAGATGCCGAACTAATTGGAAGTGCTATTACCGTACTCGAAAGCGATATTAATGCAATTGACACCAATTCATCTAATATTGTAACCGCTGCTAATGACATTGATCATCACTGCAATATAACGGTTGAAGGCCTTAATAACCTAACGACAGATGTTGAAGAAGCCAATATAACGTTTGGTAAAACCAAAGATAGAATCAATGCTCTAAGATCTAATGTTGAAGACATCGTTAGATATACCCTTGTCGAAGGCGTTGAAACAATTGATTCACCAATAATTAAAAAATGCCAAGATTTAGCTGTAGAAACTTCTGCTGTGTTTGAAAAAGGTATAAAAACAGGAGAAATTACTGAAACAGACCTGTTCGACTTTAATTACGTTGAAATTCCAAATACTAACCCAGTTCAATATACAACAAAGTTTACTAAATTCTGCGACAATCACCTTCCTGATATTCAGGAATCTGTAATAAATGATAATGAAAAAAGAATAGCAACCTGTACGGCTACAGATATTAACGCATACATACCAAGACATATTAATGCCAGACATAATCCACAAAAACCAGATGATCCTACATGGAATAACCTTAATTGTCGCAGTATGAGAATTTACAATGATACAACTGGTCTTAACGCTGCCAGAAATAGAAATAAATTCGTGCTACAAACCTATAGAATCCCATACCTTGGTGGCCAATATGCAGTTCTAAAAGATGTTTCTGCACCAATTTATATAAATGGTAAACATTGGGGTTGTTTGCGAATTACTTATGACATCAGAGTGACCGATGAAGAAGGTAATGACGTTATGAAGGATCAAAAATTCCAAGAGATCCTTAAAAAAGACAAATTCTTAAATGACAAAGTACATTACCTTAAGAAAGAAGAAGATGTAAGATCACACAAGTAATACAGATCTAACTTTTAAGTTAAGGTTTTTCTTAATACGCAATTTATTATAGAATCTCTTTTTTACCTACAGGGAATTTTTTCATGAAACTAATAAAAATTGTTTTTTTATTAACATCTGTCATTATTTTTAGTGCCTGCTCTAAAGGCCCGTCTTCATCTGATATTGAATCGGTTATGTCAAAAAATCTTGAAAATTTTAATAACCTTATTCCTAAGGCACTTGGGCAAAATATGAAATTTGAGATCCATGAAGTCAAAAGCTATGGGTGCGAAGAAAAACCTGATGGCGTATATAGCTGTGATGTTGAAATTGATATGACTGCCCCTGTTGTTGGCAGAAAAAAAGATCGGAGCAAAGTAGACTTTGTTGAACGCGAAGGTGAATGGCAAACCGTGAGACAGTTTAAACCATAATTGTTTATCATTTAAAAAGCCCATTTCATGGGCTTTTTAAATAACTAATCTGACACACACATTTTTTTACTGCTCTTTTTGTAATAAATCCAACATCATTTTAGCAGCATTAGATAAAGTTCGATTTTTATTATATACCACCCCTAGCTTACGACTTATTGGACAATTGATTGATATAGCACACACCTCATCATCAATCATTGTTTTTGGTAATACACTCCACCCCAACCCGATTGATACCATTTTTTTTATGGTTTCCAGATAATTTGTTTCAATATTAATATCGACACTAAGCCCTTGCTTAACAAATATCTCTTCAACCAATGACCTGGTAAAAGTATTTTTTGCAGGAAGAATTGCAGTAACATCAACCAGATCTAACAAAGATACATTTTTTTTCTTAAGCAAAGGATGATTTTTTCCAATAACAAAGCCCAAAGGGTCATCCCAAAGCTGGATTTGTTCAATCATTGGGTTTTCATATGGAGGAAGAGTAACAATACCTAAATCTAAATTCCCCTGTTGAACAGATGAATATACCTCTTCCGAACCAATAAAACTTATTTGCGGACGTACATTAGGATAAGAACTAATATATAACTGGAGCAACTTAGGAAGTCTGTGCAAACCAATATGATGGCTAGTACCCATTGACAAAGTACCTGCAATATTTTCATTCAGATTATCAACAGCCTTTTTAGCATCTTCAATCTGCCCTAAAATTACTTTTGCACGCTTATAAAGCTCTTGTCCCTGAGCAGTTAGTAACGCAGTATGCCCAGATCTATCAATAAGTTTTGTATTAAGAAAATCCTCAAGCGCCTTAATGCGCTTACTTACGGCTGGCTGAGTGATAAACATTTGTTCTGCAGCACGTGAAAACGACTTAGTATCTGCTACAGCAATAAAAACTTTTAGACTAGTGTGATCCATAGGCGTCAAATTGATAAATTAACTTCATAACATATTAAAAGATGATAAGTATATGTTATCGATAAAGCAATAATTGTTTCTTATTGAAATACTAAAGTTGAATAGAAATTAATAGCTAATCAAGAAGCTTTCTAAACTTTGAATGAAATTTTGTTTATCTCCAGTTGAAATTGGTGGTTGACGTCCTATTTCAACACCTGCCGCAAGCATCATATCCATATATTCATTCATCTTTTTCTTCTGTTCTATTTCTGCAATGGTGTATTTTTCCCCTTTATACCCCAGCGCTTTAGCCCCTTTCCCCAATACCTCAGAAGCAAGAGAAACATCATCAGTAATAACTAAATCCCCTACTTTTGATTTTTCAGCCATTTCTTTTTCAGCCAATTTAATACCTTCACAAGGTAATTCGATACTATTTATATTACCTTCACAATTTAAAAATTGGTTATACCTAGAAATAACTGTAAGACTAACTCCTGTTCGCTTAGAAGCAGCAGTAAGAATATTTTTAATTTCAACAGGGCAATTATCAACATCAACCCATATCTGCATCAGATATCCTTTAATAAAAAAATAAATAGATTATAAGGTACTTAAAGTTTAGCATAAGTTAATTATAAAAATATAATATAACAGATAATAATAATATTTACGTAAAATCAACCTATTAAACAACCATCACCTTCTGTACAAACTTATTAACACCCCTGCCAAAAGTCATGAATGACACCCATGACTTCCTTCACTATTGCGCACCGCACAATTTTATTATTATGTGAACCAGATCACAAAACGACTAGATTACCTATATCAATTAATTTAACTTTTTGGAAAAAAGCATGGATATTAAAAACCTTCTGAAACGCTCATCCATAATTGCACCAGCTCTAGCTTTTGCAATTTCAGCTACTTCAACGTCTGTTTTCTCTTTTGACTTTAATTCATCCATACCAACTGACACATATAGTTTTGCTGAACTATCGCAATCAGGCCAAATTCACTCCAATCGTTTTCTAGTAAAATATAAAGAAAACACTTCACAAGATTTAATTAGCTCTACTCTTGCAACATTTAAGATAGAAAATGTATCTAAACTATTTAAAGGATTTTCTAACCTTAATATAGATGCAACTAATCTTACAAATTGGCATGTAGTTGATTTTACAAAAGGTCAAAATCTACAAAACGCTTTTAATCAACTAATAAATAACCCAAACATTGAATCAGTTACTCCTGATTTTCAGGTAACGGCTAATCTAAGCTCAAACGATCTAGATGAGCAACTATGGGGTCTTAATAATATCGGACAAGAAACTCAAAAATGGGTATTTGATGAAGAAAATCAAACCTACAATAAGTTTTTTGAAGCTGGAACGCCTGGTGCAGATATCAGTGCCATAAATGCTTGGGACATTACAACTGACTCCAGCGATATTATTGTTGCTGTGATAGATTCCGGAATTGATTATTATCATGAAGATCTTACTAGTAACATGTGGGTTAACCCAGGTGAAATTGCTGGCAATGGTCTTGATGATGATGGTAACGGTTATATTGACGACGTTTATGGTTATAACTTTGTATCTGATAACGGCGACCCTATGGATGATTTCTACCATGGTACTCACTGCGCAGGTACGATCGCGGCAGAAGGCAACAATGGAATTGGTATCACAGGTGTTAGCTGGAACGCACGCTTAATGGCAGTAAAAGTTCTTGATGATAATGGCGCTGGTTACATTTCAGATATCGCTGCTGGCATCATCTATGCTGCTAACATGGGAGCTAAAGTATCTAATAACAGTTACGGCTCATTCATGAAAAACGAGGAACTATATGGCAAAGCTGTTTACTTCCCTATTATCGACGCTTTTCAAGCAGCAAATGAAGCAGGAATGGTTGCAGTTACTTCAGCAGGTAACTCAAGAGCTAATCTTGATGACGTTTCATATGTAGATGGAGAATTATCTACCTCATACCCTGCTGGTATTAATCTAAGTAATATCATATCTGTTGCTGCAACAGATGCCGATGACCAGTTAGCTCCTTTTAGTAACTATGGTTTTGCGGACGTTGACATGGGTGCTCCTGGCGTTGGAATCTACAGCACAATGCCGGGCAATAAATATGGGTTACTAAGCGGCACTTCAATGGCAGCTCCACATGTAACTGGCGCGGCAGCTCTTCTTCTTGCTCAACATCCAGAGCTTGAACCATATGAAGTAAGAGCAATACTTATGCAATCAGGAGATTCTGTCTCTTCTCTGGAAGATATTACTATCAGCGGTAAAAGGCTAAACCTTACCGCAGCCCTTGAATCTATTTCTGATGATGTTCAGGAATGCGATAGCTACTCGGCAACACTTAGTGCACACGAAACAGCAGGCCGCGTTTACAAAGAAACAGAAACAACAGGTCAAACTTGTTGGGGCACATTCTGCTGGGGCGGCACAACAACTACTACATACTACGCACTAGGTTCTAACGAAGAGCTTGGATCTTTAGCAACAACTACCTTAACTCTTTATGAGAACGCTACTGACATTTACTCTACTCAAAATACATGCGCTGGAGGATCAGATCTTCCACCACTAATAGAGCTAAACGGAGAGGTTAATGATTACATTTTAGTTGGGACTGCATATGTTGAAGCTGGTGCAACTGCTACTGACCGTGAAGATGGAGATATTTCAGCTAACATTACAATTTCTGGATACGTTGATACAAACACTATTGGAAACTATCCACTAACATATGAAGTAACTGACTCTGCTGGTAACAATGCTGTAAAGATTACTCGCTTTATTAATGTTCGCGAAACTGACGGTGCTCCACACATTTACCTAGTACCTATTGACGACAAAGCTAATGGAGATGCCTTCCCAATGATCGCAAAGGGAGCCACTTGGAGCGAGCCTGGATATTTTGCATGGGATATGATTGAAGGCGATCTTACCTCTAAGGTTTCTGTTCCAACCTTAGATACAAGCATTAATGGCTTCACTGCAATGAAATATTCAGTTACAGATTCGAATGGCAATACTACTACAGCATATCGCCAAGTAGCTGTACTTGATCCAAATAAACCATTCATAATGTCTACTAAAGAATATGATTACAATACATTTTCAAGCGAAGACTTAATTGAATACACAGAAGAATTACAGGAATACGACGAAAACGGAAACTGCCAATATTTTAACCTGTTATCAATGCCTGTGGATATGAATGACGGAGTTAACTTATCTGTACAAAGATCTGGTGAAGTTAACCTTTGTGAAACTGGAGTTTATGATATAAGCCTTAGCGTTACCGACACAGACGGTTATACAGACACCCAAACTGTACGAGTAACCGTAACAGGCAGTGATGAACCTGTATGTGTAACCGCACTTAACTCTGAACACGTTAGTGCAGATCGCGCTACACTTAAGTATAACGTTTTGGTTTATGCTAATGGATCAAATAATTACTTAGGTATGTCTGGCGACACAACTTCTCTTGAAGAAACTTCTGCAGGAGTATGGACTAATGTAAGTAGCTGCCAGTAACAATTAAAAAACAATAATTAAATTAGGACACAACGAGACTTTTAAGCGGAGACATTGTTCTCCGCTTTTTTTATGAGGCAATTATATTAATATCATTCAAAAACAAGGCAAATTCACGTTCCATATCTGGAAAAAGACTTTCAATCTTTTCTATATCTTCATCCTCTAACGCAGTTTCAAGTGTATAGCAAACATTATAAAATTTTTCTGCGCTAATTGTTGAGGCAACCCCTTTAAGGCTATGGCAAAGTCTATATGCCAAACCAAATTCCCCGCCCTCTATATGCGCCTTAAGTCTATCAATACTATCCGCATAATCATTCTTAAATAAATTGCAAATCTCCAACAATAGCGTCTTATTATCGGCTAATAATTCTAACGTTTTTTCTACATCAATTACGCTTAGTTCATTAGTTATTTTAGTCTCCGTTTCATCATTATCATTATCATTATCATTATCATTATCATTATCATTAACCACTTCTACCGATGATGGAGCCGGTTCTGGGTGTTCTCTTGGGTCCCATTTTAATAACAATTCATATAGATCCTTACTCTTAACCGGTTTAGAAATATAATCATCCATACCGCCGTTTATACAATTTTCCCTATCTCCCTGCATTGCATTTGCAGTCATGGCAATTATTGGAATTTCTTTAGTAGAAGGCATCGAACGCAAAATCTGTGTTGCCTCGATACCTCCGATTTCCGGCATATGCAAATCCATAAATACAATGTCATATTGATTTTGTAATATCTTGGCAATCGCTTGCTTCCCATCTCCGGCAACTTCAACTACAGCACCAACTCTTTCCAAAAGCTCACGACCAACCTGTTGGTTAATTACATTGTCATCCGTTAGCAGAATTCTAATTCCCCTAACCTTTTCTATAATTTCAAGTTCATCATATGCCTTTTCATCATTCTGACTGGATTTATAAATCGGTTTATATTCCTGATCTTGAATAAGACTTCTACATACACTATTTATCAAATCAGATATCTTTATCGGTTTGGTAATTATATGGCTTAGTTCTTTTATTGATTCTTTAGATATTGAATTATCATAACCAAACGGAGATAGAAGAACTATTTTACCTAAATAAGACAACCTTAGTTCAGCAAGACGTTGCGAAAAAGATTGATCCAAAAGATTTGAGTCAATCATTAGTAAATCATATTTATTGTCTTTAGATATTTCATGCACAAGCGATGGAAAATCGCTAACTCTTTCTGATCTTATTCCGTGATTTTTTAGCGTTTCAAAAAGATAATTTGATTCATGCCTGTTATCTGCCGCTATGAGAATATTTTTCTTGGTCACTTCGTCAGGTATTAGATCAAGACTATTATATAACCCCACACAGCTAATATTTGATACATTAAGTTCAGCAGTGAATGTAAATTTACTTCCACTACCTAAAACACTATCAACTTTGATTTCACCATTCATAAGTTCAACCAAATGTTTACATATACTCAAACCTAACCCTGTTCCTCCAAACTTTCTTGTAGTTGAACCATCCGCTTGAGTAAAAGGTGTAAATAATAATGGAAGAACCTCTGGCTGAATCCCTATACCAGAATCTGCAACCTGAAATTCTAAAACAACAGTATCATTTTCGAATGATTTGATATCAATCGAAATCTGAATCTCACCTTCATTAGTAAACTTGATAGCGTTGTTAACAATATTAATTAAAACCTGACTTAAACGTAATGGATCTCCAATTAGATGTCTTGGAATTTTAGGGCTTGGATTAATAATCATACTGATATTTTTATCTACGATTCTTGTAGAGAAAATATCTGAAATATGATCAATAACCTCATAAATATTAAACTCCGTCTCCTCAATAGAAAGTTTACCAGCCTCAATCTTCGAGAAATCAAGAATATCATTTATGATACCTAAAAGGGTTTGAGACGATGTATTTATCTTGCTCAGGTAATCACGCATTTTGGGTGTCATTTCACGCTGAAGAGCTAATTCGGTAAGACCAATAATGGCATTCATAGGAGTACGTATCTCATGGCTCATATTGGCTAAAAATGAACCTTTTGCTTCAGCTGAAGCTTCTGCAGCCTGCATAGCAATAACTAAAGCTTCATTTTTCTTTTTTTCTGTTTCAACTAACTTATCCTGTGTTGATTTCAGCTCCGACAAAGTTTGTTCAATCTCTCCTTTTTGTTCCGCAATAGTAGAATACAAGCCTGCGTTTACAATGGATGTACCGATAAATGAAGACAGCAGTTCAAGATAGTTTATGTCTTCCCTGGAAAGACTTACAAAAGATTCAAAACTACTAATTGAAATAACACCAATAGGCTTGTTATCTTTATTAATAGGTAAGTGTATTATGGATTTAAAACTACCTATTCCTTCAAGCATCTCCTTGTCATTTCTATTCATAGGTAAATTCTGAATTTGCGGCACATCAGGAAAATACAGATTCTGATCGTTAAGATAACACATTGAATAAGATCCACCTTCATATGAAACTTCAAAAGGGCGTTCTTTGAGCATAGCGCTCCATAACTGTGTTTTATGTTTGTATTTATCCTCTCTGGTATAAGACGAAACACCATGTAGATATCCATCCTTTTCCATAAGGATTACAACCATATCAAATGGATAACGTCTTAAGAACTCTTCTGAAATTTTTTCATAAATCTTGTCAACAGAACTAAGATTATTAACCTCATTAACAAAACTTAAAAACTTTGCTCGTTCATCAATCCCTGTTTCAACAATCTTCTCTTTTTCTTTTAATTTACTATATTTAAGAGCATTTTCGATTGGATCAAAAAACATCGCCATTTTTTTACAAAGGACATCAATCGATTTTCGGCAAATTTTTCCAGAGCTATTAAAAACAGTAATTGCCCCTAAAACTTCTGCGTTAACATCTTCAATATTGGTTATTGGAATTGTAACCATATTTTTCATACGCCAGGCCTTAAATCTGGATCTTGCAGATTCGGAAAAGCGGCTAATATTTTCAGGATCGATAGATACAACCTGCTTCTCTCTAATTACCGGGGTATTTTCATCCTTTGGCCCAAGAGAATAATTAAAATGATGAAAGGTTCGCTCTATAGCCTTAAAATTTCCAGGAAGGGAAACCTTGTTACAAGTTAGAATTTTTTTCTCTGCATCTAATAAATTAATTGAATAACCATCAATACTTTCTAGTTTAGCAATTTCCTCACCCAAAATATTCAAAATCTCAACAAGATTTATAGTTCGACTAATCCGATGAATTATATTAAGAGTTTCTTGCTGTTCTTTCTTTATATGTTCCTGTTCAAATTTATTTTTGATAATTACGATATTAGGAGCCAGTCCACCAATAAAACGATAAATCTCATGACATTTTTCTTTAGTAAGATAAAGACGTTTTTTTATAGCGCCAAGGTGTATAACAGCAATAGTTTTATTTCCATCAACAACAGGCAGAATCAGGTTTTCTTTAATACCCAATAATTCTAGGCTATTACGATCTATTTCCGGTATATCATCTAAAGAGTCAATTCTATCAGCACTGGCATAAACCCACCTTTGGTTTAAAGCAACAGCAGCAGAAACTGATAGATTAGGGTCTAATGGAATATCGACTGATACCTTTTCTCTAATTTCTTCATCAACTTCATCAGTAGTATAAAATGTAAGAAATTTTAATACTTGGTTTTCCTCATCGACTATCTGACCAGCCGACATATTAAACCCGTATTTTTTATTAAGTGCATTAAGAATAAGATTTAATACTTCTTCAAGCGTTTCTGCATGCGCTATGTCATGGATAAGGGAAATTTCTTGCTGCAATATCTGAAACTCATCGACCCCGTGGGCAATGATTCCATTGATACTGCTTAATTCCTTTACCTTTGCTGAGGTATTTTGAGTATTTTGCATCTAGTTATTATTATGCTGAAATTTATTATTCTGTAGTAATACACCATCAGCATAATTATAGATAATTAAGACGGACAAATCAGATTTCATTACTAATTTTGTGAGTTATATCAATAAAATATATTCTTTATATTTATATTTCTATTGTTATATTTTTGACAGGCGAATTATTTCAACTAAAAAGGATTTTATCCTTAACTAAAGAATGTTTATTATCTTCAGCCACATTTGACGCTTCGGTTTTATTATCTCGCTTATTTTTATAAACCGCATGTTGCACTGTAATCATCCACTTTTTTGTTCTTACATCCCCCAGCTATAAAACTGTCCATTCCAGTATTATTTTTTATCAAATTCTTTGCGCACACCTATAGCTGATTTACCCGCATCAATTAACGAAGTCGACACATTGGCTCCGGATGGCAGCATGGTTTTTTCAAAGTATATTGCCCGTTCCTGATTTTCTATATCAATAGCCTGTTCTATTACCTGTTTAATGACATTACGAAAATCCTCTTCAAAACCGCTTTCCTTGTGCTGCTGCGCCAGTTTTATGCGGTTGCTCCACTCATGCTCAAAGGCAAACAATATCTTTTTCAGTTTTGCCGATGCCTCATGAAATATCCCTACCCCACTGCGCACGTCGGTCCAGCTTTTAATTACATTTTGAAACGCAATAAGACCGGCAATTAATGCCGATATCTGGGTTGCTATAGTTGTTGAAGCTGAATTGCCATTAATGGTCGCAAGAACAAAAATTGCAACCGGGAGCAATAATAACAACAACGCGCTCGCAGCAAAAAAGAAATGTCTCTTTTTGGTTTCTCTGATTATCTTCTTCTGATACCAAAGGATATTCAGGTGTACCTGAGTAATTAATTCAAGCAGATCGTCATCAAACCTTTTATCATCAATCCCAAGTCCCAGGTTGTGTTTCATAACCGGCAGGTCAGTCCGAGCCTCTTCCTGGTTACGCCGCGATGATTTACCTACCTTTTCAAAACTGTATTGTTTCATGAACAATCCCTTTCATATAAATTCGTTTAATTACCAATAATCCTTCATTAACGCTTTGAGAGTATCCCATTGACTCCAGTCTACCCCCTTATCCATTTCATCTTTGGATATTTTTGATGCCAGATATGCTCCATCTCCTGCCTTAACCATATTGCGTACAATATATACAATCGAATCCTCATCATCGTCACCACAATCACCCGATAGTAGCGCACGAATTACGCCAATCCATTGATGCTTTGGAACCCTGTTATAAGGAACCGGTTCTGTTGCTATACTATGCCAACTTCTAATTCTAGTTAGCCAACGAGCTGCATCATCTTCTTTTTTCTTGGCAATCCATTTGGCACCAATATTATCTGACTTGTTACCTTTAAGAGTGCACATATATAAAAAGAAATCCCAATTTGTGCCTTGAATAGAGTTATCAAATATATCGTACCCAAGGCCTTTAATTAGCTTTTGAAACATAGCATCTGTCTGAAAATATAAAATACCAATAACTGCTACTTCGTCATCGCCAACACAATAACCATCCCAACTATCATTCGGATTATTAAGCAGTAATTTCAGAACATGTTTTAACGTACTATAAGGCAAATTGAGGTTTAATATCTTACTGATGTTATAACCTTTTTTATCACGTAAAAACTTAAGAATGGCTTCATCTGTGTTACTTTTTAGAAATCCGGGATCATGCAGTATTGCTTCATAAAACTTACGAGCCTCAGGATTATTATCTTTACCCAAAGCCAATGTTTCATCAGTAGATAATTGTTTTCCTTTATCATCCTTATGAGCTGCACGCCAAGCATTCATAATCTCTGCCTGATTCGCAGTTACCATACCGGATGATGTCTTTACGTTTTCTTCATCTACATCACCAGCAGTAAACTTTTTCAAATCTGTTTCCATTGCATACCAAATTGGCCCTGCAACAGGATCCTTCATAATCTTTGGAATATCAGGTCCAGGATTTGCCATTGGAGTCTTAGCTCCCACATCTGATGCCTTAATTCCAGCTGCTGCACAAAAAACCTCTGCTATTGAGTTAAAGGTTTCACCTCCAACTATCTCTGCATCTTTGTCAGTACCGGTATCATCGCCTCTAAACTTATGAGACTTATTGCGACTATAGCGCATATTTATACCGCCTTTTAAATCACATAAAATATCATGATACGTTTGTGGCCTGCCTGATGAACCATCAAACACCTCATCAAATGCACGCGGATATTGGTGCCCTGATGCAAATGTATCCTGCAAAAAATGCAATCCAAATGCCTCGTTAGTCAATGCAGTATGCATGTTCTTTTTGGCATCTGTTAATTTATTATCTTTTAAATTACTATGTGCAAGTGTTGCATAATCAATAGCTTTGCTATGATGAGCCTTCCACTCTTTTTCAGCTAACGGGAAAAAATGACTCCAATTTGATTGAGCTAACAGCACATAAGTTAAAGCCCCATAATTATTTTTATCCAGATAAACTGCAGACCCTCGATGATCTCCAGCCATCTCCGTCGCCCAACCTAGACTCCTTTGTGTTGGTTTAATAACTGTATCATCATTACTATCTAGCTCTTCGTGATTAAAGGTGATAGAAAATTGATTGCCATAATCAAGCCCAGTATCACCAGGTTTTGCCTGTGGATTAGTTTTCTTAACTCCCTCTAATAGTTTTGCTTTTTTCTGAACCAGTTTTTTACCCGCAATATTTCCATAACGTCTATGTTCATGACCACTCCACTTACGCAGAGTATTACCTGAATCTTGCTGCATGGTATGCGCAATTTCATGAGTAAGTATATCCTGACCAGACTCAGTATTAGGTGAATACTGTCCTTGTCCAAAATAGATATCGTTACCTAAAGTAAATGCCTTGGCGTTCACCGCATCGGCGGCATAAGCTGATTCGCTACCAGTATGAATTTTTACATCAGATAGTGACTGACCAAAATAGGATTCATATTGTTGTTTTTGCTGAGTTGGTAACGAAGATGCTTTTTCTGAAATTCCTAAATCTACTGAGGCTGAAATATTAACTGAAGAAGTTTTAAACGGTGCTGAATTATCACCAACCGCAAAACCTGCTGCCGCAGAATCAGCCTGCCTTTCTGTAACATCATCACTAGAACCAAACTTTAGTTTTCCTTTTGCCGAAGAAGCGTAAAGGATATCTTTGATCTGCTGTTGTCTGTTTGCACTATTTTTTTCCTGGCAAACACCTTCAGAGCATTGAGACGATGATTCAGTTTTTTCAGCTTCGCGTTTTTTCATATAGCTTCCGCTTTCATGCGTTTTATTAAATCATTCCCGCGTAGGCACATTACTATCTTGGGAAATCATAAAATTAAAATAAGTCGGTTGAGCGCAGTCGAAACCACCTTGTTTTTTTATAACCAAAATATAGAGTTTTTGATTTATACTTCGACTACGCTCAGCAGACTTAAATCAAAAACTCTAATTAACAGACAAATTATTTAAACACCAAAAAGTTAGCCGCTTCCTTAACCCCTCTGATAAGCTTAGTGCTTATTACTGCGTAAGGACTTTGTGCCATATTCCCGGTAAAAATCCCGTTACCAACAATTGGCACCATAACAACTTCTTCAGCTGTACCTGCTGTGCTAAAGACATTACTATTCATAGTTAGATATAACGCAAATACTGCATTATCTTCTTCATGGATTACATTATCGGTAAGAGCCAAACAGTTGTGTGCAGGAAGAACCTGTTTGATTACACCAGTTGCAGGAACAGATAATGAAGACGCCATTCCTTTTATATTTATAATCTTACAGTTTGTAATATTAAGATCAGCACCGGCACTGATAAACGACTTCAGAGTTTGCCTTGCAGTAAGCAGTTTTTTGCGCGAAAGGATATTAACGCCTCTTGTGGTTTCTGAATTTAACCAGATATCCCCATTAATATCAGTAGAGGTAATCGAGCCACCAACATAGTTATTAAATAAGCCCAGACATGCACCAAACTTTTTGGTTTTAACTGCACGAATCGCTCTATCCAGTGATGTTCTGATTGCAACTTCAGATGGAGATGCATTTCCAACAGCAGTGATAAAGGCCTTAAAGTTATTTTTAGGGGATACACTGGCGCGGCGAATACGGAAATTATTTGCAGTTAACATGCTTTCACTTGCATCAAGAGCAACGTGACTTACTTCGTAGGCATCAACACTATCTGGCAGGCTATTGATAGTTGAAGCAGCAGTTAATCTTACCCAATTAGTTCTTGTTGCAGCTGGAAGTGCAGTGATCTTTTTGGCCACTGCAGATAATTTCTTCTTATATTCTTTTGATTCATCGGCGTAATCGATCTTAAGCAGCTCATCCATTTCACCTGCGATCGCATTCATGTTTCTTCTACTTCTAACCCCAGCACTGAATATAGCCGGAGTAGCTGCTATCTCGGTCCAGCTGGAGGTCATGGTATTGTTTTCCCAATAAAGCTGCGTTTCGTTCTTTGCTGTGCCAACCACAACCATTGGCTTAGCAGCTGCAGATGAATTTGTTCTGGAGAACAGACACCCCTGAGCTGTGATTTTCATACCTTGCATAAAGATCTGCGAGGTACCTTTGAGTTTGAAGCTTAAATTTTCAAAAATCAGTTCATCGGCCTCAAAATCATTTTGTGCTGCTGCCATCTCCACAGTTACTGCCGCAGAAGAGCTACCGGAGAAACGCAAACTGGTATAACCATCTGCCTTTAGATTTTGCGGAACCTTGTGCACACCCGGCTGCAGACAAATCCAGATACACTTTTCGTTTAGATTATCTCTAAGCGCATCTTTGATTGTTGAATATTGACCACCTTTACCAACAGTCAGCAGAAAATCGGTACCACCACCGCCACCGGATGGTTTGTTATTAATTGCCTTTAGTGCATCCTGAACCGATTTAATACTGGCTGGTGCCAGCACCCCGGTCAGACCATTGTCTGGTCTTTGCAGCGGTATCTTGTCGGCATGCAGGGTAGCAACATCTTCTTTGATATCACCAATAATATCTTGCACAAACTCAAAGGCATATTGGACATTTTTTGCGCTTCCAAATATATCCGCAGACAGGTTTTCGACGGATACATCCTGCGCCTGAATATTGGTTAGGCTTGGGAAGTTAAGCTGTCTTTTCTGTTCATCGGAAAGTGCTTTGATTTTGCCATTACTGGCTATAGAGGCAATCAAAAGATAATTGTGTTTGATGCCTTGCGGCTCAATACCATCTTCAGAATCAGTAAGAATTATTCCACCATCATAACCATCACGAACAACTATTTGCCAGTAGTCACCAACCACAAATGTTTTGTTCTTAAGTTCGATCTGCATCTCATGATCTTGCAGGTGCAAGGTAGCCTTATTGGCAGAAATATTTACACTACCATGACTCTTACTATTGTTCTTTTTAAGTGGAGCAAATCTGTCTTTTGCCGGATAGTCATCATCTTTAATTGCCCAGCTGCTTCCAGCCTTAACAAAGGTACAGCAACCATCCCAACGTCTAACATAAGTAAACCTTTTAGCTGAATCAGCCTCTACTTTGGTTTTCAGATCACCATGTTGTAAATCAAGTTTTACCGCACTATCCAGATGAACCCCAAGGTGCTTTTCGCAAATATCGTTATAGTGTTCAAATATCCAATCACCTGTTTCAAAATCCTGCGGCACCGGAATTTCATTTTTATCCTCATCCAGTATCTGATAAGTTTCAGCACCATTTTCACAAGACCACTTAAAGGTAATCTCGGTTGGATTTGTCGGGCTGCCTTTAATCTCGTGCACCTCCAGGCGGAAGATATAATTACCTGATTTTTGCACCGAACTGGTGGCCAGAGTATCAACATCAAAGGTATCACCTTCAACATCTACGGTTCTGTTTTTAAGAATTAATTTTGCGTTACCAGAGGTTGGATTTACGGCACTAGATGTTGGGTCTGTTGCAAGTGCAGAGCATTTTATCTGCACCATCCTTTGGGTTCTGGTACATGTATCCGCACCAAACAATGCAGGATCTAATAATTTTTCATCTTCAAGGCTGGTAACAGGTCGATCCCATATGTCTGCATATATATTTACACTTTTATTTGGAAGCTTATCTAACCCAGGAAGATCTAACTGTTGCTCAAAAGCGAATGGTTGATCATCACCATTTGGCGATCTTAATTCAGCTATTTCACCGTTAATACTTACAGCTCCAGGCTGAAGCTTATAATTGGTACCTTGTGAGGCTATTTTCAAACCATCATCTTTTGGGGTACCGGTTCCAATTACTGCTTGAGCTAATTGATTTAGTCTTCCGTTAACGATATCAACAAACTCATTCCAATCTGCATCGGTAAGCATTCTGCCCTGCTGCTGATATATACCGCTATATTGTTTCTCTTCCTGATAACTGTTTCGTGAAATTTGTGTCTTCATTTCTTTAACTCGTTAGTTTAAGTTTGTGATAAATCTTTCATCATTCCCGGATCAACAGGAATTCGTATATAACTTTTTCATTCACGCTTCGCGTGGCAAACATTCGTTTGCTGGATCCCCCGGTCAAGCCGGAGGATGACAACATGTTCTAAATTTACACCGTCATACCAACGAAGGCCGGTATCCAGTGTCGGTGCAATGCGTTTCGCTTATTGTCACCCTACATTTCTCAAATTTTCTTGGCCCTTCGGCTACGCTCAGGGAGCTTGAAAAAATTTGCATAACCATACCTAAGTTTTTGATTAAAGCTTGCTGAGCGTAGCCGAAGCATTAATCAAAAACATATTTTCATGTTGGGCTTCGCAAGCTCAGCGCCAACCTACATTCTTTCTAAATCAAAGAGCAACAGGCTCCCGCGCCAACGTCTCATCCGGTATCAAGGCAACCTTCAACCCTACCGGCAAATTCTCTTTAATCTTTAAAATTACTGCCTCATACCGCAGACAATAACGCTGTTGATGATAAGCACCAATCTCACCTCCATTCTCAGCGCCAAACTTTATCTGCTCGGCAGCAGCTGGATGGATAACTCCGCAACCATTTTCAGCAAATTTGAGTGAGAAAAATAACGGGGCTTTATCTGTACAATTAAACATTAATGCCGGCATTCTTTTGGCATCAACAGCAGGTACACAGCTATAGCGAATACAACCATCAATTTTTTTGGTTGCTGCTGTCTTATCTCTACGCAAGGTTCCAGCAAAAATACAGTCACTAGCCTGAATCTCAGGGGTAATAGTTCCTTGCAAAACGGTGCAATATTCAAACCTGGCGTTACCTTCCTTCAAATAAACCTCTTCAAAGATTGAATTAGCAGCATCAATAGCAGGAAGAACATCATTATCGATAGAATTGATATTTACGGCTTTAACCGCACAGTTGATAAAACTGATATTTGACTTTTTAATATCAATTTCTTTTACGAATACCATATTTTTAAATTGATAGATTTTATTTTGAGGAAGACTAACCTTATCGGTTATTTGAACCTGCTGATTAGCGCTCCCCTGATAAGTAATCTTTTCTACTGCTCTACCATCTAATTCAACAGTTTCTTTGATGATCTCAACAGCGACGCATGAATTAATTTTTGACCACGAAATTTCTAATGCATTATCTAAGAAGAACCCATCAGGAATCGGACAATACAAAAGGACACTGCGTGGATTTGCATGCCCTTTTTTCCAATCCGGGGTTCGAACATCAACAGTTCTTCTGGATTGATCCTGATAACTGCCTTGATATAACGGAATAGCAGATCTGTTTTTTTGTATCCAAAGAACATCATCGCTTCCCCCTTCTAAAGAAGCAAAGCGGGAGATATGAGTTTCAGTGGTAGCCTGTTTTGCCTTTACCGCCAATGAGTATTTTCTGACATCTACGGTAGAGGTTAAAAGCCCGGGGTGTTTTGCTGCAGATAACGGCTTACTGCTATCAACCTCGGCTTCTCCAAAACTACTTTCAGGAACAAGAGGTGCGTCAATCCTTGGTGTCATGGCAACTCTTTTCCAGCCTTCCTGTACCTCAACCTCCATATCACCGATATTCTGGGAAATCTCCTCGGTTGCAACAATGGTTCCACGCCTTTGTCTCCAACGCACTACGTTAGCAATCTCTCGTGACTGACCTTTTGCATCCGGAGATACCAGATTAACATCAAGAAGATCGGCAAAATAAGGCAATAACCATGGTTGGCAGCTTAGACCATCCTCTTCCAAGAAACCTTCATCTTTAATCGATGAATTAGCATTAAATGGGAAATTATCAGCATAAAACTGATCGATATTCGCCGATATTTCATCTAGCAATCCACCAAACACTGACAATAATTTTTTTAGATCACCATCATATTCTTGTGCACCACTTTTTTGACCAGAGTTATCACGAGCACGATATACCGCCGGCATCAATTTATAGAGCATTTCCGCGTGACTTAACTTTTCTAATTGTTTATCTGTCATACACGATAATCCTCTATTACTACACTGATCTTAGGAACATTATTATCAAGATGAATTAACTGGCGCGGTGATGGTTGCACCATCCTGATAACATCATCGCTACCTTTAATAATCTTTGGCATCTGTGAATTAACAGGAACTTGCTCAATTCCAATTATGCAATCAGAGTTGGTAACCCCTTCAATATTTTCCACAACCTTGTAAATTTCACCACGATGCAATGATTGTCCCAGCTCACGATTATTAACTGAAAACTCTTCCGCAATTCTTTGTTTTACCGCATTGGTAATCATTTCCGGACTGTAGCGGTTTAGGTCAGCACGGATTTTAATATCGATACTTACAATAACCGGCTGATAGCCACTGATTTTTATCAACACTCCTGGAACTGAATGCTTTTGCAAAAAGTCTTTAATTTCAGTACTTACAAACTCAAGCCCGGCACCACCAACAGGAACAATAACCACATCTATACATTCGCGTCTGCTCTTGCTGATCGTGGTCATGAATGAACTTGCCTGAGCAACAGAAGAATGGGTACGCGCCAACTTGGAAAAGTCGTCCAGCGAAACTGCGCGCTCAAGGCTTAAAACTGCCCCCGGAGCGTTTTTACCCATATCCTGTGCGCTTTCCATTTCATGACCACCATAAGTAGCACATGGTTGATACACCTTTTCCAATAAAGGATGCATCTTGGCTGGTTTGGTTAGCATCTGCGCAGGAATATTGCCACCAGCTCCAACGCCCTGACGGTAAATCAAACGTACATTATTTTTCCCGGTTGGAATTCTGCGACCATTGGTTCCATCACCAAATTCAATCTTGATATTACCGCTTTCAGTCATCCGAACAACATAGTGAATATCAACCGAGTCGGAATCTTTTAGATTAGCAACCTGACTCCATCTTTGATTATCAATAAATACATCAATATCTGATCTAACCCCGTTTGACATTGAGCTGTCTGGAACAAAGCTCACTTCTTTGGCATTAACCTCAAAGGCCTGGTTGGCGATAGTTGCATCACCACTGCCAAGGACAACCTCTGGCTTAACTGCACCGTGGCTAATAGTTACAATATTCGCAAAGATACTGGTATTACCAACCTCAAACCCTCCACTAATATTATCGGCAAGGGTAATTACGTTGTTGCTGATCTCTTTTACTGTTGTCAAACATGTTGTTCCTTCAGCTTCAATGATCAACTTTCTGCCTAATTGCAACGATGCAGGAAGTTTTTCCAACGCTATCTTCTTGCCTGCTAATGGCAAATGATTTTCGGTCGCATCTATAAGTACAGTTTGTTCTTTAAAGGTCGTATAAACCTTAGTTTGAGAAATGAAGAATGGACCACCGCCGTAGTCGTACCATCTATCATAAGCTGTTAGATATGCGGACTCTTCGTCCTTGTTTATCTCTGCTTTTTCCACCCTACCCCAAGCTACCTGCGCTCCACGAACAATCGCCGCGTAATCACCTGCAGCTATCTGTTTTGGCTCCGAAGTCTTGATAGTTTTTACCAGACTACCGTTATTACTTTTGGATAAAAACGGGTCGACATCCCATGAACTATCAGCACGATTAGGGACATTAAGAACCTGCGGGTTTCTAATCTTAAGATCCGTCATACTGCCAGTAGTTGCCTTGACCATATCATGCTCTGGATTCCAAACGATGGTTAATGCGGTAAATCCTGGCTTTGCTGTCGTATCACTTGTTTCAGCACCAATTGGAGTGTACTTGGCTGCCGAAACATTATAGTGAACAAGGACATTCTTGTTTTTATGAATCCGGGTATCACACACCCATTTATTAGCAAGATATGACCAATCACCGGCAGCGTAAACCACCATGATATAGGCTTTATTCTGTTTAACCGGTCGTTTGGCATAGCGCACTATTGGTAACACAACTGTAGCAATTAACTTTGAGTTTTTATGGTCGATATGGCCAACGGCCTTGTCAAAGGTTACCCGGTTATCATGAACCTCTTTTACCAAACGATAGCTGTGATTTCTGCCGTCATAAACCGCAACAATTTCACCACTTAACAAATCCTTTGGTTCTTCTTTAAGGTGAAGAGTTTTATCAACCTGTGTGCTCTCAGAAACAGGCCCCTTTGCCTGCAATTTCTCTTTAGGCATCAGATGGACAATGGTACTACCTTTTCTAAATGAATTAGAGATCTCCCCACCCAAGCCAATAATAGTCTGGCCTTTTTCAACTTTTACCGAGGTAATCAGCAAAGCCTGAGTCTTACTGGCATGATAACTCAAGGTTGATTCAAAAATAATCGGATCGCCAATCTTGAGCTTTTTAAACTCGCCAGCAACCGTTATTTCTTGACCCGATAACCGTTCCGGATTTTTGTTATAACCTATGGCCCGCAGAATATTTAGCTTAGAGTCGACATCAATTTTTTCGATGGTTTCATAGGTCTTTGGTGCTGAACCATCTTCTGGAGCATATTTAAACTGCACACCCTTTTCGACAGTTCCATTCTTTTCATCTTTAGCAAACAATGCGATATCAGTAGTTGCGGAAGCCGGTGATGCCGGATAATAATCAAGCATAGCAACCAGGCGACGCATACTGTCCCATTGAGTAGCGGTGCCGATGTATTTCTCATTGGCAAAGGCATTTATATGCTCGGTGAGAACATGGCAGCCACGTGCAAAACTTCGCGAGACCTCAAATAACAAATCCTTGGTTGGGGTGTTATATTGATTTTCTATTCTTGTTTTTGATTCCGATTCGGTTTCGTTACTGGAATCATGCTGAACACCTTCCCACTGAGGGAATTTTTCCGCAAGCCCCTGACGAATCTTCTCCAAATAAGTTGCTGCATTGCCATCAACATATTTGAATTTATCAAGTCCGGCACGATTCCATCGAGTCAGGTCATGAGTTTGTTTTTTAGCTGACATTACCCTCTACGACCTCCCTGGAATTTCAAATAGTAATAACCGCGCGCAGGATCAGCAGAGTTATTATCACAAACCGCGATTTCCAGACCATTTAACACAATTCGTCCAGACTCCGACTGATCGGTAAAAGTACTTCCGGCACGCTTAAAACGCTCAATATAAAGATTTTGCACGCCATCGATATTCATCAGTGTTTCAAAGATATCTCCGGCAAACAGATCCTCACCAAACTGAAGCCTGCCAGGCTTAAAGAAGCCACTATCAGAGGTACCAAGCGCCTGATTAACCGTAAACTGAACTTCAGACTGAAAGTAATTAGGATCGACGGTTACGACCAGTGACATAAAGATTCCAACCTCTTTCGCATCGTAAAACTGAACCTCCTGCCCAATCATTCGGTATGAATCCAGATAGGGTTTAAGTACAGTTCGAATTGAAGGAGAATTAGAAAAGTCTGGCACAAAAAGTTCTCTGGATTTATGAAAACTCTCAATCTCAGCGATTACCTGTTCGTTATACTCAATACCTTCGTCATCCAGTTTATTACGTTTCCATGGAATAACCGCAACCTTGATGATTTGCCATGACCCACTCCATTCACTCCATGAGTGGGCACGTAAAACCAAAGGATGTTCTTCTATTCTATTTACATAGTCATCAAGAGTTACCATGCGGTGCTGATCATGAATCGAACGAATACCTACCTTTTTCGCCTGCTCCATAACGGCTGGATTATTCAGCCAGTAATTATCGAATAGGCGGATCTCTTCTAATTCGATCTCTTCAGCAGTGCCTTCGATATTGTTGATAGAAGAAAACGGCTCTTCATTTTTCGCCTTTGCCAAAGCCAAGGCATCGTAACCAATAATCTTTAAAAGCTTACGAACAGAATCCGGCCTGCGAGCGATCTCTAAAAATGCCTCGATAGTTACTCTATCAAGTTTGTCTGATAGTAAATCCAGAACTGAAGACAATGCTTCGGTGATAACAACCTCTAAATCGGCAGGAGTCCAGCGTGATCTTTCAGGAAAACGAGCTATCAGCTCCTCCATCATTGCCAGGCGAATACTATCGTAGTCACGAGTTTGCCAATTAAAATCATCACCTATCTCAGGTAATGGATTAGGAAGATCCACCAAGCGCTTTCCGCAATCCGGATAGTGACCTTCAAATACTAATTCTGGCTGAGGACTTTGCGCCATTACAATGAATCCTTAGATAGTGAAAAAGTTTGTCTTTCAGTAAAACCAATTGTTGCCAAAGTGTAGGCAATATTTATATGCAGCATCTCTCCATCACCAGCCACATCCACATCAATAGTTTTGGGATCTACTTCGCCGTGTAGGGCCTGTGCCAAAGAAGATATCAACCTTTTGCGGGTCACCTGCCACATAGCCGAGGTATTAGGTTCAAAAACCAAGGCGCGTAACCCAGCACCAAATTCAGGGCGAAATACCCGTTCGCCTGGGTTGGTAAAAAGCACCTGTTCAATCTGTCCGCGCACATGCGCACTTCTGTTGGCCAGATTAGCACCGCCCTTGCCGACCCGAAGCGGAAAGCTAAGGTATGGTGGATCTACTAATCTTTTTCCCATGTTCATATTTTTACCTTTTCGTCCTTTCTTAAAAGCCCCCTGAGCGTAGCCGAAGGGTCTTCCTACATTATTCCTGTCATACCGGCGAAAGCGGGTATCCAGTCATTCCCGCCTTTTTTACAAAAGAAAAGCGGAAATCAATTCTGTTAGTTTTTACATCGCGCCTTGCGCGGCAAACTTCCGTTTGCTGGATCCCGGATCAAGTCCGGGATGACGGTTGAGAGGTTAGTAATAGCTTTCCCCCTCACGTAGTAGTTACCTTCATCGACAACGTACTCATCTCACCCTGCGGTATCGGCGGCCCTGACGGCCCCATACTGGTTGGATGAATATGCGTCGCAAACATAGTTAAAAAACTCTGTCCTTTAATAATCGGCTCACCACCTGCACCACCTAGTTGTACCTGTGTTGCATCTAAATTAATTACCTGAGCCTGAATCTTTACCCCGGATGCAGCCATTTCAACCTTGTTACCGTTGATATCTTCAACCAACACGCCGTTTGAATCCATGGTTGCTACGTTTCCATTTACATCGATTATCTCAATCAAACCACTGGCAGCATCCATGGTTAATGCACAATCATCCTCGGATCGCAGTTCAACAGATCCATTACAATCAATCTTAAACATTGCGCCACCGGAATGGGTAATCATAATCTCTTCGTCACCTTCCTTATCTTCAAGCTCAATAGAATGCCCCGACTGAGTACGCAATATCTTGCGCGTGGGTTCTGCATCTTCTCCAGTTGGCATTAGCTGTTCCGGCTGCCAGAATGTGCCAACCCAAATTGGGTGTGATAACAAACCTTCCTCAAACTCCACCCAAACCTGCGCATCAATCTCTGGGATAATACTCATGCCGATATTATCCAATCCGCCATAAGGCAGACATGGCAGAGCCCAGCCGGTAACCTCTTCGCCAAGCACGGATGGAACTCTTAGCTTGAGTTTGCCAAGTTTATCTGGATCTGCCCTATCAACCACAAAACCACGGTACTTTCCGTAGTAACGTTGGGTTGATGTGTTTTGCGTTTCGTCTGTCATATTCCTGTTTCACTATTCACGCGCTTTCTTAGCACGTCATACCGGCGAAGGCCGGTATCCAGTTATTACTCAATGTATTCGAGTAATCGATAATAAAGTTTTCGTCATTCCCGCGAAGGCGGCAATCCATTTGCAATCTTTTCTATGCGCGCTTCGCGCGGCAATATGAAATGAATTCATATTGCTGGATCCCCCGGTCAAGCCGGAGGATGACTGTTTCTTACTTGGATGGACTTTTTCTAAAGTCATTACCCTACTTGTTCGGGTAATCCATCTCAAGCTCCCTGAGCGTAGCCGAAGGGTCTAATACAATTCATTAACAAAACCAAGTGCACTTCGGCTACGCTCAGTGTGCTTGGTTTTTAAATCAATGCTGCCAAACTGCCTAGCAGACCACTTTCAATATTATCTCCAAAGGCATTACGAATAAGCCTGAAGTTCTGGCGATAACCCTCAAATGAAAACTCATGAACTACTGAATCAACGTAATAGATACCTCCAAGCCAATTTCCAATTCCATCTACCGGAACCGGTTCACCAACTCGAAGAACGTGTCCATAAAAAGTACCATCCAGAACCCCCTGCGCCTTAACCTTCATGGAAAGTTCATTAGCCTTTGCCTGCGCCAGTGTCATTCTGTCTTCTTCACTGACACCTGATGCGTCACGACGCATCTTCCAGGTAAAATCAGGCAATCCTGAACTACTACTGTTTGCTGGAGTAGTTCCCATTAATGTTAAATTTGGCTCCACTGTTTGAGTAACGACACCAGAGCCATTTTCAGCAGCAACATCAAACGCAACCATATCAGGAGAGTGAGAATCAACATTACTAGAAAAACTTACGCAGTTTGTTTCATCTCCTGCATATACCATAATTGTTGATTGCGGCTCCATTTCAATTCGCATTGGACCAAAATATATTTCCCCTTCCCTGACAATCAATTCATAACCATTGGCCTTTGCCCTTTCCTGCAAAAACACTATATCTGTAGAATCCTGATTAAGAACCAGCGATTGTTTACCTGCCTGACTATCGGTATGCACCGATAACCCATGGTCACTTGCTATCTCTGCAACAATAGCTGCATCTGTTGTTGGGGCATCTACCCCCCAGGATTTGGCAACATGAAGCCGGTCTAATCCAATCGATTCATCCTGACAGGTTACGGTAACGATAGCGTTTTCATCGCTGGGATAATCAACGGACATCTCACGAATAAATCCACGCATAACTTCTTCAGTATGTTCTCCACCTAAGGAGTTAGCAAAAACAGCCTCGATAATTATTTGTTCCCATGGAAGGAAAATACCGGCATCCTGCACATCCCAAGTACCATCAGTATCTCTTGCAGTATTGAATGTTAATGTTGCTGTAGTAGCTTCTTTACGAGAGGATTCCACCTTCACCTGTTGCAGATAAGGATAAAAATCGGATACCTCGCTTTGTTGCGATCCGACCTTTATTCTGCATTCTGCAGGGGCATCGTTTTCAGTGAATAGTGAAATCAGTGACATTGTTTATTACCTGTTAATTTGTTCCTTTTCATTTGGTGGTTATTACCACCATATTCTTACTTCGTCATACCGGCGTAGGCCGGTATCCAGTTATTCCAGCGCTAGCTGGAATACATTTTGAAGCTCCCTGAGCGTAGCCGAAGGGCCTTCAAAAAATATTTAAATTAGCAAACACACTTCGGCTACGCTCAGTGATCTTGTTTGCTATTCCGATTCCCTTGGAATCAAAATAACTTCACCAATCATATTGGCGTCTAACATCAAATCTGCACCATATGATATGTGTGGATTGGCATCCAAAATACGCCACCACATACGATCATTGTTATAAAAATTCTGCGCCAGATGATCCAAGCGATCACCTTGCTTAACTTCGTATTCAATAACTCCTGTTGCTGGCTTTATCTTCCTAAACCTCAAGCCTTTAAAAGAAGAATTTTTCCCATCTTCAGAACCAATAAAACCTTGTGTATCCTTGTATCTGGATCTGTCTGTAAGCATCTTAGAATAGGCCTCCTATTTCATTACCAAGATTAAGTGCTGCACCAATTACCTGGCGAATCTTCTCGGCCTTATAAAATATGTTATTACCCTCTATAACCTTCATAGTCAGACTTACTTTCGCACGATATGGAACCAGATTTGGAAAATGATCCAACTGTTCAACTGTAATTGAAGTAAGGAATACCGGAAGAACATGACTTCCCCAGATGAATAAGATTACCGATGCCGACTTGTCGCGTTGAAAGGCTCGGTTACCACCAAACCCGAGACCTGCCAACATCTGCATTCCACCTGGCCCACTCTCCTTTGGCTCAACCATTGTGCGTAAGGTATCAAGTTCCGGCTCTATACCAAATTGTTCGGCAATAACATTACCATCTTCAAGTCGATCTGTAGCATCTATCAAAATATCTATTGTAAAACTCTCTGGTTCTACATTTACACCTTGAGCTACCTTAGGAGTTTCTGTTGGCAACACAAAATCATATCCACTGCGACCAGGAACATTAGTCTTTTTAATAGTAATAGTTCTGGTTCTAGTCAGAGTTTTTGGATTGAAGTCAAAACTCAATACCAGAGGTGGTAATGAGAGCGCATATTCAACCAAAATTCCTTTTGTTACGTTTAACATTTAGTGGCTAATCCTCTTTCCAGATCACTATTACGTTAATTCATTTTGTTCCAGCACTTATAAAGTGCGTCATTCCCGCGCAGGCGAGAATCCATTTACAACCCTTCTATTCGCGCCTTGCGCGGCAATATGAAATCAACTCATATTGCTGGATCCCGGCATTCGCAGGGATGACGGTTTCCTGGTTTAGAAACCTAAAATTTTCACCCACTTATCCAATACTTTGCTGAATAATCGATTCAGCAATATTATTGGCAATTAACTCATCGCTATCATTCTTACTTGCGCTAATCCCCGAAACAGATAACACATCTATCGAGGCAGATTTAGCGACCCTGGCATTTTGCAGATAATCACCAACTAACCGCGCAATATTCTGCCCTCTTTTCTCAAAACCTTGCGGAAGCTGAATTGACATTCTATCGATATGAATCATAACTAAACTCCATCTACCAGATAATGCTGAAGCGGCCCTAAATCCGAGTGCATTAACTCCCTTCCGTCTTTTGCCATTTCGCGCCAAACAGCCTGAGCAAAATGTCTATATTCCATATCTGAACTATCTGCGGCGGCTAGATAAGCAGCATGAAGTGCTGCATTTTTTATATTGCCGCCATTAAAATTTGAAATTTTAGCCAATATAGACAGATCAATTTCTTTAGAAACCGGGGCCTTTACAGGGATGCTTTTACTCCATATATTCTGGCGAGAATTCGCATCAGGACGAGGAAATTCAATTACAACCTGAAAACGACGTAAGAATGCAGAATCAATATTTTTGCGAATATTAGTTGTAAGAATACATGGGGTATTTATGTTCTCTAGACGCGACAGCAGATGACTTACTTCAAGGTTAGAATAACGATCCTTTGATTCTTTAATATCGCCTCTTTTACCAAATAAACTATCAGCCTCATCAAATAATAAAACCACATCTCGACACTCAGCAGTATCAAATAAGCTATTAAGGTTCTTTTCTGTTTCACCGATGTATTTACTTACCAGACGCCCTAAATCAACCCTGTACAACGGCCTTTCAATTTGATTTGCAATTATTGATGCCGCCAATGTTTTTCCTGTTCCTGAAGGCCCACTAAATAGAGCAATTGGGCCTCCAGTCTTTTTCCCTTTCCATTTTTCAGTCACTAACGAACGATGTTGAATCCAGTAGATATATTCCTGCAGCATTTGTTTACGATCTGCCGGCAGTACTAAATCATCCCATGAATATTGCTCATCAACCAAGGTTGCTCCTGGAAGTTCAATTACGCTATTTGTATTTCCTAAAAATAACTGAACCACACCTGGCATCAAACGTAGCGGCGCATATAATTCAAATTCATCATGTTTGATCAGGTTTTCATTGAGCAGGCTTGAACCACGCTCAAACACCTTATAGAAATCACCTAAGGCATTCAGATCTATACACAGCAAATCAATCAATAAAGCTGCCGATGGAAAGTTTGAGTTATTTGACTGTAATCTTTGATAGGCCCAGCCAACGGTAGGATCCAGCTCTGGAGCCAACATACAGGCCAGCACATCAGCTTCCATTAGATTAAGTTCAGAGCCACAGGCATCCTGCCAAAATGGTTTTGAAATTCGTAGATGGAAGATCTTATTCTGAATAGCACTTAGCTTTTCATATTCACTATTTGCGACATCGCCATTCTTACGGCTGTTTTCTAAAATTGAGCAAAGTATACGTACACGCTCGCACTCAAGTTCCAGTGCTTCGAGAAGATTATCCTGCTGTTGTACGACACTAGCTAGTTTCATAGGTCGTCCTCAGTAATAGTCTTCTTAATACCGTGCTCTTCTATTTCAGTCATATTCGATTTTCTATATGAGATATCGGAAACGGTAATTATAGAAACCTCTTCTACATTAGGCGCCGGAATTTTCTTATCCTTCGGAACAATTGGCGTGATTGAAATTTCATAGCCGACAGATGGACGATAGGTTACATCGCGCTGATTATTCCATATCTGATTTAACTCTTCTGTGGTTAATCCCTGATGGATTATCTGTACGAAGAACTCTTCACCTTCCTCAACCTTAACCTGAATAAATGGTTTCTCGTGCAATACCCGCAAGACCTCGCCCAAGAAGCGCAAGTCATTCTCACCAGAACTGACATTATCTTCAGCAACCGAAAACGGTGTAATCAAGCAATGAGTTTTGGTTAGCAAGGTTTCACCTGATGAGGTATCCGGAGAAAATGCATATGGCTCTACCCGATAAAAAAACAGGTTAATCTTGTGGTCTGAATCCTGCTGTGCTGGTTTAGCATCTGCCGGATTACCAACAACTACCCGCACGTCTGAACCATCATCAATAATATTCTCATTGATATGCCGTGCCACCGCATTACAAACCTTTGATAAGGATGAAGGAGAAGGAGCTGCCATTTATATTCTCCTTGAGTAGTTTCTACTACTTCTACTAGAAAAAATACTATTGTTTGAAAAAGTACTACCCTCCAAAGAACTGTTATATCTTGCATCAACTACGTCTGTTTTTGGATCTGATGCTGCGGTAACGATTACATCAATCTGCCCAATGGTTACCTTTGGCTGAATAGTTGCATTCTTAGAAGGTATACTATTAGGTACATCATGATTTGGATTTGTGGCTTGCCTGGATTTAAGCCTGTATCGGTTTTTTGTTTTTGCGGTAGCAGGATTAGCGTTTAAAGAAGCACTATCATCCTCACTACCAATGTTAGCTATTTCAGTTGCAAGAATATCCGCAGATGCCTTAAGCTCCGAATATATTTGGTCCATATCTACAAAGCCTGTATCCACAGCATCTGTTTTATTCTGATTAGGAATTTTACCTAGCTTATTCTTTGAACCCAAAGCATTTTGAAGACGAGAGTCTGTCTCTTCAAAAACCTTTTCTAAAGAATCAACTTGATTATTTAATCGCTCAGGTCGAGCGCGCTGCCCCTGACTGTTTCTCAGATTTACGTCTTCCACATTTGTACTTGACCTACTTTCACGTTTATTAATCCGACTCATATCGAGTTCGACCTCACGGTCATAGAAAGACCTGTCTGAATCAAAGCGACTATTGTTGACATCTTCGTCAAACTCTCGCACATCAGAACTACTTTCAAAAAACTCAGAACCAGACTTTTTTTCACGCACATTTTCGGCACCCGACTTCAGCTTCCAATCTATACTGGATCTATTCACATCTTCATAATGCAAATGTTCCTCAGAATCACCACCTAATTGGCTAATCACTTGTGATTCCTCTGAACAAGGGACATTAGAACGCGCCCTGGATTGCGTCTGCAATCGCTCTACCTGAACTCTGTGTAACTCTGCTGCCAAATCGAATTGATCATCTTCATGTACATCTAAATCTACATTCGCTTCAGCAACAGTGTTAAATTCATTAATCTTATTTTCTACTTTGGAAGCAACCTGCGTTTCAAGTTGTTCCTGATCTACTCCATAATTGTTTTCTGAATATTCTTTTGAGAAAGATTCTGTTTTTCCAAACGGTGCATTATCCTCTGCAGCAAAATCATTACCGATCAGACGATTTTGTTTGGATTGTAGACGAGCATAACTGCCATCAACAGCATGGTAACTGTTACAGCAATCATTAATAATCTCGCTAAAAAATCCCACTAATTTTACTCCCTACCTATAGAATCCTGCTCAATTAAATCAAGATAAATCTGTCTACGCTTTCTGCTAAGGGCTAAAATTTCCCTTTCATTCCAGTGATAATGTTTTGCCATAACATGAATATCGTTAAATAGATCTTCACCGATATTCTTTTGCAATAAAAAATATGGATCTAACCTGATTAAATGTTGTTCTCCACACCCCGGGCACCCAGCATTGATATTGGTGATAATTCCAGGAGAAACCTGTTCCAATGCCGCACCGATCTTTTCAATATCATTTTTTTGAAAAGCTATATTTTCAAAATCCGTCTTTTCAAAACCAGCGCCTGCAAAATGACACCGTTTTAGCAAAATTCTCTCTGCATCGGCATCACTTCTTATATTCAATACCGATTCCTGATCTGCACCTGTTGGCACCCTAAATATTTGTTCACCAAACCTGGTAGCAACAGTCACAAATGGGTAGCCATCCTTGGCAGGAATTACCGGAAGATCTGAATAAGTGATTTGAAAATCAAATTTTTCAGTGCAATTTGAACATTGTTTAGAAAACCAGGAAGAATCATAACCGAGAATCACTGCGAGTTTCCGCATTAAATACTGTCTGTCCACTACAGACAAATTATGTACAATTTCCCGATTTGGTTTGGCTCCATCTATATTATCTAACGCAGCTAATAACACATATGTAACCACAGCAGGTACAGAACCGGATTTTCCACCCGATTCTGCAACTGCATCAACAAGATCGATCTCTAACTGTCCGGTTAATTCCCTGAAACTATAGTTTCGCAAACAGTTAGATCCATCCCAATATCCACCTGGAAGTAGATCCATTACACCATAAACCTGATTTACAAAAACCTAAGCAAAGACTTATGATTCAGCTGGTTCAGCTACGCTGGTATCTCTTTCCCATCCTTCATGCTGCAAGGTGATGGTTTGTATTCCAACCGCATTCATGCTTCCGGCATCCAGATCTGGCAGAGCCTGAAAATCTGATACCCAGGCACGATAAAGCTTGTAAGAGATAGCAACCTTACCCTGCAGATTCAGTACATTGATAATGATATCTTTTCTGAAGTTCTTCAAAGAGATAGCTGAATCACCATCAATATTATTAACAAGTTTTGCCCAATCCTCGAAAACCGGATCATGAGTCAATCCCATTTCCAAAGTTACTGGTTCGTAACTTGAACCACCTGGCATTACTCTTTCATGAGACGGGTCACCGGCACTACGCCATTTAACCGCTTCGGTCTTCTTCTTAAGTGCGCCCATCTTTTTCAGACCAGCCACTGGTTTACCATCAATCAGAACCTGGAACTTAAAGGTTCTGTATGGGTCATGACGGTGCGTATTTACATTAAACATTGGTGCTGCCATTGTCTTATTCCTTCCTTATTCCTTAGTTCTGACCAACTTTTTGCTGGATTCTCAAAATTACAAACTCTGCAGGTTTTAATGGTGCGAAACCAACAACCGCAATCACCTGTCCTCTGTCGATGTCACCTTGAGTCATTGTGTCGCCAAGCCCACAACGAACAAAATAGGCATCAGAAGCCTTAGTACCCTGAAAGGCACCAGCACGGAAAAGTCCATTCATGAATGAATCGATATTCACACGAAGAGAAGACCATAGATTATCATCATTTGGCTCAAATACTGCCCATTGAATACCATCAGAAACACTTTGCTCGATAAACATTGCTGTTCTTCTTACAGGAACATAACGCCACTCAGGATCAGCCTTGGTAGCAAGTGTGCGAGATCCCCAAACTACTGAACCATATGAAGGAAGTGTTCTTAGAGCATTAATGCCAAGCGGATTTAAATAATCCTGTTCACTATCTTCAACAATATACTCAAGGCCATTAAGACCAAGTACTCCAGTTTCAACACCGGCAGGAGCTTTCCATACGCCTCTTCTGGCATCTGTCTTAGCCCAGATACCAGCAGCAAATGCTGAAGGCTGAACCAATACATTCTTAGCAGCACCTGGATTTGTATCTGCATTATAGAAAGGATTAGAAACCTGGGCCCAAGGATAATAAGTTGCGCAATAAGTTTTGGTTGGAAGCCCAAGATCAGTTACATCTTTCTCTTGAGTAAGCTCAGATCCTGGAGGAACATCAACAATAACCATGCGGTTTTTCATTCGCTCACAGTGACTAATAGCAGATTCAATCGCTGGCTTATTTGAGCTATCCCACCATTTACCAGGAAGACAAATAACATTGATATCACGAATCTTCACAAATTTAGCAAATACATCATCGTAAGTACCATTATCAGCAGCAGAACCGTCCTTACCACCTTCAAGAGCAACCTCTACTGCATCTCCAGCAGCAAGTTTATTAATTGCTGCTGCTTTAAGACCTGATAAAGCCTCAGCAGTAACATAATTAGAAACACCATTAATGTTACCAACGATATACTCAGCTTTATCGGCAGAGTTCAAACTGATATCAGAAAACTTCTCAAAAACCTCAAAATCGTCACCGGTACCAGTTCCAACATCAACAGTGAATAACTTAGTACCAGTCTTAGGAGTAATCTTAACGACTATTGAATCACCCCATGCACCTTCATTAATTGCAGCAAACTTAATCATCTGATCTGCAGCAGCTGTACTATTTGCAGCAGCATCAGGATTTAATAGATTCTTTTCTGAAGCTTTTGCGCTTTTCGCCAAACGAACGATATATGCTTTTCCACCACCGTTCTTGAAGAATGCATAAACACTGTGACCTAAAGCATCGCCAACAACGTTAGCAGAACCAGAAACAGCAGTTTCAGTTTCCTGAATACCACCATATAAATTTTGATACTCTTCCCACTTAGAAATAAGTACAGGTTCACCAACTGAACCCTTAACTGTGAAACCGATAAATGCAGCTGTTGAAGTACCAACCGCCTCAATTGGCTTAGAACCACTTGATAGCTCTTCAACATATACCCCAGGATGCAGATAAGATGGCATAACACCTCTCCTTGGTTGAATAAATTATATTAATAACCCTAACGAAAAAGGGCTGGAATTTTTGGATTAAGCTCTGCTGGTCAAAATTGTGTCCACTTGTCCAGCTATTTTCTTTTGTGATCGTACAATAAAATATTGTACATCGATACCATTATACTTCAAATATATGTTATTTATTATTTGATAAAATGCTTAAGTTTTTTATAAACATAAAGTTAAATGCCATTATAAGCATATTATGGTATTAGCAACTTAAGATTATAAGGTTTAAGATATGATGTTAGTTGAGTAAATCGTTTAATGGCATTCTTCTTCTCAACCACGGGTTTTATTAAGCTTACTCATGGAAATAACTCATATATTTTTTCGCGTGTTTTACAATTTTTCTATTTTTAGCATTATTGATTACTTCTGCAACAACAGACCGGTATTCAGTATTTTTTGAACCACATAATGCTTTTAACATCCAAGCCAATGTATCTGGCTGAAATCGATCATATTTAGGGTCATTATAATGTTGCTTAATCTCATATTTTAAAATATCCAATAAATACTTTGAATATAGATGCTGATAATGAATCCTTTTTGCAGCAATCCTCATCAATAAATATTGATCACTTCGTAACATATTTGCAAAATGATTCACCTCTTCACTTTCATTATTATTGTAATTCGATTTATCTGATATTATGGGGTTCCACTCTTCATACCAAATAATATTATTCAAAGAATCGGCAGCGTGTTTTGTATAGGCACTATTTACATCATCTTTAATAATTTTTTCCAAAGTCGGTTCGTATTTTTCAAGACCAGAAAATCCAAGCGCAATAATTAACCACGATACTGCCTCACTATCTGTTATCTTATACTTTTCAAGTACCTTTTTTTCAATATAATCATAAAGATTAATATCAGATATCCCTGCATACCTTAATTCACCACAAGCCTGCTTAATTTCTTTTTTAGTACCATTTTCAACAATATTAATAAATTCGTTAACTCTAGGGTCAATAGTTTCAGCACTAACAGAACAGGATATAATCAGGAAAAACAGAATTGATATTTTATATATATGATTCATTTGAGGCCCCATTAAGTTTTTAGGTATTAATTATTACAGTAAGTTACATCAAAATTATTAAAAAGATATTGGGTAAATAGACAAGAATTTAAACGCAAAAAAACACGAGCATCCGCTCGTGCTTATAAAACATTTTCAATTCGCCGAATATTTTTTCAAGATCGAAGCGCATTCTGAGAAAAATATGTTGAGCCTACAACTGTAAGTGACTCATTTTTTATCGGAATGCAACAAAGATATCGCAAAAATAAACAAGAATTCTAGCGCTTTAGGATCTCTAAAACCTCTTCCAGTTCACTACAAATAAGGTCAATAACCTGCTGTGACTGGTTAAGATCATCTTTAGCATTTTCACCAGACAAACGTTGCCTGGCTCCACCTATAGTGAAACCTTGATCATATAGCAGACTCTTTATCTGCCTGACCATTATAACGTCCTGTCTTTGGTAATAACGTCTGTTACCACGACGTTTTACCGGTTTTAACTGACTAAACTCCTGCTCCCAGTATCTTAGAACATGTGCTTTTACATCACATAATTCACTAACTTCACCAATGGTAAAGTACCTTTTGGCAGGAATCGCCGGTAATTCCTGATTATTGTTCGGTTCCAGCATATGCTTCCACGCGTGACTTTAACTTTTGTCCTGGGCGGAATGTTACTACTCTGCGTGCTGAGATAGGTATCTCTTCACCAGTTTTTGGGTTACGCCCTGGACGTTGATTCTTATCCCTAAGATCAAAGTTTCCAAACCCTGAAAGTTTGACCTGTGTACCATCTTCTAACGATGTACGTAGCTGTTCGAAAAAGTTTTCTACCAGTTCTTTTGCTTCGCGCTTATTTAAACCAACTTCTTCATACAAACGTTCTGCAATTTCAGCTTTCGTTAGTGCCATATTTATTTTACCTCAACTTTGCGCCGAACTGATCGGCAAGTTTATTAATTACCTGCTCCACGATCTTATCGACTTCGTCATCAATAAGAGTGCGCGAAAAATGTCGTAAAATCAAGCTAATCGCTAAACTTTTACAATTACTTTCTATGCCTTTTCCACGATAAACGTCGAAAAGACGGACTTCCTTAATAATTTCCGGATCAACTACAGCTGCAGTTTTTAGTACAGAATCTGCAGAAACTGCTTCATCTACTACTATTGCCAGATCTCGTTTGATCTGCGGAAATTTAGATAGTTTTTCAAACTTTGCTACACTGCCATCAATAAGCAAATGAACTTTCAACTCAAACAAATACGTTTTTGTTGGAAGATCAAGCTCCTTTGCTAGCGCAGGATGAATAGCTCCAACCCAACCAACAAACTGATCACCACGCATTACTTTTGCAGACTGGCCAGGGTGTAACGCAGGATGCTTATCAGCAACAAACTGATAATCTGCACCAGAACCACCTAAAGCCAATAGAGCCTCAACATCACCTTTAATATCAAAGAAATCAACTTCTTCTGCTTTAAGTGACCACTGCTCAGTTAATCTAGAACCCAAAATAATACCAGCAATAGACTGATTTTGCTCGACTTTATTATCTTTTTTTGCAAAAACAAGTCCGGTTTCAAATAGCCTGACACGATTATGCTGACGGTTGCGGTTATAAACAGCTGCTTTTACCAAACCAGACCAGATCGTTGAGCGCATAACTTCCATATCTGATGAGATAGGATTAGCCAGCTTAATTGGCTCTGCATCTGGAGTTATCAAACCTTGAGTCTTTGGACAAACAAAGCTATAAGTAATTGCTTCCTGGTATTCTCTATCAATCAAAGTTTTTTGAATGGCTGTTAAAGGCACATCTTTTTCTGGATTTGCCTTGATATTCAGATTACTGGTTGCAGTAGTACGTGGAATATTATTATAACCATATACCCTACCCAACTCCTCAATAAGATCTTCTTCGATAGCAACATCGAATCTGAATAGAGGAACTGTAACTTCCCAACCATCACCTTGAGCAACTATTTCCATACCAAGTCTGGTTAGGATATCTTCAATATCAGCATCAGCTAGTTCAATACCTAAAACCTTAGCAATTCTTTCTCTACGTAGTTTAATTACCGCCTGTTTTGGCAGATCATCTTTGCTTTCTGCAACAACCAATGGACCAGGCTGCCCACCAGAGATCTCTAAAGCCAGCTTTGTTGCAAGTTCAATCGCCTTAATCTGTAATTCTGGACTTACACCACGTTCAAATCTGTGCGATGAATCAGTATGAAGACCGTAATTTCTGGCCTTGCCGGCAATCGCCTTTGGAGTGAAAAACGCACTCTCTAAGAAGATATCTTTGGTGTCATCTGTTACTGAGCTTTCCTGACCACCCATTACACCAGCTAAGGCACAAGCCTTGCTCTTATCACTGATGACCAATGAATCGGACTTTAGTTTGATAGTTTGGCCATCAAGCAACTCCAGCTCTTCTCCATCCTTAGCCATACGCACAACAATACAACCATGCAGTTTATCTAAATCAAAGGCGTGCATTGGCTGACCAAGCTCAAGCAAAATATAGTTAGTAATATCAACAATCGGACTTAAACTTCTAATTCCACCACGACGCAGTTTCTCCTGCATCCATATTGGTGTTTGGGCTGTAGGATTAACCCCCTTGATTACACGACCAACATATCTTGGGCATTGTTCGTTTGCCGTAATCTCAACCGGAAATTGATCTTCAATTTCCTTTTTTACTGCATCAGTCTGCTTTTCTGCAAAGCTACTGCGTGTAACCACCCCAACTTCACGAGCAACACCAGTCATTCCCAGGCAATCACTTCTGTTTGGAGTAAGATCAACCTCGATAATAGTGTCATTTAACTGTAAATAATCACGAATATCTACGCCAACAGAAGCATCTTCAGACAGTTCCATAAGACCGCTGGCATCTTCATTGATACCAAGCTCTTTAGCTGAACAAAGCATTCCAAATGACTCTACACCACGAAGCTTTGCCTTTTTGATTTTAAAATTGCCTGGTAGTTTTCCACCAATAGTCGCCAGCGGAGCAATTAACCCTTCTCTAGCATTCGGTGCACCACATACTATCTGAACTTCTTCAGCTCCGGTATTAACCTGACAAACCCTTAGTTTATCCGCATCCGGATGTTGTTCACACTTAACTATCTGAGCAACTACCACACCAGTAAATTCTGGTGCAGCCGGTTCGATAGAATCAACTTCCAAACCTGCCATTGTGAGCTGCTCTGCAAGCTCATTCGTTGGTAGATCTATATCTACAAACTCACGCAGCCATGACTCGCTTATTCTCATTGGTAATCTCTCTAGTTAAATTGCTGTAAAAATGACAAGTCATTTTCAAAAAACATACGTAGATCGTCAATGCCATAACGCAGCATTGCCAGCCTTTCAACACCCATTCCAAAGGCGTAACCAATATAATCTTCGGTGTTGATACCTACATTATTCAATACATTTGGATGCACCATTCCGCACCCAAGAACCTCTAACCAGCCCGTGCCTTTACATACACGACAACCAACGCCATCACACATTACACACTGGATATCTACTTCTGCAGATGGTTCTGTAAATGGGAAGTATGATGGACGGAAACGAAGATCTAGATCTTTTTCAAAGAATGCCTGCATAAAATCATACAGTACACCTTTAAGGTCAGCAAAACTGACGTCTTTGTCTACCAATAACCCTTCAACCTGATGAAACATTGGGGTGTGGGTTATATCCCAATCGTGACGATATACACGGCCAGGAGAAATAATTCTTAGTGGAGGCTTTTGCTCGTTCATTACTCTGATCTGTACCGATGAAGTCTGGGTACGCAATAGCATGTCTGGGCAAAAATAGAAAGTATCATGCATCGCTCGCGCCGGGTGATGCGATGGAATATTCAGCGCCTCAAAATTATGGTATTCATCCTCAATTTCAGGGCCTTCTTCAACTACAAAACCGATTTTTGCAAATAGCTCTTCAATTCGCTGCATGGTTTTAGTAACCGGATGTAGTCCACCTTGCTTAACACCACGCCCTGGAAGGGTTACATCAACAGCTTCTGCTGCTAATTCTTTCTCCAGTGCTTCTTGTTGAAGTAGATTCTTGCGTTCTTCTAGGTTGTTTTGAATAGTCTGCTTCGCGGCATTGATTGACTGACCAACTATTGGACGCTGTTCCGGAGGTAATTTACCAAGACTTTTCAGCTTTTCGGTAAGTACACCTTTCTTACCCATGTATTGAACACGGATTTGATCAAACTCTGAAAGATCATTTGCCTTTTCAATTGCGGCAAGTGCTTCTTGAACAAGAGCTTCAATTTCCTGATCGATTGAGGTATTCATTGTATCTAGGAATGCCTTTTAAATAATAAGGTATCTGTTGATAAATAAGAAGGAAGATAAGCAATCGCCTATCTTCCTTACCTTTTCTTTATTCCCCAAATACTTACATAAAACATCTGGGAAAATACAAAGGGTTTTAGCTGTTATAGGCTTGCTTTTGCCTTTTCAACCAATGCAGTAAATGCTGGCTTATCGTGAACTGCGATATCAGCAAGAACCTTACGGTCAATTTCAATGCATGCCTTCTTAAGTCCAGCAATAAATCTGCTGTAGGTCAGACCATTCATACGAGATGCTGCATTGATTCTAGCAATCCATAACGCTCTGAATTGACGTCTACGTTGACGTCTATCACGATAAGCGTATTGACCTGCTTTGATAACAGCCTGCTTGGCAACACGATATACCTTACTACGGGCACCGTAATAGCCTTTGGCTTTCTTTAATACTTTTTTGTGTTTAGCGTGCGCTGTAACGCCACGTTTTACTCTTGGCATTTCTTATCTCCAGTTAAGCTATTAGCGTTATAGTTGTGGAACCATCTTTGTGATCAACTTTACATCTGATGGATGTACTGTAGCTGGTGCACGTAGATGACGCTTACGCTTAGTGCTCTTTTTAGTCAAAATATGACTTCTGTGAGACTGGCCACGCTTGATTTTACCGGATGCAGTTTTGCGAAAACGCTTCGCTGCCCCGCGAACTGATTTAATTTTAGGCATAATAACTCCGCATTTGTTAATGTTTAAATTACTACTTTTTCTTTTTTGGAGACAGCATCATCACCATTTGTCGACCTTCACGCTTAGCTCTCTGGTCAACTTGAGCGATTTCTTCGAGATCCTTATCGACTCTTTCCAGTAACCTTTCGCCAAGTTCCATATGCGCCATTTCGCGCCCACGAAACCTAACAGTTACCTTCGCCTTATCTCCGTTCTCTAGGAAACGTATCAGGTTGCGTAGTTTTACCTGATAATCCCCTTCTTCCGTCCCTGGGCGAAACTTAATTTCTTTGACTTGAATCTGTTTCTGCTTCTTCTTAGCAGCCTGCTGTTTCTTCGCCATTTCGAACTTGTACTTTCCGTAGTCCATAACTCGACACACAGGCGGTTTAGCTGTCGGCGAAACCTCAACAAGGTCAAGGCCGGCATTATAAGCTCTTTCTAAAGCATCTTCAATCGAAACAATCCCTACTTGTTCGCCTTCATCATCGATCAACCTTACTTCTTTGCAGGTTATCTCTTTATTACAGCGAGTACTCTTTTCAGCAGCGATATCTATTCCTCCACAGTTTCTTTGCCAAAGCTTGCAATATCTGTTTGAATTTTATCCAAAAACTCTTCAACAGACATTACTCCAAAATCCTTACCATCTCTGGTACGTACCGCAACTTTGCCTTCTTCGCTTTCACGATCTCCAACTACAAGCATGTATGGAACTTTCTGCAAAGTATGCTCGCGAATTTTAAATCCGATTTTCTCATTTCTCAAGTCAGAAATGACTCTAATGTCATTATTTAGTAAATTCTTTTCAACTGACTTAACAAAATCAGCAGCTCTATCAGTAATACTTAGCACCGCAACCTGTACTGGTGAAAGCCATGTAGGCATCTTTCCTGCATGATGCTCAAGGAGAATACCGATAAATCTTTCTAATGATCCTAGTATAGCTCTATGGATCAAAACTGGGTGCTTTCTTTGCCCGTCTTCGTCAACATATTGCGCATCTAAACGCCCTGCCATGGAAAAATCAACCTGAACGGTACCAAGCTGCCAACCACGATTCAGACAATCACGCATGGTAAATTCAATCTTTGGACCATAAAACGCACCTTCACCAGGCTTGATCTTAAATTCCAAGCCTTTCTCTTGCAACGCAACCTCTAAGGCTTTTTCTGCTTTATCCCAAACAGCATCATCACCCACTCTCTTTTCCGGACGAGTTGCCAATGCAATAGTGATATCATCAAAGCCAAAGTCTCCATAGACCTTAAATACAAGATCAATAAAGTCTGCAACTTCACTTTGAATCTGATCTTCAGTGCAAAAGATATGACCATCATCCTGCACAAAACCACGAACACGCATGGTTCCCTGTAATGTTCCTGATGGCTCATTACGGTGACAGGTTCCGAACTCACAAATTCTATATGGCAGATCGCGATAACTTTTTACACCTTGGTTAAAGATCTGAATATGCCCTGGGCAGTTCATAGGTTTAACCGCATAATCACGCTGTTCTGAAGCTGTTGTGAACATCTCTTCATGGAATTTATCCCAATGACCAGATTTTTCCCACAACACACGACTAATCATCTGCGGTGTTCTTACCTCATGATAGCCATTTCTTCTAACCAACTTACGGATATAATCTTCAATTGTAAGGTAGATACTCCAACCTTTTTCGTGCCAAAAAACCATCCCTGGAGCTTCTTCCTGCATGTGGAACAGGTTTAGTGCCTTACCCAGTTTTCTATGGTCACGCTTTTCGGCTTCTTCTAACCTATGCAGATAAGCCTTTAATTCTTTCTTATCGCGCCATGCAGTCGCATAGATACGCTGCAGCATTTCATTATCTGAATTACCGCGCCAGTATGCACCTGCAACCTTCATGATCTTAAATGATTTGATCCTGCCAGTACTTGGCACGTGTGGGCCACGACATAGATCAATAAAGTCACCTTGCTCGTATAAAGAGATCTGCTCACCAGCAGGAATATCCCCTATGATCTCAGCCTTATAGTTTTCACCTATGCCTTTAAAGAATTCAATAGCGTCATCGCGATCCATTACCTTTCTTGTGATCTCGATATTGGCCTTTGCTAATTCTTTCATTTTAGCTTCAATAGCTACAAGATCTTCAGGGGTGAACGATCTTTCGTAAGAAAAATCATAATAAAAACCATCATCAATGGTTGGGCCTATAGTTACCTGAGCTTCCGGAAATAGATTTTTTACTGCATGCGCCATAAGATGCGCTGCTGAATGACGAATAATATCTAGCCCTTCTTCGTCTTTTTCTGTAAGAATCTGTAATTCTGCGTCTTCAGTGATAATGTAATCGTAATCTACGATGCTTCCATTAACCTTACCTGCTAACGTCGCTTTGGCTAAGCCTGCTCCTATTGACTCTGCAACACTGAATACAGACACATTTTCTTCAAAGGTTTTTTGAGTTCCATCCGGGAGGGTAATTACTGGCATGTATTTTATCCTTACTGACCTATACGAGTGGCCATGTATTTAATTTGTATTAGTTTAAAATTTGGTAGGCGCGGGCGGGATTGAACCACCGACCACTACCATGTCAAGGTAGTGCTCTACCACTGAGCTACGCGCCTGCATCTGCATATCCATGCAATTATAGAGATTTATTTGGCAATCTCAATAAAAGGAGTGGGAAGTTTACTGATTATTGCTGGAGTGTCAAGGGATTTGGAGTTAGATATGGGCTTGTAGGGACATTTAAAACTTAAAATTCCCGTTCATCCTGAGCGTGAGGTACGAACAGTCGAAGGGTGCTTGTAAGCTTTTGATTAATACCGTTTCATACTTCGACTGCTTCGCGCTCAGCACGAACGGTATTAACCTCCCCGGACAGCAGTGCGCGAACGCGGGAATCTATTTCTGAATCAGGCGCACTTCGTGCGGCAAACTTTCGTTTGCTGGATACCGGCCTTCGCCGGTATGACGGTCTATTAGGCTTAAACAATGAAATGGGTTCTTAGCTCTTCAATCTCATCTCTAAGCTTCGCTGCTTGCTCAAATTCAAGATTTTGCGCATGCTCAAACATCTGTTTTTCCATTTTATCAATCTTGATTGATAATTTATGCGGATCCAGATCCGAGTAATCTGCCCGCTTCTCTGCAATCTTATTCCGTTTCTTTTTCTTCTTATCAGTAGTGTAATAACCACCACTTTCCATAATATCACGCACTTCTTTTTGAATAGTCTGCGGCGTTATTCCATGCTTTTCATTGTAATGATTTTGTTTTTCACGACGTCTTTTCGTCTCATCTATCGCTTTTTGCATCGATTTCGTTATGACGTCTGCATAAAGTATTGCTCGCCCATTGGCATTTCGCGCTGATCTTCCAATAGTTTGAATAAGAGATCTCTCTGAACGCAAAAATCCTTCTTTATCAGCATCGAGAATTGCCACTAGGGATACCTCTGGAATATCCAAACCTTCACGCAATAGATTAATCCCAACCAGAACATCAAAATTGCCTAGTCTAAGATCACGAATGATCTCCATACGTTCAACAGTATCGATATCTGAGTGCAGATAACGAACACGAATATCATGCTCCATTAGATAATCAGTAAGATCTTCAGACATTTTTTTGGTTAATGTGGTTACCAACACCCGCTCTTGTTTAACGACAGTATTATTAATCTCGGAAAGAAGATCATCTACCTGCGTGGTTGCAGACCTGACCTCAATAGCAGGATCAACCAACCCTGTAGGGCGCACCACTAACTCGACTATCTGCCCTGATTTATCTTTTTCATAATCTCCAGGAGTTGCAGAAACATAAATGGTCTGCGGCGCAATCCCTTCAAATTCGTCAAATCTTAAAGGTCGATTATCCAAGGCGGACGGAAGACGAAATCCATACTGCACCAATGTTTCTTTACGAGAACGATCACCTTTATACATCGCACCTATCTGCGGTACGGTTACATGGGATTCATCTATTATTATCAAGGCATCCTTAGGCAGATAATCCATTAATGTTGGCGGCGCCTCCCCAGAAGCTCTGCCAGACAGATATCGAGAATAGTTTTCTACTCCTGAACAATAGCCAAGCTCATTCAACATCTCAATATCATACATTACCCGCTGCTCAAGACGCTGAGCCTCTACGAGTCTATTATCTGCATAAAATTGTTCCAACCGCTGCTTAAGCTCTACTTTAATATCTTCAATTGCATTAAGTATCGTTTCTCTTGGTGTTACGTAGTGAGTCTTAGGATAAACGGTTAACCGGGAAACTCTGCGTAATAACTCACCCGTTAATGGATCAAAATAAGAAAGGGATTCTATCTCGTCATCAAACAGTTCGATCCTAATTGCCTCTTTCTCTGATTCTGCCGGAAATACATCAATAACATCTCCACGCACTCTAAATGTCGCGCGATCAAAAAATGTATCATTGCGAGTATATTGCAATTCTGCTAGACGTCTTAGAATTTGACGATGCTCTATTCTCTCACCTTTTACTAAGTGCAATACCATGCTCAGATACTGCTTAGGATCTCCAAGACCATAAATTGATGAAACTGAGGCAACTATAATTGTATCCTGCCTCTCCAGTATGGCTTTGGTTGCAGATAAACGCATCTGCTCAATATGCGAGTTGACTGACGAATCTTTATCAATAAAGGTATCTGAAGCTGGGACGTATGCCTCTGGCTGATAATAATCATAATAGGAAACAAAGTATTCAACCGAATTTTCAGGAAAATATTCCTTCATCTCCCCATAAAATTGCGCAGTCAAAGTTTTGTTTGGTGTAAGTATCAGCGCCGGCCTCTGAAGTTCTTTGATTACATTAGCAATTGTATAGGTTTTACCAGAACCGGTAACACCAAGTACAGTCTGATACCCAAGTCCATCATTAATACCTTCAACCAAATCCTTTATCGCTTGTGGCTGGTCACCTGAAGGTGAATATTTGCTAACTAAATTAAACTGTTTTTTCATAAAAATATGATAACATTGCCGCGACATAACTAAAAATGGAGAAATTAATTGACTATCCAACTTTCAGACCGTGTACAGCAAGTTAAACCTTCACCAACACTTGCTATAACTGCGAAAGCCGCTGAGCTTAAAGCTCAAGGCAAGAACATTATTGGCCTTGGAGCTGGCGAGCCGGATTTTGATACTCCCGACCACATAAAGGATGCCGGTATCAAGGCTATCCAAAATGGTCAAACCCGATACACCCCTGTCGACGGAACCCCTGACCTAAAAAAGGCAATCATTGAAAAATTCAAAAATGATAATGGCCTTGAATATGAAATGAGTCAGGTAATGGTTTCATCTGGAGGTAAGCAAACATTCTATAACCTAGCACAAGCAATCTTAAATGATGGTGATGAGGTCATTATTCCAGCTCCTTACTGGGTTTCTTACCCTGACATGAGCCTGCTTGCAGGAGGTATTCCTGTTATCATAGAGGCTGGAAAAGATCAGAACTATAAGATAACTCCGAAACAACTTGAAGCAGCAATAACTGACAAAACCAAACTTTTTGTTATCAACAGTCCTTCAAACCCATCTGGCGTTGCCTACACCAAGGCAGAGTTAGCGGCGTTAGGCCAAGTGCTTTTGAAATATCCTCAAGTAGTAATTGCCACTGATGACATGTATGAAAAGATATGGTGGATGGACGAACCTTTTTCAAACATCCTTATGTCTTGCCCAGATCTTTATGATCGCACCATGGTCTTAAATGGTGTTTCTAAAGCATATGCGATGACTGGTTGGAGGATTGGTTACATTGCCGGTCCTGCTTCAATTATTGGCGCAATGAAGAAGATTCAGTCGCAAAGTACGTCAAATCCTGCAGCAATGTGTCAGGCTGCATCAGTAACCGCACTTACTGCAGACCAAAGTTGTATTGATCCAATGCTGAAGGCTTTTAAAGAGCGTCATGACTTTGTTTACAACAAGGTAAATAGCATTAAAGGCCTTTCCTGCATTGAGTCAGATGGTACTTTCTATACATTTGTGTGCGCACGAGAAGCTATTGATTCTCTTGAAGGAATCAACAATGATCTTGACCTTGCAGCTTACTTATTAGAAGACGCAGAAGTGGCAATTGTACCAGGTTCTGCCTTTGGTCTTGAGGGCTATTTTAGGATGTCATACGCCACCAGCATGGACAATCTTATCGAGGCGCTCAACCGCATCGAAAAGGCACTAAACAAATAAATTTCACATTTTTTGAAATTTTTTGTTGAGCGCGAATTAGGTTTTTAGTACTATAGCTCGCGTTCCAGATCCTCGGTAGCTCAGTCGGTAGAGCAAGTGACTGTTAATCACTGGGTCGGCGGTTCGAGCCCGTCCCGAGGAGCCAAATTCAAAAGGGTTGCTTTTTAAGCAACCCTTTTTTAATTTCTCCATTTATTCGTAAGTAATCTAAATCATTATTGTTATGGCTTTGTGAATTGTTTTATCTTTAATGTTCTAAAACGTATAGGTTGCAACTAAATGGATTAATCCAACAAAGGAATTTTGATAAGAAACAAAGTTATATATCCCGCAAAAAAAGCGGACAATTCACGTGCTATAAAACCGGACAGTTCTACTTGCTATTAACAAGTTATCGTGTGTGTATTTTAAGTTTTGGATTAATGTAAAATACAATTTTATACAGGGGATTCGTTAATCTTTTCCAGGCACTTATTGGCTTTAAGCGAGAATGAGGCAAAGCTATTAAAGGCATCCATGTCAATTTTTCTCTTAGAGTTTGCTCTGTCGCTGATAATAAGACCAATATCTTTTCCACTTAAAACCAACGGAGCTATCAAAAATTCATTATGACCAACTAAACTATATATTTCATGCGAAATCATATCTCTTAGTTTTCCATCTGTATTTGGGTTGATCCATGCTGGTTTTCTATAATGTTGCATAAGAAATGGGAATAATCTAAAGCTGGAGTTATTAAGATCAAATTGGAATTTATTTGAGATTTGATGACTTTCATCGCCAAGCTGGAATCTTATTTTTAATCTATCTCTAGCAGGAGTGAGAATGGCAAGTACTGTTCTGTCCATAGCTCCGCCGCGATGAATTCCTTCTAAAATCATTCGTAAAATCAATTGTACATCTGGCTTTGTAGCTATCATTTTTTCTATTTCAGATGTGATTTGATCTTGAAGTTGGGGTTGGATCTTTTCTGACGTATCAATATGGATTTGTCTTATATCTTCAAATTCTTCTTTTGTCTTCGGTGGGGCAATTCGCCAGGTTAGGTCTATACCCATTGTGTCAGCTGTTTCTTGGGATTTTTCCGCAGTGTCTTCAACAAGCTCGGCAACTTCTTCAACAGGCGCTTCAACAAAATCAGAGGTTCTTTTATATACCCAGTTTAATATCGGAGAATCCCAGCCGCGTCTAATTGCAGATTCAATTTGGTGACTTAAAACTACATTTCTTGCTCCTGGGGAGCCTGCGCGACCATCATTGTAAATTAATGCCTCTCTAACCGTATCTCCAAGGTTCCAATGTTGTGATAGTTCTTTGGTTAATGTAGAAAACCTAAAGCCAAGAGCCTCTTTTTCTGCTATCGCTCTTGGGATGTTAGGGTCAGCAAGAAGTTTGTCTAATTTGTCTGATTCTTGGGATGAAAAACACCAAAATGTCATTTCTCCAAGATTATACAGGAGTGTTGCGATAAAAATTTCTTCTGGATTTGGGTAGTTTTTTTTGATTGCCAAAGATTTTGCCTGTGAGGCGGCAAACATCGATTGAGCCATTAGTTCTAATTGTCGTTGTTTAATATCTCCCTTTAGGAGTTTGTCCATGACCGAAACAGACATACTTAGGCAGCGAATGGCTTCGAATCCTAATAAAACAACAGCACGGCTTACTGTTGTAATTTCACCTTCTGAAGTGCGGTAATATGCGCTATTGGCAACTCTTAGAATTGTAGATGTCATTCCTGGGTCGGCAAGAATGATGTTGGAAAGGTCATTTGCCGTTGCCTTTTTGCTTGAAATAATACCAGATAGTGATTCAACGGTATGGCCAAGAGCAGGTAGTTCTTTTTCAACGATTCTATTTACCCAGCGTTCAAGGTTCAAAAGCCCGCTTTTATCGACTATTCGTGTTGCCATCAAAATATCCAGATTGATTGATCCATATCTAATAAGTCTAGGATAAATTTTCAAGTATTTTAGTGAGATGTGGATTATTGTTAACTATGTCACTGAATACCATAGATAAGGGGTTAGGCTTATCCCTGACTATATAAAGTATACTGTCTGGAATTGCTTATTGGTTATTTAAATTGAGAAAAAGGTTAAGATCTGGGTTGAACATGGGTTCTACGGTTTATAGATCTGCCTTCTGCAGTTTTATTAGTACGAATTGGACTATGCTCACCTTCGGAGATTGTTTGAATTATCTCCTTTTTAACCCCTTTGGAGACCAAATAATCCCGTACTTTGTCAGCTCTTTTTTGTCCAAGATCGATATTGTAGTCGTCACCTCCAACATTATCGGTATGACCAGTTACAACTACAACTGAAAAATCAGGGTTATTGTCTAAATAATCAACCAATGTATTGAGAGTTCTTCTTGCATCATTGGTTAGATTGAAAATGTCTGTGTCAAAATAGACTGTTGTTTCGCCATCTTTATCTGAAAAAGTATTCTTTAACCCTTTATTGCTTATCATAGGATCTTTATTTAATGAGCTTGGGGTAAGTGATTTTACAGTTACTATTTTGGTTTTTTCTTCAATAGTCATTGGATCTAATTTGCTTACACATATATTGTGTTTCTGTAAGGCATCACGAAAACCAATTGGAGAAACAGTGATCTTTACGTCATCCATAGCATCTAGCCAATCTTCGTAGAAAATTGTTGGCGAATTTCCCATTTCGAGTTCCTTCATAAGCCTTCTTGAAGCTTGGTGCTTGAAACTAAAAGGGCGTTGTGATGGGGAAATTAGTATTCGACCAAGATCCAGGCTTGTTGTTATAGGTTTCCATTCTGCAGGCATGGAATATAATCTTGCATAGCCTTCAGTTTGTGGAGGATTATTTACCCAGATGCCAGCAGTCATTGTGTTATTGGCTCTGTGAGTAAAAATAAACTCTCCATAAAAAGGTATTTTTTGGGAAAGATGGCAGGCGTATTTTGATGAATAACTAGTCCATGTTGATTGACTAAAAGTTGCTTTATATTCACGAGTTACGATCTCAGCATGAACGATTGCCGGCACTAGCATTAAGACAAAGTAAATCATTGTCCAGCGGTATAGAAACTTATCCATCACTATTATCCTGTATTTTTTCTCACTCAGAATATTTATCGGCAAGAATGAAGGATTCTTTAATGGGTGATAAGGTATAGGTGGTTGTATAAAGACTGGCGTATTTAATCGATTTCCGAATACGAAACCGTCATCCCGGCGAAGGCCCACTGCTGTCCGGGTAAAATATTGCGAACCTTAGGAAAGCAATGTTGAGCAAGGTTCTGGAATGAAGCTGGTGATTTTAGACTTAAATTTTTCAAGCTCCCTGAGCGTAGCCGAAGGGTCAAGAAAAATTTAATAGAATCAATGAGACTTCGGCTACGCTCAGCCATCTTGATTCTATTAAATTACTTTCCCCGGACAGCAGTGGGCGAAGGCTGGTATGACGACCTTTTTTGCTGTCGTAGCAGCCTTTTCGCATACATTCTATTACAATTTACTGCTTACTTGGCAATGCCCTTGTTATTCACACCGGCATAGCCGGTGGTTTTAGTCATTGAATGACGATGGTTTGCTATGTTGGCTGGCAATGCCCGCCATTCAATATACTTATCGGCTAGTCTCTAAAATTCTCAAACTGTAAAGGCAGTTTGATCTCTTCAGAAGATTTCAAAAATTGAATCGTTTGCTGAAGGTCATCGCGTTTTTTGCCGGTTACACGAACTTTTTCTCCCTGAATTGCAGCTTGTACTTTTAACTTCTGTGCTTTGATAAGCTTAACGATATTCTTGGCAAGATCAGTATCGATCCCTTGTTTTATGGTTAGCTCTTGCTTTACCTGTTTGCCAGTTGGAATAGTATTTCCAATATCCAGGCTAGCTAATTCAATCCCTCTCTTTGATAGTTTTGAGAAAAGAATATCCAGCATCTGTTTTAATTGAAAGTCGCTGTCTGTGGTTTGGGTGATGATGCCATCTTTAAGAGAGAATGATGCGTCAATTCCCTTAAAATCAAATCTTGTGGAAAGCTCTCGGTTAGCTTGATCCACTGCGTTGGTGGCTTCGTGCATGTCTACTTCTGAAACAATATCAAACGATGGCATTTTACTTCCTTTAATTTTTTGGGCTTTAAGTTTATTCAGGGTGAATTTATAGCTAGATTTCGATAAATTATCAAATCATCTTTTTGAATTATGGAATAAGTGAATGAAATGTCCTTTATGTCAGGATGAGAGAGTCTTGTTTTATCACGAAGATAATAGACGTGAGTATTGGCGGTGTAGTTGTTGTGGTCTTGTGTTTGTTCCATCAAAGTATTGGTTGGATGTTGAGCAGGAAAAGGCAGAGTATGATCTGCACAAAAACGATGTAAACGATCCAGGGTATCGTAAATTTCTATCGCGTTTAGTTGAACCTTTGCAGCAGAGGATAGAAAAGGGTAAAAAAGGATTGGATTTTGGGTGTGGGCCTGGACCAGCACTATCTCTAATGTTTATAGAATCTGGGTATGAAATGGACTTATATGATCCGTTTTATTTTGAGGATAAGTCAGTTTTAAAAAAACAATATGATTTTATTACGGCTACTGAAGTGATAGAGCATATTTGTCATCCTCAAAATGTGATTCCAAATTTACTTAAAATGCTTAAAGATAACGGTTGGTTAGGTTTTATGACTAAGATGGTCATAGATAAAAATGCATTTTCTAAGTGGCATTATAAAAATGATATGACTCATATTTGTTTTTACAGTAGAGATACCTTTGAGTATTTAGCTAAGAATTTTGATTTAGAGTTAGTTTTTTACGGTAATGATGTGGTTTTGCTCAAAAAACAGAACCAGTTCTAAACTTTCTAAGGCAGTAAATTATATATTATTAATATGATTACATATGAAGTCTTTAAAGGAAGAATTTATGAAAAAAGTGCTTTTACTATCTCTAATGATGTTTGTCGGAGTTTTGGGATATAGCAATGTTTATGCAAAACAAGTTACCCAAAAAAAATTGCAACAATGTATGGATAAGCTAAAGAAAGAATCAGCAAAGAAAGGATATCCAATTACTGATCCAATGGTTCTAAGATATAAGTGTATGGAAATACTTAAAAAATAATAGGGGCGTATGATGAAAAAGATAGTTTTTATTGCGTGTATGCTAATTGCGTCTATGGGAGTTAATGCAGCTCAAGTTTCTGTTAAGTATCAAAAAGGGCTCGAAAAATTTGCCAGTCATATGAAAAGTAATTTAGAACAATCAAATAAAAATTTTAACGGTAAGTTAGAGTTAGAGGTTTTCTGTAGTTATGGCAAAGTTAAATATGTCAATATCAGTAGATCAACTGGTGGTGGCCAATCAAGGTATGTTCCAGACTATATGTATCAAAAATATGGCAATCCTTGTAAATAAGTATTAAGGAGAAATGATTAAATGAAATTAAGAAAAATGGCATTATTCTTGGGTTTGTCTCTGGTGTGTTTAATACCGTTTTCAGTTAATGCTGGAAATTATCCGCGTGCGGTAACTACTTATATTTATGAGGGCATGGATAATAGTAATTTTCATATGCATGCAACATATATAAGTAATGGAGGGTATAGGGTTGCTTGGTTTAAGGTAAAACCTTCTGTTAAACAGATTGGTGGCTGGAGTTGTAGCCAGTTGAATGGAAAATTAACTTGTAAAGAGCCTAATGGTATAACTCAATACTTTAAAATTTCATCTGATAAAAAGATATTCACCGGGATGTGGCAACAATTTAGGTTAATAAAAACCGTTAAAAAGTAATATTGCTGTCAGTTTTTTTTACATTAATGGTTTGCTTGGTTGTATGATTACATGGTGATTTCTTTATAAATCAATATGATGAGATAATTGGCATTTTAATTGCTATTTATATGGGTAATATTTAATTTGTAACTTTAATATCTCTAAGGAACACTAAAATGCGTACTTTAAAAATTATTGCAGCTGCCGCTCTAATGTTGGTAGGAACAATTGCAAATGCTACACCTGTTTCGTATACAGAGTCTGCTCCGCAGACTGTTGCTGGCCAGGTTTTTGAATTTGAATATAACCCAATCCTTGATTCTGTAGGTGCTGGATCTCTTTATATCCAAGCTCGTGGTGATTATTCTACACAGTGGCCAACAGTGGAAAATCTAGGTTTTGATATAGATGGGGTTTATACCGGTATTGCTGCTCCTGCATACGGTAATGTAATTACAAGCTATAGCTATGATGATGTTCTTTTCGAGATGGAAATTATTATTGGTGAAGCTTTAATGGATCAAATCACAGAGAGTCTAAGTGCAATTCTTGTTCTTGATCTTTCAGATGGTGTTAACATCATAACAGCAAATTCATTTGTATCTGCGACTCTTTCATACGAAAGTGCTGAAGTTCCTGAGCCGGCAGCTCTATTTATTCTTGGCGCTGGTCTACTAGGTCTTGCTGGTGTTAGACGTAGAAAGTAGAAGTAGAAAATAATAAACAGAGTTAAATATTCTTTGTTTAAAAGCCGCTTTTTAGGAAGCGGCTTTTTTTATGTGTAAAACTAAATGGACGTAATAAAAAATTAATAAATTTGTAACAACTGCTTAATCTTTGTTTGTTGAAATCTAACCTGATAAATAAAAGAGGTTAGAAAATAGATGTTTTCAGTTGATGAAATAGTTTCCCAGCACTTGCCAGAGATATCAAAAAAGATACCTGGAATCGACAAATCACCCAAATTACTCAAATCAATAAATACAATTCTAAGATATCTTCTGCATGAAAAGGAATTTATTCAATTTGCAAAGGATTATCCGAATCTTAAGGGGATTGATTTTGTTGAGCAAGTGCTGGATTATTTTAATTTCACTTATCGCATATCTGATGCAGATAAGGAAAAAATTCCAGATTCTGGAAGAGTGGTGATTATCTCAAATCATCCAATCGGTTCTTTGGATGGATTAGCTTTATTGCTTTTAGTGGCGCGAATAAGACCTGATGTTAAGATAGTTGCTAATCAATTATTAAATCAAATAAAACCATTACGTAATCTTTTATTTCCTGTTGATGCTATGGGTACTAATACGGCTCGAGTGCAGTTTGAAAGTATTTTTAATCATCTGGATAATGAAGGGGCGGTTATTATCTTCCCTGCTGGTGAGGTATCGCGACTTACAATAAAAGGGGTGAAAGATAAAAAATGGCACTCCGGGTTTATTAGAATCGCAAATAGGTCCAGAGCGCCAATAGTGCCAATACATATTCAGGCGCGTAATTCGCTTGCTTTTTATGGGACATCTTTTTTCTTTAAAACATTGTCTACGGTGATGCTTGTTGGGGAGATGTTTAAGCAAGAGGCGAATAACATAACTATAACGGTTGGTAGTCCTATACCGCATTCAAGCTATGGTGATTCAAAAATAACGGCAAAGGCGCATGTAAAACTATTTAAAAAGCATCTTTATCGATTACCAAAAGGTAAAGATGATCTGTTCAGAACAGAATCAGCTATATCACATGCCGAGAATAGGTTGTACCTTAAAAAAGATATTGAGCGTTGTGAAAAGCTTGGTGAAACAGGAGATGGTAAAGATATTTATCTCTATAAGCACACAGATAGTTCTGCAATTATGCGCGAAATTGGCAGGTTGCGTGAAATTTCATTTCGAGCGGTAGGGGAAGGTAGTGGTTCTAAAAGGGATATAGATATTTATGACTCCACATATCATCATCTTATTTTATGGGATAAGGAAGATTTGGAAATTGTTGGTTCCTATAGATTTGGTGATGCCAACGCAATTTTCAAAGAACAGGGACTAGATGGCCTTTATACAAATTCACTATTTAACTATGATGATTCAATGTTGCCATTTATTGAGCAGGGTTTAGAGCTTGGAAGAAGCTTTGTGCAGCCTAAATATTGGGGTCGTAGAAGCTTAGATTATCTTTGGTTTGGTATAGGAGCATTTTTGGCGAAAAATCCACAATATAGATATCTTTTTGGCCCGGTTAGTATAAGTGCAACTTTTCCTTCGATAGCAAAGGATATGTTGGTTTGGTATTACAGTCACTATTATCCAAGCCAATGTAAGGGTGCTAGTGCTAAAAGACCTTATGTTTTGAGCAAAGATTCACTTCAGCAAGCTGAAGAAATGTTTTGTAAGAATGATCCAAAAGAAGATTTTAAACGTCTTAAAAACATGCTGGATAATATTGGGGTAGCAGTACCAACTTTATATAAACAATATAGTGAGTTATGTATTGATGACGGTGTTAGGTTTATGGATTTTAGTGTGGATCCGGATTTTAGTAATTGTTTAGATGGATTGGTAATGGTTGATATGGCTATGCTTAAAGAAAATAAAAAGAAAAGATATATTGATGCTCATTTGGTATCAAAAAGTAAATAATTCGTCAATAATTGCAGTTCTGAAATATCTGTTTAAATAAATATTACATAAAGTTTAAAATCATCTGTAAAATTTAATAATAAAAACAATTAATTGCATTATAAAGTTGTGATTTTTTCATAAATGGAATTTTTATTGCAAATATGAGCAATATTCTTTTTAAAAAATCCCAAAAATAATGTATCCTTATGCGCTTATTTTTAGACCTAACTTATTGAGTAGAAAAATGACTGACTTATCCAAATACAGAAATATTGGTATTTTCGCCCACGTTGATGCGGGTAAAACTACCACTACAGAAAGAATCCTGAAGCTTACTGGTAAAATTCACAAGACTGGTGAGGTACATGATGGTGCGGCTACAACAGACTTTATGGATCAGGAGCAGGAGCGTGGTATCACCATTCAGTCTGCTGCTACTACATGTTTCTGGAATGATCACCGTCTAAACATTATTGATACTCCAGGGCACGTTGACTTCACAGTTGAGGTATACCGTTCACTTAAAGTTCTTGACGGCGGTGTTGGTGTATTCTGTGGATCTGGTGGTGTAGAGCCTCAATCAGAAACAAACTGGCGCTATGCGAATGACTCAGAAGTTGCGCGTATTATTTTCGTAAACAAGCTTGACCGTATTGGTGCAGATTTCCTACGCGTTGTTAAGCAGGTTAAAGATGTTCTTGGTGCTAATCCACTAGTTATGACTCTTCCAATTGGTCGTGAAGATGATTTTGTTGGTGTTGTAGACGTACTAACCAAGAAAGCGTTCATTTGGGATGACACGGGTCTACCTGAAAACTACGAAGTTAAAGACGTTCCTGCTGATATGGTTGACCTTGTCGACGAGTACCATGAGATGTTGGTTGAAACTGCAGTTGAGCAGGACGACGACCTAATGATGGCATATATGGATGGCGAAGAGGTTACTATTGACCAACTTAAGCAGTGCATCCGTAAAGGTACAATCAATCTTGATTTCTTCCCTACATTCTGCGGATCTGCGTTCAAAAACAAGGGTGTTCAGTTAGTACTTGACGGTGTTGTTGATTACCTACCTTCTCCAACAGAAGTAAAGCCTCAGCCTCTAACTGATGAGGAAGGTGAAGAAACAGGTGAAGTTGCAACTGTTTCTGCTGAAGAATCTCTAAAAGCTCTTGCATTTAAGATTATGGATGACCGTTTCGGTGCGCTTACCTTCGTTCGTATCTACTCAGGTGTGATTGAGAAGGGTATGACCATCCTTAACTCATACACAGGTAAAACAGAGCGTGTTGGCCGTATGGTTGAAATGCACGCTGATGATCGTAACGAGATCGACAGAGCTCAAGCTGGTGACATCATTGCTATCATCGGTATGAAGAATGTTCAAACAGGTCACACTCTATGTGATCCAAATAACCCAGTAACTCTTGAACCAATGGTATTCCCAGAGCCTGTTATCTCTATTGCTGTAGCACCAAAAGATAAAGGCGGTTCAGAAAAGATGGGTATCGCAATCGGTAAACTGGTATCTGAAGATCCATCTTTCTGCGTTGAGACTGATGAAGATTCAGGTGAAACAATCCTAAAAGGTATGGGTGAGCTTCATCTTGATATCAAGATCGATATCCTTAAGCGTACTTATGGTATCGAGCTTAATGTTGGTAAGCCTCAGGTTGCATATCGTGAGACAATTACTCAAGAGATCGAAGACAGCTACACACACAAGAAGCAGTCTGGTGGTTCTGGTCAGTTCGGTAAGATCGATTACCGTGTAAGACCTGGTGAAACTGGTGCTGGCTTTACTTTCAGCTCAACAGTTGTTGGTGGTAACGTTCCTAAAGAATATTTCCCAGCGATTGAGAAAGGTTTCAAGATGATGATGGAAGAAGGTCCTTTGGCTGGCTTCCCAATGGTTGATGTTGACATCGAACTATTCGACGGTGGATTCCACGCAGTTGACTCCTCTGCTATCGCATTTGAAATCGCAGCTAAAGGTGCGTTCCGTCAATCAATGCCAAAAGCAGGTCCTCAGCTACTTGAACCTATCATGAAGGTAGACGTATTCACTCCTGAAGATCATGTTGGTGATGTTATCGGTGACCTAAACCGTCGTCGTGGCATGATCCAAGGTCAGGAAGCTGGTGCTACTGGTGTGCGCATTAAAGCTGATGTTCCTCTTGCTGAGATGTTCGGTTACATCGGTTCGCTACGTACAATGACATCTGGTCGTGGTCAGTTCTCTATGGAGTTCTCTCACTACATGCCATGTCCTACTAACGTTGCTGAAGAAGTGATCGAAGCTGAAAAGGCTAAGAAAGAGAAAAAGTAATACTCTAATCAGTAATACTTAAGTCAAGTCATTTTAATACCCCGGTGGTTTATACCTCTGGGGTATTTTTTTGTCGTGCGCCAGGCATGGCGCACTTCTATGCGTGGCTCGATCCATCTTGATGAATAAGCATTCCTTCCATGGGAGCTCTATCTCGACGTTTACGATGTACCCCTTTTCTCTTTCCTCGACGAACTAAACCTGCTTCCTGCAATCTATTCTTTACCCAAGTGTAACTGCGTTGCCCTCCATGGCTATCCCTATAATTCTCAAAAAAATGTTTCACATTCCATTGGTCGTAACATTCTTTGTATAGAGTTTCTAACTCCAGCACTTCATTTGTTGGCGCTTTATGATGTGATACTTGGTTTAATCTTTTGTCTATCAAACCATCCAATCCTTCTTCGTGATAACGGTTTACATACCTCCTAAAGCTGCGCTCACAAACTCCCAATAAACGTGCCGCCTCTTCCTGTGTTAAACGCTTATTTGTTCAACCACTGTATGCCTCTTCAAATCTCATTTTCTTTGTCTCCTGTAGCCATCTCGCTCGGCTCATATCTCCTCCTTTTTTCAGAGATCTAAACCGGACAGTTTATGTGCTACAAGACCGGACATATTATGTGCTTACTACATACACACACGATAACTTAGCGGACTCCATCCAGTTATGGTAGTATACGCGTAATTATTAACTGCAATTAAACAAGGTATTTGTCCATGTCTCAACTTCCAAACTGTCCAAAATGCAATTCAGAATATACATATGAAGATGGAACCCTTTTGATCTGCCCAGAGTGCGCTCACGAATGGACATTAGAAGAACAACAAAACGAAGAAGCTGAAAAGGTAGTTAAAGACTCAGTAGGAAACATTCTTCAAGATGGAGACACTGTTACTGTCATTAAAGATCTTAAAGTAAAAGGTTCCTCATCTGTAGTAAAAGTTGGAACCAAAGTTAAGAATATTCGTTTAGTAGATGGCGACCACGACATCGACTGTAAGATCGATGGTATAGGCTCTATGGGATTAAAATCTGAGTTTGTTAAGAAAGCTTAAGCTATTTAATATTTTCATATCCTAAAAACCCCGCATTGCGGGGTTTTTAGTTGATAAATTGGTTTAATTAAGCGCTATAATGGAGCCGGAGTACTAAGCATTCCCATAATTTTACTTGCTAACTGTGAACCAGATATTCTAGTCTCGTTACCTTCTGCATCAACAGATACCATCACTATCCTCGGATCAGCCATCTCAGACAATCTAGGCATTAAGAAATCTGCTACATGTGCATCACCTGTTTTATCAATTACATCGACAAGCTTACCAATATACATTAGAAGACTATCATAGCTATAGTTTATAACTATCTCTCCCTGACTATCGCCCTTCAACCTAACGTAGTTAAATATCGATTGAAACGGTGTAGCATACATAACAGTAAGTCCTGCACCATGACCTAATGGCTGAGTATTGATATCAAATTCTTCAGCATGAGGATATAACAAAGCCTCGATATCAACCTGACCTTCGGTTAAGGACATAAGGTCATAAGTAACACCTACTGGTACAATAGTATCCCAAACATCATGAGGAATCATGATATCTGTTTCAGCATCAAGATTTGCAGCTAAGAATTCATTACTATATGGGTAATATGCCTGTTCATCTTCCCAAACATGAGTACCACCTGTTGCAAGTTGGATTCTGTCCAGATATTGCTTATAGAAAGTTGCGTAATCATTTTTCAGATCTTCATCTTCAACGATCTGAGGAATTGTCTGATTAGCATAATAATCAAGAGTCCCTAAATCTGAAGGTGGAGCCAATGCAACAACGGATACTATTTTTAGATCTTCCGGAGCCCTTGCCGCCGCATGAAGTGCCTGCATACCACCCCATGAAAGACCATTGAGTGCAATTTTGGATTTATCAATATAATCCAGTTCTGTCAGGAAATTTAATCCGGCTACAGTATCATCGATATCATTCTGCAAACTTTCCCCTGTATAAAATCTACCAAAGGAAAATAATGTACCTACCCCATTCTTAAGGATTCCAGATGCAGCTTGTACAACAACTTCCGGATCAAGCACATAGTCAGGGTATAACCCTGCGATATATTCATCAACCTGCTCACCAGTCCAGTCAATCAGATCATATGGCATGGTTGATATTGCAACTGGTTGCAGGCCATCAACATTAGCTTTTATCCATTGTGCATATGTATAACCACCATCAGGAAGCGGTAGTTTAATCAAGTCGACCTTCCATGTATCTTCACCAACAGTTACATCAAAAGACTTTAGAACAATATAATCATAATGGTGATTACCTTCCTCTACGCATTGAGCGAATTCTCTTTCTACTTCACATGCCCCTATTTCAATTGTCGAACCAGAAACTATAGAAAGATCCGTTGAGCCCCAAGGATCATATGCACCAATTTTTTCACCATCTTTTGTACACAACTCAAATCCATCACAGAATTTAATTCTTCCAGCCATTAGATGATTAATATTTTTATCGCTAACTGTTTGGCATGATGGAGCTAACTCATATCCTTCATCACATGTAAGCTGACATGCACCTAACGCCACAGTGCCGTCTTCATATTTACTTATTGTTGTTTTAGTAAACGGACTATACCAACCAATATCTTCTCCTGTATCAACCAGGCATGCGTGATAATTACCACAAACCTCTGCCACACCTTGTTTAACAAGGTTGTAGTTTGTTTCCGTAACCTCTGTGCATTGACTATTTGCAAAGCTGAATTGAGAACAACTAGCTATAATACCAGCAATAACTACCCTACTGGCCATGCTGTTAAAAATGGTCATAATTCCTCCTGATTTTCTTTTATAATAAACGCAAGTAATTTTAGTGTTTTCCTTGCCGATACTCATTATTAAATTTGTTACCCCCTTATTCAATAGTACTTTCGTCTAAAAATACAATCACAAACTTTACACAACCTAACTTTCTTTTATCTATCTGAAAAAAGTTTAAAACTAACAACTTTTGTGTAACAATGTAGAGCTAAGATTTAGCAAGATCTTTTGCTTAATAAAGCCATCATAATAGGCGGTCATAATGAATAGTGAAGAATTGGAACTTTCGGAAAACCTAGAAGACTATCTAGAAGTTATCTATATGCTTGAAACAACCGAAAAGGTTGCCAGAGCAAAAGATATTGCTGCCAACCTTGGGATAAAACCAGGTTCAGTAACTGGTGGCCTTAAGGCATTAGAAAAAAAGGGGCTAATCAACTATCAACCATACGCCTATATTACTTTAACCGATAGCGGAAAAAAAATAGCCGAAGAAATTACCAAGCGTCATAGAATACTTAGACAATTCCTTCATGAAGTACTAAATATTGACTCCGAAGTAGCTGATGCAACAGCTTGCCGTATTGAGCACGTTATTGACAAGACAACCCTGCAAAGACTTGGGTGTTTAGTTGAATTTATGCTATCAAATAGCAACAAAAACGATAGCAACATTGAGCTTTTTAAAAAGTTTTGTGTCCATACACAAGATTCTTAATCATAAAAAACAACTATATATCACCAGAATTAATCAATTCTTACTTACTCTAAGAATGGCGTTAAGGTTTTCCATATTTTTATACATCATCAATTCGTAATATCTTAGACATATGTTTTCTGGCCCACTTGCAACTGGATCCATTTGGATAATAGGTATTTTTGTTTGCTCCGATATCATCTTGGCATATCGGTCATCAAACTGTGGCTCAGCTATTATGGCTTTTACGCCACTTTCTTTTATTTGCTTAATTATCTTTATTGTTCTGGAAGCAGATGGAGCCTCTCCAGGATGTTCTTGTATGATTGCTATAATGCTAATTCCCGTATCTTTAGCCAAATAATCAAACGCCGTGAACTGAGTAACTACCTTTGGACTATTAAACTGCTTTATTAGTCGCGAAAAATCACCAGCTAATTTCATCAACCTTGTTTTATATGCAATGGCATTTTTCTGATATACATCTGAATTAGACTTATCAAACTCAAGTAACTTATTTAGGATTGGATCGATAAGTTTTGCATATCGGGCAGGACTAGCAAACAGATGAGGATTTACAGATGAGTTATGGGAATCATGATCATGTTTATGATGCGCATTTTCATCATCTTCATCTTGTTGAATTAATTCTTCTATTGCGGATGATGTATCTACGATCTTAGTATTATCTTTAATGATATCCGCCATATTATTATCCATACCAAGACCATTAATAATAAATAAATCTGCGGCTTTAATTTTCATTACATCTTGCGTTGTTAAGAAATAATCGTACGGACAACCAATGGCTGAATTTACGACAATATCTACATTTACATCAATAGCACCTTCAGTAATATTCTTGGTTAACAAATAAATTGGGTATGTAGTAACTACAATTTCAAGAGTTTTTTCTAGTGATTTTTTATGTGTAGACATATCACCACTATCAGCAGCAATTGCTGATAGTGGTAATGTAATTAATAGAAATGATATAAATAAAAAATTACGGCATGCTATGACCAGACCTGACTGCTGTTTGCTTTTGCCCACTATCAAGTGCAGCCCAGATTTTATGCACCTTTTCGGTTGGCATCTGCCGTAAATCATTCTTAAAGACTCCCTTCTCTAACGACACCTTGAAATAATTAGGGTTATATCTCATTTCATGATCATCCATACGAGAAAAAAGTACATACGCATACTTGGGACTTAGAAAAAAATTCTTTCGATAAAAATTAATCGAGTTTTCCAACAGTGTATCATCGTGATTTTCGGCAATAAGCTGTAGTTGGTCTAAACATTCATCCACATGCTTGCGTTTATGTTCTGCTGATACAGCAGAACCTGTGATTGGCATATCAATATTAGCCATTGCAATACCCTCCTTGCTTTATCCGACCTCATGCTATCGGAACTTTCCATTGAAGATAGTCTATTTAACTAATCCATTTAGAAATGTATCCACATTCTATTTATTATATGACATATAACTATCTGTTTCGCAATAGGTAAACAACTACTTTTACCAGATACCAAGAAAATAAAGTCGATATCAATCAATAACTATCTCTGTATGTATCCCACATTTCCCTAACAAATACCGATGTCTGTCTGTAGTATTGATTGGGATCATCTAACTGAATTTGCATAAATCTATCCTGATAGTCAAATAGTGCATCATGATTCCAATTTGCCTGCTGCCCCATTATTCTTGCAGCCAAAACAAAACCTGCCCATGCATTTGCAGTACAACAACGTCTGTATGCAGCATCAGGCCAATCAACATTATCCCATTCTGGCCTGGTTGTATGACGAATACTATATTCCGGCATTCCCAAATGCTCTGCAGTATACCCTCCAAACTCTTCATCATATTCCCTGTCAATAACTGTTTGGTCTACATAGAATGTCTGACCATCCTCTCCAAATTCAGTATCAGTAAACCCAATATTAGCCATATCACTATCACCCAAAACCAAACCTGCAAAAAGAATCGGCCATTTACGTCCGCTTTCATGCCCTCCATTAGGCGTCCAGTTATGCTCACCTCCATCTTGAACAACGCCATACAGATCAATCCCTAACTGAACATATCTAATTAATAACTGTTCTTTTTCCATATCTGAATAATCAAGGTGCAACATAAGTGCTGCCTCTCCAATCTGAGTAGACATTTCACGCCCATAACCTGGCATATTATCTGATGCATGAGTTGATCTTGCATTATAGTTTGGAACATGATCAATCCATGGCCTTTCGAAATAACCAGCAACAGTATCAATATCAAGAACAGATACTGTAGGTGTTAGCCTTTGTAACAGCGAATAATTTAAATCGCTCTTATTAAATCTAATAGTTTTATCAGAACCACTATATGGCGGTCTAAAACTACCTTCTGGTGATGCTGCACCCAATACAGTTAATACCGCATGAGACTTAATTTGTGGCCTTTCTCCATGTTCATGACTTATTGATGAAACCAGAGATGATCCTGCTGATAATACAAGTCTATTGCTATCTGAAACTCCTAAGGCAACATTTAATGAATCATCATAATTTGTACCATAAAGTCTTCCAGTTTCCGGGTCATTATGCCAAGCATAAGTCTCACTATCATATCCTTGAGCTCCACCATTTAAAGGAGAAGGATTGATCATAGAACCATGCATGGTTCTCTCCCATGCCTCGTCTTCACTCGAAGGCGTAAATTCATATCCAGTGGTAATTCCCATAACCTCATCTGAAACCGGCGTTATTCGAGATATAGAAACAGGTCCAATAACCCAATAGTCACCGTTAGCGAATTGCCCATATTCAACTTCTTCAGCAAAATACCAGGTAATTCCATATTGGGTTAATGACATTGCAGCCTGAAAATTATCAGTACCGCCTTGCGTATCAGAATCACCTGTACTACCAGAACCTCCGCAACCACTAACTAAAATCAGAAAAGCAAATGCCAATAAATTAAATCTATTCATTTTAAAAGTCCTTTTATTTATCATTATATTTTTATTGTTTTTATTGTTTTTATTGTTTTTATTGTTTTTACACAGCGTATGCATTTTTATTATATACGAATATATTAATAATTTACCTTAATTATTAAATAGTTATAATTAATTATATATAATTCCATATACTTTTTAAAACTAAAAAGACACTTAAGTAATTAATTCATCCAAAGTTCAATTAAATTTTCTTTGAGAACAAACACACACAATAACTATAAACATCGGAATATCAAGAAAATATACCTTGATCACACTCCAATATTATCCTTTACTATAAAGATGGATTAAAAATATGGAATTATAATGAACAGGCTTAGAATTCTAGCCATAAAGACTGATTTCGCAAAAAAACAAGCCATTCCGGATATTTTGGCAAACTTAGTTAATGCCTTAATTTTAGTTTGTGCATTTTGGCAGGTTATTTCTCATCAGCTTCTTATCACCTGGTATACAATTCTATGTATTGGCTCGATTGTTAGAATCTTTATTTCTTCTCCGATTTTTAAAAAAAAATTTCCAAAACAATCTTATAAAAATTGGGCCATTGTTTATGGAATTCTAACCTGTACATTTGCCTTAGTTTGGGGAATATCAGGAGTTTTATTTTTTGTTCCTGAAAGCATCGAACACCAACTTTTTTTAGCCATACTCCTTTGCGGAATTGTTGCCGGATCGGTAAGTTCTCTGCCGGTTTTTTTACCTGTTTTTTATTTTTTTGCTTTTAGCTTAATGCTTCCAATAACAGTTATGCTTTTTTCATATGGTGAAGGCCTTGTTTTCTATATGGGATTACTAGCTGCAATGTTTATTCTATATATCTCCATGGCTGGGTGGAAATCACACTCAATAATTGTTGATGCTCTTGCATCAAGATTTAAACATGAAGACCTTGCCAGAACCGATGAATTAACTCAAGTCATGAATCGTAGAGCATTTAATGATGTTTTATATAAAGAAATTGGTAGAGCGCGAAGAAATCAAAATCACATAACATTCATTCTTTGTGATATAGATCACTTCAAAAAAATTAATGATAAATATGGTCATTTAGTAGGAGACCGCATCCTTAAACAAACCGCTAGAATAATTGAAAACTCTATTAGAAGGCCTGGAGATATTATTGCCAGATATGGAGGTGAAGAGTTTGCGGTTATTTTAGCGGAAACGGATATTGAAGGAGCAAAATTTATTGCGGAAAACATCCGAGCGAATATTGAAAATGAGTCAAAAAATTGGGAGTCTAATACTACCATTAGCTCAGGCATATATACTTGTATACCTAATCAGGACACCAATATTGATGAGATGATATATAAAGCGGATAAGGCTCTTTATTTAGCAAAAAATCAAGGAAGAAATCAGCTACAAGCCTTTATTGACTAGCTATTCAACAACCTCTTCTACCGCATCACTAGTAGCATGACCAACTTCTTTAGTAGCCCCCCTTGTTGCATGCCCAACAGCTTTTGTTGCATCCCTTGTTGTATGACCAATAACTTTAGTCGCATCTTTAGACGCATGCCCAATTGCTTTTGTGGTATCTCTGGTAGCATGTCCAACAGTTTTAGTTACGTCTCTAGCCGCATGACCAACATCTCTTCCAACAGACTTCAATTCTGAACAACTAAATAAAATAAAAACAGATAATAGTAACAATAATTTTTTCATGCATATTTCCTAAATATTGTCCTGCACACTCAAAATAGGGCTATTTTCATCACATTGTATATGCAGCACATAATTTGATTCTTCAACTACCTCTTGATTCACTATCCAGATCTGGCTTAGCTCTTCACTCAAATTTGGTAATGCCTTAATACTACTCACAACGCGATTTTTATCAAAAAAGGCAAACGGTTCATCGAAAAACAGCATTTGTTTATGATTATCTCTACTTTCACACAATTCTTGTGATATAGCTATACGAACTGCCAGTAAGATCTGTCTTCTAGTTCCACTGGAAATTTCATCAAATTCTATAAAATCACCTTTTTGTTCTGAATATACAATTACGTTAAGGTGATCATTTATTCTTACTTCGCTATATTTACCAGCAGTTAGGTGAGATATGGCTTTAGTTACCCATTTTGCTATTCCTTGAGAGAATTTTGTTGCCTGTTCTTCGGCCTCAATTTTAGCCTGATCAATCTTACTATATATATCTTCAATTTGTTGTTCTTGTTGTTTTAGCTTTTTATCAGCTTGTGAAATATCAAGATCTATCTGTTCAAGAGATCTTGCATTTTTATGCATTTTGTCGATTTCCGATTCTACACTCTGTAAAGACTTTGCACTTGAATCAAGTTGTAACTTAACCTCTTTTTGTTCTTCTTTTGCTTTGGTTATATGAGGTATATATTCTGTTGTTAGCAATTTGGCTTCACGCTGAATATCTCTTTGCAACAACGACAGTTCAATATCATCTATCAATACAGCCCCTAATCCTGCCTGATACTCCTTTGCTTCACTACTAATCTTTTTATCTTTATACGCTACTAAATACCGAATTGCTTCGGCCAATGGAATATTTATCAGTTCATCAATTTCTTGCGCTTCTTTTTTTATTTGCCTTAGCTTTTCTTTAACCATTTCAAGCTGTGCGTATGCAATATCATATCGGCCTTTTAACTTCTGCGTAATATAAACCAATGCAAGAACGGCTGCTCCGGATAATATTGCAAAAGTAAAAGATTGCGAGCGCTCAGCATCTATTGTTGTAAAAAAGATTATTGATGAGATAACTAATGCTATAAGAGTAGTAATGCTAAAATAGCGTATTACCCTGTTACGTTTTGTTTCAGTTTCTAACTTAACCTTTTCCTGTACCGGTATAACTGCATATTTGCTGTCAGATGACGGGGCCAATTCGCCAAGCATTACCCCAATTTCATCACGATAACTCCCCAACTGTTCATATATAGACTCAAAACCTATAAGGCGTTCTTCAAAATCTATAACACGTTCCAAAACCTGACTAATCGGCGATGGTATATCATCTGCAAAAGATGGCGTAACTGTTTCCAGTTCACTAATTACCATACGTAAATTCTGCAGCAATTCTAACCATTGCCGATAAGATGTTCCCGATTTTGACGCAGCCATATTCGCTGCATCTTTTTTTACCGCTTCGATATAGTTATCTATATTCGAAACAAAATTATCTAGCTCTTGCCCCCTATTTTGAAGGTTTTTTATAGATTCTTGAAGACCTTCCTTTTCTTGCTCAAGCAGCTCTAATCTTTCATCAAAAGTTAATGCAAGTTCTCTTTCCTGATTAAGATCGTGCTTTTCGGTTTCAAGTTGCTCTTTTTGATTTTCTTCAATATCTAACTGATTATGAAGATCAAGAATCTTCATCTCAAAAACAGATATTCCAGATATCTGTTTAATTGCTTCTGCACCTGCATTAGGAAGGGGAATATCTCTTTGCACCAGATAATAGGATTCTACAAATTCAGCATAAGAATAACCTAGTATCTGAACCAATGAATCAGATACAGGAACATTACCTTCAGCAATTATCTGCTCTATCTCGTTTTCCTGTTCTCTAAACAGCTTTACGCTACAATACCCTTGTTTGTCTGCAGTTCGTTCTATTCTGTAATTATTAAGGGATATTTGAAATACCATTGTTACACTGCAGGATTCTTCACCCCACTTTATTACTCTGGCAATTTTGTCGTAATCTACAGCAAAAGTACGCCCAAATAAGACAAAAGATATTGCCTCTCCTATAGAGGTTTTACCAGATTCATTACCACCTGTTATACCAATGATCCCATGGCTTGGCAGATTTTTAAGATCAAGTTGACTATATTTAAGAAAATTTTGGGCGTTGAGGCTGTTAATAATCATTTGTTTTCCATCTACTGCTATTTAGTCCTATTAAAACGCTAATATTTTTATTAATGCGTTTTTACTAGCATTATATTTCCCTTTTAATTGAAACTATCTGCCGCCTTTCTTTTTTACTTGGCTTACCATCTGTTATCGGACGCGATGCACGATCCATTTTATATAACTCACTAATTAGCTCACGTTTCTCAATACTTTCATTAGTCTCTTCGTATTGTTCAACTGCAACCTTTGCTGATACTCGTTTTTCTATTAATCCTTTAACTATCAAAACTTTTTCATATGGTCCATAGCTAATAACTATTTCAGCACCAATCTTTACATCTTTAGATGGCTTTGGCTTAATTCCATTTAATCTGATTTTACCACCATTAATCGCTTCAAGCGCAAGCTTACGAGTTTTATAAAATCTTGTTGCCCACAGCCATTTATCCAGCCTTACACCTTCTATCTCTTTGGTCATTATAATTATTCAAATAATTTCTTTAAATTCAATGCTGATATTGAAGCATATATCTATTATCCGGTAAATGTTTACCATAGTCTTAAGCAATATGACCTGATATTTCTACTCTGTTTCTACCACCTTCTTTAGCTCTATATAGAGCTTGGTCGGCACGTTCTACAAATTCTTCATATTCTTCTTTGGGGTCATATTGCGCACACCCCATACTTGCGGTAATAAACACATCTCCCGTTTCAATTACAACAGGGTCTTTTTCAATATCTGCCCTTAGTTTTTCAGCTACACCAAGAGCCCCATGAACATCGCATTTTGGCAATATAACAACAAATTCTTCACCACCATAACGACACACAACATCCATTTTTCTGGTTCTTTTTAGTAACCTTTGAGCCATAGTTTGCAGAGCAATATTTCCCGCCACATGTCCATAGGTATCATTGAAATTTTTGAAATGATCAACATCAATAATGATTATTGACAAATGATATTTGCCCTGACTACGACGATATTCCATTATTCTATGACTTAGTTCGTTCTGGAAGAAACCAAAGTTATATAACGAAGTTAGATTATCTTTGGTTGCCATTTCATGTAATTGGTTAACTTTCTGCTCAAGAACCTCATTCAGCTCTTCAATCTTATGATTTTGCTGCTCAACTTTCTCATAAAGTTTTGCATTTCCAATCGCTGTACCAATAAACGAACCAAGAAGATCAATCATTTTCTTATCTTGCTCAGTTAATTCAACAACTTCTTCCAAACTCCACAGCCATATTAAACCAACCGCATCGCCTTTTTGTCGTATTGGGCAACAAAAAAATGATCTGGCATTGGGAATAATTTCAAGAGCGTCATGATCCTTAGGAGACATTGGCAAATGTCTTATTTGGATTACATCAGGAATAAACATATACCTGTTTTGGATAAATACTGCCGGGGTAGTTCCATCTGACACATCAATTTTATATTTTGTCTTAGCGTAATAATCAGACCAGCGTTGATAATATGGATGAAACTTATCATCAATAATAGTATTTTTTTGGACAATTAATTCATCGTCCTCTTTCATTACAACACCAGCAAGATCAAACGAAAACTTACGCAATAATTCGCGCGAAATCAGATCATAGATTTGATCTACTGATACAAGCTCATTAACTTCTGATACAAATGCTAAAAATCTTTCATGTTCTTCTGCAGCTTTATTTATCAGCTCTTCCTGCTCACGCATATATGCAAAATACATAGCATTTGTAAGCTGAGTTCCAAAAAACCGAACAATTTCTTGTAATGCTGCAGAAGCTGCTCCGTGAATCAGCTCTTGTTGGCTAAAAACAACTACCGTACCAATAACATCCATCATATTAAAAATTGGCACAACCGCCATGGTTTTCATCTGCCATCTTTCAAATCTGGTTTTAGTATTCCCTGGATAGTTTTCAATATTTTCATCAGTTATAGTTATGGCGCGTCTTTCTCGCATGCAACGAGTATTTGCATCAGTAGTCTCAAGAGGAAATTTATACTTATAATATGACTGTTCAATTCCGCTATATTCTTCTGGCAGTTCAATCTTTTCACAAACCAGATAATCACCAGATCTGTCAATGAGATTAATTAACATCCCATCATATTTTTTGAACCGTTTAATCTCCTTTGTCATTAACTCCAACAGTTCTATTAAATCAACCGTATTATGAATAGACTGCAATAGATCAAATTGACGCGATTTTTCTATCAACGCAATATTGTTTTGATCCTTTTCCATAGCTTTTGGAGTCTCTTCCATCTTTTTACCGATTCTAACTATATCTTATTATTTTAGTACAAATTCATCATTTTTCATTTTATCCGGCTGGCAATGTAACATGGTTATACACAACTAAACCAGTATAAATTAAAATATTTTCCAAAAAAAAGCGCGATTATCAAAAACCGCGCTTTTCGCAACAAATTGTTAGATATTTTAAAACATTAACCGACACATCTTTTTTATAAATCCTGACTTCATTCGGTTCATCATCCACTGCTCTGAAGCCCTTTTGGTAAGAAATCCCATAGTCGGAAATGAATGCTGAAGAAACATAATATCGTGCATACGAAGTTTCTTTTGAATTGCTAACGCCCATTCATTAATCATTTCTCCAGAACCCTCTCCAACGATTGTCACGCCATAAATCTTTCCGGTAACACTTACAAATGCTTTAACGAAACCTTCACCGATATTTTCTGCAATGGCAGCGCCATAATCAGCATAGTTCATTTTGATAACTTCGTATTTTATTCCTTTATCTTTAAGCTCTTTCTCCGTCATCCCTACTTGAGAGATCTGTGATTCTGTAAAGACTGTCCAAGGCACTACGTAATTTTTAAATTTACGACGCATAGGTCCAAACATCATGCTATTCATAATAGCTATCATGCCCTGATGCATAGCCGAATGAGAAAGTAAGAAATGACCATTACAATCACCAACCCCATAAATATTAGAGGCAGTTGTCTGCAAATAGTCATTTACCTTAATAAATCCTCTCCCATCGAGCTCAACCCCAGCAGCCTTTAAATTTAGCCCATCAAAATTTGGACATCTTCCTGCGGCAACCAGAAGTTTTTTACCTTCTAACACATCACCTTTATCGCTATATACCTTTATTAGATCTCCATCTTTTTCTACTTTTTCAATCTTTGCTCCGTTATAAACAGCTATACCTTCTTTCTCAAATTGTTCTTTAAGAAGATCTCCTGCCTCAGGGTCTCCTGTAGGAACGAGATGATCTGCCATATGAATTAATGAACATTTTGTCCCAAGACGAGAAAACGCCTGAGCCATCTCGGTTCCAATAGCTCCACCACCAATAATCACCATGCTTTCCGGAATCTCTTCCAGTTTAAACATATTCTCATTTGTCAAAACATCAACATCTTTCAAACCAGGAACCGGCGGAATCATTGGATGAGTTCCAACACAAACAAAAATTCTTTTTGCAGTAACTGTTTTATCACCAACCTTAACCGTATGGTTGTCTACAAACTCAGCGGAACCTTCTGCCAATAATAAATCAACCTTCTCAAACATTGAGACGGTCTTTGCATCATTTATATAATCAAGATAACTTTGAATCTTAGTAAATGGTTTTAGTACATTAGGAATTTGATCCGATTCTAATTCCATCTGTGCCAATTTTTGAAACTGGTGCCTGGTTTTAGCCATACGTAGTAGCGATTTACTTGGAATGCATCCAACATTCATACACTCACCACCAAGCTTATGCTTTTCGATCGTGCAGACCTTAAGACCCATTTCAGCACCCATTATTGATACAGCCATACCTGCAGGACCAGCACCAATGGATATCAAATCATAATCGTATTTCATTTTTCACCTTTTGATTGCGATGTTACCGTGATAATAATTTTGATATTAACTATATACCAAAACCAACCATTTTAATTAGGCAAAATTTTAGCTGTATTGAACAGCCTAAACCATCAATACAGCTAAAAATTAAAAGTAACAAATTATATATTACTTGGCCCTATCATAAGGCCACGAAACAATGCCCCCTTCAAGAACCTTAACATTGGTATAACCAATAGACTCAAGGAATAGTGCTGCTTCATAACCCCTTAGAGATATCTTACAATATGCAATAATCTCGGCATTTTTATCTTCAGGTAGTTTATCGGTATTTGCCCTTAGAGCTCCTAGCGGAATCTCGAGCTCACCAAACCCAAAACGCATATCTTCAAACTCATCCGGACCACGCACATCAAGTAAACAGATATCTTGTTTATTATCCAGCTTTTGCTTAACCTCGGTAGCACTTATGCCTTTCATACGACCAAGCATTTTGTTTTCAAGAACATGAGCTGCCGTAATAAAGTTATCGATTGCTGGCGAGAATGGAGGAGCATATGGAAGATCCAAACTTATCAAGTCAGATACATTCATTTTAGCGTGCATTGCCATAGCTGCCTGAGCGATTCTCTTAGATACATCACCAGTACCAACCGCCTGTACACCAAGAAGCTTACCAGTTTTATTGTCTGCTACCATTTTAATAACAACAGGCATAGCCCCCATAAATGTCGGCTTGTCTGGAGCTGCCTGGATAGTTGTTATTACATCCAAACCATCAGCCTTTGCCATTGACTCAGAAAGGCCGGTACTGCCTGCAACAAAGTCAAATACTTTACAGATACCGGTTCCAACCACTCCGTCATAAACTTCTTTGTTACCAATTGTGATATTTTGACCAATAACCCTACCCTGCAGGTTAGCTGCATCACCCATTGGCCAATGCATCTTCTTATTAGTAACCAAATTCAATACTTCAACACAGTCACCAGCAGCATATATAGCTTCATCACTAGTCTGCATAAATTTATCAACCAAAATTCCACCAGTTTCACCAATATCTAAACCGGCATTTACAGCTAGATCAGCATTTGGTCTTACACCGATTGCACTTACAACAAGATCACAGGCAATTGTTTCACCGTTACTTAATTTAACACCGGAAACCTTGCCTCCTTTGCCTTTGATCTCTTCAACCGCAGCACCAGTAATAACATTAGAACCTTTGCTCTTAATATGTCTTTCAACAAGCTTAGCCATTTCAGGGTCTAAGAATGTAAGAATTTGGTCAGCACGTTCAACAACTGTGATTTTGATACCAGCAAGGGTAAACGCCTCACAAACCTCGATACCAATTAGTCCACCACCAACGACAACAACATGCTTGGCAGACTTTTTCAGCGCTTCTTCTTTCAAATAGCGAGCATCTTCCATTGTGTGTAGATGAGATACTCCTTCAAGATCAATGCCTGGAATATTTGGACGAATTGGTTTAGAACCGGTACAGATAACCAACTTGTCATATTTCTCTTCCATTTGCTCGCCAGTCTTAACATGAACGGCTTTTACCGTCTTTGACTCACGATCAATCTCAGTAACCTCAGTGCCAACGATTGCATTTATTGCTTTAACTTTAAAATAAAATTGAGTATCACGCGGTACACCAGTAGGAGTACAAATAAGTTTTAATTCTTCATCAAACAACCCACCGATAAAATAAGGATAACCACATGATGCCATACTAAGATTATCAGCCTTTTGAATAATGGTTATTTCAGCATCCGGATCCATTCTTCGTGCTTTTGCCGCCGCCTTTGGTCCAGCAGCTGAACCACCTATTACAACTATTTTCTGTGCCATGTAATTTACCTCGAAAGTTAAGATATAAGACTAAATTCACTATAATTTAATGCAAAACGGTTATTATCAAATGGTTTATAAATTTATAACGTCACTTAAATCGCGATTTCGCATTAAGCTATCTACTATTTAAATATAGTTCTATCAATTGCGATTTCTATATAAAACAAATATGAAAAGCAATAATATTCCACAACCCCTTATGTAACCTTATTACAGATACTACACCCGTTTCAAGAATGAAACAATATTACCTTTAGTGAATTGTGAAAATTTTCCCGATTCACTCTATTTTGCTTACTTAACAAAAATCCTATCTGTAAATTTCATGTACCAAGATGCTGACTGCACTTGAATAATATATGCAAGTGCAACCACAATAGCTATCTCTGCTCCCTGCTCTGCAAAAGCTGTCATGGCAATTGCCAAAGCAATAGATAAATTGCGCATAACGGTTCCGTAAACTAATGCAATTGCATCTTCTCTTTTAAAGAAAAACTTTCCAACTATTGTGCTTATAAAATAGTTAAGTAAATAAATTACTGCCAATGGCAATAATATTTTTAACAAAATCTGAGGATCAGATGTAATATCCTTAGCCTTCAAAGCCATAGCCACAAATACTATGCCCAACACTCCTAAAGTAGAAAATAATGGAAATTTAGTTTTTAAATTATCGTTATATTTTTCTTGACCAATTTTTTTAACGATTACCTTTCTGGTTACGATTCCAGCAAACATAGGCAAAAATACTATTAGAAATATCTGAGTAAATATCTTTACCATAGGTATCTCAATTGATGCTCCTGCAAGCATTTTTATATACAAAGGGGTAATAATAGAGCCTAAGATTAATCCTATCACCGTCATTTTAATTGCTGCTGCCATATTTCCTTTAGCAAATCCAGTCCAAGAAATAGTCATACCACTTGTCGGCAATAAGGCAGCCAACAACAAACCAAGGATAATTGCTGGAGAATCAGAATAAAAATAGCTGCCTAAGAAAAAAGCCACAAAAGGAATAACCAAAAAATTAATTGCTTGAGCGGTCAATTGCACCTTAGCTCCACCACCCTGCATTAATTTTTCAATTTGAAGATTTATCATCATTGGATAAACCATCAAGAAAGTTAAAGGAATAATAGTCACCTTTAGAAAGGATGCATCAGTTAAATATCCAAACAATATTCCACTTATCATCAAGAAAGGTATGGCAATAACTAAATTTTTTTGCATTAACTGAAGGATACGCCACATAACAACAATCTCCGTAAAATGTAATATTGTCACATATTAACTCTTTTTATTAATTGTTACAATATTACTTTTTATTTTCTAAGTTTTTCCTTCAGGTTTATTTCCTCCATACAAAAAAACCCGCTTGATGCACAATTAGATATTAATCTTATTATGCAACAAGCGGGTGTTCCCCAATATTCCCATATATTCTATGGCCCCATATTACCCCGTTTTAACTACTTTGTTACCAAACATTCAAAAATTAGGACACGGTGAATGTCTGGTTTTTATCAAACGCGCTCTCTCTAGATATCAGCCGCGCTGGATATGCTTTCTATAATATTCATTTTTCAGAATCAAACAATAGTACTTTAGTACGAATTTACCCTAAAAAATTAATATTTAATCATTTAAAAAACCGCTTATTGCAAATCCAGTTTTAAAACTCAATAAACAATAAGCGGTTTTCCCGTTGTTCCCCATAAATCTACATATAGATTTACATTAACTTTCCCCATAATTAACTCGTATCCAATACATTCATGATATTTACATATCATTATTCAGCTCATAATCTACAAGACGATCATGTAAATAATAATATTCTAATTTTGCATATGCGCAATCATACTTTGGTATGATTGAAAAACACCATAAAATTGGTATAAATATAAGTTCATTAGCGAATTTAGGCTATACCTTGGAAAAATTTATGGGGACCTGGTTAATCAACCTGCGTTATCAAAGCAAATGAGAGATGTTCTGATAAACTTTAGGAAAACTTTAATACAGGGATCAAAATACTATGAAATGTTTAATTGCTGAAGATCACCCTCTTTTTAGAGATGCAATAAAGGGACTCCTAACTAGAGCATTCCCTGACATTGCCATTTATGAAGCTCAATGCCTGAAATCTCTTCAACAAGTAGTTGAGGAATCTAACAGTTTCGATTTTGTATTATTAGACCTTAATATCCCTGGCGTTTATGGATTCTCTGGACTCTTATTTCTTCAGGGTCAACTAAAAGAAGTCCCTATAATTGTTATATCTGCCAACGATAGTCCAGACATTATTCAAAAAGCTCATAGCTATGGTGCTGCGGCATTTATATCAAAGTCTTCTTCTACTGATATCATTATTGAAACCATAAAAAAGATTATGAATGGAGAAGAAATAATGCCGCCAAATGACAATTTAAATAATGAAAATAGTGATCTTGAAACTTATCAAAACATTAAAAAACTATCTCCGCGCCAATTTGAGATACTCCTGATGCTAACTGATGGGCTTTTAAATAAACAAATAGCATCCGACTTAAACTTATCTCTCTCAACGGTTAAGTGCCATATTTCTGCAATCATAAAAACTCTAGGAGTTAATACCAGAACTCACGCTGCACTTATTGCAAAAAAACTAGATGTTAGCGATAAAGTTGAATTATCCGAGTAGAAAATAATAATGATAATTTCCTCCAGCCTATTTCGAAAAGTATTTATTTACGTCCAAACAGTGATCGTAATATTTTTCATTGGGCTATTAGTATTTGCGGCACCATATCTGGAAAAGCAGCTATATAAAAACGAAGAAACCGTCGCTAGAACTTTTCTTGATAACGTTGTAACACTGATTCGTGGTGAGTTAACTGCAATTGACTCATATTGGAAATCTTCAATTGATGAGCGACAGAAAAAACAACAAGAAATAACCGAGCTACAAATAAATTTTATTTTAAATATTTTTCATCAGATTTCTGAATCTGACATTGAAAAACGCAAGCAGTTACTTGTTAAAGAGTTTGACAACCTACAACCCCTTTCTTCAGGTCAATTATTAGTAATAGATGCTAACGAAAAAATCATTTTCCACGGCAACCCCGAACTTAGAAATAAGAACAAAATCCTGTTAAAAGATGCATACGATAGCCCAATCCTTTTACATCTAAACAAGGACAAAGGCACATTTATCCGATACTGGGAAATTGAAAACGAACAAGAAATCGAGAAAAACATCTACTATAAGTTCGTTCCAGAATTATCCATGTATATTGGCATGGATTTCTTCTCAAGCAACATGCTTGAAGAGGTACAAAAACGGGAAGAACAAATAATAAATAGTGTTCAGTCATTGATATCAAGATTATCAATCCGCAGCGGTGGACAACTATTAATCTTTAACAATGAATATAAGATAAAAATTCCACCTGACTTTACTGAAAAAGCCTATGGAGAAATATGTAAGTCCGGAATTATTAAGGAGTTAAAAAACCTTCCTAAAAACCCTGATAGTACAACAAGAATTCAGTGGGGTAACTCCAAATCTGATGCAAAATGTTCTACGGAAATGATTGGCTGGAATTACTATTTCGCTGACTTTGACTGGAACATAATTCTAGTTCATAAAAAAGATCAACTTTATAAAGCATCTGATGGCCTTAAATCCCGCTTTATCGTCATAACAACACTCATGGTTTTGGCATTTAACTTCTTGGCATTGGTATTTATCCGCAAAGTTACCGTACAAATTGGCAGCCTTTCTCAAGTAGCAGAAAAGGTTCGCGCCGGAGATCTTAACCAACAGGCAGAAGTAACAAGTAACGATGAGTTAGGAAAACTGGCAATATCCATTAACAGTATGATAAATAACATTGGTGAGCGCACTGAAAAGTTACGAAGCCTGAATGAAGACTACCTACACGCTAAAGATGAAGCTGTTACCGCAAACAAAAGTAAAACCCGTTTTCTTGCAGCGGTTAGTCACGATTTAATGCAACCACTTAATGCAGCAAAACTTTATCTTTCCTCTCTATATTTAAACAGCAACCAAACTGATAATCAGGATCAAAATACAGCTACTAAATCTATATCTGCACTTAATATGGCAGAACAGATGATTAAAGAACTTGTTGATATTTCAAAACTCGACGCAGGGGAAATTAAACCCAATTTAGAAAACTTTTGTATCACAGATACCTTTAATCTTTTAGATACTAACTTTAAAGTTTTAGCTAATAAATGGGGACTTGAATTCAAAGTAGTTAATTCATCATGCATGGTTAATAGCGACAGGCGCTTCTTAAAACATATCCTGCAAAATTTCATATCCAACGCTATTCGCTACACATCAAAAGGTAAAATATTATTAGGATGTAGGCGCCATGGAAATTATTTATCTATTCAGGTGTGGGATACCGGCCCCGGCATACCAGAAAGCGAGCAAGAAAATATATTCCAGGAATTTGTAAAAGGAAAAACTGTATCAGACAAAGGTGAAAGCAGGTTCGGACTAGGTTTGGCAATTGTTAAAAAAATGGCTTCAATACTTAATGCCGAAATAACCTTAAAATCTCAGGTTGGCAAAGGAACAATGTTTTCAGTATCAGTTCCTATGGTTAAGCCATCTAATAAAACAATTGATATCTTAACATTAAACAATGCTATTCATGATTTTCAAATAAGTGATTCAGAACTTAGTATTTTTACTGCTGACTTTCAGGATAATAATCCTGATAAATCAGGTAACCAAGATAATTTAATAGAAAAAACCAAAGAACTACTTAAAGATAAAAGAGTTATATGTATTGATGATGATTTGAGTTGCCTTGATGCCATCGATACCATATTAAAGAAACTATCATGCGAACCTATTCTGATTTCATCTATTGATGAAATAGAAGATTTAGAAGAAAATGATATAAAAAATTGCTCTTTAATTTTATCTGATTACTCATTGCAAAATAACACTACCGGCCTTGATGCAATTGAACAGCTAAACAAAATTGCCGGACATAAAATACCAGCAATAATAATCACTGGAGAAAATAAAGAAGAAATTAACACTCAATGCAAAACAATGGGATATTGTATAATTAAAAAACCAGTTTCTATTGAAAAATTAATTACCAAAATCCATACTACACATTAACTAATATTAATCTAGCAAAAATAAATCTATAGAATTAAATGGGGATATGGCGCATAATTGGTGCCTAGTTTTAAGGGAATTTTTTTATTAATGCCTGTAAAAAAAATAGTTACAATAATTGCTCTATTTACAGCAAGCTATGTACATGGCGTAGAAATTATTACTTCTATGCCACAGCAAGGCATTGATATTAATGGGAACCTAATAAAAGCAATATTTTCTGGCAAGGCAAGATACTGGCCCGATGGCACCCCTATTAGAGTAATAACTCTACCTAAAGAAAGCACTCTACATCTTGATTTATGCAAGGATATTTTAAAAGTACACCCAAGGCAGTTTTCTAGAAACTGGGACATCATCCTATTTTCTGGTTTTGGAGAAAAACCAATATCAGTTAATACCGAAGAAGAAGTAGTTGAAAAAATCAAAAGTACATATGGAAGCATTGGTTATATCAGCAACGCAAACGATGAGGGGGGGATTTATGTACTTGAGATTAAATAGCATGATCAAATACACCGTAGCCTCTTTATTATTTACGGTTTCAATGCAAATTTCAGCCATTGAACTTGGTCCTGTTCAAATCCACGGATTCTTAAACCAAGGATATATCTATAGCAATGGCAATGAATATATAAAAGATAGCGACAATGGTGGTTCGTTTGATTTTACCAATGCAGGTATTAACTTTTTATACAGACCGACAAACAAACTAATCCTTGCTTCACAGCTTGTTTCCAGAAATTTTGGAGATGCAAACTGCAATGAAAAGAATCTTTCACTAGACTACTTATTTGCGTCATATAACCTTATCTCATCTTTTGAAAATGAGTTCACAATAAACGCAGGAAGAATTAAAACCACATACGGAATATTCAACAATAACCGCAACATTCCATTCACTCATGTAGGAATTTTCTCTGACCAAACTCTATATAGTGAATATGATAGATATCTTACTTTATACGGCGACGGTATTTCACTAGACTATACCCGGAAAACAGATATCGGAAATTTCAGGATTCTTTATCAAAACGCCAAACTTGCAGATAACGAAGAAGATTATTTTTCAACAGCACCTGAACTTCTTGATTATGTTACCGGATTTGAAGGAGTAACAGGACAAGTTATCCAGGCAATATATGAACAACCTAGTCTAGGGCTTGAAATTAGTGTATCACACAGCCAAGCAAAAATTAAAACTATTGATTTAACCGGAATCCCTGCCCCACTAGTGGGAATTATAAATAGATCATGGAATCAACTTGCCAGAAATAATCTAATCTCAGCCAAATACAACAATGAAAACTATACGATTACAGCGGAATATATGAATAGAGCTATCACTCATTATTACAATGACTATATTCCTGCTCTTACAACTAATATTTCATCTAAATCTGTTGCCAAAACCGATAGCTATTATATACAAGGAGCATACAGATTCACCTACGATGTCGAAGGATTCATAAGTTACCACTATGCAAAAGAAGAAGTTGACGGTAATTTTGATTACGATTCGCCATTCAATAAATATCGCAAACAATGGGTAATCGGCGCTGATTGGGATATTTACGAAAATACATTACTTAAAGCAGAATATCACTTCATAGATGGTAATTTCGATATACTAAAAGAACCAGGCATCAACCAGGATGGAGTTGATAGAAAATGGAATATGCTTGTAATGCAGATTTCTTATAAGTTTTAATCAAATTAGTTTGATTAGAATGTCGCTATAAATTCGATAGGTTCAAAAACAGGAAGTTGAGACTTTCTGAAATCTTTTACATTCCTTGTAACAACAGCTTCTGCTCAGGCCGACAATGCAGAATAAACAATTACAGCATCTTCAAAATCAGAAAAATCAGTATACACCTTCAGTTGAAAATGGATTAAGAAACTGCCTACCCCATAATAAATTTTGATCAACTTTATTAAGATCCGCTTGCTCACAAACACTTTTCCAGTTATCACAAATAATATCTTTTTGCATTTTAAAAAGTTGTAGAACTTCATCTTTTCCAATTAAGAAATTATTTGCAGCCTCAATAACAGAATCTATTTTACTCAGTCGATTATTCCCACTAATTAGCATAGTTTGAGTGGCTTCATTACCTGTTCTACCCTGAGGGCAAATATCATAAGCAGGAGTTAAGCTTAGAATATCACCATCCCAATAGGCGGCATGATTACGTACATGATCATCTGTATTTCCACAAAGAATATTAAAAATCAAGCGTGAGCAAAGCTCCTTTAAAGTTTCTTTAGGACTATCAAAATAATATCGAATTGCTTCTGCTAAACTTTCATAGCTAGCATATCTTGCCATCATGTCATCAAGCTCTAAAATAGTCAGAGCAGACACCATTAATTTTCTGCACCATCCATCTTGAGATTTTTCTCTATCAAAACGTTCTATCAATAAAACATCTTTTCCAGATGCCTTAACTAATTTTACTGGTGCAACATTTATCCCTACAAGCTCAGCTAGTCTCATCGCAATAAATTCTGCCTTAACAACGTTGTATATATCACTACTTGATGAAAACTTTGCAATGTATTTTTTATTATCATGCTCAATCAAAGCCTTTGGTCGAGCTCCACCTATTGATGTGCCATGAAATAATGCATGATCTAATTCTTGCGTTAGAGGAATTCCCTTTTCAACTCTCTCTGCTGATTCCAATAACTCGTCCAAACTAACATTTTTATCCAAACGCGGTACATATTCAGTAGGAGACTTTTGAAAATCCAATGCCCCAATCCTATCAGAACCAGATTCTAGCAGATACGTAATTTCATCAAGCTCAGCAACATCGAATCCTATACTTTTACGTCCAAACCTTTTGTTCAGGATAACTCTTCTTCCCCAAGCATCAGGAGCAGAATCGCGTATACAACTAGGCATATTTAACCCATTTTTTAATGGCAATATCCCAGACTGTAATGGTAACTCTTTAGAGTAAATCGATATTGCTGGATTATTTTCATCGGCAATACGCTCTAAATAACTTCTACCATAATTAAAATGAACCACCCCGTTATCAGATTCAATTTTTCCCGCAACAACTGGTTCTACCTCCCCTGGCAACCAAATCCAAACATATGCTTGCTCGCTATCTTTAGAAGTCATCATCAACCTGCTTATTAATTTTGCGCACTGATTTAGGCATTAAAGAAAGCTTTTCTTGTGTACTTTTTTTATAATACGATAATCGTTCATCGTCACTACCGAATAGCTTTATACCAACTACAGCGGCAACTTCAAAAACAACACCAATCTCGCATTTAGTATCACCCTTCTCTATTCGCTGCAACAACCCCCTTGAAATACCTACCCTATCAGCAACATCCTGCATAGTTAGCCTGCGCTCTTTACGTGCAGATCTTATTAAACCAGCCATGAGCTGCAAAGCATCAAGGGTATAACGTGAATACGAACGGGTTATTACCTTACTCATAAATGCTCCATATATAAACCACATACACCAATTATGATCTATATATATATCATTTTCTATATTAAATATGTATTTTATTATAAATTAGCAATGCATCTGCAATATTTGTGACTGGAATAACAAGCCATTACTGACATACATCTCAGCAACAAACCTAATAGTATTTATAATAGTTAATTCCTTGCCTGCTGTTTTTGGCGATTAATTTAAAACAATAACCAAAATTCCTTATGGGGTCATATGCGGTTATATATGAGGGAGTTCTATTATGAATTTAAGATTCTTTAAATCAGTTTTATTTGTTTTTTTATTTTTGCCGACCACACTTTTTGCACATGAAACAAGATTAGAAACACCTTTTACGCCAAAAAGCTTCGCCAGCAGGATTGGTATCAATGGAGATGGCAATTCAATTGTTGCATGGGATAGAAAACAGGGTGGAGTTGTTTATATATTAGAAAATGAACAGTGGAAGCTAAAGGATCATTTAAGATCTGATGATAATAACTGGAAAAGAATACAATCTCTAGATGTATCTGGTAATTATGCAGCGTTTACATCATACCCTGACAAGAACATATATGTATATAGATGGAATAATGACAATAAAACCTGGAATTTTTACAAAAAATTTGAACATCGATTCAGCAGCTCTGTAATTATCAAAATTACAGATTCAGGCTCTGTGTTAATTCAAGATTATGGAAACGGAATAATTGATATATACAACCCTCATCTAAACCGTTTTACTAAGCAAATAACGCCCCCTGAAGATGGCATAAAACTAAATGGAAATATTGATATAAACGGCAATATTCTAATTGTCTCATCAAGCACTAATTCATTTGTATATAAAAATTACTCACTAGTGGCAAAACTTCCATCTGCATATACATCCAGTTCTTATGGCTCTAGTATGATTGCCTTAAGACCTAATGCATTAAACGAAGTCCATATCTACAAATATGATAGGTATTCTAACGATAATGGCGGATGGTATAAATCTGAAACTATACTTCCACCACCAATATCAAATAGCATTGATAATCATGGGATTTCTGGCACTGGCAAATATTTCGGCTCTGGCCCTATTAAAATAATTGGCAACAAACTATATATAACCGACATAGTTGACCTTGATGGTAAATATGGGATGATGAACAATACTTCCAATAATAATCATTCCGTAATTTATGAATACAACCTTATTGATGCAGAGTGGAAATATAAGCGTTTAATCACTCCTGCTGATTTCTCACATAACTACCTAACCTGGAACTTTCTGCTTTCTAAACAAGGAGACAAATTAGTTTTAGGGGATTCAACAGCTCATCAAGTATTAAATACAAACCCTCATACATCTGGTGCTGCATATGTATTTGATCTAAATGATACTACCGATTTGACTCTTAACGTATCTGCTCCAGAATCACATCAAATAATAGGAGATATAGTTTCATATCAATTTAAGGTTACAAATAGCTCTGAAAACACAGCATCAAACGTCATCTTCGAAAATGACTACAATCCAAATACCGGTTTATGGGATAACAAAAACGACTCTGATCTTAGGTTTGTTTCTGTAACAACTTCCCAAGGGCTTTGTACAAATCAAAATTATGCTACAAATAGAGTCACTTGCAACATTGGTAATCTTTCTCCTGGAGAGTCAGTTGACATTATCATCGAAATGTCACCAGAGTTTGTTTATAAAATTAATACATTTGCTAGAGTTTATGCTGACCAATTCGATGACTATTATGATGATAATTTTAATTTAACATCAATTTATGTTTCACCTGAAAATGTTAAAGCCACGGCATCAATATTAACCTGGGGAACTCAAACCCCATATTCATGTAGAAATGAAACAGGATTAAGCACACCATCTCTTTCAGCTGATGGCAAGTTTATCTCATTTTACTCAAAGTCAGGCCTTGCCTCAGGGTCAAACAACGTAAGAAACAATATTTATACAGTTAATAGGGAAAGCAAGGACATTGAAATATCAAGTATTCCGAATAGATACAGCCAGAATTATCAACGAGCAAATGGAGACAGCTTCCAGCCGAAAATATCAAATGCTGCTGACCTGGTTGCTTTTAGCTCAAGTGCCAGTAATGTCATTGAAAATGATACAAACAAACAACAAGATGTTTTTTTGCACCGCAGATCAACTGGAGAAACTTACCGCATTTCAGAATCTTATTACGGTGAAGGAGGAAACAAATCAAGCAGCAGCCCTGATATATCAGCAGATGGTAGATATGTAGTTTTTACATCAAGAGCTGATAATTTATATTCTAGTGACAACAATGGTGATCGTGACATTTATCTACATGACGTAAATAGACGAAGGTTAACTTGGATAGATATAAGTCAAGGCGGAATTGATGGTTTAAGACTGCCTAGCCGCCCTTCAATTTCCGGCGATGGAACTTATATATCATTCACAGCCAGAACAAGCCAAGGGTACGCGGCATATCTTTGGAATAGAAACACCTGGAAAGCTATAAAAATTAGTCCTGATTACAACCCAGACGGAACTGTTGCAACATCTCCTGGAAAAACAGAAGTCTCTGACAACGGTCAATATGTGACTTATGCTCTAAATGGTTATATCTATAAATACAACATTCAGACTGAAGAAAATGAACTAATATCACTAGGTTTAAATTCAGAAATAGCCAACAGCAACAGTTACTCCCCATCAATATCTGCCGATGGTAGATATATCGTCTACTCTTCATATGCAAGCAATCTAATTGAAAATGACACCAATGGTTTTTCTGATATTTTTGTTTACGACTCTGTTAATAAAACCACAAGAATAGTAAATATAGGGGTTGGAGGTTTCCAAACCAAGAACCACTCTAATTCACCAACTATTTCTGCTGATGGCAATACCATCGCTTATATTACAAAGGTTCATAACCTCATATTTGATGATACAAATGAAGTTGCAGATATCTTCTTTGAAGGCAATCCATTCACTACTGAACCTGCCAAAGAAGTTGACCTTTCAATCGAAAAAACAGCATCATCTTCAAGCATCGAAATAGGTAAAAACGTTACATATACCTTAACCATCAATAATATTGCTGTAGACCCTGAAGCAATTGCTACCGAAGTTTCTATAACTGATGAGCTACCAGCTGGCTTAACCTTTGTTTCTGCAACTCCATCAATAGGAACATGCTCTGAAAACTCTGGAGCTGTAACATGCGACCTTGGTGATATTGCCGTTGGTGATCCAAGTGTAACCGTTGATATTATTGCCAAAACAACAAAAACAGGAAATATCACCAATTCAGCATCTGTTTCAGCATCTGAAACAGACTCAGATATATCAAATAACAGCTCTGAAGTTTCTGTTACAGTTATTGAACTTACCGATGCTTATATCAACGGTTCAATAGATGATACGGTCACCTATTATATTGGGGATGAGCTAACCTACTCTTTCGAGGTTGGTAACAATAGCTCAAACCCTGCAACTGATGTAACTGCTGAAATTGTTCTGCCAACTAACCTTTCAATATCTTCAGTAGATACTGACACCGGTATTTGTTCTACAACCGGGCAAAAAGTTACATGTATTGTTGGAGACATCTCTTCCACTAATGCCAATATTACTGTAGAGGCAACCTCTTCTGCTGCTGGCAACTTTGATGTTGAAGCAAGTGTAACTACCACTAAAACAGATTCTAATGAAGACAACAATTCAGATACTGTTTCAGTAACCATAAAGCCTAAGTCAGATATAGCTGTTTCTTTAAGTGACTCATCTGACCCAATATATGCGGGCAATAATCTAACTTACACGATTACTGTAAAGAACAATGGTCCAAGTGATGCTTCAAATATTAAGATCGAAGACACACTTCCTAGTGGCATTTCTTTTATTTCTGCAAGTACAGGATGCAGCGAAGCTGCTGGGGTTGTAACCTGTGATATTGCTAGCCTTGCTAAAGGGGTATCTACTTCTGTTCAAGTGGTAATCAAACCAAGTGTGCCAGAAACCATCACTAATAAAGTAACAGTTTCTGCAACTGAATTTGATCCAGTAATAACAAACAATTCTGCCTCTGAAGATACTGTAGTAAAAGCTGTTGCAGATCTGTCTATAACACAAACAGATGATCCTGATCCGGTTTATTCTGGTAGTAATGTGACTTATACATTGAAGGTAACCAATAACGGTATCAACACTGCTTCAAATATAAAGATTACAGATACTCTTCCAACTGGAGTGACATTTGTTTCTGCAAGCACAGGATGTAGCGAAGCTACTGGAGTTGTAACCTGTAATGTTACCAGTCTTGCTAAAGATACATCTACCTCTGTTAACGTGGTAGTAAAAACAGGTGCACCAGGAACTATAACTAACAAAGCTTCAGTTTCTGCAACTGAGTATGATCCTGATACTGACAATAACTCTTCAGAACAAAGCACTGAGGTTAAAGCCGTAACTGACATGGAGATAGTCAGTGCTTCTGCAAGTCCAAACCCTGTTTATGCAGGTGATGATCTAACTTATACAGTTAAAATCAAAAACAATGCTACCCAAGGCAATACCGCCCAAGAGGTTAAATTAACTTTCACATTCAATGATAGCATTGTTTTGGATTCTGCTTCAGGCTGTGCTGCTGCTGGTAATACTGTAACCTGTGATATCGGCTCAATGACATATAATCAAGAAAAAGATATTCAATTAGTTATCCAACCGGATATGGATGGGGATCTTGGTGCTGATATTAACGTGAGCTCCACTACACATGATCCTGACACAAGCAACAATGATATCTCCGTAACAACTACTGTTGAGCCTGCCGTTGATCTTACTATTACCATGATTGAAGATATTGACCCTATTCTTGTTGGACAAGATCTAACATACACTATCACTGTTACTAATACCGGGCCTTCAGTTGCTGAAAACGTTGTCTTAACTGACACCCTTCCTGGTGCAGCTCCTGTGCAAAGTTTCACTATTAGCTCTGACACCTCATCAACAGGTTTTATAAGAAGCTGTGTAAACAATCTGACTACACTTGATTGCTCTTTAGGTGATCTTACTGATGATGAATCGGTTACTATAACTCTTGTTTTACAACCAACCAACGGGGCTGTTGGAGCACTTGTTAATACTGCAACTGTGAGCAATGACACCTATGAAAGACAAGCTATTCCAGATAACAATACAGCATCTGTAACAACTACAGTGAATCAAAGTTCAACAGTAAAAGTAAGCTTGAAAGGTAAAGGTAGTGGAACAGTAACTGGTGTAGGAATTTCATGCCCAGGAGATTGTGAAGAAACATTCACGAGAGGAGATACAGTAACACTTACAGCAACCCCTGCCCCAGGATCAACATTCGATCGCTGGCAAGGTGGTGTTTGTAAAGGTAAAAATGATACCTGCACCATTACTTTAGACAAGCCAAATATGAATGTAATGGCTTCTTTTAAATAAACCATATCCAATAAATATCAACAAAAGCGGAGACTCTGTTCTCCGCTTTTTTATTAAACACCAATAACTATTTTTCTTGGTAAACACCCGGTTATAATGATTTCTATAAACCAATAACGATTTTGTAACTTATAAGCAACAAATAAGGGCTTCTTATTTACCTCATAAGTATATTTCACACATCAAGCCAATTTATAAGCATTTATTTGACTTAATACCCAAAAATAACTATATTTCCTGAAAGATAATGATTTTACTGGATCCAATATGGAAAATAACACCACCAAAGTCCGACTTGCAGGATACTCCTACCTACTTAATACACTAGATCTTACAACAATACCTAATTGGCATACCTCTTCAGTATCGATAAATAATACCCACCATTCAAAATTACAAAACGGAAATATTGAAGAGATTTATCCCGCTAAATATTGGCCCGGAGATAAAATTGGTGATCACCTTGAATTCGCATTAAAGTATGACGGAGTAAATCTAAGCACCCTTAAAATGGTATTCAACGAAGCAGACCAAACCGAAATCGTTGATTACATAAAATCAAAACCTACGGGCAAATACGCTAGAAGAATCTGGTTTTTTTATGAATTTTTGACTAATAAACAGCTCCCTATTAAAGATATTACAACTGGTAACTATGTTGATGCATTAGATCCTAATGCTTACTACACCACAAAGGTTGGCAAAAAAACTAAAAGGCATCGAGTTAACAATAACCTTATAGGGGATCATAATTTTTGCCCAATCATCAGAAAAACAGACAAACTGAAGAAGATAGAATCAAACAATCTGCGAGAAAGGTGTGAAGAGATAATCCACTCCTACCCTCCTGAGCTACTAAAACGAGCCTTAGGTTATCTTTATAGCAAGGAAACAAAATCCTCATTTGAAATAGAACATATTAAACCTAACGCTTCACGCACCGAAAAATTTATATCCTTACTAGAATCTGCAGAGCGAGAAGATTTTTGCGACAAATCATCTTTGATTGAACTACAAAACAGAATTGTTGACCCTCGCTTCAAAGACAGTGACTATAGAACTGTTCAAAATTATGTTGGACAGACAGTTTCTTATCAAAAAGAAATAATTCATTATATTTGCCCAAAACCAGATGATCTACAAGATTTAATGCGAGGCCTTATAAAGGCAAATGAAATTATGGGCACAGGTGAAGTTTCTGCCATAATTCATGCAGCTGCCATATCATATGGATTTGTTTTCTTGCACCCATTCGAAGACGGCAACGGAAGGATTCACAGATTTCTTATCCACAATATTCTTTCTACTCGCGGCCTTGTTCCTCAAGGACTGATGTTTCCAATTTCTGCTGCAATGCTTAAGAGTCCACTAGACTACGATGCCTCACTGGAAACATTTTCGCGCCCACTTATGCAGTTAATAGAATACAACTTAGATGAACTTGGTAAGATGACTGTAGACAATGATACCGCCTGCTGGTATCAATATATCGACATGACTGCACAAGCAGAAGCACTTTGTGATTTTATAGATAAAACAATAGAAGAAGAGCTTGTAGAAGAACTCGCCTTTTTAGCAAATTACGACACCACTAAAAAATCAATTCAAGATATAGTTGATATGCCTGACCGCAAAATAGATTTATTTATTCAACTTTGCCTGCAAAATAGTGGAAACCTATCCGCAAGAAAGAAAGCGACCCATTTTAAATTTCTGACCGATGAAGAGGTATCCTTGTTGGAGCAAGTAGTTATAGATAACTATAAGCAGTAATTTTTAACCATCATGTTCCATAAATATTAAAGAACACGACACAATTAGCTGGATTCGAAGATTCCTTAGCCTTTCGACCTTAGTTCATCTGCAAGTCCTTCAACCAGTTTAGGCAATAACTTAACGTCAGTATCACTACATTTGATCAAAGCTCAACAGCAAAAGTTAACTTAAAAGGTAAGGACTATGAATTTGTACTATTACATTAGATAGGCCAAACATGAATGTGCAGGCTTCTTTTAAATAAACCTTAACACAGCAACATTAATAATAATTATTTTAAGCCAAATTCCATCCTATCAACCAACTGCATAAAATAATCTTCAGACCAAATATCTAATTTATCAGGCAGCTTAATAAACCGCTCAACATCACTGCGAACACCATTAAAGTCAAGCTGCGATATTCTTTGCCTTAAAATATCAATTAATTGAGAATAAGAAATTGCATTATCCAAGTCACGGCTTTGCATAGCCCTTTCATTAAAGTGGGTTAAATTTAATTTACATCCTTTTGATACATACCATGCAAAATCATACCAATCCCTACCCTTTACTCGATTTTTCCATTTCCTAAACAATAAAGCATGCATTTTACCTGCAAATAAATCAGACAAGGAAAAGCACTTAACATAAAAAGAGTATGGGTTTACCAGCAATTTATCTTCTGTTTCAAACCCCAAAGGTGGCTCTTTATCAACTTCAAATTTTATCTTTAAAGATCTGGCAACTGAGGTTTTTCTATTTTGTATCTTCAAATCATAAATACTTGAGTTTTTTTTCAAAAATGCAGATTCTATTGCTGTGCTTTTTGACTTATTCTTCCGGGATATCTCTATTTCAAATCCCATAGAATTAAATTCATCCATAATCGACTTAAAAAAAGGTTCCAGTGAAAAATCGCTATTCGTTTCTAGAAGTGAAAAATCAAGATCTTCTGAGAATCTATCTAAACCATAAAAAATTCTAAGGCATGTACCTCCATAAAACGCAGCTTTATTAAAAAAACCTCCTCTATATAAACCTGCTAATGCAATCTCTTGCATTATCTCTCTAATAGCCAGATCGTAATCATTATCAGAATTAACTTCGTATCTTGCGAGCATGCTTTCAATAACATTCACTTAAACTTCTCCACCACCTTACAAAACAATTTTAATAATGTCGTTTTATATCCAACTTCAACACACTGCTTAATTATTGAAATATCAAAGTCTGCAAAATAATCTGTATCAACTCTCATATCATCAACAATAAAAGACTCCATAGAATTAATAGAATTCACTCCTAGATTCTTAGTTAATATTAACTTATCGCATAGCGCCTTCTCTGGAGATGCTATAAGAAAATTTTTATTACCCGATGTACTCTGTTGAACAACTCCTATCTCATACAACTCAGGTCTGCTATATGAATATGAAAATAATCCAATCTGGGTATCAAACTTTTTTGACCTACTAGTTGTTACTGAAGTGATCTCAAAAACTCGCTCAGGAATTAAACCGTACAGAGACAATGCATAATCTAACGATACATATGATGGACCAAATAAGGCATTAGCAATCAAAGGAAGTGACAATTGCTCTACTCTGTTACCTTGAGCAAGAACATAAAATCCATTTTTTACTTTTATTATTTCGCCAGATTTGATTAAAGAAGATATCTTGTCATTTGGACGTTTATACCCCTTCAGCATAGACACAATAGCACTATGCGGAAATAGCATATTTTGAAACTTCTCTAACTGCTTTTCTAATCTCATACATCATATATAGCACTTCATGCATATAAAATCGATATTTTTCCGATTTAATATGCATATATATACAACATCCTTGCTTTTTTAAGAAAAAAGTCGCCCTCTTTCTTCAAAATTGCTAAGAATAAATAGAGCAAACTGAAAGTGCAGATCTCTTATAAGTTTAATTATTTACTATTAAACCACTGTAAATTCACCTCTAAATCAAATAGAGAGTTTAAATTTGCTTATTTTTTGTGACTGGATTAACAAACCGTTACAGACTCACTCCTCAGAAACAAACCACATAGTCTTTATAATTATTACTTCCTTGCCTGCTGTTTTTGGCGATTAATTTAAAAAAATAACCAAAATTCCTTATGGGGTCATATGCGGTTATATATGAGGGAGTTCTATTATGAATTTAAGATTCATCAAACATGTTTTATTTGTTTTTTTGTTTTTGCCAACATTTGTATTAGCAAACGAAGTAGACCTATCTCTGGAAGTCACATCACCTCAAGGTGAGCAAACTATAGGCATGACTGTTCCTTTCCATTTTCAAATAACAAACAACTCTGAAAATACTGCAACGAATGTTGTATTTGAAAATGATTTTTCAAACTACAGACATAATATAGATGGAGGGATTCATAATTTTCCAAACCTTACTCTAATAAATTACGAAACCACTTCTGGCGAATGCAATCTTAATGAAACAGTACTAACATGCAGCATTGAGAAAATAGACACGCATAACAGCATAAGTGTTTCTATAGGCATGAAAATAGAATACGTTGGTGTACTTACTATGAATGCAAAAGTTTTCTCTTTAGAAAACGATATTAACACAACTGATAATTCAAAATTAATAGAGGTAAATGTATCAACAAATAATGTTGAGTCATTTGCAAAAATCATCAGCTACCCCAAAGGTTTTACAGAATATCAACCAGGAAACAGTGATAACCGTTATGCTAATATTTCACCAGATGGAAATATAATTACGTTCCCTTCTATGGCAAAACTTATTTCAGAAGCATCTTCTTCAAAAAGCAATATTTATGTTTACAATAGAAAAAATTCAACTCTTAAACTGTCAAATGTTTCTTTACTGTGTTTCACTGCAAACAAATCTTGTAATACTCACAACTTATCTGCTGATGGGAATATAGCTTCATTCCTATCCAAAGCAGACAATTTAGTTGCTAATGACAACAATCAGCTAAAAGATCTTTTTATTCATAATAATGAAACAAATGATACTTTTAGAGCTTCAATCTCAAATAATTGGATAGAGTCTAATAAAGACACATCATTTTATGATTTATCAGCAAATGGTAAATATGCAGCATTTATTTCATCCGCAGATAACTTGGTAAATAATGATTATAACGGCAACTCAGATATTTTCATCTATGACATCCAAGCAAAAAACATATCAAAAATCGAACCTCAATATATAAATACCCAAGACAAACCTTTGCTTACACCAAACGCTTTCCCAAAACCTTATATTGCCATCTCAAGTAGTGGTAGATATATAGTATTCTCTGCTGGTACATTAAAAACATATGACTATACACTATGGATTTATGACTTATATTTATGGGATAAAAATACAAATACAGCAAGAAAAATCACTCAAGAAAGATTACCCAATGAAGATTTAAGAGTATATGCAGAAAGAATAGATATTTCCGATGATGAAAGATATGTCGTTTATAACGCAAGAAGCTCTAATAGTAAAATGCAGGTTTTAAAGTATGACATTCAGACAGGAGAAACCATAGCTATCGCATTAGGACAAAATAACGAAGATCAGAATGGCTCTAGCTCAAACCCTTCCGTTTCTGCAGGTGGGCGGTTTATAACTTTCAGTTCTTCATCTTCAAATCTTGTTGAGAATGATAACAATAATACATCCGATATTTTTATTTATGACTCAGATTCAAATAAAATCAAACTTGTAAGCATTGGACTTGGAGGAATTCAAGCTAAAAATCAAAGTCAAAATCCCAAAATCTCTGCAGATGGAAAAACCATTACATACCACTCAATGGCACACAACCTATCATTAGATACCATCAGTAGTGATAAAGACATGAACCATATTTATGTCTCACCAAACCCATTCCTCACAGAGGAATCTAAACAAATCGATCTATCAATAAATAAATCAGCTTCGGCCTCAAACATCTATATTAATGACGAGGTCACCTACACACTTACTATTGATAATATTTCTGTAGATCCAGACGCTATTGCAACAAATGTATTAGTAAAAGATACATTACCAGACTCATTAGATTTCAAATCATTCAATGCTCCTGATGGCGTAATTTGCTCCGAGAGTTCAAATAGTATTGAGTGTACAATTCCATCTATTGTTGTTGCTGACTATCCTGTAGAAATAAATATAACTGCAGAAGCAAACGCCATTGGTGAAATTGAAAACTCAGCATCAGTATCTGCCAGCGAAACCGACTACAATACAGATAATAACTCATCAACAGTTAAGGTTACCGTCAAACCAAAAGCTGACCTTTCAATTTCAATTGCAGACTCAGATGATCCCGATGAAGGCTTTATATATTCAGGCGATGATCTTACCTACACCATTACCGTAACCAATAATGGTCCAAGTGATGCAACAAATATAGAGGTTACTGATACTTTACCAGCCGGTGTACAATTTGTTTCTGCAGATTCAGGATGCAGCTATAACACAGGAATTGTTACCTGTAATGCAGAAGGCATTGCAAACGGATCTTCCGTTTCATTTGATATAGTAATAAATCCGGTAAAACCTGAAACTATTACTAATGTCGCTTCTGTTTCTGCTTCAGAATACGATGATGTCTCAGATAACAACTCTGCAAGTGAAGATACTATTGTTAAAGCAGTAACCGATTTACAAATCATCAGTGCTTATGCAGCACCAAATCCTGTTTATGCTGGCGACAACCTAACATATACAGTTAACGTTAAAAATAGCGCGGCCGAATATAATACTGCTGAAGGAGTGAAGGTAATCTATACCTTCGCTGATAATGTAGTTCTAGATCCTGCCTCTTCATGTTATGCCAGTGGAAATGAAATTACCTGTGATATTGGTTCTATACTACCTAACCAAGAGGCTGGTTCTTCTGTAATTATTAACCCAGATATGGATGGTGATTTGTCTGTTGATATCAAGGTGGTTTCAGATACTTACGATCCTGATTTAGATAATAACAGTACTCAGTTAACAACAACTGTTGAGCCTGCTGTTGATCTTACAATTACCATGATTGAAGATCTTGACCCCGTTCTTGTTGGGCAAGATCTAACATACACTATTACAGTTACTAATACCGGGCCTTCAGTTGCTAAAAACGTTGTCTTAACTGACACCCTCCCCGGCGCTGCACCTGTTCAAAGCTTCATCTCGTCAAAAGGAACATGCATAAATAATCTTACTACTCTCGACTGCACCATCAGCGAAATGCTTAATGATGAATCCGTTACGGTAACTCTTGTTCTAAGACCTACCAATGGTGCTGCAGGAACACTGGTTAATACAGCAACTGTAAGCAATGACACCTACGAAAGACCAGCGGATCCAGATAATAATACAGCATCTGTAACAACTACAGTGAATCAAAGCTCAACGGTGAAAGTAAGCTTGAAAGGTAAAGGTAGTGGAACAGTAGAAGGTATTGGTATTAACTGCCCTGGAGATTGTGAAGAAACATTTACCAGAGGCGATTCCGTAACACTTACAGCTTCACCTGATAGCTTTGACAAATGGCAAGGTGTTTGTAAAGGCAGCTCTTACCATATTTGCATTTTTGATGCTGACAAACCAAATATGAATGTGCAAGCCGTTTTTAAATAAGCACCAATTCAATAACATTAATACAAAGCGGAGACTAAGTTCTCCGCTTTTTTATTAAACAATAAAAAATACGCCATACAAGCGAAGGGCAACTGCTGCACGTGCCCAGAGAAATAAATTAATAGAATCAAGATGGCTGAGCGTAGCCGAAGTCTCAATGATTCTATTAATTTTTCTTGACCATTCAGCCTTGGTTTATCCTGAGCCCTTCGGCTACGCTCAGGATAAACCAAGGTCGAAGGTCTCAGGGATCTTGAAAAATTTAAGTCTAAAGTCATCTGTTTCATTTAGAAACATTGCTCCACATCGTTTTCCAAAGATCAACAATATTTTCCCTGACAATAGTTGGAGAAAGTCGGCATCCAGAAAATAAAAACAAAACCACTTATCGGCATTTTCATACCGCCCGTTCACCCCTATTTATATACCGTTTATAAATATGCAAACCAGTTATCAGTCCTTTACCGACATCTGTGTCAGAAATTTCTTACAAGAAGAGTATGATTATTCTTACTGCTTATAAAAAGGTTCAAAAAGATAACAAGATCTTAAAAGTAGTAGTGGGGTGTGGTGAATAAATTGAGGGATTATGTATGTTTAAAAAAGTAGTACTTTTGTTATCTGTTTTTCTTTGTTTTCTATCCCCTGCTCTTTTTGCGCATGAGACAGAAATTGCATTACCAAAAAGCGTATCAAATTTTGGATCCCACTTAAGCACAAATAAATTAGAAAATTCTTTATTGGTATGGAATCGTACTATTGGTGCAAATGTCTACAGCTTAGTAAATGGAGAATGGCAATTACAGAACTACACTCTTAAACCTGATTCAGACATAACTAGCTGGCGGTTCAAACAACAAACTCTTGATACAAATGGTGACTATGCTGCAATTACATCAATACCTGAAAACAAGGTATATGTTTATAAATGGGATGGTAATGAATGGGATATGAAAAATATTGCTACTTGTCCAGCGACAGTTAAAAGTCTTGCCGTTTCCAGCAATGGTGAAGTCGCAATACAAAGTGAAGAGAATGATAGAATATATGTTTTCAGTTCTGTATCTGACAAAATATTTAGATCCTATGGAGGAGGACCACTATCTGACCCAAAAACTCTAAATGGACCAATTGAAATAGACAGTAACATCATGGTGGTTTCTTCTTCTGAAGAAAGCGAATACAACAAATCAACAATCTTTGAAAACTGGGCACCAACTGCAACCATATCTGAAGCACGAGCAATTGGCATAGATGGCACAAGAAAAAATATTATCATATCAACATCTGATGGTAAGACTCTTGAGCTATATAAATATGATTATAATCTTAATGAAAATGGTGGCTGGTATAAAGCAGATTCAATAAATGCATCAGATATAGGTGCAACTGAATTCGGCTATAGCATCGATTCAAATGGTATTGATGTATATGTTGCAGGAATTGCAGATTTTGATGGTGAATATGGCAAATTACCAGGACATGGCGTAATTTATAACTTTATTGTATCAGGAACAAACCTGATACATAAAAAACAATTTTTATCTAAAGACTTCTCTAATAACGGTCAGGAATTAACAGTTCTAGCAACAAGCAGCCAATTAATCATTGGTGACAAAGATGCTAACAAAACCAATATAAGTTCAACAGTTGGTGGTGAAATTTATAGCTTCAGTAGATATGACAAAAACTCAATTAACCTAATACTTGAAACCCTCCCTCCTCAACAGATTCATGAAATTGGTGACACGATTTTCTTTCAGTTCAACATCAAGAATGATTCGAACACAGATGCAACAGAAGTATTACTGGATATCGACTATAATCCACGCCTTGGCCTGCTGGATTCAAAAAACAACCCGGACTTTCATTTTGTATCCGCTATTTCTGAAAATGGTTCGTGCAATGAACATGAATCGATAAAAAACAGATTGACTTGTAGCCTCAATGACCTTGCTCCATATGAGGAAGCAAACATTACACTCGAGATGAATATTGAGAATGTTGGCGAACTTAATATATTTGCTAACACCTATGCTTTAGAGTTAGACGGCAATTATCTTGATAATTTCAATCTAACCTCTGTCAATGTATCCACAGCTAATGCAGCACAATATGTAACTCCTTTGGAATTTGATAGCTATGTAAATGACATTGAAGATTATAGCTACTATAAGCCTCAGCTATCTATGAATGGTGATTATGTAACCTTTTATACTAATGCCCCTCTAACTGAGAATACAGATGAAAGTTATCCAAACATATACACTGTTGATAGATATAATAATATTATTGAGCTGATCAGTTTACCTAGCGAAGGATTCAGTAATCTTGAAACCGCAAATGGCGGAAGCACTCTTCCTAAAATTACCGATGATGGAGAATTAGTTGTTTTCATATCGCATGCCAGCAATTTGGTTGCTAATGATACTAATAATGTTAATGACATATTTGCGCATAACAGAATAACAAAAGAAACATACAGGGTATCCGTATCAAATACTGGAGAAGAAAGTAATGCTCTTAGCAGTGGTGCTGATATTTCTGCCAATGGTAGATTTATTGTATTCCATTCACTTGCTGACAATCTTGTTGAAAATGATGACAATAACTATAACGATATTTTTATCCATGACACCCTTACCAGAACAATATCTAGCATAGAATCGAAAGAAAGTGATGTCGGCGAGTTAGCTAACATCTTATCCCCTTCCATTTCTGGTGATGGGAGATACATAGCTTTTGTTGCCAATACAACAAGCGAAAAGACATATTACATTTTTCTTTATGATCAAGTCACTCAACAAATTAAAAAGATCAGCTTGACTGAATTATCTGACGGCCAAACTTTAACAAATGCAAGCGCCCCAGAAATCTCTGATAACGCAAAATTCATTTACTATGTATTAAATCAAAACATATATAGATTCAATGTTGAAACTGACGAAACAGAACTGGTTACACAAGGTATAGATTCCAATATTGGCAATGGTTCTAGCCTATCACCATCTGTATCTGCAAACGGTCGCTTTGCTCTTTACTCATCATCTTCAAGCAATTTGGTAGAAAATGATACCAATGATCTTTACGATATATTTGTCTATGACGCAGAAACCAAAGAAACAGCAATGGTGAATTTTGGTGTTGGCGGTTACCAAGCCAAAGGAAATTCATATCACTGCGCTATTTCTCCTGATGGTACAACAATATCATTCTCATCCATTGCTCATAATCTAACCTTTTATGATGATAATGATGTATATGATATTTTCTTCGTAGAAAATCCTTTCATTGCTAACCTAGCTAAACCTGTTAATCTTCAGATAACAAACACTACAGCAAACTATCAAACAGAAATAGATGAAGAATTTGAAACAACGTTTTACTTCTCAAATATCACTCCAGATACAGAAGCGACAGCAACCAATATTATTGTTTCTGCACAAATACCAGAAGGCATATCAATCGTTTCTGCAACCTCATCAATTGGCGAATGTTCTGTTGAAGATCAGACTATAAATTGTTTAGTAGAAATGCTTGAGCCTAGCAGCATGACAGAAACTTTAACCATAACTGCAGTTGCTGACATTTCAGGAGAATACAGTATATCTGCTAGAATAATTGCAAATGAAGAAGAGATTGATGTTACTAATAACAATACTCAAATTTCTATCGAAGCTATCGAAAAAGTTGATCTTTATCTTTCTAATATCTCACTTTCTGAACAACTATATGTTGGTGATGAAATAGACCTTTCCTACATCATAGGAAATAGTTCAGAAACTCCAGCCCAAAATATAACTGTTGAGATTAAACTTCCTGAAGAATTAACTGCATCATCAATTGAAATCAACAACGGAACATGCCAAATCACATCCTCGAACATAACTTGCATAATTGATGAAATCGCTCCATTAAATATTACTAGTCTTAATGTAAAAGCAACTGCTACGTCACATGGAGTATTTGAAATTTCTGCACAAGTTTTCTCGGAACAAAATGATAGTAACTATATAAATAATCAATCAGTTACCCAGCTAGAATTATTACCAAAATCAGATCTAATGGTATCAATTAGCACAACAACTAACACTATATTCAAAAACGAACAAATCACATATCTTATTGAAGTAACGAATACTGGTCTATCAACAGCCACTGAATCTAAGCTAACCACCACAATAGCAGAAGAATTAACCATTGATGCAATTCAAACTACTCATGGCTCATGTGATTATACAAATAACCTAATAAGCTGCGATCTAGGAGATCTTGCATCAAATGAAACTGCCAATATAACAGTCAGCACCTCACAAAATAACCAAGAAGAAAGTTACAGTCTTAAAAACCTAGCCCAAAAGCACCTTCAATTAAAAGACAAAATAGCAACCATTTTTAAACAAGATGATAAATATACTAAAGCCTCTATAAAAGAGGGATTTAATCATCTTTATAAGAAACACAAAGATGCCCTCGCCAACTGGAAGAATGACCAACAAACTTTCAGCGGATCGTTTACCAGCACTGTAACTGTCGCATCCATAACTCCAGAAACTAACCTGGATAACAATAGAGCATCTATCACCACAGAAATATCTCAAAAATCATATTTAAAAATAATAAAAAATGGACGCGGCAAAGGCAGTATCAAAGCTAATGGCATTAACTGTGAAAACAAATGCAACTTAGCTGTAGCTAAAGATAGTCAAATCACAATTACTGCTATAACCGAACCCGGCTCTAAGTTCAAACACTGGTCTGGGGCATGCAAAGGTACAAAGCCAGTATGTACTATTGATATGAACAAAAAACATGAAACAGTTATAGGTATTTTTAAATAAGTATAATTAACTAAGCAATGTTCTAACTATGGGTAACCTTTAATAATTGGAATTTCTAATTTACAATATCACCATTGGTAATGAAAATGGAATTTCTAATGACACACCCAAGACCTATTAGATTAAGACCCGCTATATGTACTGGTCTAATGGAACCGTGCACTAAGATAAAGCACAATATATACTAGCTTATCGAGGTGTCTATGAAAACAAAACGAGTTAATAGGAAATACTCAAAAGAATTTAAAGAAGAAG
>JAWSVC010000019.1:830-23180 GCA_033852075.1 Gammaproteobacteria bacterium | reverse complement strand
TTACTTTCCCCGGACGGTAGTGGGCCTTCGCCGGCATGACGAAAGTAATTTAATGCCGTCATACCGGCGAAGGCCGGTATCCAGAGATAAAAAATAGATGTTATTCTCAATAAAGTTTGGAATAACGTGTTTTAAGAACTTCTGTCAATTTTTATAAAAGGGAATTTAAATTGTTCGCAAAAACATATGACTGGGTAATGGAACTGGCCAAGCATAAGAACGCCCCGTTTTGGTTGGCAGTTTTAAGCTTTGCCGAATCATCCTGTTTTATTATTCCTCCAGATGTAATGCTTATTCCAATGGCATTAGGCAAGCCTGATAAAGCATATCGCCTTGCACTTTTAACAACAGTAATGTCGGTTGTGGGTGGTGTTTTTGGATATCTGATAGGGATGTTTGCGTTTGAATTAATTGAGCCTCTTTTACACTCTGCCGGATATTGGGGCAAATACCTGCATGTTAAAGATCTATTTGCAGAATGGGGGATTTGGGTAGTATTTGTCGCAGGGTTTTCACCATTTCCATATAAGATCATCACAATTACAGCTGGCGTGCTGACTATGAATCCCGTTCTTTTTGTTATAGCATCAATAATAGGAAGAGGTTCTAGGTTCTATCTTGTTGCCGGGTTTATGGCGTGGGGTGGGCCGAAAATGGAACCAATTATAAAAAGAAATATCGAAAGGCTTGGGTGGGCTACACTAGGGATTGGAGTTCTTGTTGCTATATATTTGGGAGCGATTAAGCCATATTTGCCATAAGGTATTTGTTTTTTCTAGGGTAAAGCTTAGAAAAAACTTATTTAGCATGCTTGGATTTATGCAATCTTTTCTTTTTTTATGTTTTGTTTCTATTAGAGGTCTTTTGCCGACGAAATTATTGTCTTTTTCTTCTTGCGTTTTTTTAACCGTTATATTTTTGTTAACCCTTGGTTGCAGTTCACGTCCTCCCCCCCCAATTATCGAGCGTAGTGGGGTTTTATCGTATCATTCAAATCCTAATGACAGAGTGCATATTGTGCGCAAAGGTGAGACGCTTTTTTCAATTGCAAAGTATCATGGAAGAAAAGTTCAGACACTTGCTCGGTGCAATAAACTTCGATACCCGTACACAATTTACCCAGGACAAAAGCTCGCAACTTATTGTTCAGTAAATAATAATAGTATTAATAACAAACGGACTCATAGTTCACAAAATAAAAATAAAAAAGCCAGTAATATCAATAAAAAAACAAAAAAAACTAGAAATGTGGATCAGTTCACAGTTAGTGAACGCTGGAGATGGCCTACTATTGGTCACGTGGTCAGACGTTTTCAATCTGGTAATCAGGCCAAAACCGGGATTGAGGTGGGCGGTAAATTCAGACAAAAAGTCTTTGCTGCCAGGTCCGGGAAAGTAGTTTATAGTGGAAGTGGCTTGATTGGATACGGAAAATTGATTATTGTAAAACATGATAAGAGATTTTTGACCGCATACGGTTACAATGCTGAACTACTTGTCAAGGAAGGTGACATTGTAAAAGCAGGACAGGTAATCGCAAAGATGGGAAGGAATTCATCAAATAAAGCAGCTCTTTTTTTTGAGTTACGAAAAGATGGAAAACCAATTAATCCTTTGCGCTACTTACCTAGAAAGTAATCATAACTGGGCGGACGAGATCTTACTGAGGAATGGAGTCTTTAGGAAAACCCAGAATAGTTAACGCAGCTTGTTAACGAATACATTAAAAATGTGTTAGTTATAGAGTTGGTTAAAACGGGAAATTGCAAAGGAGATGTGTCATGGCGAGAAAATGCGTAGTTAAGCCGGAAGCAGAGTGGGTTGATTCAACCGCAATCGTTGAGCCAATGGATGGTGCAACAGTGGTCCCGAATTCAAAAGAAAGTTCAAAGTCTAAATCAATCAAATCCAAAAAATCTGATGCAGAGAAGGCAGAAAAGCCTGCGCCTAAAAAGCGTGGTCGTAAGCCAAAAAAAGCAGAGGTTATTGAGTTTGAGCCTGAGTCTAAAACTAATTCAGAAGAGGTTTCAGAGAAGGAAAGTGATGATGCTGATATCGATGATGTTGATATTAATGATTCAGATCTTCCCGATATTGATGATGAGGTTTGTGAAGACGATAGTGAAAAAGAGAGTGTGACTTCAGCAAAAACATGTGTTGATGATGCGTATGCTGACAAAAATGTAGATGCTACTCGCATCTATCTTAGTGAAATCGGTTTTTCTCCTCTTCTTTCTGCCGAGGAAGAAGTTTACTACGCAAGACTTGCAAAAAAAGGTGAAGAATCTGGCAGAAGACGCATGATTGAAAGTAATCTGCGTTTGGTTGTAAAGATTGCAAGGCGTTATATGAATCGAGGACTTCCCCTTCTTGACCTAATTGAAGAAGGAAATCTTGGTTTGATTCGAGCAGTAGAAAAGTTTGATCCAGAACGTGGTTTTAGATTTTCCACTTATGCTACCTGGTGGATTAGACAGACTATCGAACGTGCAATTATGAACCAGACACGTACAATCAGATTGCCAATCCATGTAATTAAAGAAATAAATTCATTTCTAAGAGTGTCGCGTAGACTTTCTCAAAATCTTGATCATGAGCCAACTGCAGAAGAGATTGCTGAGGCTGTTGACCGTCCGGTTGATGAAGTTAAGAAGATGCTTGGGTTAAATGAAAGGATCTCATCTGTCGATACTCCAATAGGAAAAGATGCGGATAGAACCTTGGTGGATTCTATTGCTGATGATACCAATCCAGATCCATCAAGATTGCTTCAGGAAGAAGATATAATGAGCCATATCGAAGAGTGGCTGTCGCAACTTAATGAAAAACAGCAGGCAGTTATTGTTCGTAGGTTTGGGTTGCATGGATATTCAAAATCAACCCTGGAACAAGTTGGTAACGAGATTGGTGTTACTCGTGAAAGGGTAAGACAAATCCAAATTGATGCTTTGAAAAAACTGCGTGAAATATTGGAGCGTACTGGCTTTTCTGAAGAGATAATCTTTGGTTAGAAGATAGTTTTGGATACATAAACCAACTAAAAATAGAGAGGCAAAAAGGCCCTGGCATTATAGCCGGGGCTTTTTATTTTTAGAGAGAGGGTATGGATCGCAGCACTTCATGCTGTCCGGAATGGTGCTAGTGCTATATAATTCTCTACTATGAATAAATCAAATACAAAAATATATCTGGCATCAAAATCTCCGCGAAGAAAAGAGTTGCTTGAGCAGATTGGTGTGGCTTTTGAGATTATTAGCGCCGAGATTGATGAAACGCCATTAATAGACGAATCTGTTGAAGATTTTGTATTGCGTATGGCAATTGAAAAGGCAAAAGCTGGTTATGCAGTAGCCGATGATGATAAAAAAATGCCGACGTTAGGTTCAGATACCGTGGTAGTTATTGATGGTAAGATATTAGGTAAACCGCTAGATAAAGAAGATAGCGTGAAAATGCTTACTTTGTTATCGGGGCATTCGCACAGTGTTTATACTTCTGTCGCTATTGCTAATGGGGAAAGTGTTATTTCGGCTACAAATAAGACAAGCGTCACATTCAAGATCTTGAGTCAGGAAGAGATCTTAACCTATATTGAAACAGGGGAGCCCGCTGATAAAGCGGGTTCTTATGCTGTGCAAGGGCAGGCAGCAAAGTTTATTTCTTGTATAAACGGTAGCTATTCCGGAGTTATGGGATTGCCAATTTTTGAGACAGCGCAGCTTCTGGAAAAAATACAAAACCAGTTTTAATGAGAATCTGGAAAATAAAGGGAACAAATGAGTCAGGAACTTTTAATAAACGTAACGCCAAGAGAAACTCGTGTTGCACTGCTAAGTAATGGTGTGTTGCTTGAGGTTCATATTGAGCGGAGCGAAAAACGGGGATTAGTCGGTAATGTCTATAAAGGAAAGGTTTCACGTGTATTGCCAGGGATGCAGGCCGCTTTTGTTGATATAGGTTTGGATAAAGCTGCCTTCCTACATGTTTCTGATATCGTGGGTAATACAATGTGTTCAACCGGAAGTGCTGAGCAATCATCTCAAGAACCTAATATCACCGATATCTTACATGAAGGTCAGAGCATTTTAGTTCAGGTTTTAAAAGATCCTCTTGGAACCAAGGGGGCTCGCCTTACCACTCAATTAACTATTCCGTCGCGTTATCTTGTATTACTTCCGACTACCAAGAATATTGCAGTTTCTGCCAGAATTGAGGATGAACTGGAAAGGGATCGTTTACTTACATGTATGCATCAATTTCTAGCCGAGGATGAAAAATACGGATTCATAGTAAGAACTGCTGCAGAATCTGTCGACAAAAAGCATCTTGAAGAAGACAGTATCTTTTTAAAAAAGCTGATGAACTCAATAAATGAAAAGGCTAAAAATGCTAAGCCAGGAGCTTTGGTTCACATTGACCTTCCTTTATTTTTAAGAACCTTAAGAGATTCTGGTGGTTCTCAGGTTGAAAGAACGCGGATTGATTCCCGTGATACCTATAAATTGGTGCAGGAATTTTGCGAAAAGTTTTTGCCGGATATGTTGCCAGGGGTTGAATATTATAAAGGTGAACGTCCGATATTTGATTTATATGGAGTAGAGGATGAAATTCAGAAGGCATTAGAACGGAAGGTTCAGTTAAAATCTGGTGGATATTTGATTATTGACCAGACAGAGGCCATGACCACTATTGATGTTAATACTGGTGCATATGTTGGAAGCAGAAATTTAGAAGAAACGATATTCAAAACAAACCTTGAGGCGGCTCAGGCTATTGCCCGCCAGTTACGTTTACGTAATTTAGGTGGAATAATAATTTTGGACTTTATTGATATGCTTGAGGAAGAGCATAAGCAGCAAGTTCTGGATATGCTTGGAAAAAGTCTTGAACAGGATCACGCAAAGACAACTATATCTGAGGTATCATCATTAGGTTTAGTGCAAATGACAAGAAAAAGAACCAAAGAAAGTCTTGAACATATTCTGTGTGAAACTTGTCCCACTTGTGGAGGTAGAGGTTTTATCAAAGCTGTAGATACGGTTTGTTACGAGATATTCCGTGAAGTTATCAGGCTTAGTCGGCAATTTCAGACAAAATCTTTCTTGATATTAGCCTCGCCAGAGGTGGTTGATCTTTTGTTAGAGGAAGAGTCTGCTAGTGTGGCTGAGTTGGAAGGGTTTATTGATAAACCGCTTAGGTTTCAGGCAGAGGTTTCATATTCTCAAGAACAATATGATGTTGTTCCTGTCTAACTAAAGGTTAGTGAGTGTTTGTTGGGTTGTATGGTTGTAAAAATAGGCGAATAGCTTGAAAAGATCTGCGTTTCATAAAGTATGGTTATCTAGTATCGGTTTGTTTTCTACCGTACTTATTGTTCTGGCTGTTGCAGTTACTGTTATAAGAATAATGATTCCCAGTGTACCTGCTTATCGTCAGGATTTACAAAATTGGCTTTCTGAGTATCTGGGGCATCCCGTTAGCATCGAAAATTTAGCGGTAAAGCTAAATGGTTTTGATGTGATAATCAGAATTAGTAAAGCACAAATTCTTACTAAGGATGGTAAAACGGAGCTGTTTCAACTTCAGGATTTACGGGTATCTGTTGATACAATTGAGGCTATTAAAAAATTTAAGATAGAACCAGAAACCATAGATCTTATTGGATTGGATTTATCTGTAGAGCGAGATTTAAATGGGAAGTTTGTTCTTCAAGGGTTAAGTACCTTTGAAGATGTATTTGTAAAAGCAGATGAAAATAAACCAGCCAAGCCACAAGTAAAAAAAACCTTTATTGAAGAGTTTAGTGATTTAAAAACCAATATTCGTATTGTTGATAGCACCTTGCTATTCCGGGATGCAATTTCCGGTAAGGCAATGCTTGCGAATAGAATCAATTTGATACTTAGCCGAGATGAAGATGGTCCGACATTGGCTGGAGCAATACAATTACCATCAGCAATGGGGGACAGAATCCGTTTCTATTCTAAGATGGCCAAAAGGCAAGGGCAGTCAATTATTCCTTCAGTTGAATTTTATGTGCAGGGAACTCGTATGAGTCTGCATAACTGGCCTGTGCTATCAGAACTGACTGAATATCCACGCCCTACCGAAGGTGATCTTGACTTTCAGTTGTGGGGTGAATTTGATAGCCAGGAGTTTCGTGAAATACAAGGACGTGTGTTAGCGCGTGATATAGGTTTGCAAAGTAAGAACAAAAGGGGAGATGTAAAAGAACTTAAACTTGATACCGTTGATGGGGATTTTGCGATAACAATGGGGGTTTATGGTTGGAAGATGGATGCATCCAAACTTAAAATTGTTAAGAATAATGATATTTGGGGGGTAGAAGATATATCCGTATGGACACATCTAGGTGAGACAATTGAACAAAGAGAGGTTGGGATATCATTCAAAGGTATTGAATTTAATGATTGTTATGAATTAGTTTCTGTTGTTCCAGGTATTGATGAATCACTAAAGAAAAAAGTAAAAAGCGTGGCTTTATCGGCTCATTTAGATGAGGGACTAATCTTTCTATCGCTAGAAGAGGAAAAAATCAAATCGATTGCTACTGATATAAACCTTGATCAATTTTCTGTAGGTACAGGTGCTACCCGTTTTTATTCTAAGGGCATAGACTATCGTATTTTAGCAACAGCAGATAATGGATTGGTTCGAATTTCTACTGCTGGTGATAATGCGGTTCTGTTAACCGGTGATCTATTTCGTAATCCATTTAATGTCAGTAATCTTGATGGCGATGTGTCGTGGAGTCTTGATAAACAAGGCTTTACTTTGCATAGTTATGGCGTTGATGTCGTTAATGAATATGTTTCTGCAAAGCTCAGGTTCGACTATACCAGTGCTAAAGACTCCCTTGGTGTTTTGGATTTGCAGGGCAAGGTTCTTCAGGGAAAATCATCTGGAGCCCATAATTTTTATCCAACAAAGATTATGAATAGTCAGTTAGTAAATTGGCTAGACAATGCTTTTCTTGCCGGTAAAGTTAACGAAGGTAAAGTTTTGGTATACGGTCAATTGGAAAATTTTCCTTATAACAATAAGAATGGCATTTTTGAGGTTGATGCTATTGTGGATAAAGTTGATCTTAGCTTTTCACCGGGTTGGGAAAATATTAAGCAAGCTAAAGCTCGTTTGCTATTTCACAATCAAGGTATGGATATAACTTTTCTTGATGGGAAAATAGGCAATACTGTCAAGATTAATTCCGGTTATGCCAGAATTGATGATTTTTTGCACTCGCCATTAAAGATTAGCGCCCAAGTTGAAGGGGATGGATCCGATTACGTAACCTTTTTAAGAAATAGTCAGTTGCCATTTTCCAAAACTGAGGCTTTAGCAAAAACTAAATTGGTTGGACATACAAGCCTGGATATTGATATTGAAATTCCTTTAGTAATGGGAAGGGTTTCAGATACAAAAGTGGATGGTGAGCTAGTGTATGACAGCGTTAATTACTCTCTTGAGAATACCATTGTAGACCTTAAAGACATGAACGGTAGTGTTAGATTTAATGAGAAAGGGGCCAAAGAAGGCAAAATTGATGCGACCTTACTTGATAGGAAGGTCCATTTAAATATATATGGAAGAAAAAATCATGTTGCAGGCATAGATACCATAATAGATGCTAAGGCAAATATTGACCCACAAAAGTTACCATTTGAAAATTTGCAGAAATTATTAGAAAAAGTTGGTGGTGAATCACTTTGGAATGTGCGTGTTAAGCTTCCTAATCCAGAAGCAGCTCCATATGACAGAGGGTTATCTATAACTGCAAAAACTGATTTTGTGGGAACTACAATTTTACTGCCTCAGCCAGTCGCTAAGATAAGTGCAAAGGAAAAAAGAGAACTAGAGTTTTCGGTAAAATATTTAGAGACTGATGAGGTTGATGTTGGGATAGATATTACCAGGATTGGTTCCGCTAAACTTAGATTTAAAGATGATAATTTTACTAATCTGGAGCGAGGGCAAATTTTATTTGGGGCGTCAAATGCCAGTATGCCTAAAGTAAAAGGTTTGCAGGTATATGGAACCGTTAGAGAGTTTAATTTTGATCTATGGAGAAAATCTCTAGAATCGGTAGTTACCTTGCCTAAAGGTGAAACAGATGTCCAGGATTTTGATTTTAGCGATTTTAAAGTAGATGTTGATCGACTGATTGTTGCTAATCGAGATTTTAATGATATTACTACCAAGTTAAATAAAAGAACAGATGGTTGGAAAATTGATCTTTCCAGCGATAAGGTAAAGGGAACTTTGCTGGCTTTCAAAGATGGGGGGAAAGTTAAAAAGCTTAAAGGTGTATTTGAAAGGTTAGATATTCCTGCGCATACTAAAAAATCTGTGATTGCCAATAATAATGATAATAATAAAGAAGCAGAAAAGATTAAAACTGATGAAAATGAACAACCTATGGTAGAGATAGTGCCGCAAGAGATCCCAGCGTTAGATTTTGTGGTTCAGGATATGTACATAGATGGCAAAAAATTAGGAAGTTTAAATTTTATTTCTAGTCCAGTACCAGCTGGGATGCAGTTTGATAGGATAGATATTGCTGGTGATATTGTGAATCTTAAGGCTAATGGAAGTTGGTTAAAGAGTAATAAAACCGGAGAAAAAACTAATTTTCAGGCGCAAATGGATGCTAAGAATGTTGGTGCCATTTTTGATGTTGTAGGCCAGGAAGGACAAGTGCGTAATGGTGTTGGTAAAGCAAATTATGACCTGTTTTGGACGGGGTCACCATGGGAGGTGGATATCACTTCAATAGAAGGACATATCGACTACGAAATCAAAGATGGCCAATTACTAAAGATAGAGCCTGGTCTTGGGCGTATGATTGGAATTTTCAGTATAGAAACTTTGTGGCGTAGAATGATCTTTGATTTTAGGGATATCTTTAGTGAAGGTTTTGCTTTTGATTTGTTAAAAGGAACTGTAGATGCTCGTGATGGTAATGCCTATGTTAAAGATTTTATGCTTAAAGGGGTAGCTGCTACTGTGGAAATGGAAGGGCGTATTGGGTTACGTGATAGAGATCTGGATCAGCTATTGACGATAACTCCAAAAGCAAGTTCTGCTCTTTCTTTAGTTGGCGGGCTGGCTGCAGGTACTGGTGTTGGTGTAGGTATTCTAATTTTACAAAAAGTATTTCAAAGTCCTTTAGAAAAACTAAGCCAGGTGCAATACAAGGTTACTGGTTCTTGGGACGATCCTAAAATGGAAAAACAAGAAATCAAACCTGATGACGTTGAATATGATATTGATGAGGTTATGGCTGAAGGTGGTAGTGCAGCTAAATGATCGATAATAAAAACGTTATAGCAGCTGTGCAAATGGTGTCAACGGATAGTGTTGATATAAACCTTAAACAGGCACAAGAATTAATTATAAATGCTGCGGATAACGGCGCTGAATTCATCCTTCTTCCTGAGAACTTTGCATATATGGGAAAGTGCGCTTCTGATACTGTTTCTATAGCAGAGGAATATGGGCAAGGAGTAATACAGAAAACCATTTCCTTACTAGCCAAAAAAATAAAAGTAACTATAGCTGCTGGCTCGATTCCAATTATCGATAGCAAAGATAAATCTAAAGTTAATGCATCATGTTTGGTTTATGATGAAGATGGGGTTGAAATAGCTCGATATGACAAAAAGCACCTATTTGATGTTTATATAGAAGATGAGCAAGAGACCTACAAAGAGTCAGATACCTATAGTCCGGGTGATAAGGTGGTAGTGGTGGAAACAGGTATCGGCAAGGTTGGACTATCTATTTGTTATGATATTCGTTTTCCTGAAATGTATCGGCAAATGTTAGATCAAGGCGTAGAGATAATAATTGCACCATCTGCATTTACAGAACAAACAGGAAGAGTCCATTGGGAACCATTGTTAAAAGCCAGGGCGATTGAAAATCAGTGTTATGTGGTTGCGGCAAATCAAGGTGGTTTGCATGCAAATAAACGCAAGACTTATGGTAATTCTATGATTATTGATCCATGGGGAAAGATCAAGGCTAGGATTGAAAAGGGAGCTGGGGTTATAGTTTCGCAGGTGAATTTGGAATCGCAAAAAAAAATTAGAGAGGAATTTCCTGTTTTACAACACCGTTAATTCCGGCGTTATTTTGCTCTTTAAATCTTTCTATGCGGCTTTTTTCTCATCAGTTTTTTGCAAAGATTCTGTTTCATAATACCTATTGGCAATAATTTCTCTAACCTCATTAGCCAGTTCCCCGGTTTTTTTATCAGCAAAACTTTCAGGGGTGATTGGATCAAGTACCTCTACGCTTATATTATGATTACCACTAATAACTAGACTATGTTTAGGTAAAGCCTGATGTGACCCTTTAATGACAACCGGTATGATTGGTAGGTTTAATTTTTTTGCTAATGCAAATGCGCCATTGGAAAATTTTCCGATATCGCCATTTTCAGAACGGGTGCCTTCTGGAAAAATAAAGATAGAGCTACCACTAGTTAAGGTTTTTTCACAATGTAATAGCATGTGTTTGATTCCACTTCTATCTCCTCTTTTTAAGCTGATATAACGATTTAGCACCATGTTCCATCCGATAAAAGGGATTTTAAAAAGCTCAGACTTTGAAACCCATTTGAACGGTTTAAATAGCTGGAAGGCAACAGGAATATCTAGCTGCGATAAATGATTAGAGACAATTACATAACATTTATCAGATTCAATTTTTTCTCTACCAATGATTTTTATATTCCAAGCAGGTATTATTTTTAAATAACATCCTGCCCAGAAGGCAGAAAAATAATGCAGGGTTTTTAGTCTACGGTCAAAAAGCATAGTAACTGCCCAAATTAGCAACGCAGTGCAGAAAAAAAAGACTGAAGATATGCTTACAAATGTATAGAAAAAAATAGATAACAGCCTGTCTTTCATGTTAATCCCATTAAATTGTTATAGTCAGCATCCCATATTCGCTAAAAATAACATGGTTGTGATTGTTAATAAATAGTCTTGATAAATAAACTATCATCTAAATTAATCTAAAATATTAATGTCAAACAAAGAAATGCCGATACATATCTAGACAGGGTAAAAAGCATAGGCAAATAGATAATAATAAACAAAAGAGATGACTGATGTTGTTGTGTAAGAGTTCGATCATAATAGTTATTGTTAGTTTAAGTAGTTTGGTATTTACTGCTGAAACTATTCAGGCTTCTGAAATAACATCGGATCGTTTTGAAATTCAATCCATTGAGCGAAGGTTTTTGCCTATTAAAAAAGGTAAGTTTTTACGAGCAGAGAGAGAGTTGCTTAATGACTCTGTTTGTAAATATGCTGAGTCTATCGATTTTCAGTGCGCAATGGAAGAGAGTCCACCCTGTCAAAAACTTGTCCCTATAGCGTTTAATTTTTGTCGTTCTGAATTATACAGGGTGATGCATCCGCAGGTTATTTCTCGTAGTGAATCTAGGTTTTGGTCCAGAAAATTCAAAAAGTGTGTATATGCAGCTACTAAGGCGCTTGTAACTAACCCGGAAAGGGAGGAGCGTTTCTGTAACGCAGACGAAGGATACTGATTATTCTGGTCTATTTCTCCAACACCCGATATCCGTCATGCCGGCGTAGGCCCATTAGTGTCCGGGGAAATAAGTTTAATAGAATCAAGATGGCTGAGCGTAGCCGAAGTCTCATTGATTTTATTGAATTTTTCTTGGCCCTTCGGCTACGCTCAGGGAACTTGAAAAATTCAAGTCTAAAATCACCTGTTTCATTCAGAAACCTTGCTACGCATGGCTTTCCAAAGACAGGTAATATTTCCCCCGGACAGCAATGGGCGTAGGCCGGTATCCAGCAAACAAAGTTTGCAGCGCTTAAGCGCTAATTGAGCTGTATTTTTAGAATTAAATTTTTCTCCTGATAGCCGTTTGTATAAGCTGGGATCTTAATAAACAGGTGGCGATTTTTTGGGTTTTAATTCAAATTTAGAACTGATTCTCAAAGTTGGCATTATCTTTGCTTCATATTTTGTAGTTTCAAATTATGGAGAAACAAGATGATTTCAGTATTACCATTTCAGGCAGCAACAGATGTGCCAGCTACTGGTGCTTTAGGGCAATCGGGAGCAGAGCAGTCTGGTCTTAGTAATAGTGGGCTATTCTCTTCTCTTTTAGATAATGGTGTGCAAGGGCAACTTGATGCTTTAGGTCAGTTGGTTGTTGATAATGAAGAGTTGCTGGCTCAGTTGCAAGGTGGCAACCTCTTGCCGCTTGAGGATCTGGAATTGCCACTTGATGAGATTGAATTGCCACTTGAGCAATTGCTTTCGCAGGATTTGCAACAGCTTGTTAAAGATAAAGAATTATTTGTTTCTGATGAAATGTCTCTGGAAGAAATTGTTGAGCAGCTAGAAGAAGTTCTTAATCCAGAAGATCTTCAGGTTTTGCAGTCGATAATGGTTCAGGTTGATGAATTAAAACAACAATCTCCAGAGGTGTTTGCTAAGGTTGAGGAGTTATTTAATAAAATATCCAAGGTTATATCCAAAGAGGTTAGTGCTATACCTAATGTTCAAGATTTAGAGCCTGTATTTGATGAGTCTGTAGAAGAAGGAATAGGGGAAACACTATCCAAGATTGATTTAAAGCAATCTTTATCTCCTGTTATCTCGTCTCCAATTTCAACGGTTCTTAAGCAGATAGATAAAAGTATTGTCGCAGAAACATTGGGTAAAACATCAAACGACTCAAATGATCTGCTTCAGGGATTTGATGATCTGTTAACTAATAAAATCATGGATAAAAGTGCTCCAATTACAGTTATTAATAAACAGTCATTCGGTCCTCAGAATTATGTGGTAGAACAGCAAGTTGCTACGTCAGAGTGGGAGAAGGCCATTGGTGGTAGGCTATCATTTATGGCAAAAAATGGTGTAACTACAGCTAAATTGCACCTTAAACCTGCGGAGATGGGACCAATTGAAGTGACGGTTAAGATGCAGGAAGATCAGGCATCAGTTTCGTTTAATGCTCAGCATGCAACTACTAGAGAGGCGTTGGAAGTTGCAATGCCAAGGCTAAGAGAGATGTTTTCTCAATCTGGGTTAAATCTTGCCGAAGCTGATGTGCAAAGTGGGGCTTCATATGCTCAAGAGAATAATGGCGGAAACGAAAGAGGTTCCGCTGCAAATGATAACTCCGGTTATTTGGCAGATGTCGATAGTGAAGATGCTGTTGCAGTAACCGAAGTTCAGGTTAAGAAGTTAGGTTTGGTTGATAGCTATGCCTGACGTCTTAAAATAAGGAAATTTTGTTCGTCAAACTAAAAATCCTTACTCTTGAAAGGTGCCTAAATTAGGCGCCTTTTTTTATATGAACATTTATAAATATGTCGTTTATATAACAAGTACTAATTAACATTTTTGTTATAAATATTAATTTATATACCGTTAGGGATGTAATATATTTTTAAATTTGTTCTATAATTAGTATATATAAAACTTTCTTGTTAGAAAAATAGCAAATTTGCGAGGCAAAAATGGACAACTTGATGTTGGCATTAACTTTATTGGTAATAGAAGTTATGTTTATCTTCATGTTGTTTACGGGATTATTTACGTATAGATATTTAAAGAAAAATAAAAGAAGCAGCTTTTCTGTCGAGCGAGCAAAAAAAAATAGTAATCATAAATTAATAAAACAATATACCGATAAACTATATAAGAGCTCGGAATCATTGCAAAATACATATTCTAAGTATGCTAAAGAACTTGGAATAAATTATCCTATTACGCAAAATTACCCTGACGCACCTGTTTTAATCGCATGCTTACATTGCCATCATGATTATATCCTATCCGAGATTTCTGCTGTAGAGATGGGGGAAATATCGATACAGAAGTTAGAAAAATACGAAAACAAATTTAATACTATTATTGCTGAATTTGAAGAAATTGAAAAAAGACTTCTTGGTGGGTTATCAACAGCTAGTAAAGATTCTGAAGAAATTAAAAAGTTGCAGGAAAAAATTACAGAATTAAAAGAAAGTAGCTCATCAGATGATTCGTATTTGTTTGAGCTAAAAAAGCAAAGCATTTTCCATAAGCAAGAAAGTAAAAAACTATTGCAACAGATTAATAAGTTGCGTGACAGAATAAATGAATTAGAGCAAGAACAAATAAGTGATGCAAATCAAGCAGAAAATCTTTCTAATCAAATTCGTGACACGTTGGTGAAAGAGAAAGAAGAGCTTAAAAAAATGCTTAGCGATGCTAATGACAGAATAAGTGATCTTGAGGCATATAAAATTAGATTTAATGAATTGCAGTCACAGGTATCATCTGAATCAAGCGCTAACAAAGATCTAAGGAAGGATATTCGGGTACAGGTTGAAGGTACAGAAAGTGAAGATGAGATAGATAAGCTCATAAATGAATATGAGACAGTCAGATCTTCATTGGATGATTTTATGGAACGCCCAGATGTTGCGCCAATGGTTGGAATTACAGCAGCAGAGAACGATGAAAAAATACAAGAACTAAACGAGTTCATTGATGGTATTGCGGGAAATATTTGTGATGAATTGAAAGCAGATACATTTCATCTTGCAGAACTTAATAGTGCCGAATCCGATACTGTTGTGAAGTTGAAGACTCAGTTGAAAGAGGTAACTATAGACAGAGATAGATTAGAGGCTAATCTGCTTGATTTAGAAAGGACTATAGCTCAAAAAGGAGATGTGATTATAAAACTTGAAAATGAAATATCTTCACGCCAGAAAAGTATAAGTGATCTTCAGGAAAGAGTGCATCAGTTATCTACAAAAAGTTCAAATATTGCCGAGCTACAATTAACGGTTGAAAGATTTTCAAGGCAGTCAATGACAATGATGCAGCAAATTATGGATCTTGAAGAAGAGAATAAAGAGCTAAAAAAACGTATAAATTAATGGAAGGGAATGGATTTGGAGCAGCTAAAACTTTTATGTGTAGATGATGATGAAGGAATAATTAAAGCTCTGCAAAGAGTTTTAAAATCAGAGGATTATGAGGTTTTTTTTGCGAGTTCTGGTCAGCAAGCTCTTGAATTGTTAAAAAATAATAAAATTCATGTGGTGTTATCTGATTTGTTAATGCCACAAATGGATGGTATTGAATTATTAACAAAAGTAAAAGAAAAATATCCAGATGTAATCAGGCTTATATTAACTGGAACTGACGATAAAAAAATGATTGCGCAGCTGATTAATTCAGGAGGCATATATCGCTATGCAACCAAACCGTGGTCTAATGAGGAATTGAAATCTATAGTGGCGCAAGGATTTGAATATTATAAAATAAATTCAGAGAACAGACGTTTGGTTGAAGAAAATAAGAAGATTAGTGAAGAACTGGTTGAAATAAATTTGCGTCTTAATTCCGATAAAGAAAATACAGAGAGCCTGCTGAAAATATATAGTGAAGTGCTGGATTCATTGGATAGCCCACTTGTTTATATTGATTCTTTTCGAAAAGAAATACGAGCTAATGAAGCTGCAAGGCAGGTATTAAATATTAAGGCTCGGGATACACTGGATTTTTTACTTTCCCGGTTAAATGACGAATTAAAGCAAGTGCTTAAAAAATATGTGGATGTTGAATACCGCTCAGATATTACGATAGTTAAGATAGGTGATATTAAATTTAAAATTAAATCACTAGGTTCTTTTAATAACTATATGGGAGTGGTAATGATTGGTGAATGTTTATTTACAATTTAAATACACGAGGCAAAAGTGGAAGATTTAAATGTTAATAAAGAAGTGAGTGTATTATTTGTTGATGATGAGACAAGCATTTTACATTCATTGCGAAGAAGGTTTCGTAAAACTGGATGGCATATTTCAACTGCAGAAAATGGCATTGATGGCCTGGAAATAATGAAACAACGAAAAATAGATGTCGTAGTTTCTGATATGAAGATGCCGGAGATGAGTGGGGCTGAATTTTTAACAGAAGTCGCTGAAAAATATCCTAAAACAGTACGTATTTTAATGACTGGTTATGCCGATATTGAGTCGGCTGCCGAAGCAATCAACAAGGGTAGAATTTTTGGATATATAAGCAAACCCTGGAATGATGAAGATTTACAAAAAACTATTGAAAGAGGATTGGAAATAACCTTTCTTGAGCGAGAAAGAGATGATTTATTAATCCTAAGCCAAGAGCAAAATAAAAAACTCAAAAATTTTAATAATGATCTGGAAATTGAGGTAAAAAGAAGAACTGAAGAGCTAGAGCAAACGGCGGCATTTTTAGATAAAACATTGAATGAGCTTAAAGGTGCGTATAACTCAACGATAGATGTGTTTGCGAATCTGATTGAATTGAGGGAAGGGCGAAGAGCTGGACATGCTAGAAGAGTTGCAAAACATGCAAAGGAGTTAGCTTTTTCTTTAGAGATAAGTGAGCAGGGTACAAACGATATTTATTTGGCTGCTTTGCTTCACAATATTGGTTTAATAGGTATGCCTGATCGTATTTTATCTACGCCTTATTCTGAATTGTCTTTTGCGGATCAAAAAAAATATAGAGAACATCCAATTCTTGGGGAGGCTTCATTAATGTCTATTCCTCCTCTTCATCAGTCAGCAAGATATATTCGGCATCATTGTGAATATGAGGATGGTTCTGGATTTCCAGATGGTTTAGTTGGAGCAGAAACAGAAGTTGGAGCCAAGATTATAGGGGTTATTAGTAAATATGATGAATACATCCTTGGTTTTGTTACAGGAAAACCAGAGAGTGAGGATTCGGCTGCAAGGTTTTTAATCGAAAATTCCGGAACAAAATATGATAAGAAGGTTGTCGATACTTTTTTAAAGAATGTAAAGCCAAATTATAAAAGGGAAATAGGGCACAAAGCAGAAATTATTGAAAAGGGAATCAGCACCAAGAATATAAAAGAAGGAATGGTTCTGGCTCAAGACCTAGTTAGCCCAGGAGGGATTCTGCTTTTGGTTAAAGGTCAGAAAATAACTGCTGATATAATTGCCAGAATTCGTATGTTAGAAAAAGATACTAAAAAAAGTTTTGTTATATATATTCAACATGAGGAATAACCATGGATAAAGTAGTAATAATTGATGATGAGATTAAGGTCTTAAACGCAGTAAAAAGATTACTACGTAAATTACCTTATGATTTCGAGTTTTATTCAGAGCCTGAAATAGCCTTAGAGAAAATAATAGCAACAGGAGCTGATGTTGTTATTGTGGATTACAGAATGCCTGGAATGGATGGGCTTGAATTTTTAAGAAAATTAACTGAGTCTAAAGTAGATTGTATAAAGATTGTTATGAGTGGTGAAGCGGATATTCACATTATTGCGAAGGCAATTAATGAAAGCGGTATTTATAAGTTTATTAATAAACCGTGGGATCCGAAAGAATTAATCGATGCGATATATGAATCAGTTGATCAGAATCAGCGAAATATTGTACAAAAGCATCTCACTGAAATAGGTAAAAAAGAGGTGATAGGAGAACAGTCTTCAGCTAGTAAGTGGTTATCTGGTGAGGAATAGAACCAAATGGCAGAATTGAATTTCAATGACCTTATTTGGATTTATGATCTTTTTAGTATAAGTCAAGCTGCACTTGAAGAAAGTGAGGATGAAGTTTATCAAACTTTATTAAAGCATATTCTTTTTGGATTTAATGGTAAAACAGGTTGTTTGGCTTTAGTAGATAAAGAAAGTGGAGATTTGTACATAAAAACTGGTTTTGGTTTGCCTGCCGAGGCAATTGGTTCAAGAATCCATTTTGGAGTCGGTATTTTAGGATGGGTAGCAGAAAATAATTCTGCCTTAGTATTGAACGGTGATGTGTCAAGCGATGAGCGTTTTAAGATAAATAGTACAAATAATTCATCAAAACCTAATTCGTCTATGTGTTGGCCATTATCCGTTAAAAATGATGTTGTCGGTGTTATTAGTATCAATAAAGATACAAAAGATAGAAAATTTACAGAGTCTGATCTGGAACAAGGAAAGATGATTATCCCTGTAATATCTCTGGTAGCAAATAATTTGCAATTGAATAGAGATAGAGAACTTCAGATTAAGCGATTAACAGAGTTAAATAATCAGTTAAATCAAACTCAACAACAGTTAGTGCAGCAAGAAAAATTAGCTTCAATCGGGCAGTTAGCAGCTGGAGTAGCTCATGAGATTAATAACCCAATTGGGTTTGTGCTTAGTAATGTTACATCCTTATCTGAATATGCCGAGACCTTCATTAAACTTATCAAAGAGTATGAGATTCTGGTTGAAAACCTAAGTTCAGGGAACAGAGATAAGGCTCGTGATGCTATGGAGATCATTAGAGATATCAAGAAAACAGAAGATGTTGAATTTATGCTTGATGATATCGAGGAATTGGTAAGTGATTCTCTAGATGGTATGGAAAGAGTTAGAAGTATTGTTGCTGGTCTTAAAAGTTTTGCCAGAGTTGATGATCAATCCGAGCTTAAAGAGGCTGATATTAATGAATGCATCAAGTCGACATTGAAAGTGGTTTGGAATGAGCTTAAATATAAATGCGAGGTTGTAACTAATTATGGTGACTTGCCGATAATTGAATGTTTCCCTGGACAACTAAATCAGGTTTTTATGAACTTGCTTGTTAATGCTTCCCATGCAATAGAGAAAAAAGGGGAAATTAAGGTTGAAACTGGTTGTGTTGATGAAGAAAAAATATATATAAAAATTTCTGATAACGGTAGTGGAATCGACCCAGAGAATATATCAAAACTTTTTAATCCATTTTTTACAACCAAAGAAGTTGGAAAGGGTACAGGGTTAGGGCTTTCAATTTCGTATGGAATAATCCAAACGCATAATGGGGAGCTTTTGGTTGATAGTGAGCTTGGTGTAGGAACTACATTTACAATTAATCTTCCTATTGTTCACATAGAAGCAGAAGATAATCAAAGCAATTAACTTAATTAGGAAATTGGGGGGCAATTCCTGGGAAAAATACAACAAAAGCCAATTATTTGTGCTTAACTATATTTTTAATTAAGTGATGAGTTAATAAAACGTCAATTTTTTTGCTTTTACCCCTATAAATCACGCCAATATTAAATTATATTGATATAGATAGGCGGCAATTGGATTTTAATGCGCCAACAAATCTTAAGGTGTCGGTTATTTGACTTCTTTAAGAATTTTTCATGCAATGGAGCTGGGACGTGGCTAAGGGAATGCTAAATCTCGAACTTTTACCTCAATTTGCAGGGATAAACTTACCCTGTGTTCCCATATCTGAAATAAAAACGCTTGTTAATAGTGGTGTGGCATACCTTTTGCAAAAGCACTAGTAATATAGTTACCCTAAAAATAGAGCAGTAAAGGTAAATCAAACGGAAATAAGAATATGAGAGAGATTAAACTGGCACAAAAGGAAAAAGGTTTAAGCCGTCTGGTGTTAATTATTATCATTGCAGTGGTTGTTTTAATAGGTGCTGGTGTTGGAGTTGTGCTTCTTCTATCTGGTGGAGAAGAAGATCCTCTTGCTGCTGAATTAGGTGAGGATATTGGTGAAGAAGCTGCTGCAGAAGGAGATGCGAAAGAAGAGGGTGGAGATCAAAATGAAAAAGGTGGGCATCGCGGAGTTGGTAGCCGTGCTTTATTTTGGAGTATTGAACCACCGCTTGTAGTTAATTATGACAAGTTTGGTAAGACGGGGTTTTTACAGGTTTCTATTTCGGTTATGACTTATGATTCAAGTATTCTTGACGCAGTTAACCAGAACTCTCCGGTTATCAGAAATAATTTGCTGTTGTTATTTAATGGTAGAAAATATGAAGAATTAATTGGCGCAGAAAACCAAATGCGCATGCAAGAAGAAGCCCTGGCTGAAGTAAATCGTGTATTGAAAGAATTTACTGGTAAAGGCGGAGCTAATAACGTGTATTTTACAGCTTATATTATGCAATAGGTGAAGTGGTAAATGGCAACTCATGACATATTAAGCCAGGACGAGATTGATGCCCTTCTTCATGGTGTAGATGGCTCTGAAGAAGAAGGTGGTGAAGGCGGTGACGATACCGGTGTCCGTCCCTTTGACTTCGCAAATCAAGAAAGAATCGTTCGTGGGCGTATGCCCACACTGGAAATGATAAATGAACGTTTTGCTCGTTTATTCCGTATCGGTTTATTTAATATGTTAAGGCGCACCCCAGAGGTATCAGTTGGTGGTGTGGATATGATGAAATTTGGAGAGTATGTTCATACTCTTTTTGTTCCTACTAGTTTGAACTTAGTAAAGTTAAAACCACTTCGTGGTACAGGTTTGATTATCATAGATCCAAAGCTGGTTTTTATTATTGTAGAAAACTTCTTTGGTGGAGACGGTCGTTATTTTACCAAGATTGAGGGTAGAGAATTTACTCCAACTGAGCAGCGAATAATTCAGATGGTGTTAAAGCAGGCGTTTGAAAACTTAGTGGATGCTTGGGCGCCGGTTATGCCAATTGATTTTGAATATATAAATTCAGAGGTTAATCCGCAGTTTGCAAATATTGTAAGTCCATCCGAGGTTATTGTAGTAAGCACATTTCATATTGAGCTTGATGGCGGTGGTGGAGATTTTCATATTACGTTTCCTTATAACATGATCGAGCCAATCCGCGAGATTTTGGATGCCGGTGTACAAAGTGATATGAATGAAACGGATGACAGATGGTCGGTTTCATTAAGAGAAGAGATGAAATCAGCAGAGATCGAACTGCAATCAGCATTAACGAGTGTAACATTGTCATTAACCGATGTATTGAATTTGAAAGCAGGAGATATCATTCCGATAGAAATGCCGGAAGAGGTAACAATTATTTCTGGAGATATCCCTCTTTTCAGAGGTAAATTTGGAACGCATGCAGGAAACACAGCAATCAAAATAAATAAATTAGTATCTCTGGAAGAATTACAGAGCATAGGAACTGCGCTTGCTGTTGGAGGTGAAGAGTAATGAAAGACGAAAACGGTTTAGAAGTCGGAGACGAGTGGGCTGCTGCAATGGATGAGCAGGCAGATGGAGAGGCTGATGCCGCTGCTAGTGTTGAGCCGGCTGTGCTTGATGAATTGGTCGCTGATACAGCAGGTATCCACGAGGAAGACATAAATCTGAATGTGATTATGGATATTCCGGTTGATCTGTCTATGGAGATCGGAAGAACTAAAATAAGTATTCGTAATCTTTTGCAGCTTAATCAAGGGTCTATTGTTGAATTGGATAGACTGGCTGGTGAACCTTTAGACGTAATGGTTAATGGAACCTTAATAGCTCACGGTGAAGTTGTTGTGGTAAATGAAAGGTTTGGTATCAGACTTACTGATGTTATTAGCCCGGCAGAAAGAGTTAAGAAACTGAAATAATGGTAGCTAGTAGCTTGAAACAGTTAATTAATTTCGTCATTCCCAAGATTTTTCTTGTTATTCTTATGAATGCTTGCTGCTATCCGGGGGAAGTAATTTATAGAATCAAGATGGCTGAGCGTAGCCGAAGNNTACGCTCAGGAATCTTGAAAAAACTAAGTTTTTTTCTTTTCCCTTTTTCTTCAGTAGCCCTTGCAGCCGAAGAAACCATAAAAAAATCCCCAGTATCCTCTCAACTTGGTTCAAATGTTACTAACGTAAGTGCAACCTCATTAGTGCAGATGATTATTGCTTTAATCTTTGTTTTAGTAGCCATTGTTCTTTTAGGGTGGTTCAGTAAGCGTATGGTAGGTGCTGGAAAATCTACCGGAGGTAGAATCAAAGTATTAAGCGGAGCATCAGTAGGTTCTCGTGAAAGGGTGGTATTGATTCAGGTTGGTGAAGAGCAAATGTTGATTGGGGTTGCTCCTGGCAGCGTTAATAAATTGCATCATTTTGAAAATCCGGTAGTTGAAAATGTAGATATGGATCCAAAACTTGCTCCATTTGCGCAAAAATTGCAGCAATTGATGAAGACACAGCAAGCTAGAAAGAAACCGGAAAACAAAGAATCCGTAATCGATGCGTCAATAAAAGAAAAGGTTTTAGAAGATGATAATTAAGAGCAAGTGGCTTCGACTGCNNNGCAGTCGAAGCCACTTATTAAGGAATGGTAATGAGTAGAATGCTTCGAATAATCTCAAAATATCTATTGCCGATCCTGACGGTGGCTTTGTTATTTTTGCCAGCAATAGCTAACGCAGAACCGGGAGCGATGGAAGCGTTTAAGGTATTACCGAATGAAGATGGTGGTCAGACTTATAGCGTAAATATCCAGATTGTCATTTTAATGACAGTATTGACTCTGCTTCCGGCAATACTGTTAATGATGA
>JAWSVC010000019.1:0-754 GCA_033852075.1 Gammaproteobacteria bacterium | reverse complement strand
TAATGGCTCCGGTTATCGATAAGATTAACGATCAGGCCTTGCAACCATATATGGAAGAAAAGATTAATGTAAAAGAGGCATTAGAGGCAGCTCAGCAGCCTATAAAATCATTTCTTCTGGCGCAGACCAGAGAAGGTGATCTTGAATTATTCGTAGAGATGTCTGGAAAACAAAAATATGACTCGGTGGATCAGGTGCCGATGACAATTTTGATTCCCGCATTTGTTACCAGTGAACTTAAGACCGCGTTTCAAATAGGATTTATTATCTTTTTACCGTTTTTGGTTANNTCTGATGTCTATGGGGATGATGATGCTATCCCCTATGATTATATCGTTACCATTCAAGATTATGCTTTTCGTTCTAGTTGATGGTTGGTCATTGATACTGGGGACGTTGGCATCAAGTTTTTATTACTGACGATTGTAAGGAGATAAAAATGACTCCGGATACTGCAATAGAACTCTCTAAAAGCGCGCTTTGGGTTACGGTTATGTTAGCTGCGCCTATATTACTTTCTGCTTTGATTATTGGGGTGATGATTGGTGTCTTTCAGGCAGCAACCCAGATTAACGAACAAACCTTAAGTTTTGTGCCAAAACTTGCAGCGATGGCGGCTACCATATTTATTGCTGCTCCTTGGATGCTATCTGTGATTATAGATTTTACTAGGGATCTGATAATGGGAATTCCGGGATTTATCGGATGAATGCTATTACGCTTGAAAAAAAACTAAGATCCCTGAGCGTAGCCG
>JAWSVC010000018.1:65883-66127 GCA_033852075.1 Gammaproteobacteria bacterium | reverse complement strand
TTTCATGGTGGCATTGTAACGGCAGGTGCAAATACACCCAAAAAATCTTGCTGAAATGCCGTTATAAACAGGAGTGGGTTTTACGATAATAAAAAAGTAGAAAAACGTTAGATCGTTCGATTTAAGTGTGGGAAGTTACATGTACCCCACTCCAAACTTCCCCTTCGAAAGGGTGAAGTATTTATTTGAAAGGCTCCGTTTACGGGGCCTTTTTTCTGGATACCGGCCTTCGCCCACTACTGTC
>JAWSVC010000018.1:43806-65854 GCA_033852075.1 Gammaproteobacteria bacterium | reverse complement strand
AGCGTAGCCGAAGGGTCAAGAAAAATTCAATAGAATCAATGAGACTTCGGCTACGCTCAGACATCTTGATTCTATTAAATTACTTTCCCCGGACGGTAGTGGGCCTTCGCCGGTATGACAATAGATGGTTAGGTGCGTTCATGTCGTGATTCCCAATCAAGTTGGGGATGACAAAGTTTTTTATTGTTAAATTCGCAGGATATTTTTTCAAAATCACGGCGCGGCTTGGTAAAATATGTTGCACTATGAGATTACAGGCATTCTTTTAAAGAGGAAATACGCAAAAACAATGATTATAAATAAGCGTTACGAGCGCAGCTAAGACAAGGCAAAAATTATTTTAAATACGCGGAGCATACAATAAGTATGTGAGCAGTTTTAAAATACTTTTTAACGCAGTATTAGCAAGCGCAGTAGCTTATTTTAGGCTGCGACGGAGACGGCAGGTATCCCCTTAGAATATAAAATCGGTGCTTCATCGGCATCAGAAAAAGTAACCTCTTCCCATGCCTCTTTATCCTTTACCATTTCTCGCAATAGTCTGTTATTTAGTTCGTGGCCTGATTTATGGCCAGTAAACGAACCAATCAAACTGCAACCTAGCAGGTATAAATCACCGATTGAATCGAGAATTTTGTGTTTTACGAATTCATCGTCATATCTTAGGCCGTCTTCGTTTAGAACGCGGTAATCACCTACACCAATCGCATTATCCAGGCTAGCGCCTAATGCTAAATTGTTTTCGCGCAGATATTCAAAGTCTTTCATAAAACCAAAGGTACGCGCACGACTTACTTCTTTTACAAACGATGTTGTTGAGAAATCTACAACAGCCGTTGCTGGGCGGTCATGAAATACAGGATGGTCAAATTCGATATTAAAACCGACCTTGAAGCCATTAAACGGCTCAAATTTAGCCCATTTATCACCATCTTTTACAGATACTTCTTTTTTGATACGGAAGAATCTTTTAAGTGCGTTTTGTTCTTGCACTCCAGCCGATTGAATCAGAAATACAAATGGACTGGCACTACCATCCATGATTGGAACTTCTGGCGCACTTATATCTATATATGCATTATCGATACCGAGACCCGCCATTGCAGAAAGGAGATGTTCTACGGTGGAAACTTTGGCACCATTCTCTTCAAGAGTGGTTGAAAGTCTTGTGTCACTAACATTATCCATGCGAGCACTTATTTCTACAGGCTCTTCAAGATCAGTTCTACGAAATACTATCCCTGTATTTGGAGCTGCAGGTCTTAATGTAAGATACACTTTCTTACCAGAGTGTAACCCAACACCTGTTGCTCTAATCACATTTTTTAATGTTCTTTGACAAATCATTTCTTTCGTTTCCTAGCATACGGGGGCTGCTTTGGCAGTCTATTACAGACATCAATATAATAAAGCGCGCCAGTTTAATACCTTATGAGCTTTTTTGCAACATAACACAGCATTACATCCAGCATTATGTTGCATTTTATCAGCTTATTTTACTGCACTGCACTATATTAGAATATAGTTACAAATGACAGTAATATCAAGGCAGTTAGCCTAACTATTTAACGAACTTTATGAATTAGTCAGCCTGACGCCTTAAAAACGCAGGAATATCCAGGTATTCCATGTCTGAATCACCCGGCCCTGAAGTTGCAAAACCACCGTTTACAACCTTCTTGCGTTGTTCTTGACGAATTACAGTTGGCGTATCCATTTCACTGTAGTCAATCTTACCTGTTGAAGCTGACGGCTTTGGCACCAACGTTGGTTTTGGCATTGCTTGTTTTAAAGCGTTGCCAAGGCCTGTCGCTACTACTGTGACACGAAGTTCGCCAGAAAGTTCAGGGTCAATTACTGTTCCAATCACGATTGTTGCATCTTCTGCTGCAAATTCACGAACAACTTCACCAACCTCTTCAAACTCACCAATGGTTAGATCAAAGCCGGCAGTTACATTAACAAGAACACCACTTGCACCTTGAAGATTAATATCTTCAAGCAGAGGGCTTGAAACTGCCATATTAGCCGCTTCAATGGCACGATTTTCTCCAGTTGCAGCACCAGTTCCCATCATTGCCATACCTTGCTCTGACATGACTGTTCTTACATCAGCAAAGTCAACATTGATCATACCTTCGCGGGTAATAAGTTCTGCAATACCCTGCACTGCACCTAACAATACGTTATCAGCCGCTTTAAATGCATCCATCATAGTTGCTGATTTACCTAATACGGACAGTAATTTTTGGTTTGGAATAGTAATAAGTGAGTCTACATGCTGTGCTAACTCTTCGATGCCATTTTTGGCTATCTCCATTCTTTTACCTTCAAAACCGAATGGTTTAGTTACTACACCAACAGTAAGAATCTTCATTTCACGTGCAATTTCTGCAACTACCGGAGCAGCACCTGTACCGGTACCTCCCCCCATACCAGCAGTAATAAATACCATATCAGCACCAGATAGAATCTCTTGAATTCTGTCTCTGTCTTCGATCGCTGCTTGCTTTCCAATCTCTGGATTTGCACCAGCTCCCAAACCCTTGGTTATATCTCCACCAATTTGTAGAACTGTTTTAGCATCGGACTTTTTCAAGACCTGAGCATCAGTATTGGCTGCAATGAAATCAACTCCTTCGATTCCTTCGGTAACCATATTTTGCACTGCATTTCCGCCACAGCCACCAACGCCGATAACCTTGATGACTGGATTTTGACTGCGAGAATCCATAAGTTCAAACATTTTACTATCTCCTTTATGCAACAACTTATAACTAAATCTTTAAATAAATTCGTTAACTAATTAAATCTGTATCTGTTAAAAATGACCTTGAAACCAGCTTTTCATTCGTTCAAGTATCGACCCAAATCCTTCCTGTTCCTGCCTTGGCGCTGATGAGGTAACTCCTTGGTTCATCATCGCAAATTTCAACAGACCAACACCTGTAGCGTGAATAGGATTCCTAACAATATCTAAAAGACCGGCAACTCCGGTTGGCACTCCCAATCTTACTGGCATATGAAAAATCTCTTCCGCCAAATCAACAACGCCTTCCATCTTGGCACTTCCACCGGTAAGCACGATTCCAGCCGCAATTACATCTTCAAAACCACTTCTGCGCAGCTCCGCCTGAATCAGACCCAATAGCTCTTCATATCTTGGTTCCACAACTTCTGCCAGGGTTTGTCTTGATAGTCTTCGCGCTGGTCTATCTCCAACACTTGACACCTCTATGGTTTCATCCGCACCAGCAAGCTGAGCCAATGCACATGCATATTTGATCTTGATATCTTCGGCATGCTGAGTTGGTGTACGTAACGCTACAGCAATATCGTTAGTAACCTGATCCCCTGCAATAGGAATAACCGCTGTATGGCGAATTGCTCCCTCAGTAAACACTGCTATATCAGTAGTACCACCACCTATATCAACCAAACAAACCCCAAGCTCTTTTTCATCCTCAGTAAGAACTGCGTAACTCGATGCTAACTGTTCAAGAATTACATCTTCAGCCTCAAGACCACATCTACGCACACACTTGACGATATTCTGTGCCGCACTTTCTGCACCAGTTACCATATGCACCTTGGCTTCAAGACGAACTCCGGACATTCCAATTGGTTCTTTTACCCCATCCTGATCATCAATAATGAATTCCTGTGGCAAGATATGAATTATCTTCTGATCTGCTGGAATAGCCACTGCTCTAGCCGCATCAATAACGCGATCCACATCTGTTGCAACTACCTCTTTATCGCGAATTGCTACAATGCCATGCGAGTTCAAACTTCGCACATGACTACCTGCTATCCCCGCATATACTGAGTGAATCTGACAACCAGCCATCAGTTCTGCTTCTTCAACCGCTCTCTGTATTGACTGCACAGTTGATTCAATATTTACCACCACCCCTTTTTTAAGACCACGAGATGGATGGGAGCCGATACCGATAATCTCAAGCACTCCTTCGTGATTCACCTCTCCTACTATGGCGACCACTTTTGAGGTTCCGATATCCAGACCAACTATGATGTTGCTCTCGGCCTTTTTAACCATTTGAATAAGTCCTCTTTACACTTTTGTTCCCTGGCTGCGATTCTTGTTTCATCTTTATCGCAAAACCATTCGTATAACGTAAATCCACGTAGGCAATCTGTCCAAATTGCCTTGCTAATTTTCTGTCGTAGCCTTTTAAAAAACGCGACATTTTCTGCTGTATTTCCCCTTTACCAAATCTGAGCTTAACTCCCTGCCCAGTTGTTATGCTCCAAGAACGCCTTTCATCCAACGTTATTGTCGCGATTTGTAATCCCCTGCTCTGCAGAACTTCACGAAACAGTAGATATTGATTTATAACTTTACGCTGCTGCCCTTTAGGGCCATTCAACTGCGCCAGGTTTTCAAATTCACCTTTCTCTAACTTTGGAGCAAAAACTTCACCATCAGCATTAAGCAGTGCATCACTACCCCAACGAGCTATCGGAGCCTGTTCTTTGATTTCTATACGTATACCATCAGGCCATACTATGCGCACATCAGCACTATCAACCCAGGAAATCTTTTCAATATCGGTTCTTATCTGTTTTGCATCCACCCCTAACAAGCCACTATCAATCATCGGAGCAATAATATTCTGTAATTCTCCCTGACTAACATGTTTAAGCTTGCTTACCACCTGAATTCGTTTTACCGGCAATACCTCTTTTTGCTGTACCGCCCAGTAAACTGATCCAACCAGCGCGGCTACCACAACAAATAAAATACAAATTGCAAAAGGGTAACTTCTACTTCCACTTGTTTCTTTGGACTTTTCATTTTGCGCAACAGCCTTACCAGAATCAGCAGTTACCAACGATAGAGATCTATCGCCGATAAAAAACCGATCCTTGTCATGTAGTTGCGCTGCATTACCCAACGTTATGCTCCTTATTCCATACTGGTTTCAAGTATTCTTAAAACCAGCTCTTCAAAATCTATTCCTGCCGCTTCAGCTGCCATTGGCACCAAAGAGTGATCTGTCATTCCTGGCACAGTATTTACCTCAATCAACCACGGAATATCCTCATCATCCAGGATAAAATCAACTCGTCCCCAGCCTTTAGCACCAACTGCACCAAATGCAATTCTTGTTAAAGCCTTAAGCTCTGCTTCACGTTCCTGCGATAAACCAGACGGACAAAAATACTGGGTTGTATTCAGCGTATACTTGGCATCGTAATCGTAAAACTCTTCTGGAGTATCCAAACGAATCAATGGCAATGATTCACCGTTTACGATTGCTGCAGTGTACTCAGTTCCTTTTATCCATTTCTCTACCATGACGGTACTATCGTATTCGCGAGCCAATTCCCAAGCTTCATCTAGATCAGATATATCATCCACTTTGCTCATGCCTATGCTTGAACCTTCATGAATAGGTTTTACCATTACCGGATAACCAAGATTATCAATTGCTGCATAGTCAATATCATCATTGGTGGTTATATATATTGCAGGAGAGCGCATACCCGCGCCCATCCACATCTGTTTGGTACGTAATTTATCCATAGCAACACTGGATGCCATGATTCCACTTCCGGTATATGGAATACCAAGGGTTTCTAAAAAGCCCTGAATTACGCCATCTTCACCACCACGCCCATGCAGAATATTAAAGGCGCGATTAAACTGACCTTTTTCGATCTCGGTAACCACATTTTCTCTATCAACTACTACTGCATGAGCATCAACACCAGCTGATTTAAGGGCATCAAGTACGGCATTTCCACTATTTAGAGACACCTCTCTTTCCGCAGCCCAGCCTCCCATTAGTACTGCCACCTTGCCGTATTCTTTAGGATCTCTTTGCTTTGGATCAATAGCAGCCGTTTGCCCACCTTTGTTACTCATCACTCACCTTTTTCCTGTTTTTTTCGCCAATGATCTTTACTTCGCTTTCTAGATCTACACCATGGACTTGTTTAACCTTTGCTCTTACTTCATTTATCAATTCTTCGATATCTGCTGCGGTCGCGGCACCAGTATTCACGATAAAGTTTGCATGCTTAGTCGAAACCTGCGCTCCACCAATCATATGTCCTTTTAACCCTGCAGCCTCTATCAACCTTGCCGCATAATCACCCTGAGGATTCTTAAATACTGACCCACAGTTAAATTCATTCAGAGGTTGAGTTTCGCTACGTTTTTGCTGTAGTGACTTTACGTTAGCATGTATCTGTTCCAGCTCTTGAGTTTCAGCCTTGCGCAAGCGTAAATACGCTGCAACCACCCAACTATCTTCTGGCAGATTACAGTAACGATAACCATACTCAACCTGTTCTTTGGTAACCTCCTGAATCTGACCCTGTCTATCTACAATCTCAATCTTCTCTACCAAACCCCAGATTTCAGCACCATAAGCCCCGGCATTCATTCTGATTGCCCCGCCAATAGTGCCTGGAATTCCAGATAAAAATTCAGCTCCGGCCATATGTTTTTTGCGACAAGCTCTGGCAAATCCCGGACAACTTACGCCTGCCTCAACATGGAATAATTCTTCATCATTATTGATCATATTCATGGTTCCGGCAGTAATAACCACCGCACCTTGTATACCTCCATCACGAATCAATACATTACTTCCAGCACCCAGTACAGTTATCTGTTTGTCCTGATTGGCTGCGATAAAACCTGCAAAATCTTCAATATCAGCTGGACGATAAATAACATCAGCCTCTCCGCCAACACGCCAAGTGGTAAACTGCTCTAATCTGGCACGATAAAGCAACTCGCCTCTCATAGGCTTTTGCTGATTATCTATTTTCATCGCTGCCATCATCGCCCTATCTACCAACCCTATTTGCCTATCAACTCTATCTTTTTCACCAACCCTTGCGCGGCCGTTCCAATACTTCCGGCCCCCATGGTCAGCACTACTTCATTTCCATTAAGAACACCTGCTAATACCTCTGGCAACTCTTCTAAATCCTCAACAAATACAGGATCAACCTTTCCTCTTTGACGTATTGCACGTGCCAAACTTCTACCATCTGCACCACTAATCTTTTCTTCACCGGCCGCATACACCTCTGCCAATACCAACGAATCGACACTGCTAAGCACATGAGCAAAATCGTCAAATAAATCACGAGTACGCGAATATCTGTGCGGTTGAAATACTAAAACCAAACGTTTATCCGGATAGCTGGCGCGCGCTGCCTGAAGAGTTGCTTCTACTTCAATTGGATGGTGTCCATAATCATCAACAAATAACACTTCACCATCTGTCATATGCATAGTTCCATTCATTTGGAACCGACGCCCGATCCCCTGAAATCCTTCCAATGCAGATTGAATATATCTATCTTCAATCTCTAATTCTTCAGCAATTGCAATCGCAGCCAGGGCATTTAGCACATTGTGCTTTCCCGGAAGATTCAGAGTTACCTGCAAATCAGCATCTCTGCCTTTTGTCTTTACAGAGAAGCTAACCTTAGTACCGGTTTGCTCGATGTTATAAGCCATGTAGTCAGCATCATTATCGATACCGTATGTCACTACTGGCCGAGTTACCTCCGGCAAAAGTTCTCTGATGGTTTCATTATCTACACACAGCACCGCCAACCCATAGAATGGCAGATGATGCAAAAATTCCGCAAAGGTATCCTTTAATCTACCAAAATCACCATCATAAGTTGAAAGATGATCAGCATCGATATTAGTTACCACGGCCATTGTTGGTTGCAGATATAAGAATGATGCATCACTCTCGTCTGCCTCTGCCACTAAATACTGTCCCAAACCAAGTTTGGCATGACTAGCCGAACTATTTAATCTACCACCAATTACATAGGTTGGATCAAGGTTTGCCTCAGCCAATACGCTTGCAACCAAACTGGTAGTCGTAGTCTTGCCATGAGTACCGGCAATTGCGATCCCAATCCGAAAACGCATCAGTTCAGAAAGCATCTCCGCCCTTGGCACTACAGGGATTCTGCTTTCACGAGCAGCAACCACCTCGGGGTTTTGTTCATTAACCGCTGATGAAACCACTACTGCGTCGGCACCAGATACATTTTTTGCCGCATGACCAATAGTTACTTTGGCTCCATTATCTACCAATCTTTTGGTCACCGAATTTTCTTTTATATCTGACCCGGAAACCTCATACCCCAGATTTAATAACACTTCGGCGATTCCACCCATACCTGAGCCACCGATTCCAATAAGATGGATGTGACGCACCCTTCCCATTGCATCGGTTGTTCTTCGCCCTATTAATCTGTCTTCAGATAACACCACTTACTCTTTCTCCAAACCTTTATCTTGTAGATCTTCCTGCTGCAAACATTGCTGCGCAATGATCTCTACAGCATTCTCTTTTGCCAATTCTTTTGCCATTTTTGCCATCTTTATACGCAGTTTTTTATCCTGAATTAGCTTTGTCATCTCTTGATACAAACAATCGGCATTCAACCTATCCTGTGCAATCAATACCGCTGCACCTGCTGCCGACAAATAGCGTGCATTTTCAGTTTGATGATCATCCACTGCATGTGGAAATGGCACCAATATCGCAGGAACGCCTACCACTGTTATCTCGGCTATTGTCAGCGCTCCAGCACGACAAATAACCATATCCGCCCACTCATACGCCTGCGCCATATCTTCAATAAATGGCATTACTTCTGCCGTCACACCTGCTTCCACGTATTGTCGCCGCGCAATCTCAATCGTTTTTTCACCTGCCTGATGAAGAATATTGGGTCTTGTTTCAGCATCCATTTTGCCAACTGTTTCCGGTACTACCTCATTTAGCACCTTGGCACCAAGACTCCCCCCAAGAACCAGTAAATTTATCTTGCCTTCACGCTCAGCAAATCTTTCTTCAACTTCTGTTAACTTATAAAATCCCTTTCTTACAGGATTACCAGAACAAGTAAGCTTTGAGGTTTGGGTAAAACTACAGGGAAATGCCTCGAAAACCTTTGTAGCAAAATGCGCTAGAATCCTATTTGTCATACCGGCTATAGCATTTTGCTCGTGTATATATAGAGGTATTCCCAATAGCCATGCAGCAATGCCACCCGGCCCGGTAACATACCCTCCCATTCCTAAAACAGCTCTTGGTTTAATACGGCGCAGAATCTTCATAGCCTGCACTATCGCATCAACAATTCTAAATGGAGTTATTAACTTATTCAGCAGACCTTTCCCTCTAAAACCACTGATACGGATATATTTGATATCAATTCCTTGCTTGGGAATTATTCTGCTCTCCATCCCACTTTCGGCACCCAGCCAAACCACAGCCCCCCCCTTGTCCTGAATAGCATTCGCAACAGCAAGAGCCGGGAAGATATGTCCTCCGGTTCCTCCTGCCATTATCAAAACTGGCGCCTGTTTTTCCATTTCTGTCGCCATTCTATTCAGATTTCTCCGCTTTATTCTTTCCTGTTTTCTTAGTGCTTTTTTTGGTTCCTGCCGCTAACACTTCAACCTTTGATGCAGAAACATGAGCAGACCGATTTTCATAGTCAACCCGCAACAATATTCCCAAAGATGCACACATTATGATCAGACTGCTTCCACCATAACTCATTAGTGGTAATGTCAGTCCCTTTGTTGGCAATACACCCATATTTACGCCCATATTGACAAATGCCTGCATTCCGATCCATATGGCGATTCCATAAGACAAGTAACCACCAACTGTTCTACCGTCTGCCTCCGAAGTTGCGCCAATACGCATTGCCCGCAATACAACAAATCCATACAAAGCTATTAACACCGCCACACCAACCAAGCCCATCTCTTCTGCATATACCGCAAAAAGAAAGTCGGTATGCGCCTCTGGCAAATAAAACAGTTTTTGCACGCTATTACCTAATCCTGCACCAAACCAATTACCGCTACCGATAGCTATCAAAGATTGCGTTAACTGAAATCCGCTATTAAATGGATCTTCCCAAGGATTCAAAAATGCAGTTAGCCTTTGCAAACGGTATGGTGATGTAACAGCAAGAATAGACATAGCTCCTAATGCAAAGCCTGATAGCATTGCAAATTGCCAAAGCCTAGCACCAGCAAGAAACAACATGCCCATACATGTTGTAGCAATCACTACTGTTGCTCCAAAATCCGGCTCTAACAATAGCAATATCGCAGTAACCGCTAACAACCCCATCGGCACACAGAAACCACGAAAAGACTCACGAACATTTTCTCCTCTACGCACCAGATAACCACCCATATAGATAATCATTAATAGCTTTACTGCTTCTGATGCTTGCAAATTTATCAGCCCCAAAGGAATCCACCTGGTACTACCATTAACCGTCTTGCCAATTCCTGGAATCAGAACCAATATCAATAACGCATATGCTGCAATAACCAACATTAACCCCATTTTTTCCCATACCTTAATTGGAATATTAATCGCTATTACACCAGCAGTTATCCCTGCAATCACAAATACCATTTGACGTATTAAATAATGAAATGGATTCGCCATCTGCTTTTCTGCAATAGAAATTGACGACGACGCTACCATTACCAAACCGATACCAAGCAATAACACGATGACGCCCACTAGCGCCATATCCAGATTTGCCGAAATAGCTGGCGCTCGCATCTTTGGCGATGCTTCGGCCCTATTTCTGGACAAACTGGCAAATGGCAAACATGCTGCTATCACTTAAGCCTCCGTCCCGGTTATTTCTTTAACTCTGGCTACAAACTCAGCGCCACGCTCAGCATAACCGTTAAACATATCCCAACTTGCGCATGCAGGTGAAAGAAGTACTTTATCCCCTGCAACTGCATTCTCATTTGCTATTTCTACAGCCTCTTTCATGGTACCTGCATATAAAACCTTGGCTACGTCATTCAACCCCTTTTCAACATCCAAGGCATCTTTACCAATCAACACTACCAGCTTTACGCTGCCTGCAAATTCTTTTTCTAATGGAGAGAAATCCGCTCCTTTGCCATCGCCACCCATAATAAGAATCAGGTTATCACCCATCCCATTTACTGCAGCTAATGTTGCTCCTACATTTGTTGCCTTTGAATCGTTATACCAATCAACTCCATTAGCCCGCGCTACCCATTGGGTTCTATGATCCAATCCAGCAAATTCTTTTACAGCATCTACCATCGATTTAAAATCGATATCAACCGCATACACAAGCGCTATTGCTGCCAATACATTGGATACGTTATGCATACCAGGAATCTTTATATCAGCAATCGCCATAATTGGTCTTTCATCAAAATAGATCCAAATATTACCCTTACCATCTGCACCAACATCAGCATCATTTCTACGCAGACCAAAACCATTTTCCTGAGGTGGATTCAAAGTATAGGTATGTATCCTTCTGGTTGGTTCAACGGTATATAACAGATCTCTGGTTTGCATATCATCCATATTTACAACCACGTCACCATAACCACGAGCAATTCTTTTCTTGGCGTTGACATATTCCTCAATTGAACTGTAACGATCCATATGATCTTCGCTTATATTCAGAATTACCGCAGAAGCAGGGCAAAGCGAGAATGTAGATTCAAGCTGAAAACTGGATACCTCAACCACATAAAAATCAGGCGCTTCATCAGTTATCAGCGCAACTGCAGGAGTTCCAAGATTACCACCAACTGCTACCTTTTTTCCGGCTGTTTCAAGCATCTTGGCTACCAGAGTAGTAACAGTACTTTTACCATTTGATCCGGTAATCGCTATAACTCTGGCATTTACAAATCTGGCAAATACTTCAATCTCACCCCAGATACGCACCCCCGACATAGCGGCCTTCATTAAGGCTGGTTCGCGTAACGAAACTCCTGGACTTACAATGATAACGTTGGCTCCAACCAACATCTCTTCATCAAATTCCCCCAAAGCAATATCACTTCCGGAAAACTCATTTTGAAACTGCTCCAGACAAGGTGGTTTTTCCCGACTATCTGTAACCGCAACCTCAATACCCATCTTTTTAAAGAAACGAGCGCAGGCGATACCGGTTATTCCCAAACCGACAATTACTACCTTACCATTTATCTTTTGTAGATCTTTGTGCACTTACTCTTGCCCTTAACTACATTCGCTCGTTCGACTACCTTACTTTTAGCGTTGCCAACCCAATCAAAACCAAGATTACGGTTACAATCCAAAAGCGTACAATTACCTTTGGCTCCGGCCACCCCTTCAGTTCAAAGTGATGATGTATAGGAGCCATCTTAAAAATTCGTTTCCCTGTAGTTTTAAATGATGCCACTTGCATGATTACCGATACGGTCTCAAGCACAAAGACACCACCCATGATAAATAACACCAGCTCTTGCCTGACTAACACCGCCATAGTTCCCAAAGCTGCACCTAGTGCTAATGAACCAACATCGCCCATAAACACCTGCGCCGGATAGGTGTTAAACCACAAGAATCCCAGTCCAGCACCTACCAAAGAGGTAGCAAATACGACCAATTCACCTGTGCCGGAGATATATGGAATAGAAAGATATTCAGCAAACACCTTGTTCCCAGTAAAATAAGCAAATACACCTAAGGCCCCACCAACCATTACGGTTGGCATTATTGCCAAACCATCAAGGCCATCGGTAAGGTTTACCGCATTACTGGTACCAACAATCACCAAATAAACCAGAGGAATAAACATCCACCATTCAAGATCAAAGATCAGGTTTTTAAATACTGGAATAATCAGCTGAGTTTCACCCGAAGTTTGTGCGGTATAGAACAGATAGATTGCGACAGCTAATCCAATCAAGCTCTGGCTAAGATATTTAGCTCGCGCCGATAACCCCTTGGAGCGTTTTAGAATCAGCATGATGTAGTCATCTACAAAACCGATGATTCCAAAGGCAGTTGTCACCAACAGCACAATCCAAATAAATTTGGATGAAAGATCTGCCCAGCATAGCGTAGAGACAATCACTGCTATCAATATAAGCAAGCCACCCATAGTTGGAGTGCCAGCCTTTGAAAAATGACTCTCAGGTCCATCATCACGAATATTTTGTCCAATCTGATATTTAACTAGCTGCTGAATGGTCTTAGGGCCGATAATCAACGCTATTACCAATGAGGTCAAAACCCCTAAAATCGCACGCATGGTCAGATATTGAAATGCATTTAGCGCACTCCAGTATTCGCTCAAATAATCAGCGAGATATAGCAACATTAGTGCTGCCCTCCATTCTCTGACCGCAGGCTGATACCATCCACTACCTGATCCAGTTTCATCATTCTTGAACCTTTAACCAACAAGGTAATTCCTTCTTTCAGAGCATTATTCAGGTCTTCAATCAATATATTCGTATCGTTATATGCTCGAGCACCAGTTCCAAAGTTTGCAACCAGAATCTCCCTATTTGCCCCACAGGCAAATAGTCTTGTAACACCTTGATCGTGTGCATTTTGTGCAGCCTGTGCATGCAATTTTTCGGTGTCATCTCCCAGTTCAGCCATATCTCCTAACAGCAACCATTTTTCGCCATTCTGTTCAGCCAAAACCTGCAAACCTGCCTGCAATGATGCAGGATTGGCGTTATAGCTATCATCAATAACCGTTCCACCGGCCTTTGCCTTTTGAAAACACAGCCGACCTTTAACCGAACTCATCTTTTCCAGAGCAACTTTTATTGTTGGCAATGGAATATTCAATGCAATCGCAACAGCAGTTGCTGCCATGGCATTTTTGATGTTATGCGTTCCTGGCAACTTAAGATTCAGCAGCAAAGTTCCATTAGGGGTTTCAATCTCGACACCATTTGCATCAATTTTTCCAAGTCTTACGTCTGCAGTTGGGCATTCACCAAAGGTGATAATATTTTCCGTACCGGATACATCCTTCCAATATCCTGCATAATCTTCATCTGCATTTATTACTGCAGTCCCATCTTCCGGTAACGCCGCAAAAATCTCGCCTTTAGTTTTAGCCACACCCTCCAGATCACCAAACCCTTGAAGATGAGCTGCAGATGCATTAGTTACTATAGAGATCTCAGGGCGGGCGATCCGGGTAAGATATTCGATATCTCCCTTTTTACTTGCGCCCATCTCGATCACTGCATATTTATGTTCCTGACCTAAAGCAAACATGGTTAACGGCACACCAATCTCATTATTCAGATTGCCCTGATTAGCATGCGTTGGAGCCACTTCCAACAAAATTGCCTTAACCATCTCTTTAACGGTGGTCTTACCATTGCTTCCGGTCACAGCTACAAAGTAAGCCTCACTTGCCTCACGCGCCATATTCCCTAACGCAGCAAGTGCCTTCCAGGCGTCTTCTACTACTATCTGCGGAACCGAAATATCAGTTTTCGCCTCGGCTATCACTGCCACTGCGCCATTTTCTACTGCCGCTGAAATAAAATCGGCACCATCATGGTTTTCACCTTTAATCGCGACAAACAGATCACCTTTTTCAACCTTCCTGCTATCAATAGCAATATTTTCGATGACAATTTCAAACGCATCGACATTAGCGCCGACAAGTCTGCCACCTACTTTTACTGCTATTTGTGTAAGGTCGAATTTAAACAATTTGCTTTCCTGTTCCCTTTTACTTTAACCCTTTAATTACTCTTTTTACTTCCGCCCTATCATCAAACGGAACCTGTCTTGAACCTATAAACTGATAGGTTTCATGCCCTTTACCAGCAATCAATACTACATCTCCTTTTTGCGCATGATTGATCGCCCACTCAATTGCAGCAGAGCGATTTTGTTCAACCTCTACATTTTCATTACCTTCACATCCCGACAAAATATCGCTAATGATATTCATTGAGTTTTCGGTTCTTGGATTGTCGTCAGTTATCACAATCTTATCTGCCAATTCACTGGCAACCCTACCCATATCTGGACGCTTGCTCTTATCACGATCGCCACCACATCCAAACACACAAGTAAGTTCACGCTCAGTTATCGGCTTTAATGCCTTTAAAACCTGCTCCAGTGCATTTGCAGTATGCGCATAATCCACAATCACCAATGGTTTGTTGCCACCGCCAAAACGTTCCATTCTTCCTGCAACAGGTTTGATTGACTTGATATACTCAAGCGCCTGATCCAGCGGCATATCCAAACACAACAATACTGAAAGTACTGTTAATAAATTCATCGCATTAAAGTCACCGATAAGGCTGGATGTAAGAACCCCCTTACCATATGGTGTCTTTACTCGCATACGCATACCTTCTGAAGAGATCATCAAACCATAACCGCGCACATCTGCATCCTTATGGAATCCATAGGACATACACGGGACTCTGGTTTTACATTGCTCTTTCAGATCAATACCAAACGAATCGTCTGCATTTACCACTACGTGACTTAAGGATTCCTTTGTAAATAATTGACGTTTGGCTTCGGCATATGCCTCTTTGGTTCCGTGATAATCAAGATGGTCTTGCGTAAGATTGGTAAGTACGGCGATATCAAAATCAACCTCATTTACCCTACCTTGCTCCAACGCATGTGAAGAAACCTCCATCACTGCATGCTTACCACCAATTTCTCTTACATCACTTAAAACCTTCTGTACATCAAGTGGTCCTGGTGTGGTATGCACCCCTGGAACCAAAGCTCCATACATTCCATAACCTATAGTTCCGATAACTCCGCAAGGAATATCATCAGTTTCACTTAAAACCTGCGCAATAAACTGGGAGCAGGAGGTTTTACCGTCGGTGCCGGTAATCCCCACTACTGCCAGATCCTTGGAGGGATGCTGATAAAGCCTATCTGCTATCAAACCTTGATGTGCAGATAGATTTGGAATCGCTATCATCGGTATATTTTTTGGGCATTTGATTCTATCTGCATGCCTATATTTATCACATGGTTCCCATGCAATCGCAGCCACCCCCTTTGAAATAACCTTTTCGACAAAATCCAGTCCATGATTATGTATTCCGGAGCAAGCCAAAAATAGATCACCTCTTGAGGCCATACGACTATCAACACTAACACCAGATATAAACATATCCGCATCTTTGGAAACTCTTCCCAAATCTTTTAGTAGCTCTGATAAATGAGGCATATATTTATTCCCTACTATCGACGCTAGGATCGCTGTCATGCTGCCGCTCCTTTGGCCTTGCTTCTAGCTTTTGCCATATTTCTAGCTTTTCCATTTGCCAATTTATCCGGTGCAACATTCATTAGCCTTAAAACATCAGCCATAACTTCAGAAAACACTGGAGCGGCTACCTTGCCACTGTAGTAATCTCCATTGCTTGGCTCATCTATTGTTACAACCATTACAAATCTTGGTTTAGACGCCGGAACTACACCGGCAAACACAGCCAAATATTTATCATCTGAATATCCGCCTGCAACACTCTTTTTTACAGTTCCGGTTTTACCTGCAACCCGATAATTAGGAATTTGCGCTAATGGCGCTGTGCCCTCATCACTGGTTACAAGCTCTAGCATTTTAAGAACCTGCTTAGCAGTTCTCTCACTAAACACCTGTTTATCTGCTTCCTGAGCCGGATCTTCACCACTTATCAATTTCACCTTTTTCAATTTGCCTTTATTGGCAAACACGGTGTAGGCCTGCGCTAATTGCAATGTGGTTGCTGAAATACCATATCCAAAAGATAAAGTAGCGCGCTCTATATCATGCCAACGCTCTTTATTAACCAAATGACCTGATGCCTCACCCGGAAAACTACTCCCCGTATCCACACCAAATCCAACATGAAACAAGGTATTAACCAGTTTTTCAGGAGACATCGCTAAAACAATTTTAGAAATTCCAACATTGCTGGATTTCATTAAAATAGTTTTAACATTGATCGTACCGTAGTTACGCACATCCTTAATGGTATTTTTCCCAACACGCATATATCCAGGAGCAGTATTAAATTTGGTATTTGGATTGATAATCCCCATATCCAAAGCAGTTGCCACTGCCAATGGTTTTATTGTTGATCCTGGTTCGAACAGATCTGTTACCGCGCGGTTTCTGTATTTATTCCCTTTAAATTCACTACGGTTATTAGGGTTATAAGATGGCTGATTCACCATCGCCAATATTTCACCACTGTTTGCATCCAATACTACTGCCGAACCGGATCGTGCCTTATGCTTGGTTACTGCCTTTTTTAATTCTCGATAAGCGATAAACTGCACTCTCTTATCAATACTAAGCTGTAACTTATGCCCTTCGCTTGGGTTTTTAATATTTTCAACATCTTCAACACTGCGACCAAAACGATCCTTAAGTACTTTTTTTGCACCCGGCTGACCTTGCAACCACTCATCATAGGCAAGTTCTAATCCTTCCTGACCGTTATCATCAATATCAGTAAAACCGGTAACATGCCCGGTAATCTCCCCTGACGGATAATATCTTTGATATTCACGCTGCAACCCCACCCCCGGAGCTTTCAACTCTTTAACTTGTTGCGCTAATGATGGCTGTATTCTTCTGCGCAGATAGATAAATTCTTTTTCTTTACGCTGCTCTAGCTTTTCTTGCAGATCACTTACCTTAAAGTCGATGACCTTTGCCAACTGCGGAATATACGCTGGATCTACAAGCAGCTCTTTTGGATTAACCCATACTGAATCAACCGGAGTACTAATTGCCAATGGTTCGCCAAACTTATCTAAAATCGCTCCGCGATATGCTGGAACCTCTACTGTACGCATATGGCGCACATCGCCCTGGTTTTGCAAAAACTCTTTGTCGCGAATCTGAAGGTCAGCAGCACGCGCAACCAACCCAACTACGGCTGATAGCATTACCAGCAGCACGGTTCTTCTACGCCATACAAAACTGATATGTTCTGCTTTTGCTTCCTTTTTGTTCACAACTTTTCCCATTTAAAACATCAATCTTAATTGCTTAACACATGCTGACTTATAACTAATTCAGCATCTCTACCTCATCGGTTTCCGGAAGTGACATTTCAAGCTTTTCTCTGGCAACACTATCAATACGACCATGCATAGCCCATGTACTTTGCTCTAACTGCAACCTACCCCAATCAACTTCAAGCTGTTCCTTTTCACTAACTAAATCCTGCTGTTTGTGAAAAAATGCTCTACTTTGATGTTTGACATAAACCACCCCAATGGCAGATGCCAGAACGCACAAAAAGAGGACTGCCATAACAAGCCCTCTTTTCATTTGATTCTCTCCGCTACCCGCATAACCGCACTCCTTGCTCTGGGGTTTTGCTCAATTTCTTTTTCGCTGGCCTTTATCGCTTTACAAGCCAGCTTCATCTTCGGCTCTAATTCCTTAGGCACTATCGGCACCCCTGGCGGCAGCTTGCCAACCGTAGAATTATCGCGCATAAATCGTTTTACCATTCGATCTTCAAGAGAATGAAAGCTAATCACTACCAGCCTTCCTCCAACAGCAAGAACATCAAACGTCTTACCCAGGCACTCCTTTAGATCTTCCAATTCACGATTAATGTAGATTCGAATTGCCTGAAACGATCTGGTTGCCGGATTTTTATGCTTTTCCTTACGAGGAATAGCATCAGAAATAATTGCTGCCAACTGCCCGGTTGTCGTTATTGGCTCTTCTTCTCTCCTTTCAACTATGAATTGTGCTATCCGCTTAGCAAACCGCTCTTCACCATACTCTTTAAGAACTACCGCTATATCTCTTGCATCTGCAGTTGCAAGCCACTGTGCAGCAGTCTCTCCTTTTGATGAATCCATCCGCATATCCAGCGGACCATCATTGGTAAAACTAAACCCCCTTTGCGCATCATCTAACTGCGGGGATGAAACTCCAAGATCAAGCAGAACCCCATCAATTTTCCCTGCCAACCCTTGGGCCTCAAGATATTCATCAATATCCGCAAACGAACCATGAAAAACATAACACCGCTCATCATCAGCAAACATCTTTTGTGCTGTTGCTATAGCTTGCGGATCCTTATCCACAACTATCAACTTCCCGTTTACACCAAGCTTTTGGACAATCCCGAAACTGTGCCCACCACGCCCGAAAGTGCCATCAATATAAATCCCCGATTCAAAGATATTCAGCGCATCAACCGCCTCATTTAACAACACCGTTTCGTGTAAATAGCTATCCTTGCACATAAGTGACCTTATTCATTACCCGGTATTGTTATTCGATCTACGCTTTAACTAAAAACTCAGCCTAAAGAATCAGATCCCCAAACAGCTCAGAAGCATCAACTTTTTCAGCTTCTATTAACTGTCCAGCCCAAGCCTCTTCACTCCAAAGCTCAAAACCCTTGCCCTGACCAACCAACACCGTCTTCTTTTCCAGCTTCGCATACTCTCGCAAAGTTGACGGAACCAGAATGCGGCCGTTACCATCAAGATCACACGACTCGGCCTGCCCCAGAAAAACCCTCTGCACAGCTCGAGCACTCGGCGACGATCCTTTTGACATCACCTTCTGCTGAATCTCTTCCCAGTCAGGTTTTGGATAGATGCGCAAACATGGATCCTGGTAAAGATCAACGGTTATAAAAAGACGCCCTCCACAAATTTCAGCCAAACGCTCCCGATAGCGAGCTGGAAAACTCAGCCTGCCCTTGGCATCCAGATTTAAATTTGTTGATCCGCTAAAAAACACTTTTTATCCCGTTTTTACCAATTTATTCCAGATAGATCCATTTCGCTCCACTCTATCCCACTTTGTAACACTATAGTTGCGAAAATGCTTATATGTCAAGGAGATTTGAGGGAAATCTCCTTTTTCAGACAGTAACTTACGTGATTTCTGAATGTAAAAAAGAAATATTAGCGGATAATTAATTAGGGGTTTTTCCGTTAAATCATGGGGTTGCAAAACATTGCTGCGAAATCACTTAAAATTCCAACTCAAATCAGATTTTTTTTGTCATTTTGCTCATTTTTTGGGCATTTTGAGAACAGTGTCACGAACACAAAGAACACCCGATAAAAACTCTTATTTTTATGACGGAATTCATAGAATGCAGCGACCAATAAAAAAATAATAACACATACTTACAAGTGAATGATAAACAAGAACTTTAATACAAAAACATTTAAAAACTTTGAGGAACAGCCCTCAAAATCATTTATCAACTCACAACACTACAAACAAAGAAACTATACTAATAACTATTACTATTAAGATTTTTAAAAATTAAATACGAGCAAAGAACATGGCAGATAACTTTTTTATCAGAAGCATAAACCCAGATGGGTATCACAAAATCCATTACCGCCAATTTGGCGACCCTAATAATAAAAATATCTTGGTCTGCATCCACGGACTCACCAGAAATGCACATGACTTTGATCATATTGGTAACGCATTATCAGATATCTATCGCGTTGTCGCCTTGGATTTACCCGGCAGAGGCAAAAGCGATTGGTTTACAGACAAATCACTATACCGTTATTACCAATACAGATCAGACATACATACTCTTATCACCCACCTTGGAGCAGATAAGGTTGATTACCTTGGCACATCGCTTGGTGGAACAATCGCTATTATGATGGCAGGCAAAGAAAACCATCCTTTCAGAAAAGTTATCTTCAACGATATATCTCCATATCTTGATCCCAAATTGCTAGATGCCCTGACTCAAAGCACTGGATCAACTCCGTTATTTAATAATATTGAAGAAATAAAGACATATCTAAAAGAAAGATATGCAGCGTTTGGCAATCTAGATGAGGAACATTGGGAGCACATAGCAAAATTCACAGTAGGTGAAAAAATAAATGGAAAATATCGTCTGGCCTATGATCCTGCTATTTGTTATTCCGTTATTGACGAATTAGGAAGAAGTGGTTTAGATATTTGGGATTACTGGGAAAAAATTAATGTGCCATCTCTAGTAGTACATGGCATTCATTCAGTTGTTCTTTCCAAAGAAGATGCTAAAAGGATGCATGAGACTGGCCCCAAAGCGGATATTTTAAGAATAGAAGATGCCGGACATGCCCCCCCTCTAATGTGTGACGAGCATATTGCCAAGGTAAGGGAGTGGTTGTTGAGATAATTTTTCCATGAAAAAGTCCGTCCATGGACTTTTTCATCTGTCACCTCAAAAACGTTTAACGCAAAGGCGTGGCTTTGCTTACGTTTTATTGTTCGCTTTGGCCTACGGCCAAAGGCCAAGGCATCCTGCCTTGGATGCATTTACGACCCAATTACGCCAGCTTACAAATACAGCTCAATTAAATTCACCGCAAGGCCAATTAATCCACCAAACACTCCACCCCAGACAACCAGCCAGCCCAGGTGAGTACGAATCATCTTTTGCACAATCTCTTTTACATGCTGTGGCGTTAACTCATCCAGTCGCTTATCAACAATATTTTCTATTTGCCCCACAACATCTTTAGACGCTATACCGGCAGAAAACTTTTTCTTTAGCGCCTCGACCACAGAATCACTCTGCGCCATATCATGAAATGCTAGTTTTAGCTTTTCAATCACTGGTTCTTTTAGTGGGTCTAAAGCATCACGACCACCAAACATCCCCAACATATTCCCAAACGATGACGCCATAATCGCATCAACGAGATTTTCAAATACACGGTTAAAATCTATAGCCTCAATTACAGAGTCAAAGTTTATGTCACCAGTCTTTTCGGCATTGAAAAACTGCTCAACATTTTCCTTGCTAAAAAACTGCTCCATGACCAGGTTTTTAATAGCACCTTTAAACTCTTCAAAACGATTAGGAATTACACCGGAACCATATAAAAGAGGCACTTTTTCAAATAACATATACACCGCCAGCCAATTGGTAATAGCGCCAGCCAAGGCAAAGACACCGACAGAAAAAAGTTGCTCAGGGTAGTATGGGCAATAAAAAGAGGCGACAAGAATGGCAATAGCAATAGTATTGGTTACACTACTTTTATTAATGATAGATACATGCGACATTTTGACTCCGTGTTGTTTTAACCAAAACGCATAAGAATTATATATTTCACAATTTATAAGAGCAATGACTGGATATTTGCTGTACAGATGTTCTTGAATTATAAGCTATCATATCGAGATCCCCGATCAAGTCGCACTGCTGTCCGGGGAAAAT
>JAWSVC010000018.1:0-43774 GCA_033852075.1 Gammaproteobacteria bacterium | reverse complement strand
CTTCGGCTACGCTCAGCCATCTTGATTCTATTACATTACTTTCCCCGGACACTCATGGGCCTTCGCCGGTATGACGTGAATGGTTCCTCATTCCCACTTTGAACGTGGGAACGCATACTTAACCTTTTTAGGTTCCCACGTACAACATGGGAAACAGAAATAAAACACTAAAAACGTGATGAGCGCACAAACTACGTAATTACGTTAATTTATAATATATTTTTCTGAAGACAAGGCATATCGAAGCCTTGCGAGGAAGCATATATGCAATATGTGCCCGAGCAAGCCTGGAGATATAACGCAGTATTCGGGGAAATAGATAAAAATTAATAGCCGGAGGGGTTAAGGCTCTGCCATCTCCATGAATCTTCAACCATCTCATCAATCCCCCTTTCCGCCTTCCAGCCCAACTCTTTAGCCGCATAACTCGGATCAGCATAACACTCTGCGATATCGCCAGGACGACGTTCTACTATTTCATACGGAATCTCTTTCCCGCTTATTTTTCTAAATGTCTTTACCATTTCCAAGACACTGTACCCATTACCGGTACCAAGATTACAAGTTATTACTGCTGGTTTATTTTGGAGACGCTCTACTGCCTTTAGATGTCCTAATGATAAGTCCACCACATGAATATAATCCCGAACTCCCGTTCCATCCGAAGTGCCATAATCATCACCAAACACACTTAACTTCGGCAACTTACCAACTGCCACCTGCGAAATAAACGGCACCAAATTATTTGGAATTCCATTTGGGTCTTCCCCTATCATTCCTGATTTATGGGCACCCACCGGGTTAAAGTAACGCAGCAGTGCAATATTCCATTCATTATCTGAAACATACAAATCCCGCAGAATTTCTTCGATGAATAGTTTGGAACGCCCATATGGATTGGTTGCTCCAGTTAGAAAATCCTCGGTTATCGGCACTGTATGCGGATCACCATAAACAGTTGCTGAGGAACTAAATACAATATTCTTTACGCCATTACGTGCCATGGCCTCACATAAGACTATGGTTCCGGTAATATTATTTTCATAATACTTAAGCGGAATCTGCACCGATTCACCCACGGCTTTTAAACCAGCAAAGTGGATTACTGAATCGATCTTATTTTCTGCAAAGATTTTATCCAGCAATACCTCGTCAAGGATATCACCCTTAATGAATTTCACCTTTTTACCGGTTATTTGCTCTACTCTGCTCAGTGATTCTTGTGAACTATTAGACAGGTTATCAATTACTACTACCTCATAACCAGCGTCCAACAATTCAACAACAGTATGACTGCCTATATAACCGGCTCCGCCGGTAACTAAGATTTTCATTTTTATCCTTAATCAAATAATTCAAATCGGTTGAGCCCTTCGACTACGCTCAGGATAAACCAAGGTCAAAGCCACTTTGTTTCTTAATTTTAACTCTACAACATTAAAATCGCATTACGCCCCAGAGCGATGCACCCTTAATACGGTAGGCACCGCATGCAATCTGCGCATAACCCGCGCCAGATGAATTCTATCTTTTACTGCGATGGTAAAATGCAGAGTCGCAATCATTCCTTCCCGCTCTTTTTCCTCTACATGCACATTTTCAATATTAGCTCCGGTATCAGAAATAGTAACTGCCAAGCTACCTAACACCCCGCGCTGATTAGTTACATCCAGGCGCACATTTACCGGAAACTCTTTATTGATTTCATCTGCCCATTGCACATCCACCCAGTTTTGCGGTTTTTTGTCAATCTCTTTAAGGTTATTACAGTTACGCCTGTGCACAACAACCCCGCGTCCACTACTGGCATAACCAACAATCTGGTCACCAGGAATCGGATAACAACAACGCCCAAACGTAACCACCATCCCTTCGGTTCCTTTGATTAATAGCGGGCGTCCTCGACTCTGAGATCGTCTGTCTTCATGTTTAAATTCAGTATCAATTTCATCGGATGGATTTATTAGTCGCTTGGCTACTAACATTGGAATACTTTTTCCAAGTCCTACGCTCTCAAACAGCTCATCCATATCACTTATCTCTGCCGACTCCAGATATTCTACGAACTGTTCCTTGGGAATCTCATCAACAGAGGTATCGTATGCAGCTAGAGCCTTATCTATCAAACGTCTTCCAAGACTAACCGCGTCATCTTGCTTAAGCTTTTTTAGATAATGACGAATTGCCGAACGTGCCTTTGCCGTAATTACAAAATCAAGCCAAATAGCATTTGGTTTAGTTCCAGGTGCGGAGATAATCTCTACGGTTTGCCCTGTCAATAAAGTAGTACGTAATGGCACCAGCCGCTTATCAACCTTCGCCGCGAGACAGGTATCCCCTATATCGGAATGCACTGCATAGGCAAAATCAACAGGAGTGGCTCCTCTCGGCAATTCAATAATATCTCCCCGAGGTGTAAATACATACACTTCATCAGGAAACAGATCCATTTTAACGCTCTCAATAAATTCTAAAGAATTCCCGGAGCTTTGCTGCATCTCCAATAAACCACGCACCCATTCGCGAGCACGGTCATGCGCCTGACTTCCAGATCTCTCACCATTGCTCTTATACAACCAATGGGCTGCAATTCCAGAATCCGCTACCTTTTGCATATCCTCTGAACGAATCTGAATTTCAATCGGCACCCCGCGCGGACCAAATAAAACCGTATGTAGAGATTGATAACCATTGGCCTTGGGAATAGCGATATAATCCTTAAATTTCCCAGGAACAGGTTTATATAAGTTATGGACCGAACCTAAGCTTCTATAACAAGTATCAACATTATCTACTACTACTCTAAATGCAAATACATCCAATACATCGACAAATGAAATCGCCTTGTTCGACATCTTTTTATACAAGCTATAAAGATGTTTTTCTCTGCCATAAACATGGCCGTTAATACCTTCCTGCTCCAACCGCAATTGAATAGATTCTTTTATCTTGGAAACCACCTCTTTGCGATTTCCTCTAACCTTCTTTACCCGATCACGCAACACGCGAGCACGCATTGGATGAATAGTCTCGAAGCACAAATCTTCCAGCTCGATCCTAATAGTATTCATCCCCAACCTGCTTGCTACAGGAGCATAAATATCCAGAGTCTCTTTAGAAATTCGCACCTTTTTTTCGCGAGGCATTGCACCCAAGGTACGCATATTATGTAACCGATCAGCAAGTTTGATCTGAATTACACGAATATCATCTGCCATTGCCAGAACCATCTTCCGAAAGTTTTCTGCCTGCGCTATAGCCTTATCTTCAAAATGGATCTGAGTTAACTTAGTTACCCCATCAACAAGCTCGGAAATGCTATTACCAAACTTGTCTGCCAATTGCAGTTTTGTTACCTCGGTATCTTCAACCAGATCATGTAATATCGATGCTGCAATACTCTCAGGATCCATATGCATTTCAGCAAGAATTATCGCTACAGAAAGGGGGTGAGTAATATATTCTTCCCCAGACTTACGGTATTGCCCGGCATGATGTTCTCTGGAAAATTTAAAGGCTTCTTGCAATAGCTCTTCAGCCTCAATCGGAAGATATTCTGACGTGAGGGTTATTAGCTTCTTGAACAAAGGCTCAGGTGTAAGCATCACCTCTTCCTGCCCTGTTTTGATATCAACTACCTTACTCATATATTTTCAATGATATATTATTACAACCAAATAAAGTCAGAATTAATTCATAAAAAAGAAAACCAGTACAGAACAAGCCTGCACTGGTATCCTTCTGATTTTTCCTTAGCTCTTAGATAAAAGCGCTTATCTCTAAGGATAGTTCATAAAACTATTTTTTGTTTGTTAAAGGCGTCAAGCTAGCCACAAATAAATTATAACTTTTATATACCTGCGCCAGTGTGATCTGGTTCATCTAAAATGCTTGGACCAACAAATTCTTCTGCAATTTCACGTAGAGCCACTACAGTAGGCTTATCACGATCCCACTCTACCATCGGATCTGCGCCCATGGCGATTTGACGCGCTCTTTTGCTCGCTACCAATACTAGTTGAAAACGGTTATCTACATTACCTAAGCAATCTTCTACAGTTACACGAGCCATACTTACTCCAAATTATTTCTTTTCAAAATGCGTAAACTACGGATTTTACTCGTTCTACGCCAAAGTTCAATTAGTTATTAAAATAAACTTACTTATTAACCCCAGCCGACAAGGCCTCTAATTTTTCTAATTGTCTCTCTAAACGTAATCTCTGCGAAAGCATAATTATCTTTAGTTCTTCAACGGCCGTATTAAAATCATCATTAATAATCACATAATCGTACTCATCATAGTGAGAAATCTCACTAAGTGCATCATTCATGCGACGTTGAATAACCTCTTCACTATCCTGACCACGATTTTTAAGCCTATTTGCCAGTTCTTCAATGGTTGGCGGCAAAATAAATACAGTAATCGCTTCCGGTATTGCCTGACGAATCTGGCGCGCGCCCTGCCAATCAATCTCAAGAATCACATCAACACCTTCTGAAATCCTTTGCATAACTGCAGACTTAGAAGTACCGTAGAAATTATCAAATACCTGCGCATGCTCAAGAAAATCATCCTGCCGCACCATCTGCTGAAACTCATCCACAGAAACAAAAAAGTATTCCTGTCCGTGAGTTTCTCCTTCCCTCCGAGCTCTGGTGGTATGCGATACCGATAATTCCACATCAAGATCACTCTTAAGTAGTTCCTTAAGCAAACTAGTCTTACCAGCACCTGACGGAGCTGAAACTATATATAAGGCACCTTTACTCTTTGCGCTCATCTCAATTCCTATTCGTTATTATTCGATATTCTGAATCTGCTCACGCATCTGCTCTATTAAAACTTTCATATCAACAGAGGCCTTGGTGGTTTCTGAATCTGCAGATTTTGACCCCAAGGTATTGGCCTCGCGATTTAGTTCTTGCATCAAGAAGTCAAGCTTACGACCAATTGGTTCTGATTTTTTTAGTACTAAATCTATTTCTTTCAAATGCGTTTCGATGCGATCAATTTCTTCATCCACATCAAGTTTTTGCGCCTGTAAAACCAATTCTTGCTCTAGTCTTGGATTGTTATCTTCAAGATCAATTTTAAGATCATTGATGCGACCAACCACCTTTTCACGAACCGCTTTGATTACCTCAGGAACCCTTACTTTTACACCAGCAATGATCTCGGCAATTCCTTCCATACGAGTGCGAATTATCTTTTCCAAGCTCTCGCCTTCACGCTCACGCGCAGCAACCAAGTTTTTCAGGCTTTGCTCTAATAATCCAATAACCGCAGCAACCAGTTTTTCCAGGTCTTTTTCTTCTGCCTGTAACACACCCGGCCATTTTAAAATCTGTAGAGGATCTACATCGCGATTAGCGCCAGATAACGCATTAATCTTTTTACACCCTTCAATAACTGCGGAAGCTAGATCTTCATCAATATTTATCGAGGATGCGGAAACGCTAGATTCAAATTTTAATGTGCAATCAACCTTTCCTCGACTTAGGAATTTGGCAATTGTTTCCCGAATTTTAGTCTCGGCACTTCGAAGATCCTCTGGTAAACGCAGATTCAGATCCAGATAGCGACTATTAACCGACCTTAATTCCAATACGAATCGTCCATTTTCATCCTGCAATTCAGACCTGTCAAAGGCGGTCATGCTACGTGTCATAAGTGCTCCTTAGTTATGAAATTTTGTGTAATTGTGGCAAGAATAAGGTGTTACTGCAAGCAAACCGACTCAAGGTTTAAAGGGTATTTATTTTAAAAAACCAAAATTCCAAAAATATGCTATCCTTGCGCCATTATTATTTATACAAATCAGCAGGAGATCCAAGGTGCGACCAAGCGGAAGAGCAAATAACCAACTACGCGAAGTAACTATTACCAGAAATTTTACAAAGCATGCAGAAGGTTCAGTACTTATAACCTTCGGTGATACAAAAGTACTTTGTAACGCATCCATTGAAGAACGTGTACCAGGTTTTCTACGCGGCTCAGGTCAAGGTTGGGTTACTGCTGAATATGGCATGCTGCCTAGAGCAACCAATACCAGAAACCGTCGTGAGGCTTCTTCGGGCAAACAGTCTGGCAGAACTCAAGAAATTCAACGCCTAATTGGCCGCTCGCTACGTGCTGCAATTGATCTGGAGAAACTTGGCGAATTCACTATTACTCTTGACTGCGATGTAATTCAGGCAGATGGCGGCACCAGAACCGCTTCTATTACCGGCGCTTATGTAGCACTTTGTGACGCAATTGGTTCACTAATCAAAAAGGGAACTCTTAAACAAAACCCTATTTTTGGTCAAGTAGCAGCAATTTCTGTTGGCATCTACAATGGCGAACCCGTTCTTGATCTTGATTATGCAGAAGATTCAAATGCCGAAACTGATATGAATATTGTTATGAACGAAGCTGGCGGTTTTATTGAAGTTCAAGGTACTGCAGAGGGTCACGCATTTAGAGCCGATGAGATGAATGCAATGATTGCCTTGGCGCAAAAAGGGATAGCAGAGCTAACTGCTATGCAAACCGAGGCGTTGAAGTAAGTTTCCAATTACAGGCAACATCGTAATTAATTAAGCAAAGGTTTGCCTCGTTCCCAACGAGGACGTTGGGAACGAGAAATACCGGCCCTCGCCGGTATGACGACATAATATAGGTGGCACAAATGTTTTCCGAACTGGTTTTAGCAAGCAACAACAAAGGCAAAGCAAAAGAACTGCTTCGCCTTCTGGAACCATTAAACATCAACGTAATCTCTCAATCAGAATTTAATGTTCCTGATATTGAAGAAGACGGACTTACCTTTGTTGAAAATGCCATAAAAAAAGCTCGGAACGCCTGTTATCACACGGGCAAGCCAGCGATTGCCGATGACTCTGGCATCGAGGTAGATGCGCTGAACGGGGCCCCCGGAATCTACTCTGCCCGTTATGCTGGTGATGATGCTACAGATGAAGACAACAATATAAAGCTACTTAAAGACCTGAAAGACATACCAGAAGAACAACGCACAGCCCGCTACCAATGTGTAATGGTACTGATGCGTCACCATGAAGATCCAACTCCCATCATTTGCCAAGGTACATGGGAAGGACAGATCATGTTTGAAGAGCGTGGCACAAACGGTTTTGGCTACGACCCTCTATTTTTAGTACCAAGCCGCCAATTGGCATCAGCCGAACTAAGTCCGGAACTTAAAAACCTAATCAGTCATCGCGCCCAGGCATGCCGCAAACTGATTGAAGCACTTGATCCGGGACGCATACAGGATGGCGACGAGGTGATGCAAGGACTATATTAAATGTCCACATCACTCTACATCCACATCCCCTGGTGCCTGCAAAAATGTATCTACTGTGACTTTAATTCTTCGGCAATAACCAAATCTGAAAATATAGAAAACTATATCACCGCTCTTAAAAATGACCTTCAACAAGAATTATCTTTTTTTGAAAATAGAAAGATAAATACTGTTTTTATTGGGGGCGGAACCCCTACTGTTTTATCTACAGAACAGATAAAGCAACTATTAGATACTATCTATTCAAATATAAATCCAAATAACGATTTAGAAATCACCATCGAAGCAAATCCAGAGACTCTTGACCAAACCAAACTGCTTGCAATTAAACAAGGCGGAATTAATCGCATCTCTTTTGGCGTTCAGACATTCGATGACCATAAACTGCAATATCTGAATCGTGCACATACTTCAACCAAGGCCATAGATATAATCAAGTGTGCTCAAGATCTGGAGTTAACCAATATCAACATTGACCTAATGTTTGGCCTACCCGAACAAAGCATTCAGCAAATGCTGGATGATATTGATATGGCCGCAAACCTAAATCCAACTCATATTTCCCATTACCAGCTCACCTTAGAACCAGATACCAAGTTGGCAACATTAAATCCACAAATGCCAGATGAAGAACTACTTACCGAAATGTATGCTCAAAGCCGCCCTTACCTAAATAATCTTGGCTTTAATAACTACGAAACATCTGCCTTTGCCAAGCCCAGTTTTGAATGCAGGCATAATCTAAATTATTGGCAATTTGGCGACTTTATCGGCATAGGTGCCGGAGCGCATGGAAAACAAAGCATCGACGGTAAAGTTATTCGTTACGCAAAACCTAAAAATCCAGAGTTATATATATCCACAGTTAATCAGAAAAATAGCAGACAAAGCGAAACACTATCTGAATCGGAAATTATTCTTGAGTTTATGATCAATGCCATGCGACTTACTAATGGTTGGAACAAACAGCTTTTCACAGACAGAACCCAAATTAAGCTTTCCATGATTGAAGAAAAGATTGAACAGCTGGTTGATTCTGGTCTTTTACTTTTTGCAAAAGATATTATCCGTCCAACGGCAAAAGGAAGAATGCTTTTAGATGAGATATTAAAGAAGTTTGTTTAAGCTTCCTGAGCGTAGCCGAAAGGGCTGGAAAATTCTATAATCAATAAAATAATGTAATATTTTTTCTTACGTCCCTTCGACCTTGGTTTATCCTGAGCGTAGTCGAAGGGCTCAGGAAGCGGATAAAAAATAACGACAAAGGACTTCACATGCTCCAAAGTGACCACAAAGATTTGGAACTGGTAATAAAATCCCATATCCCATTAGTAATTGCCGAAACCAAAGAAGAGCGCAGGGTAATAAACATGCTCACTGACCTTGGCTTTCGCTTAGGCCTGCCTCTTTACCAATGGAGCGTCACGGAAGGGCTTTCGCGTCTTGAATTTGATGCACCAGCCATGAAAAATCTAGCCGAACCTCAAGAACTATTACAACACATCAAATCTAATAGTGTTGCCAGCATCTATGTACTACCTGATTTCCACCCCTATCTTGATGACCCGATTACTGTACGCCTACTCAAAGAGATCGCACTAAACTACGAAAACACCCCTTCGACTCTCATCTTTGTCAGTCATGACTTTGACGTTCCGCCAGAAATAAAGATGTATACTGCCCACTTTGAACTGGCCCTTCCAAGCTCAATGAAGCTTGAAGATATTATTCGTGAAGAGGCAATGAAATGGAGCGAAAAAAACCAATACCAAAAAGTAAAAACCGATCAAAAATCGATGGATCAGATGATCCGCAATCTAAGCGGACTAACCGCAATGGATGCACGCCGCTTGATTCGTCGAGCAATAGAAAATGATGGAGCCATTAACGAAGACGACATGCCAGAGGTAATGGAAGCCAAATATAAATTACTAGACCGCGACGGAGCACTAACCTTTGAGCACGACACTGCCAAATTCACCGAGGTTGGTGGCCTACGCAATCTAAAACGCTGGTTAAAGCTACGCAAGGATGTATTCCTGGGAGACGACAAAACCTTAGAACCACCTAAAGGGGTGCTTCTGGTTGGAGTTCAGGGTGGTGGTAAAAGTTTAGCCGCAAAAGCTATCGCCGGCATGTGGGGACTCCCATTACTACGCTTAGATATGGGAGGTCTTTACAACAAATACATTGGAGAAACCGAAAAGAATCTACGCGATGCGATCAAAACTGCCGAAGTAATGTCTCCCTGCGTTTTATGGATAGATGAAATTGAAAAGGCGATCTCCAGCGGAGGTGGTGACAGCGACAACGGCACATCGAGAAGAATGTTAGGCACAATACTGACCTGGATGTCAGAAAAAGATAAATCCATATTTATCGTGGCAACCGCAAACGAAATCGATCGCCTGCCACCAGAGCTAATCCGCAAAGGAAGAATGGACGAGATTTTCTTTGTCGATCTCCCGGTTGCCGAGGTACGCGAAGACATCTTCGAAATTCATCTTAAAAAGCGCGGCCTTGATCCCAAAGCATTTGATCTCAAACAACTTGCTGAGTCATGTGAAGGCTTTACCGGAGCAGAAATCGAACAAGCTGTAGTTTCTGGACTTTATCTGGCAAAAGAACAACAAGAGACCCTAAATAAAGAGCACCTGTTAAAAGAAATAAAACTCACCCGCCCACTTTCAGTGGTAATGGCGGAAAAAATGGCTGCACTACGCCTTTGGGCCAGTGACAGAACGGTAAATGCGGATATTGGCTGATTTACCCCCAATATTCGTCTATTATTAACAGACGTCCTTTAAAAGCGGATTTTGCTTGCATGGCTAAATACATAATTGGTGATATTCAAGGCTGTTTCGACGAGCTGCTAAGGTTGCTTGACCGTATCAACTTTGACCCAGCAAATGATATGATCTGGATCGCTGGCGATATTATTAATCGCGGCCCCAAATCACTTGAAGCTCTGCGCTTTGTAAAAGAGCTTGGAGACAGCGCAAATTCTGTATTAGGCAATCACGACCTACACATCATTGCCGCCTCAGTTGATGCCAACCCAAAAAAGAAATTTGATGACGATATCCAGCGTCTATTTGATGCTCCGGATTGCGATGAACTTTTATACTGGTTACGCACTCGCCCGTTACTACATCACGACAAAGAAAATAAAACCGTGATCACCCATGCCGGCATCTACCCAATGTGGGATATTGAAACAGCAAAAAGCCTGGCTCAAGAAGTAGAACAAATGTTACAGGCAGAACAATGCAAACAGTTTCTAAGCGACATGTACGGCAACGAGCCCAGCACCTGGGATGAAACCCTTACTGGCAATGATCGCTACCGTTTTATCATCAACGCCTTCACCCGCATGCGTTTATGTGACCATGAATATCGCCTTCTATTTGACTTTAAAGGACATCCGGACGATAAACCTAAAGACCAGATACCGTGGTTTGATCTACCAAACAAATTCGACAAAGACATTCATATAGTATTTGGGCATTGGTCGGCACTGGGCTTTAGAAATATAGACAACATTATCTCCTTGGATACCGGTTGTCTTTGGGGTGGAGGGCTAACCGCCATCAGAATTGATCACCCGGAAAAACCGATCTATTCGATACCATGTAAGGCGCAGAAAGAGATAAAAAAGTAAGCTGATTGAGCGGAGTCGAAATCACCTTATTTTTATTTTACCCTCGTTCCCAAACTCCAGTTTGGGAATGCATAACTTCTATCAACCGACGTTCCCAAACTGGAGTTTGGGAACGAGGAAAATGCCATGTAAGGCGCAGAAAGAGATAAAGAAGTAGTCTTTATCTGGATTCGGGTAATGACTAGTAGAGACCCACCCTTGTTCCCATATATGGGAACGAGAAAAAAGCTAGCTAAAATAATTCGCTCCAGTCTTCCATCAATAAAGGCGCCTTAATTCGCTCAAAGTGGCGATTATTATTCGTTATAAGAACTGCCTCATTTGAAACTGCATGAGATGCTATCATCATATCCATATGTCCAATAGGTTTACCTTCGGTTGTAAGCTGGTGGCATATATCTGCATAATAATCAGCAGCTGCATCATCCCATGAAGCAATCCTTATAGCCTTTAAAAACTTACTTACTGCAACTTGAAGCCTGTGATTTTCAGGCAGCCTTTTTAGTCCATAAAGTAGCTCGGCGCGAGTGATAACGGAAATAAATACATTATCTGGCAGCAGAGAAATAACCTTTGCTTCTAACCTTGGTGACTTACCCTTAATCAGATAACTAGAGACATCAGTATCCAAAATATATTGAATCCCCACTATGCTTCATCCTCAAATAAGTTTCTTTCCTGTGGCGAGGTATTCAAAGGTCTTTCAGACATAAAGTCACCATCAATATCTGCTCTGTGAACAAAGTCAAAAAAATCATCCCACGCTTTAGTAACAGGCTTGGACGACAAAACAACATTACCTGTAGCATCGTCACGAGAAATATACACCTCTGCCCCTTCAAACCGGAATTCAGCCGGCAGTCTTATGGCCTGACTGGCACCATTCTTAAATAACTTTGCTGTTCTTATCATACTCATAAAGCACCTCCTGGCACTTACAATTCCTTAATATATACCTCAGTATATACTAGCCGCAATATACAAACAATTAGCTATTCAGCACTTTTCCCAAAAACTCCCCCGTATACGAACCCTTAGTCTTGGCCACATCCTCCGGAGTACCCTGCGCAATAACCATTCCTCCACCACTGCCACCTTCCGGCCCCAAATCTACAATCCAATCTGCAGTCTTAATCACATCCAAGTTGTGCTCGATAACAATAATGGTATTACCGTGTTCTTTAAGACGATTAAGAACATCCAGCAGGTGTTTAATATCATGAAAATGCAATCCGGTTGTCGGCTCATCCAAAATATATAGAGTATTCCCGGTATCACGTTTGGAAAGTTCACGTGACAGTTTGACCCGTTGCGCCTCACCACCGGATAGCGTCGTTGCATTCTGCCCCAAAGTGATATAAGAAAGCCCAACATCCATTAAGGTCTGCAACTTTTTGGCAATAGTTGGAATATGCTGGAAAAAGTGATTCGCCTCCTCCACTGTCATCTCCAGCACTTCATGAATATTCTTACCTTTATAGCGAATATCCAAGGTCTCGCGATTATAGCGTTTTCCCTTACACACATCACATGGCACATAGATGTCAGCAAGGAAGTGCATCTCAACTTTGATAACACCGTCACCCTGACACGCCTCGCATCGCCCACCTTTTACATTAAAGCTAAACCGGCCCGGTTTATAGCCACGCGAACGCGCCTCCTGAGTTCCGGCAAACAAATCACGAATATGGGTAAACAGACCGGTATAGGTCGCAGGATTAGATCTAGGGGTTCTACCAATCGGACTTTGATCAATATCAACGATCTTATCGAACTGTTCCAGATTCTCAACCTTTTTGCATGGTGATGGCGTATGCGATGCCTTATTCAGATGATTGGCCGCATATTTATATAAAGTATCATTAATCAGAGTAGACTTACCGGAACCGGAAACACCTGTAATACAAGTCATAACCCCTGCAGGAATCTTTACATCCACATTACGCAAATTATTGCCGCTCGCACCTTTGATTTTAATAAACCGTTTCGCATCCGGCTTAACCCTTTGTTCAGGAACCTCTATCTGCTTACGCCCGGAAATATAATCCCCCGTCAGTGACTTTTTACATTTTTTTATTTGCTCCGGAGTTCCCTGCGAAACAATTACACCACCATGCACACCAGCACCGGGACCAATATCAATAATAAAATCTGCCGACGCAATAGCCTCTTCATCGTGTTCCACAACCAACACGGTATTACCCAGATCACGCAAATGAAACAACGTATTTAGAAGGCGCTGATTATCACGCTGATGCAAACCAATCGACGGCTCATCCAGCACATACATAACTCCAACCAGACCGGCTCCAATCTGGCTTGCAAGACGTATTCGTTGTGCCTCGCCACCGGATAAAGTTTCGGCACTACGGTTCATCGACAGATAATCCAAACCAACATTAACCAAAAATCCAAGTCTGCTGATGATCTCCTTCAGGATCTTCTCGGCAATCTGACCGCGCTTACCATCCAGATGCAACCCCTCAAATAACGCCAGGGCATCACCAATCGATTTGGCAGTTAATGAAGGCAAGTTATGCTCACCAATAAACACATGCCGCGCACCAAGATTAAGACGATCACCATGACAATCCGGGCAAATCTGAGTACTCATCTGTTTTGCAAGTTCATCACGCACAGCGCTGGAATCGGTTTCACGAAAACGACGCTCCATATTCGGGATCACCCCCTCAAAGCGATGCGTCTTGTTATATTGCATCCCCCGTTCTGAACTATAGGTAAAATCTATCTTATCCTTACCACTACCGTACAAAATGATATTCTGAAACTTCTCCGGTAACTCACCAAACGGTGTCTCCAAATCAAAACCATAATGGCGCGCCACCGACTGCAACATCTGATAATAATAGCCGTTTTTGCGATCCCAGCGTTTGATCGCCCCACCGGCAATACTTATAGATTTACTGGTAATAACCATATCCGGATCGAAAAATTGCTTCTGCCCCAAACCATCACATGTAGGACAGGCACCAGCGGGATTATTAAACGAGAACAGACGTGGCTCCAGCTCATTCAAACTATAACCACACTCAGGGCAGGCAAACTTGGCCGAAAAGGTTATATCCTCTTTCGGATCTTCTTCATTACTATCCATAAAAGCTATGCGAATCAACCCCTCGCTATGCTGCAGTCCGGTCTCAATCGACTCTGCTAATCTGGTCTTGATATCGTCATCATCCTTACGAATCTTCAACCGATCAACCACCACCTCGATCGTATGCTTTACGTGCAACTCCAAAGTTGGCGGCACATCTAACTCATAAATCACGCCATCAATGCGCGCACGCAAGAACCCCTGTGCCTTCAAGTTATCCATCAGCTGAATATGCTCACCCTTACGCTCGCTAACAACAGGGGCAAGCACCATAATCTTTTCCCCCTCTTCCAGATCCAGAATCTTATCCACCATCTGACTAATAGTCTGCGCATTTAGCTCGTGGTTATGCTCCGGGCAACGCGGAATCCCAGTGCGAGCAAACAACAAACGCAGATAATCGTAGATTTCGGTAATGGTTCCTACTGTAGAACGGGGGTTATGCGAAGTAGACTTTTGCTCTATAGAGATCGCAGGAGAAAGACCCTCAATATGATCAACATCCGGCTTCTCCATCATCGATAGGAATTGGCGCGCATAGGCCGAAAGTGATTCCACATAACGACGCTGCCCTTCGGCATAAATAGTATCAAAGGCAAGTGAAGACTTGCCGGAACCAGAAAGGCCGGTTATTACAATCAACTTATCACGAGGAATATCGATATCGACATTTTTTAGGTTATGAGTGCGCGCACCGCGGATCTTGATGGTATCCATATTTTTTATATGCTCAGATTAATTTGGGAACCCTATATGATACCACTGTTGTCAAGATGGGATATTTGAATATCTAGAATATGCGGTTCGATTCTATTTATCAAACAAAGAAACCTTTACAAGCCATACAGTATCACCCATAATACCAAAAATGAAGCTAGAAAAAATTGTAATAGACACAAATGTTCTTGTATCAGCCATCCGATCTAAAAACGGAGCGTCATACAAACTCATTATGGAGTTAACCAATAAACGATACACCCCATGCTTATCGGTACCGTTATTTGTTGAATATGAATCCGTACTGAAACGCGAATCCATCACAACAAAATTAACCCATAATGATATAGATAATATTTTGGACTTCTTTCTAAGCAAATCAGACATAAGATCAATTTTTTATCTCTGGCGACCTTTTTTAAAAGATCCTAAAGACGACATGGTATTAGAGTTAGCCGTTGAATCCGATAGCAAATACATCATTACCTATAACAAAAGAGACTTCACAGGAATTGACAAGTTTGGAATAACTGCATTATCACCACTAGAATTTATAAACAAGAAAGGGATATTACTATGAGCACTTTAAGTTTAAGACTTCCCGACTCATTACATGAAGAAGTCAAATCACTAGCCAAAAATGAAGGGATATCAATTAATCAATTCATTTCAGCCGCAGTTGCAGAAAAGATGTCCGCCATAATGACCGAAAAATATCTAAGAAAAAGAGCCAAACAAGGTAAAAAATCAGCTTTCCTAGAGGCAATGCGCAAAGTTGCAGATTGTAAACCTGATGAACAGGACAAACTTTAATGAACAAACCCCAGGTATGGACCAACCCCATCCACTTTCTCGCCTTCGGCTTTGGTAGTGGCCTCGCCCCCAAGGCACCGGGCACCTTCGGCACTATAGCTGCAATCCCTGTATACCTGCTATTAACTTTAACTAAGTCACTAGAAATCTATCTGATCGCAACCGCCCTTATATCCCTTATAGGCATATGGATATGCGGCAAAACCTCCAAAGATTTAGGAGTACACGACCACTCTGGAATTGTTTGGGATGAAATCGCAGGCTACCTAATAACCATGATCATGATTCCACTAACCTGGTATTGGATACTCACCGGATTCGTATTATTTCGCTTCTTCGACATCCTCAAACCATGGCCAATATCCTGGTTGGACAAAAAAGTATCTGGCGGCCTAGGGATAATGTTGGATGACATTGTGGCAGGATTGTTTGCTCTTGGGGTAATGCAGGGGCTTATCTTTTTTATTAAATAATAGATTCCCGTCTGCGCACACTCATTTTTTAGCTAACTGCAACAAAGATATTGGAAAAATAGACCAGAATCAAAGGGCATATTTTTTCAAATGTTCCTCAATCAACCCCCGCGCCACATCCGGCGCCTCACGCGTAATAGTATGCCCCACCCCAGGCACAACCGTTAACTGCGAACCTTCTATATACTGTGCAAGCAACTCAGAATACTTAGGGTGATAAAGAGCATCAAACTCCGAGGTAACTATATGGGTTGGGCACTTAATCCGTGGCAAATCCGGCAACAATCCATCGCCAGCCAAACAATCCATACTCGCCTTATTTAAAAGATACTGTCCCTTAGAAAGGTCCGGCACTCGCTCAAGCCCGATATGCAAAAACTTGCGAGACTCTTCAAACGTACCCATATTATCTTCAAAAAACTCATCGGAAAATATTGTCGAAGACATCATCTCAAAATACAGGTCATCCTCACCCATCTCATTAAGTTTGCACCAAGTCTCCAGAATAAAACGCTGCCGTGCGCGAATCACTGGCGTGGTATTCATCATCAATAATGACTTAACCCTATCTGGAAACATCGCCGCAAATTTTTGCGAAATAAAGCACCCAAAACTAATCCCCAATAAATGCGCTCTTTCGATTCCACAATGATCCATCAGCGCTGCCAGATCCTCTGCCAACAACTCCATAGTATATGGACCAGGAGTTCGCTCCGAATCCCACTGCCCGCGAAAATCATAGCGTAGAGTATTCAAACCCAGTGACTTGGCAAGCTTCGCCTCTTCAGTCCAAGAAAACGAAGAATTAAGCACTCCATTCATAAAGATCACAGTATCTGCGCCTTCATTATTAACACGGTGAATATAAAAACACTGGTGACCGTTGATAACGTCCATATAAATTCCTGTAAATTTGCAGTCTACAAAATAAAGGAGAAGCACTAATAATACAATACAGAAATAAAAGCATTATCTTTTCATAAACGACCCAAAGCTTGAAAAGAAGTAATTTAATTTATAGGTTTGTATATCATCTCGTTCCCAAACTCCAGTTTGGGAACGAGAAAACATAAAAGATTATTTTCATAGTAATCAAAAACCGGAGTCATATTGCCAGAAAGCCATTACTTTTCTCCAACTATCCCCATCTTACCAATTCCCATCTCTTTCAAGCTCTTAATAACCTCCACAAGCAGGCTGTTCGGGCTTTGCTCTTCAGGATCAAGAAAAACCCGTTGCTGCTGAAGATCTTTTCCCTTTGAAACAGATAGAATTGCTTTTTTCAGTAACTGAGGGGATGTATTCTTTAGTTGAGCATTATTGATAAAAATATAGCCATCATTACTGATACTTATAATAATATTTTCCTCTGCATAAGGATCAATAAACTCTTTTGCTACTGAATCTATCTGAACAGCTACCACCTCAACTTTAGGGCGATAAAAGTTATCAAAATGCTCGCATTTCCAGGGTTTATTAAGCAATTTATGCATTTCAGCGAATACATGATCGTAATAACTGTTAATGTCCGCGCCTTTATAACCAGTGGTTATTTGCTTCACTTCTTCCGAAATAATCTTTTGCTCTATCCCAGCAAGAATATTCAGGTATATCTCATAACCTGTCGCACCTTCCTGAAGGTCTTTCCATCTGGCGGGATCATACAAGCTGCACAGCATTTCTGCATCTGCCTCGAACTGGTTAGGTTTTGCATTTACCCATGTACAGCTTAGCAATAAGCTTACAGATACTACCGACAATATTCTTTTGAGATTATTCATTCTTAGTTGGTGCTCATTGTTTTATTAAATTCCGTAAGAGCTTTTGCAATCGCAGTAAGGTTTTTATAGGCCTTATCAGCATTAGATGTTAGCTCTTTTAAAATCGAAAGCGTTTCCTGCTGGGTAATATGTATCCCGTTATCACTAATAAGTTTAGTAATTTTTAGTGCCGGTGCTGAATATGTAGCTGGCATTTTTGGGTTAAGCTTCTTCAGGTCTTCAATCAACGGCTTATATCTGTGATCAATTACGGTCTTAAATGCATCCGCTGATTTGGTCATTGACTTAATAACTGCCTGACTAAGTAGCGTTGTAATAAGAGTCCAGGCTGTAAATCTACCTGAAAAAGTAACATTAGATGCCTTCCCAAACAAGATCCCGGAAACCTGTGCCTGTACTTTCTCATCGTTCACTACAGTTGTTGGCAGCTGCTTTGCTGTACGCCCAAGATTGCCGTATAACTCAGATGAAACAAGCTCACTTACCTTTGAATACAACGTTGGTGCATACTCTTCTATTTCGGAAAATTCCTTTAGCAGAGCTGAAGATAATTTCTTTGCCGCATCAACCTTTGGTTTGTTCTTAGAGAAAATAAAAGTTACATCAGCTCCGGTAATAGCAAGCCATGCAGGTAGCCCTGTTGTCGATATTACCCCCATTATGAAATACATTTCATACTTAACTATGGTTTCAACCATTCTTGTCTTCTGAGCAATCAGCTTTGCTTCCAGTCTCATCGTAATATCGTGATTAAAACCTTCTTCAGACTCAATAAACAGACGATGATGCTGATTTGGTTTGCTTGGATTAATCAGAATGTAGATAACAGTTTTGCACCCTACTTCCAGCACCAACCTCTTACCATCAAAAGCCGGATAAACTTTCCCTGGCTGAACAATAACATCAAATATGGTTGCTCCAAAAATAGTACGTCTTGTATGCCGAAATTTATTCAGCGCATCAAGAGGTAGGTATAAATGCTTAATTGCAGTTATATCTTTAGGGGTATGGCCTGGCGAAGTTCGATCCGCGCACTCAAACATTCCCTCTGAATCATTTACAGATATATTTCCGGTTGCTGTATTACCCATATAAAATCCTTAGTGTCGTATTTGATTTGCAATTAAAAAATGACAGATCACTTATGCATGTATCTTTTCACTTGTTATCATTATTCTATATTCTTTTGTTATCTAATCAACTTAGCAATTGATAACTCAAACAGTTTTCATCTCGTTCCCAAACTGGAGTTTAGGAACGAGAAATCACATAAAGAGAGTACATTTCCTCATCAAATAAACAAATCTAATTCGCAGGATATTTTCCCAAGAACAAGGCGTAATGTGTTAAAAAGATGTTGAGCCTACAATTGTAGGCGACTCATTTTTTAACGGATTACAACAAAGTTATTGGGGAAATAAACGCGAATTATGTAAATAATTACATAATAAAATTACAGACTAGTGCAAAAAAGCCAACGCAACATAAGCCAATATCACATCGTGGAACATATCTGTGTTGTAAAAAAACCACAATTTCAACAAATGTTGTATTTTTTCCCCATAAAGTTTGCATTACCAATTCCCATGTATTATAAAACACACTGTTAAACAAATTTTTTAATTCAGGGAGTTTTAACAATGAAAAAAACTTTAGTAGCTCTAGCTGCAGCAGCAGCTATCTCTCCAGCAGCTTTCGCTGGTGACGTATCTTGGGGTGGTGACGCGAATGTTGAAGGTTTCTTACTTCGCAACGATCTAGATTCAACTGCTGTAACAGATTCTGACCAACGCGGTTACACAAACCGCATCCGCCTAAAAGGTACATTCAAAACTGACGGCAATGTTTCTGTAAACACTCGTTTAATCCTAAGTGACAGCAGCTGGACTGGTGACAGCCACTCAGGCATGCAAGGCGCATATGAGAACTCTGGTTCTGACGCTGTTGGTGTTGACTACGGTTACATTCAAGCTCCAATCGCTGGTTGGACATTCCGTTTTGGTCGTCAAGTTGCTAACTGGGCAAACTGCTTCCTAACATGTGATGACCGTCGTGACCGTATTCTTGCCATGAAAAGATTCGGCGGCACTACTCTTATCCTTCTAAACGACAAGCGTCAATCTACTTCTAACGAAGAAGCATACACTAACGTAGGTACTGGCACTTCAGCTGCTACAAGTGAGGGTGATCTATACGTAGCTGCAGCTGTTGGCGTTGTTAAAGGCTGGCAGTGGGGCCTACTAGCAGGTAAATGGCTTGGTGAGCCAAGCTACATTCTTGACGAAGTATTCGCAATTAGTCCATTCGTAAAAGGTAAAGCTGGTCCTGTTAAGCTAGAAGGTGCAATCAACATTCTAGGTGGCGGAGACGACACTTATGCAGCATTCAGAGACACAGTATTCTCTCTTTATGTTAAAGCCGGGATGGAAGTTGGAGCCATTAATCTTGAAGGCCAGGTTGTATATGTAGATGCAGGTTCTCTAGTTGCTCCTGGATTTGACACCTTCTCTATCCTACTTAACAATACACCAGACAACAACCAGTCAAACACAAATGTTCACAGCATTGGTGGCCTAGGTAGAATGGGTGCAAGCAACGCTTTCGCAGGTTTTGGTTACCTAGAGTACACAACTGCTGATGACGAGCTACTATTTGGCTTCCGCGCTTCAGGTAAAGCTGGCAAAATCGGTTGGAAAGCAGCAGCTACTTACCTAGCTCTTGAAAACAACCAAGCAGGTTATGAAGAGAAGTGGACTATGACTACTCTTGACGGTGGCGTAACATACGCAGTTGCTAAAACTACTGAAGTATACCTAAATGCAGCTATTGGCAGTAAAGACGATGACAGAGCTACTAACGATGACCGTGACTACAAAGCGGCTACTGTTGGTATCAACACAACATTCTAATCTAATTTTTACAATTAGTTAGATGTAAAAAGAGGAGCTTTTGCTCCTCTTTTTTTATACTTATAATCTGAGAATAAAATCAATACCAACCCAACCATAAGACCAAACAGTTACTTAGCAGCTTCTTTATTATTGCATTAAATAAATTGCGGCTTATTCTGGCGCTTCTGAATATAGGTTTCGACGTGCTGCCGCCCAGGACCGACAAAATCAACAAACCTAGCCCCAATTCTAAATTTATCTTCGCCACCAACAAGATGGACATAACGCGCTTCAACGCGAGCACGCACAGGCATATTTTGCTTATCAACCGGCAAATTCAAACTTATATTAAACTGCTGCTCAGGATCACATGCCAGATCACTCATTATACAAATACCCCCTTGCGAGATATCACATGCCTGAGCCTGAACAATTGTACCATCTGACTGAATAATATTTACCTTTCGATTAATTGGGGTTCTTGTCTCATTTCTGGCTTCCATTATGCAATCTCATAGCTTTTCTGTATGCAATTATATAAAACACCAAGTCTGTTTCAAGATGTTCTTATATTCGCTTCTATATTGAGTTATTAGCTCAGAAATAATCTGATGCATAGCATTTAACTCTTACAAACCACTCAAATGATCCAGAGTTAAAATCAACTACAAACATTTATTTTATGCAATAACCTACAACAAAGAAGATATTAACAACCCACACAATATTCGGACACTGATGCAGCAGTTAATTTATCAACTGCTATTTGGCACTTGGCTTTCTTATCGCCCTTCTATCATTACCAGGAACATTACTTTCTTCATTTGCAGTAGATTCTTCCGCATATTCAAAATCATCGCCATCATTTTCTTCTTTGGCTAGATTAAATGCCTTTATCTGCCCCTCTGATAATAGTTCGGCAAGACGTTCTTCTACTTCCTTATCGGTCATGCGGTGAATGGAGTAGGATTGATCGTCCATTTCCTGCAGCAAGTCGCGCCAGTAGAAGTTGCAGTTGTCATCCCAGCGAAATTGACGAACAAATTCCATTGCATCTTCAAAGTCGTAAATATATTTGTATTCGTATTTAAACAGATCGATCTGGTCTTCGTCATACCATTGCACAAACAGATATTCTGTCATGGAGATGTCGTGCATACGTGATGGCATTATTGTTCCCATAGGGTTTCTCTTGATTTCTAGGTTGTTTTCATTTTAGATTAAGCTTGCTTTTATGTCCGCCTGTTTCGAAAGCTTATATAGTTTTAGCTATATAAGGCTTTGGAATTTCCTTGCAAGCATTTTGCAATTATACTAACTGTTTTTTAAGGTTTTTTCTAGTTTTAGGTTCTATTTGTTGGGTTACGCCTGCGGCTAACGCAACCTACATTTGGCTTTCCCGAGCGGAGAGGGGTTTATGCATTACCAAGTGCAACGAGGAATTTTTAATTCATCAGGCGGAGCCTGGGAACGAGAAGAACGGCTTTCCCGGTTGGAGAGGAGTTATGCATTCCCAAACTGGAGTTTGGGAACGAGAAAAACAGAGGGGTAAAAACAAAGGAATTATACAAGCTAGCGCTTTGCGCTGCGATATAAAATCGCCGCTCCACAATCAAGCAGGAGGATAACAGCATAGCGCCTGGGAATTTTTTCATAAAAACCATAAGGCGCAAAAAACGGAAGCACCTTGCGGCACTCCCGTTCTTGATACAACTTTTGTATAAAAAGCAGATTAACGCTTGGAGAACTGTGTAGCTCTTCTTGCTTTGCGCAGACCAACCTTTTTACGTTCAACCTTACGAGCATCACGAGTTACGAAGCCAGCTTTACGTAATGGTTTACGTAGTGTCTCGTCATACTCCATAAGAGCTCTGGTTATTCCGTGACGAATCGCGCCAGCTTGACCAGTTGTTCCACCACCTTTTACTGTGATGTGAAAATCAAACTTGTCGGTTAGTTCTGATGTTTCAAGTGGCTGACGTACAACCATGCGAGCTGTTTCACGTCCGAAGTACTCGTCTAGAGTACGGCCATTGATAACGATGTTTCCGCTTCCTGGACGCGCAAATACTCTTGCTGTTGATGTCTTTCTGCGTCCTGTACCGTAATATTGTTCTGCCATTGAGCTTTTCCGCTTTCTGTTAAATCTTAGATTTCAAGTGGTTGTGGTTGCTGAGCTATATGACCATGCTCTGTACCAGCGTACACTTTCAATTTTTTGAACATTGCTCGACCAAGTGGGTTTCTTGGCAACATGCCTTTTACAGCTGTTTCAATAATTTGTTCTGGAGCTTTTTGACGAAGCTTATCCAGACTGATTGATTTCAGACCGCCAATGTAACCAGTATGATGGTGATACATTTTGTCGGTTTCTTTGTTACCAGTTACCTTCACTTTTTCGGCATTGATTACAACTATATAATCGCCCGTATCTACATGAGGGGTATACTCAGGCTTATGCTTTCCGCGCAGGCGAAGTGCTATTTCTGTAGCTAGTCTTCCTAGCGTCTTACCATCTGCATCAACCACATACCAGTCTCTTTTGACTTCAGCGGGCTTTGCGCTAAAGGTTCTCATATATATACTCCAAAGGTATCTTAACTTCGAGGGCGAAGATAATACCTAAATCACCGCGCACATACAAGCTTAAAAAACATTTTTTGAGATTTTTTCGCAATATTTTTTTTAAGCGTCTTTTTTATAAGGTTTTTCTGCGCTTTTGCTGGCTTACTAACCGAAGCAAACCTTTGCATTTTTATTATACTAAGGCAAAGCTTGGAAACGATAAAAGCACCATATTTATATTTGTTGGGCTTCGCTACGCTCTGCGCCAACCTACTTTTGGCTTTCCTGAATAGCAGGAAGCCCCATTATGCATTCCCACGCGCTGCGTGGGAATGCATAATGGGGAAATAAACGAAATTTATCTATTTAATTTTGCCCATGAATCTCGCAGTGTCACCACTCTATTAAATACCAAAGCACCTTCTTTTGAATCCTTTGCATCATGACAAAAGTAACCAATACGCTCAAACTGATAACGCTGTTCAGCATCTATTTGCGCTAATGAAGGCTCTACCTTACAGTTAGTTAGCACTTTAAGAGATTCAGGATTTAGGTGGTCTTTGTAATCACCGTCACCAGCATCCGGATTTGGTACATTAAATAAGCGATCGTAGAGTCTTACCTCTGCATCTGCTGCATGTTTAGCACTTACCCAGTGTATGGTGCCTTTGATTTTTCTACCATCCTGAGTTTTGCCGCCACGTGTTTCCGGATCATAGCTGCAACGAATCTCGATCACATTGCCTTGTTCATCATGAATTACGCTTTCGCATTTAACTATATAGGCATAACGTAAACGCACTTCACCACCAGGTTTCATACGGAAGAATTTTTTGGGCGGCTCTTCGGCAAAGTCTTCTCTTTCTATATAGATCTCTTTGCAAAATGGGATTTCGCGAGTCCCCATAGTTTCATCATTCGGGTGATTTTTAGCAGTTAGCATCTCTTCTTGCCCATCTGGATAGTTTTCTATTACTACCTTTATTGGATCAAGAACTGCCATTACGCGTGGTGCTTTTTTATCCAGATCCTCACGAATACAGTTTTCTAACACCCCTACCTCAATGACACTATCTTTTTTGGTTACTCCAATACGTTCACAGAAGGCACGAATAGATTCCGGAGTAAAGCCACGACGACGTATTCCACTGATAGTTGGCATGCGCGGATCATCCCAGCCATCTACATATTCTTTTTGCACTAGTTCCAGCAACTTTCGTTTACTCATTACAGTGTAATCGAGATTAAGGCGCGCAAATTCAATCTGCTGAGGATGACACGGAGTCTCAAGCTCATTCAACACCCAATCATATAGTGGACGATGATCTTCAAATTCCAAGGTACACACGGAGTGGGTAATTCCTTCTATGGAATCAGATAGGCAATGGGTAAAATCATACATTGGATATATACACCAATCGTCACCGGTTCTATGATGATGAGCTCTGCGAATACGGTAGATGATTGGATCACGCATATTGATGTTTGGTGATGACATATCGATCTTAGCACGTAATACACATTCACCATCAGCGAACTCGCCATTTTTCATAGACTCAAACAGCTGTAGATTTTCTTCGATGCTACGATCACGATACGGGCTGTTCTTTCCTGGCTCTTTTAAGGTTCCGCGATATTCCCGCGCTTGCTCAGGAGTAAGATGACACACATATGCCTTTCCTTTTTTAATAAGGCCAACTGCATAGTTATAGAGCTGGTCAAAATAATCAGAGGCATGATATAGATCTTCTTTCCAATCAAAACCTAACCATCTAACATCTTCCTCTATTGATTTTGAGTATTCAACATCTTCTTTTTCTGGGTTGGTGTCATCAAAACGCAGGTGACACTTGCCAGTTGGGCTTTCTGCAGGTAAACCAAAATTAAGGCAGATAGATTTAGCATGCCCGATATGCAAGTAGCCGTTTGGTTCTGGAGGAAAACGGGTAATTACCTTACCGTCGTTTTTGTTGTTCTTTACGTCTTCGGCAACTATATTGCGTACGAAGTTTGGAGCTGAAATAACCTGTTCTTCGGTTGTATTGTTTTCAGTCGCCATTAATTTTTCCTTTCCTCGTAGGTTGGGTTAGCGAAGCGTAACCCAACATTTTTGTTTTTTTGTTGGGCTTCGCAAGCTCAGCGCCAAACTACAATTCTCTTTTTCCGCCCCCGATCAAGTCGGGGGATGACGTTAATTAGCTGATTAGTGATTCTGCACTATTTTTTTACGCTTTGGTAGATCTCTCCACCTTGTTCGCGAAATTGTTCTGCACGTTGTTGCATTCCTGCTTCCTGCATTTTTTTAGCCTCGGCTCGAACATCATGCGTTATTTTCATTGAACAGAACTTTGGACCACACATGGAGCAATAGTGCGATAGTTTTTCTTCCGGTTGCGGCAAGGTATTATCACGAAATTCGCGCGCACGATCCGGATCTAAACCAATATTAAATTGATCTTCCCAGCGAAACTCGAATCGCGCCTTGGACATTGCATTGTCACGAATCTGTGCGCTTGGATGTCCTTTAGCAAGATCGGCGGCATGTGCAGCAATTTTGTAGGTAATAATCCCTTCTTTTACGTCATGCTTATTTGGCAACCCCAGATGTTCTTTAGGGGTTACATAACACAACATAGCGGTTCCGTACCAACCGATCATCGCCGCACCAATCCCAGAGGTAAAGTGATCATATCCCGGTGCAATATCGGTTACCAACGGGCCTAAGGTATAAAATGGAGCGCCATGACAAAACTCTAGCTGCTTATCCATGTTCTCCTTAATAAGCTGCATTGGCACATGCCCCGGGCCTTCAATAATGGTTTGGCAATCGTGCTTCCAGGCTATCTTGGTTAACTCACCCAGAGTTTCCAGTTCACCTAGTTGTGCTTCGTCATTGGCATCTGCCAACGACCCCGGACGCAGACCATCACCTAATGAGAAGGCAACATCATAGGCCTTCATGATCTCGCAAATCTCTTCAAAGTTGGTATAGAGGAAATTTTCCTTATGATGCGCCAAACACCATTTAGCCATAATCGACCCACCACGCGATACAATTCCAGTCATCCTTTTTGCTGTCATTGGCACATGATGCAATCTAAGACCTGCGTGAATAGTAAAGTAATCCACGCCCTGTTCTGCCTGTTCGATAAGAGTATCTTTGAATATTTCCCAAGTTAGGTCTTCGGCAATACCATCTACTTTTTCTAAGGCCTGATACATGGGCACAGTTCCAATTGGAACAGGGGAATTACGGATAATCCACTCACGGGTTTCATGGATATTTTCACCAGTGGAAAGATCCATTACGGTATCTCCACCCCAGCGAATTGCCCACGCCATTTTTTCCACCTCTTCTGCTATTGATGAGGTGATCGCTGAATTACCAATATTAGCATTTATCTTAACCAAGAAGTTACGACCAATAATCATCGGCTCTACTTCGGGATGGTTAATATTACCAGGAATAATTGCCCGACCCGCAGCCACTTCATCACGAACATATTCCGGAGTGATCTCCGCTGGAATTGCTGCTCCGAAACTTTGCCCCGGGTGCTGATTAATAAGGCCGTTTTCACGCGCCAGATCAAGGCGGGTATTTTCACGAATCGCAATATATTCCATCTCCGGGGTAATTATCCCTTTCTTTGCATAATACATCTGCGAAACATTGGCCCCCGGTTTTGCACGACGAGGATTACGAATATTGGGGAAACGGATTGAGTCTAAACTTGGATCTTGTTCGCGCTTACGCCCATATTCCGAGGTTGGCCCTGATAACACCTCAGTATCGCCACGCTCTTCAATCCAGCCACTGCGAATATCCGGCATACCTTCATTTAGATCAATTTGAAAATTAGGATCGGTAAACGGCCCAGAGGTATCATATACATATAAGGGTGGGTTCTTCTCTACTGTATCACCAATTTTGGTATCGGCTAACGTAATCTCGCGCATTGCGACCGAGATATCATCACGACTCCCTTTTACATATACTTTTTGGGAGCCTGGAAACGGCTTAGTTGTATCTTCACATATCTGCTTATGCAGTTTTGTTTCATTTGGATTAATCGTTATAGAATCTGTTACTTTATCGGTCACTACCTGGCCTCGGGAAGATTTATGTCTTGAATTCGGCAGATAATAACATGATTTGTAATAGGTGTGAAAATTTACAAATCATCCGGCGATGCACGTTTCCAATCAGCCTTTTCCACCAACCAATCACCATCATCCTTTACCATATCCATAGTAAACAGCAATAGATCCGCCCTAACGTTTATAGGCGATTCATCCTTTACCGGACGCCCAGCCAGCCCTATATAAATCTGTAAGATTGCTCGCTTATCATCACCTGTAGTTTGTTGAGTGGTTTCATCAAGTATCTCTATAGCTTTTATTTTAGTAATAAGATGAATTGATTTGTTGCGGAAAAAATATAGCCGCAACATCTTTCCTGCTTGCTTACGGTCACTATTGTATTTGTCGGAATATCCTTCAGCCATAAGATCAATCAGAACACCTAGCTCTTTATTTTCTGCCGCTGTCACTGCTTTATTAATTACGGCTTTTATTTGATCTTCTTCAGAGATCGTTTTGTCGGAGCAAGAGCATAAAGAAAGCGCAAAAAATATTGATGTCAGCCATACAGCAAGCTGACTGAGCACAGTCGAAGTCACCTTGCGGCTAATGGCCATTCTTGACCCTTCGGCCACGCTCAGGGATCTTAAAATTATTGGTTTTATTACTCCACAACCCTTTTTAGTAACCATGCCATGTTCTCTCCCAGATTCTGCATGTTATCCATACCTTCGGCATCATTTTGTACATCCCCCTTATCCTTACCTATACCCATATTCCAATAATTAGCACCGGGAACTATCATCTGACAGGCAAGAAAATAATGATTGATAGCATCAAATGCTGCAACCTGGCCAGCCCTTCTGGCAGCTACGATTGCAGCCCCAACCTTGCGTTGAAACATAAATCCATTAGCACGGTTTACCACTCCGGTTCTGTCAATAACTGCCTTTATCTCTGCTGTGACATTAGAGAAATAGGTTGGCGACGCTATAATTATACCATCTGCTTCTATCATTTTTTCGATCAACGGGTTGATTACATCGTCATCATGCCGACAAAGCTTGTTTTGTTTTTTCTTACAGGAATAGCAAGCATCACACCCACGAATTAATTCGCCACCAACCTGCACCTGCTCTGTTTCTATGCCGTGAGTTTGCAGAACTTTGAATACCTCATCAATCAGCTGAGAGGTATTACCATTTTTTCTAGGGCTTCCGTTTATTGCTAGTACTTTCATATCTTTCTTCAATTGAGATTAAATTGGTTAATAAATAGTCGGGGCGCTTGATCGCATAAATCAAACATATAAATATTAAACTTTATACAGAGTAAAACAATATCAGAACAAAGAATTCAGCAGACCAAGTCTACTATTAATTGCTTGTACATGTCATAAATAGCCGATTCAAAACAAACAAGAACAACCTTTTTTATATTCTTTCCCTGGGATGAATTTAAAAACTTTTTGATTTCACATACAGCAATTGCACATGCTTCATCATGAGGATAACCATATACTCCACAACTTATCGCAGGAAAGGCTATAGTTTCTACGCCATTTTCAACCGCTAAAATCAAACTGGTTCGATAACAAGAAGCAAGTAAATCTGGCTCTGCGTTTTCACCGCCACCCCAAACCGGCCCAACGGTGTGCACAATATATTTGGCTGGCAATCTATATCCGGAGGTTATCTTTGCATTTCCAGTTATACACCCTCCCAGTGTTTTACATTCCTGCAAAAGACCAGGACCAGCAGCACGATGAATTGCTCCATCAACGCCGCCACCACCAAGAAGCGATTCATTGGCAGCATTAACAATTGCATCAACCTGTAATTGCGTAATATCACCTTGAATAACTTCTATTCTATCCATTAATACGTTTCTATTTGTCTATATACGAGCCTACTCACCTATAAGTTTTACCTTGCGGGCGCAAACTCCACGATCATTCTCGCCGATTTCAAATTCAACAATATCCCCTATTTTGAGGTTATCAAAATCAATATCGTTTACATCAGAACAATAAAAATACAGGTCATCCTGACAATTTGGTCTGGCAATAAAACCATAACCGCACTTATCTTTTAGAGATTTGTTCATATATTTGATAACTCCGGTTCCATCACCAAAGCCATCTGCACTCAAACCCGCGGCTTCTGCATCTACACTTTTTTCTACAAAGATTGCATCTACTATCTCAATATCACTATCTGCCGGATCATCAACAACCAGGTCCATTTGCAGTGGATAAGCAACCTCTTCCAGCAAGCTTGATGATGTTACCGTTTCTCTAACAACATTATGCTGATCTTCATGCTTAAAATCCCAACCCAAAATCATCACTCTGGTACCTAAAGAATTTATTTTTTTCGCTAAAGGAATAAAATCTCCATCACCGGCGATAAGAACTACCACATCAAGTTTTTTCAACATTGCAAGCTCATATGCTTCTAACGCCAACCATACGTCCACACCTTTTTCTCCGGATGCTGCAAGCGGTAGATAATGAGGAGTAACCCGTTCACGAATCAAAACCTGATCAAATGAACGCTCGGTATATAGCGAATCTCTTTCTTTAGCTTCAGTAGCCGATAATCTTCCACGAAAATAGTGAGCATCTACGATATTGCAATAACGTTCATCAACACCTTCAAATTCAGCAATTTTGGCGCAGATAAAATTGTGCAGACCACGAATACTTAAGCGCTGACCTCTTGCATGGGAACGATAATAATAATTACTCACATGAAAAAAGAAATTACCATCATAAAAAACGCCAATACTTAGATTTTTTTTACCTGTTTCACTCATTGTTCTCATCTCTTAATTCTTTCATAATTGAGTATAGCCTGTGACACCGCTAATGCACGATTTATACCCGTCAACTGGGATCCATGTCCGGAATTATTAGGTTTCTTTGAATCTATGGAGGACTAACCCTTTTTTGAATTTTCATAGTTGTATTGAAAATTTCCACCAATTTTTCATCAAACAACACACCTTTGGCAGCATTTATCTCTGCAACTGCACGTAGCGCTGCTCGCTCTGAATCCGGATCATCATGATTATTTATTAACTGGAAAAATGTGTCACATATGGCCAGTATTTTTGCGCCGTCGCATATCCATTCACCAACAAGTCCTTCCGGATATCCACTTCCATCTTCTCTTTCCTGATGCTGAAGCACTATCTTTGCAGCTTCTTCCCATCCTCCCAATCTGGCAAGCACTTCATATCCGGATACAGGATGACTATACAAAAGATCCAGCTCTTCTTCTGTTAAATCTTCCTCTTGAAAAAAAAGTTTATCCGTCAATCTCAACATTCCAAAATCACGCATATAAACTGCAGCTTCTAACTGTTCAAAAGGCACCGGATTCCTAGCAACAGCATTCATACCTAATGCTATAGATATAATTGAATTATCCCTTTTTCGCCAAACCGGATTTCTAAACTCTACTGTATCAGCAATAATTCTAAATAGAGCCATATCCCTATTTTCCATAAAGAAGTCTTCTTCGCTCTCATCTTCTTGAATATGAATATCACTTTTCGGAAATTCTATTGACTCTTTAATTACCGAATTTTCACTTACAGGTTCTTCATCAAACAGATCAATTCCGTTTTCTCCACATGATATACTGATACCTTCTTGTTCTTCGTCCCTTTTTTCAACCGCAATCTCACCCCATTCGATACTTTCTTTATTATTTGCAAAATCTCCTAGCATCAAATTTACAGCATGCAACGACATCTGATTTAAATCTTTATTATTACATGTTATTAACGGGAACAATGCCGCACACAATCTAGATATAACATCCTTAGCAACAATACGATTGGACGCAGCCTCTTTACTCACCACCAATAATTCATCAAATGCCATTAATAAAACTTCAATCAAATTTTTATTTAATTGAATCTCTTCAGCCTGTACCCGCCAAATAATTTTTATCAAGCAATCTATCGGATCAAATAAAAAAGGCAAACCGCTTTTTTGCGCAAGCGTCTCCAATCCAACCAAATCTTCACTCAGAAGCTCAAACCCTGAAAAATTTTTAACCTCTGCTTTAAATATCACCAAAATATGTTGAAACTTTTCATGAATATCACGAAACTTTTGATAACAACGCTCTAAAACCTCCTGATTGACTTCGATATTAAATTCCTGTTCCTGATTTTCCATTTATAGACCAATATAAAATTGTTGGGTATATAAATAAAAATGGCACCTAAAGTGCCATTTATCAAGATTCAAGACAGCATCGCTTTAAAATCAACCTTGGTCGTTCTGCTCTTTGTTTTTTTGCCCTATTTTCTTCTCTTCCCCGGAAATAAGCTTTTGGATATTAGAGCTATGACGCCAATAAAGCAGGGCTGTCATAACTACACACACCAAAGTAATAACCTTATCCTGTGTAATCAGATAAACATATAATGGAGCTAACAAGAACGCGACCAATGCAGATAGCGATGAATATCTGGTAACAAAAGAGACTATCAACCAAGTCGCGCCGGTAATAATAAACAGAATATAATTCCATCCCAACAGAACCCCTAGCGCAGTAGCCACGCCTTTCCCGCCCTTAAATTTAAAAAATAATGGGAATAAATGGCCTAGAAATGCAGCAATTCCAACTAGAGCTAAGACCAAAAACGGGTTTTTAAAACTTACCACTTCAAAATAGATAATAAACTGGGTAATTAATACCGGAATAGTGCCTTTAAACATATCTCCCAAAAGGGTAATAAAAGCAGCCTTTTTACCGCCAATACGTAATACATTGGTTGCCCCAGGATTATTTGATCCCGTTGTTCTTGGATCCGGCAGCCCCATTAACTTACAGATTATAATTGCAGTTGATATTGAGCCAAAAAGATATGATGCGATAACTAGCGAGATTATTACAATTTCCATTTATGAACTCCGCTGTTCCTATTTGTTTGTATTGCCGAATTCTAACCGATTTAGAAATTGGGGGCCACTACCTTATAAACAACACTCTTGTCGTTTTTCACTAAAACAAGTAGTCTTCTTTGTAAGATAATTTAATTGCTTCAATATCCAAAAGCATTTAATTATGTAGTTATCCAACTTAGTGCTGCCAATCCAGCTAATGTTTCACATATGGAAAAACCATGGAAGACATATACACCAGTGACAAGATCTTTATTCATAATCTAGAGGTTGAAACTATCATTGGAATATATGATTGGGAACGTGAAGCTACACGCCCATTACTTCTGAATCTTGAAATTGGTTGCGATATAAGTACTTCTGCAATATCCGATGAAATCAGCGATACGATAGATTATGACAAGCTAAGCAAGGAGATAACCTCTTTTGCTGCTAATGCAGACTATCAACTAATTGAAAGCTTTGCTGAGGCTGTTGCACAAATCGTTCTTTCCTATATCGGAGTCAAGTGGGTTAAATTACAACTAAGCAAACCCGGGGCAGTTGAAAATGCAACTAATGTTGGAATTAGCATTATTCGTCGCCAATCCAATAATTACGAGCAACACTAATGACAACTTATTATATTGGCATAGGCAGCAATCTTGAACCGGTAAAAAATATCAAGTCAGCACTAAAGATCCTTGAGAAAAGATTTGGCGAACTACAAAGATCACCCGTATATCAAAATCCTGCCGTTGGCTTTGAGGGACCAGACTTTCTAAACATGGTTGTTGCATTTAAATCCGACATTCCGGTTATTGAAATCCCTGGACTGCTTCAATATATAGAAGCCGAGGTTGGCCTTGCTCCAGAGGAAAAAAGAAAATACCGTTCCAGAATAATTGATCTTGATCTTTTGTTAGCAGATGAGATCGTATATAAAGACGATTCCCTTACCATTCCACGCCCCGGAATCACTCAATTTGCATTCATACTTAAACCATTACTAGATATAAATCCAACCCTGATTGATCCCAAAACCCAAAAACCATATAGCATCGCTATGGATTTGTTAGCGGAAGAATATGATATTACCAAACTACAGCGGATCGTTTTTTCTGAAGAGAATTAATTTCTGCCCATATATTCCTATCTTGCTAAGAAAACCAAAAAAATTTGCCTCTTCATAGAGTCTTATATATATTCGTACAAACTGATTAGAATATAAATAACGAAAATATGTCAAAAGCCACCACAAACAGGCAACTATTAATTGTTGATGATAATCGTTTTGCCAGAACGGTACTTAACCGCATTTTGACTGCAGCAAACTCCTATGAAGTTAGCCAGGCAGCAAGCGGCGAAGAAGCTCTGGAAATTATCAGCAGCAATCCCGGAAAATTCGATGCATTCTTGATTGATATTGAGATGCCCGGAATGGATGGAATGGAGCTTTCCCGCAAAATAAGACGCTTTCCAGAACATAGGCTAACCCCCATTTTAATGGTTACAGCTCTTGATGAAGGAAAAGAGTTACGCGAGTGTTTTTCAGTTGGAGCTGACGATTTTGTAAACAAACCTCTCGACCCCGTAATTGTTCACGCACGCCTATCTGGATTACTGCAACGTGTTGATTATTACAATCAACTAGAAAAGCTCCGCCGTAGTTTAGTACGTTATGTTTCGCCACGTACACAGTTGATGGTGGAAAAGTATTTCGACAGTGAAACTCTTCCTCCGCCAGAAGAACAAAGTCTTTGCGTAATGTTTTCCGATATTCGTGGATTCACGGCTCTTTCACAAAAGATAGAACCAGACGTCTTATTTGCTAATGTATCGCACCACTTAGGCACTCAGGTAGATGTTGTCTATCAATATGGTGGATATGTTGATAAATTTGGTGGTGACGGAATTATGGCTGTATTTGAAGGGGAAGACGGCCCCATCAACGCCTGTAACTGCGCGTTAGAGATTATGGAAATTGCGCGTATGTCTCCACCAGAAGATGATAAACCAGCAATGCCCGTCGGAATTGGCATTCATAAGGGAATAGCCATGGTAGGCAATATCGGCGGTGGCGAACATCTTGATTACTCTGTTATTGGCAACACCGTTAACCTTGCCGCTCGTCTTTGCGGTTATGCCGGACCAATGGATATCATTGTTTCTGAAGCAGTAAAAAAAGCCGCCTTTAACGAACCAGGCCTTAAATTCTCAAATGGCCAGGAAGCAGAAATCAGAGGTTTAAGTGAGTTAATCACTCTTTATAATCTAGTGCGTAACACACCCTACTGACAATATAAGATTGATAACGTACAATCAGTTTTTCAATAACTAGCTAATTTTACTGGTTCCATATGGACATAATACAGATCATCACCCTTGCGATAATTCAAGGCCTCACAGAATTTCTACCGGTATCAAGTTCCGGCCACCTGATTCTTACCCATCATCTTTTAGGTTGGGCCGACCAAGGACAGGCTTTTGATGTTGCTCTTCATCTTGGAACTGCCGTCGCAGTAATTGGATATTTTCGCAAAGACCTAAGTTCAATAATCCACGGTTGGTTTAGCTCTCATAAAACCAAACAACAAACCACAGATAGCCGACTTGGTTGGGGAATCATTATCGGTACCATTCCAGCCTGCATCTTCGGGCTTTTGATTAAGGTTATTCTGGAAGATGATTTACTGCGTTCACCACTTATCGTAGCTACAACATTGATATTCTTTGGCCTGATTCTGGGATGGGCAACCCTAAGATGTAAAGGCAAACGCAGCGTGGATACCTTATCAATTAAAGACATGCTGCTTATCGGCTGCGCTCAGGCATTGGCTCTAATTCCCGGCACATCCCGTTCCGGCATTACAATTACCGCAGGATTAGCAATGGGATTAACCCCGGTTGCTGCGGCACGTTTTTCATTCCTACTTTCCATCCCTGCAATCTTAATGGCAAGTGGTCTGCATATAATCAAAATGATTTCATCGCCAGAAGCTGCTCACTGGGGAGACCTGGCTATTGGCGCTGGAGTAGCCGCCATAACTGCTGTGCTATGCATTCATTTCTTTTTGAAACTGATTCAAAAGATCAACATGATCCCGTTTGTGGTTTACCGGGTCGCTATGGGGATATATCTGATTTATTTGTTTATTTAATAGTTATCACAAATATTACCAGATTTCTCCTGCAAAAATCGAAGAATCCTGCCCAGTAGCCTCAACAATTAAATTACGTATGGCACTTGTAGACGCTTTGATTTGAGCAGGAAAAATATGGAAATTAACAAGTCCGGCCTTCGCCGTTATAACGTAAAGCTACCCTTTCTTCACCGCATCAATAGCCCTTAGCCTTTGGCGATGAATCTCTTCAGCAATAGCTTTACCTTCCAGTCCGGAACGGGCAATTACCTTGGTATCAACAGCAAGCACTGCCTGATGTGCGGCCAGAATATAATCTTTACTTTTATATTCGACATCCTCAAAACCATAGCGTCCACGTGCATCAGCAATACAGATATAAATCATCTTTTCTATCCGTTCCGGACGCCTTATTGCATCTATAGCATTAAATAGTTTTAGTAGTGTTTTAGACTGCAGCTCTTCGCTTCTATGAACATGGGAATGATACTTTGCTGCAAACATTGCGATCTCACGATAAGACTTTGGGCAACGAATCCTTTCACAAAGCTGCTTAACCAAAGCCTCTCCCCTTTCTTCATGCCCGTGATGACTTGGCAACTCTTCAATCGGTGTAACAGCCTTTCCTAAATCATGCACCAGCGCAGCAAAACGAACCTCTTTATCTACGGTCAGATCTGCTGCTTTCTTTAATACCAAAAGTGAATGCACCCCTGTATCTATCTCTGGGTGATACTTTTCCGGTTGTGGCACACCAAACATCGCATCAATTTCAGGATATACTCGCTTTAACGCACCTCCTTCTCTTAAGGTCTCAAAGAAGATCTCAGGAGTCTTCTCCCCCAACGCCTTTTCGGTTTCAGCCCAAACGCGCTCTGGAACCAGTGCATCCACTTCACCAGCTGCAACCATAGTCTTGATAAGCTCAATGGTCTCTTCAGCAACGGTAAAACCAAGGTGACTATAACGCGCGGCAAAACGCGCTATACGCAATATTCGCACCGGATCTTCAGCAAACGCGGGAGATACATGACGCAGGACTCTGTTTTTCAAATCACTTTGACCGTTATATGGATCAATGATATTACCTTCCCCATCCATAGCCATAGCATTGATAGTCAGGTCACGACGAGCCAGATCTTCCTCCAAAGTAACCGTAGATTCCGCATAAAATGCAAACCCATGATAACCAGGACCTGTTTTACGCTCGGTACGTGCCAGCGCATATTCTTCTTTGGTTTCCGGGTGCAAAAATACAGGAAAATCCTTACCAACAGAGATATATCCTTGATCCAATAATTGCTGTGGATCAGCACCAACCACCACCCAATCCCGATCTTTAACCGGATGATTAAGTAGTTTTTCCCGAACCGCTCCACCTACAAGATATATCTTCATATGTTTTATATAACCCGTGTTACTATTGATATGAAATTAATCAAATGGATTTACACAAACATGACCGGAATCACCCGCAAATACATCTGCATCACTGCTGTGATTATAACTGTTTTATGCAGTGGTTGCTCATCTATTGGCTATTACTCCCACCTTATCGGCGGACATCTGGAAATCCACAGCAATACAAAACCAATTGATTCCATAATTAAAAGCCCCGACACCACTGACAAGCTTGCGCATAAATTAAAACTGATAATCGAGGCAAAAAAATTCGCAGAATCAAATCTAGATCTACCCAAGAACGACAGCTACACCAAATATGCAGATCTTGGCCGCGATTATGTGATGTGGAGCGTCACTGCAACACCAAAACTTTCGTTATCACCATACCAATCGTGTTTTATCATTGTCGGATGCATGAACTACAGAACCTTTTTTGCCAAAAGAAATGCTGAAGAATTTGCCGCCGATCTACAAAAGCAAGGTTATGAAACCTATATTGGCGAAATTGCAGCATTTTCTTCACTAGGCTGGTTTGATGATCCCGTACTAAACACCATGCTCAGCTGGCCCGACACCAGATTGGCCGGACTGATTTTCCACGAACTTACACACCAGAAAATCTATGCACACAATGATACTACCTTCAATGAATCAGTTGCAGTAACCGTTGAATTAGAAGGTATAAAAAAGTGGTTAACCTCCAAAAAGGATATCGAAAAACTAAACGCTTTCTTAAAACGGCAAAAACGTCACCAACAATTTTTATCTATAATTCTTGCAACCAGATCTAAGCTAGAATTTTTGTATCAAGCTCCCATACCGAACAAGCAAAAACTAGCCAAAAAACGGTTAATATTTAGCCAGCTACTCGAAGATTATAAAAACCTAAAAGTAAGCTGGAATGGATATTCCGGATACGATCGTTGGTTTAACACCAATCTTAACAATGCCAAACTCGCATTATTAACAACGTACACTCAGCATGTTCCGGTTTTGACACGCTTGCTGCGCGATAACGAAGATGATTTTGCAAAGTTTTTTAAGTCTGTAAGAAAATTGGCAGATATGGATAAAAGTGAGCGGGATTTAGTACTGCAAAGGCATTAATCCCACAAAACAATAACACCATGTACAAACCGAGCATATGGATAGCGCTGTTTTATTTTTCTTTCCCCCTTGAAATTTCAAAAATCGACCACATCTATTAAGTAAGACCCGGGAATATTAGTTAGTTGTATGTTGTAAAAGCCGTAACAAATTAATGGAGGTCAATACCATGAACATTACAAAATTTGATCCGCTACATAATCTTTACAGACTTAACTCTATGGTCAATGACGCATTTGGCGTAGATCTTTTTGATCATGGCGAAAGTACTGAAACCGGTAGTTGGACACCAAGAGTCGACATTATTGAAGATAATGAACGCTATCTTTTAACCGCAGACATCCCAGGGGTTCACAAAAAAGATATCGAAATATCTTATAAAGATGGAACCCTATCCATCAGTGGTCAACGCGAAAACACTGTAACCACTGAAGAAGAAAACAAAAAGGTTCATCGTGTCGAAAGATTCTATGGTTCTTATTACAGATCTTTTAAATTACCGGAAACCATCGACGATGAAAAAATCGAAGCCAAATATGAAAACGGGGTTTTGGCCGTATCAATTCCTAAAGCGGACAAACAGGTAAAACGTCAAATTGAGATTAAATAATAAACTCTAAAATATTTCATAACGATACACTGCCCACACTCCACGTGCGGGCAGTTTAATATTACCCAATCAGATTTATATTCGCCATAAGCTGAGAGCGAATAAGCTCCTTCATTTTCTTTAGTGAATCAAGATCTTTACCATATAGCTTAGCCAGTGACTCTACATCTTTATTCAGCAAAGTAAAATCAAAGTTATTAAACAAGTAATGATTGGTCATATAGTTTGACATCACTAGCATGGCATGAAGAGCATTTTGTTTTTCATCACTGCCTTTATATAACAAATCATGGTGATTTATTATTGCTTCTTGAAACTCTTGCGGCATCTGCCACTCTTTTGCCACCACAGCGCTAACCTGAGCATGATTGAATCCAAATTCTTCTTTCTCAAGTTCAACCTGCCCCTCTCCTGAGTGATGCTTTCGCCAAAATTCCAACATCATATTAGGATATTCATCTGGAAATTCCTTTGCCATCAGTAAAATCCCAAGATTATGCAGCGCACCAAGCATAAAGGCATCGCTAGAATCAAACTCTAACCATTTTGATGCAATATGTGGATGTAGGTTCACACACGCAATACCGTTTGCAAGCGCATATTTCCAATATTTATAAGCAAAATCTGTTATCTTTCCGGTTCTAACAGCAGAAGCGCTATTCAGAGAAATTAGATTTATAAAATTGACTACCGGCTTCATTCCAACAAGGTTTACCGCATGGGAAATTGAAGCTATCTTGGTCTTTACTTTAACCCCAAAAAAATTAGCCACAACAGCTTTGAGCACTCGATTTTTAAGCTTATAATCGACATCAACAACATCCTCTATCTCTTCGGCTCTAGTACGCTTATTTCGCGCAAATAATTCTCGCAAATCCAAAACTATAGAAGAAGATTCTGGCATTGGAATAGCGTCTTTAATTAAAGATGTAACTGCATCATCTGCATCAACAGGTTCTTCAACAGCTTGTTCTGCCTCTTCAATAATAGCAGGCTCATCAACAACAGAATCTTCAACAACATCCTCAATAATCTCTTTCGACTCTGATTGATCATCTTTTTGAGAAGCTAAGGTTTCATCAGGCATAGAAAACTTCTCACCAATTGCATCAGCCAATCGTTCCATCACCTGTTCATCTCTTTGACTTATTGCCAAACAACCATCAGCTGCAATGGCATTTGCTGCAGATTTTACCTCTTCAAAAATATAATCGGCACAACACACAACCTTTGGTTTGTTATCTAACCCCTCTAGATTTGCCGTCCACACAGCAGTCTCTTTTTCTGTTGGCGAGATTCCAAACAACACCAAGTCGATATTATCATCTTGCTGATTAATGCGTTCTACAGCATCTTTAACATCAAAAATCAGCTCAACCTTTTTAAAAAAGGGGGTCAGTACGTTGGTCAGTTTTTGCCGATGTTTCCAATTTTCATCAACAACCATCACGCTCCAATCTTCAAACACGGTTGAATGAACGTGCTCTGAACTACATACCTTGCTTATAATATCCATTGCCATTTTATAATTCTCTGAATCACACCCTATTTATTTAAGAATAGGATATTTAAAGGAAAATGCATTAAGCAGATAACAAAGAAGGTTTAAAAGATAACTGCAAATCCGATCACAAGCATATTTCATAAATACTACGGTTAATGTAAAATCAACAAAACACTAACGTCTTTATAGAAGCTTATGAAATCCAGATTTTTTTTATACATTATTGTCTTTTGCTGCCTTACCGGATGCGGTCAAAAAGGGGATCTCTATAAAGAGAACAAAACCAGCAAAAACCAGACTGAACAAACAAATTAATTTAAGCGGTAACCACAAATGAGCGAAGCTAAACATTACTATCAAGATAACTCGTTATTCCTTGAGGGCATAAACCTTAATAACGTAGCCAAAAAATTTGGTACACCATGCTATGTATATTCAAAAAGTTCTATTGAAGAATCATGGACTGAGTATGACCAGGCATTTGGAACAGCTCCGCACCTTGTTTGTTATGCGGTTAAAGCCAATTCAAACATTGCCATCTTAAATCTTCTTGCCAAACTTGGATCAGGCTTTGATATCGTTTCCATTGGTGAGCTGGAACGCGTTTTGGCAGCTAAAGGTGATCCAACAAAGATCATTTTCTCTGGCGTAGGCAAAAAAGAAACTGAAATTAAAAGAGCACTTGAAGTTGGTATAAAGTGCATCAACATTGAGTCAGAACAAGAGCTTTATCGCGTAAATAATGTTGCCGCATCTATGGGAGTTAAGGCACCTATCTCATTACGTGTAAATCCAAATATTGATGCAAAGACTCATCCATATATCTCTACTGGTCTTAAAGAAAATAAATTTGGAATCGATATCGATGAGGCGTTAAGAATCTACATCGATGCCAGCAAAATGGATAGCATTGAGATCACAGGCGTTGACTGTCATATCGGATCACAACTTACAGATGACTCTCCATACTTTGATGCGATTGATAAGCTAATTATCCTTATGGATAAACTAAAAGAAAACGGCATAAATCTGCACCATATCGACATTGGCGGAGGCCTTGGGATCTGCTACGACGACGAAACTCCTCCGGCAAAAAGTGAATATGCTAAACGACTTGTTGCCGCACTTTCAGAGCAAGGTTTGGAGATAATTGTTGAACCAGGACGCTCAATTATTGGTAATGCAGGATATTTTCTAACCACCGTTGAGTTCTTAAAATCAAATGAAGAGAAAAACTTCGCTATTGTCGATGGCGCAATGAACGATTTAATTCGTCCGTCACTTTATAGCGCATGGCAACGCATTATTCCTTTGCAAGAAAACAGCTCTGCAAAAACATGCTCTTATGACGTGGTAGGGCCTGTTTGCGAAACCGGTGACTTTTTAGGAAAAGGGCGTGAACTTGCTATCGAGCCTGGAGATATCCTGGCAGTTTGTTCTGCTGGTGCTTACGGATTTGCCATGAGCTCCAACTACAACTCCAGACCAAAAGTTGCTGAGATCATGCTGGATAATGGTTCTACCTTTGTCATTCGCCAACGCGAAACCATAGCCGAGATGTTTGCTGCGGAAAAATTGCTTCCATAAATGAAGTATCTGCTGCTATTAATAATACCGGCGGTGATAATGGCCGTGGTAATACGAGGAAAGATAACCAAATTTTCTAAGCGTGGTTCAGGCTCAGGACACCTAAATTACTTTTGGCTAATCGTAATGATTTTGTTTATATCTGCAGTATATTATTTTACCTTTACATATCAGCCACAGTATTAATATTATAAAAGTTAGGTAATGACCAACCCTTCGGCTACGCTCAGGAGGCTTTATTAAGTAAGCATACATTAAGATCCCTGAGCGTAGCCGAAGGGTCGTAACAAAAAGAGTATATATAAAAGATGCAATTAAAATTCACAAAGATGCACGGCCTGGGAAATGACTTTGTAGTCATCGACGCCATAAATCAACAGATTTCACTTACAAATAGCCAAATCCGCGAAATTGCAGATCGTAAATTTGGAGTTGGATGTGATCAACTCTTATTAGTGGAAAAGCCAAGATCAGCAGGAGTTGATTTTCGCTATCGCATCTTCAATGCCGATGGTAGCGAAGTTGAACAATGTGGTAATGGCGCACGTTGCTTTGCTCGTTTTGTAAAAGAAAAAGGGCTTACCGAAAAAAGAGAGATCCCGGTTGAAACCAAAAACGGTAATATCATTTTAATCCTTAAGGGTGATGATGTTACGGTAAACATGGGCGCGCCAAACCTCGCCCCTGAATCCCTTCCATTCACAGCTAAAGAACAGCAAGCAACATATCAGATTGAGGTTGAAGGCGAAAACATCGAGATTTCAGCCGTTTCTATGGGCAACCCACACGCTGTGACACTGGCAAGTGATGTAAGCTCTGCTCCAGTATTATGGCTGGGACCAAAGATTGAAAAACACGAGTTATTTCCAAACCGTGTAAATGCTGGCTTTATGCAGGTTGTTGATCGCGAAAATATTAAACTTCGCGTCTTTGAACGTGGTTGCGGCGAAACTCTTGCATGCGGTACCGGTGCGTGCGCCGCTGTTGTTGCAGGAATCACCCGCGGGCTGCTAGATAGCAATGTAAATGTAACTCTGCCTGGCGGTAAACTGGTAATAAGTTGGGAAGGTGGCGATACACCTGTTATGATGACAGGACCTGCTACAGTTGTATTTGAAGGAGTAATGGAGATATGACCCAAAAAAAGGGAGTTAAGAGCAAACCGCTCAAAGAACAGGATGTTGTAGATTATCTCAAAAAGAACCCGGATTTCTTTACCAATCATGAAAATCTGATCGAAGAACTAGAAATACCACATAGCTGCGGTGGTGCCATCTCTTTGATCGAACGTCAAATCGAAGTCCTTAAAGACAAAAACCGCGCCTATCGACAAAAACTTAAAGAGATTGTCGAGATTGCACGCGAAAATGACACTCTCAATGACAAGCTGCATCGCCTAACTCTAGAGCTCATTGCTGCCACTGATCTGGACGATGTGCTACTCGCGGTACAGGATGTTTTACGCAATGAATTTGGGGCAGATCTGGTTTCTATCCGTCTATTTGCCAAAGACGAAAAAGAAGATGAAATCCACCCGGAATTAGTACCAAGTTCTGATCCTGGGTTAAAGGCCTTTGAAACCCTATTCAACAGCCGTCGCCCAATCTGTGGGCGCCTGAAAAAAGAACAACTTACTTATCTGTTCCGTGACAATGCAGCACGCATTGCATCGGCAGCACTTATACCACTGGAAAGCGAAAGGCGTTATGGAATTATCTCCATCGGCAGTTTTGATCCAACCAAATATATGCCGAACATGGGAACTATATTCCTGCGCCATATGAGTAGCACGGTTAGTCAGGCACTTAAGCCGTTTATGAGTTAATATTATTGGATACCGGCCTCCGCCAGTATGACGGTAAATTTAGTACACGTCGTCATCCCGGACTTGATCCCACTACTGTCCGGGGAAAATATGGCAGTTTTCTGGAAAGCATTATCGTGCAATGATATTACGGATATATAGCTATTAAGAATTAAAAGCTCCGTTCATCCTGAGCGCGAGGAACGAGCAGTCGAAGGGTGATAGTAAATAGTTGAATTAATACCGTTTCATACTTCGACTGCTTCGCGCTCAGCACGAACGGTATTAATTCCCCGGACAGTAGTG